>JBKPAI010000020.1:0-34702 GCA_046726355.1 Acidobacteriota bacterium | reverse complement strand
TCGAGAAGTACGCGCACGACATCACGGTGGATCGATGGGACCGACTATTGTTCAATCACGGGTTCGTCGGTCCTGTGGTCGGCACGGTCGCGCTCTGCGGCCTCATCGGCGTCGGCTGGGGACTGCTCGCCGCCGGCCTGCACGGCGTCATCTACGTCTTCTTCTTATCCTCCTCCATCAACGGTCTCTGTCATGCTCGCGGCTATCGGACCTTCGACAATACCGCCACCAACATTCAGTGGCTGGCTTTCTTCACCGGTGGTGAGGGGCTCCATAACAACCATCACGGCTTCCCCCGCAGTCCCAAGTTCAGTGTCCGCCCGGGTGAAATCGATCCGAGCTGGCCGATCATTCAGCTGTTGACCCGTCTGAAGCTAGCGCACCCGTATCGAACGATTGAAGAGATCGGCGAGAGCCGGCAGGCGCGATTCAGTGCACGACACTGACTTCGGCTGGATGAAAGCCGCGCAGGACGATCAGGAAGCGTGATCGGGATCATTCGGGAGTCCCGACGCCAGCGCCAGTCGCAAGCACCTCAAGGCCTTAGGTTGGACGGGGAGCCGCTTGCAGAGCTTCTCGGCACGGCGCGCGACGGTCGCAAGCGCGTCCATGACACACGGGCGCGGAGTCCTTCACCATGACGCAGAAGACAGCGTGATATTCGAATGGCGGGATCGACCGCCGGCCTGCTGACGGCCCCGATCCGCCAGCACGACCGCGCGTCCATCTCGCGACTCTGACCTGATAGCGCCTCGCGCGGCGCGACCGGCCCGACAGTGATCTCCACATCGCGATCCTGACGTTGAGTCGGATGCCGATGATTCCGTCGACGCCGCGCCGCTTACGCGCAAGCGTTCGCTCGCCGGACGAACAGAGACGGACCTCATTCCCAGCGGCCGCGGTAGCTTCGACTGCGCACGGATCTGGCGCGACACGCCACGGCGTCGCGGCCATGCGCAGTTTCCAGGGACCATCGCCGGGTCTGCGGGCTAAGCCCTTCAACGGTGGCGATCCCGACATCGAGTGATTCGGTTACACGGAAGATACATCTGGTGGTGACACCAATCGGAAGGCACCGGTCCGAAGTGTTCTGATTTCTGTCGTGACCGTCGGTCTTCAGTACGCGGATCCCGCCGGTGAGATCGTCCCAGTGTGAGGTCGCCGACGACAGTCACGCCGCCCGACCTGCCGATCGCTCACATCAATTCAAAGGATCGCGAAGAAAACTCAAACAATGACGGCATGCCTGCAGGCGCGGTCGCGGGCGCCAGCGCCACGGGCATCCTTCCTCGTTATGAGTGGCATCGATTTCGCTCATGGTCGACATCGCGGATGAACGGCGCGCGTCCACGGTTGATGGGGTTTTAATTCAACCGTGACTCGATGACGACGTGCGGCCCGTTCAGGGAGGCGCGGATTTCGGAGCGTCACATGATCCGCCCCGGAACCGAGCAGACGTCGGTTCGGGAAGGCGAGTGCGGTCGAGTGACCCGTGTCACTTCGCATGAATCGTTCGAGTTACGGGAGCCACAGATGCGACAAGCCCTGGACGGCAGCGTAGCGGATCTCTCTGGGAGCCACAGTCCCGTCGCCACCAGCGACCCATTGATGGTGAACCTTCTCGATCGGGCGCCGGCGTCGCGCCTCGCCACGCGTCTGGAACTGCTCCGAAATACCCTGCGACCGACGCCGCATGTGCCCTTGGCAATGAAGGGAATGGACCTCTTTGCCAAACTCGAGTACGTCAACCCGGTCGGGAGCATCAAGGACCGCGCCGCCTACTGGATCCTTCAGCGGGCCGCGGAGCGAGGTGAGATCAACGAAGAGACAACGGTCATCGAGTCCTCGTCGGGGAACTTCGCGGCCGCTCTCGCGGCCTTCACTCACCTTGTCGGCCTGCGGTTCATCCCGGTCATCGACCCCAATATCTCCGGCACCTACGAGTCGTTCCTGCGACGCCTCTGTCCCACAGTGGTGAAGGTCGACGAGCGTGACGACACGGGCGGATTCCTGAAGACCCGCCTGCAGAAGGTGAAGCAACTCTGTGCCACGACGCCGAACGCCTACTGGACGAACCAGTATGGAAATCCGGACGCCATGGAGGCGCACTACGAGCTTACGGCGGGCGAGATCTGCGCCGATTTCTACTCGCTCGATTATGTCTTCATCGGCGTCAGCACGGCGGGCACGATCGCCGGAGTGTCTCGTCGACTCAAAGAACACTATCCCGGCGTTCAGATTATCGCCGTCGACACCGAAGGCTCGGCCATCTTCGGAGGAGCCCCGCGGAAACGCCATATCCCCGGCGTGGGAGCGAGTATCGTCCCGCCTCTGCTGTCGCACGCCAAGATTGACGACGTTGTCCTGATCTCCGAGCGCGAGACGGTTGAAGCGTGCGGGGAACTCCTCAACACCCACGGACTGTTCGTGGGAGGCTCCAGCGGTACCGCGTTCGCGGCGGTCAAGCGTTATGCGGCGAGGTTTGCGGCGTCTGAGCACCCCACCGTGCTGTTCCTGTGCGCCGACCGTGGCACGCCGTACCTCGACACGGTGTTCGATCCCGTGTGGGCGGCCAGGCTCGAGTAGCGGGCGCGGGAGCAGCCATGGACTTCGAGCTATCGATCATCAACGGCAAGACTGTCTTCGACATCGTCCACGCCCATCGCTGTGACTGCATCCGGATCGTCCAGGAGGCGTATCTCGCCCATGGCGACGGTCAGTCGGTCAACCCCGACAGCTATTTCCTGAAGTTCCCCGAGAAGCCAGACTGCCGGATCATCGCGCTCCCGGCCTACCTCGGCAGGGACTTCGACGTGGCCGGCCTGAAGTGGATCGCCAGCTATCCCGGCAACATCCACAAAGGGTTTCCGCGTGCTTCGGCCGTTCTCGTGCTCAACAGCTACGAAACCGGGTATCCGTTCGCCATCCTCGAGAGCTCGATCATCTCGGCCGCGCGAACAGCGGCTTCAGCCACGCTTGCCGCGCACTGGCTGAACGGTCAATCGTCACGGGCGCGTTCGCTGGGCATCGTGGGGACCGGGTTCATCGCGCGGTACGTCTACGAGTTCCTGGTCGACACGGGATGGGCGATCGAGGAAGTGCGGTTACACGACCGGTCGCCGCACGAAAGCGAGAAATTCAGAAACACCGTGTGCCGCCTCGATCGGCACCGGATGGTCACGGTCGTCCCCGACCTGTCACACCTTGTCAGGGACTGCGATTTGATCCTGTTTGCGACGGTTGCCTCGACGCCCCACGTCGTCGATGCCGCCCTGTTCGAGCACAACCCACTCGTGCTGCATATTTCCCTGCGCGATCTCGCACCCGAGATCCTCCTGAGATCGCAGAACGTGGTGGACGACGTCGACCACGTGATGAAGGCCAACACCTCGCCGCATCTCGCCGAGCAGAAGACGGGGAATCGAAGCTTCGTGACCGGTACTCTTGCCGACATCATGACCGGACGCCGATCGGTGGATCGCGGCTGTCCGATCATTTTCTCGCCATTCGGGATGGGGATACTCGACCTGGCGGTCGGCAAGTGGGTGTACGACCAGGCGGTCGCCGCCGGCCGGGACCTGCGCCTGTCCGATTTCTTCTACGAAACCGTGCGATGAACGCCATTCGTGCCACGTCAATGGGTGAATCCATGCTGATTGCGGATCCGTGCACCGCGACGGGGGAGGTTGAAACCATCTTCGCCGAGGTGCTCGCCGGTGTGCTGCGCGTCGATCGCGTGTCTGTCGACAGCAACTTCTTCGACGAGCTGGGCGCCGACTCGTTGGTCATGGCGCATTTCTGTGCGCGAGTGAGGAAGCGAGGGGGCCTGCCGTCGGTTTCGATGCGCGACGTCTACCGGCATCCGACGATCAGCAGCCTCGCGGCGGCTCTGACGGACGTCGCCCCGGCAGGGGTCAAGCCGGCCGTCCGGCCCGAGATCGAGCCGGCGACCGCGACGAGCACGCGCGAGTACATCCTGTGCGGAGCGCTGCAGTTCCTGTTCTTCTTCGGCTATTCCTACGCTGCCGCGCTTGGCGCCGCCGCCGGCTACGAATGGGTTTCCGCTGGCGCCACTGGCGTCGACATCTACGTGCGGTCGGTCCTGTTCGGCGGCGCAGTGTTCCTCGTCGTGTGCCTGCTGCCGATCCTGGCGAAATGGATCCTCATCGGGCGGTGGAAGCCCGAACCGATCCGCATCTGGAGTCTGGCATACGTCCGCTTCTGGATCGTCAAGACGTTGATCCGGTCGAACCCGTGCGCCCTGATGTTCGTCGGTTCGCCGCTCTACTCGCTCTATCTGAGGGCGCTGGGCGCGAACATCGGGAAGGGCGCCGTGATCTTCTCCCGGCGTGTGCCGATATGCACCGATCTGCTCACCATCGGGGCTGGAACGGTCATCCGCAGAGAATCGTTTTTCCTCTGCTACCGGGCGCACGCAGGCCGTATCGAGATGGGGCCGGTCACCCTCGGCCGGGACGTTTTCGTCGGCGAGAAGACCGTGCTCGACATCAACACGTCGATGGGCGATGGGGCGCAGCTCGGTCACGCCTCCTCGCTGCACAGCGGCCAGGCGGTGCCGGCCGGCGAGCGTTGGCATGGCTCTCCGGCGCAGCGCACGCACGTGAACTACCTGAGAGTCGCGCCGGCTCGCTGCGGCACGCTGCGTCGCGCCGGATTCTGCGCCATCACGTTGCTCCTTGCGTTCCTGCTGTACATGCCGCTCATGCAGGGGGGCGTGGAGCTGCTGCTCGCCATGGCGCCGTCGCTCGGCAACGTTCTGGGTCCGGCCGCGGCGGGCGCCGAGGCCGTGACATTGCAGGAGCTCGTCATCGGCGCCCTCGCCATCTCGTGTGTGTTCTTCTTCGGCTTCGTGATCGTCGGCCTGCTCCTCGTGGTCACCGTCCCTCGTGTATTGAACCTGTTTCTCAAACCGGACACCGTCTATCCGTTGTATGGCCCCCACGACCGGGCGCACCGGATCATCGTCCGGATGACCACCAGCAGGTTCTTTCAGCAACTCTTCGGTGACAGCTCCTACATCGTCCACTATTTGATGGGCCTGGGGTACCACTTGAAACCGGTCGAGCAGACCGGCACGAACTTCGGCATCCAGATCAAGCAGGCGAACCCGTTTCTGTGTGCGGTCGGCACCGGAACGATGGTGGCCGACGGGCTGATAGTCAACAACGAGGAGGTCTCGAGCACTTCCTTCTGCGTGTCTCGAGCGTCGATCGGACCCCGCAACTTCGTGGGCAACGACGTCACCTATCCCGCGGGCGGCAGGACCGGCGACAACTGCCTGCTCGCGACCAAGGCGATGATTCCGCTCGACGGCCCGATTCGCGAAGGCGTCGGCCTGCTCGGCTCGCCGTGCTTCGAGATTCCGCGATCAGTTGAGCGCGACAGCCGGTTCGACCATCTCCGCCACGGGGAGGAGCTCCGCCGCGGGCTTGCCGCGAAGAACCGGTACAACCTTCGCACCATCGGTCTTTTCCTGGTCACCCGGTGGCTGGGCATCTTCCTCGTCGCCCTGATCGACCTTGCGGCATTCGAGCTGTACGGTGAATTCGCGAACGTGCCGATGGCGGCGCTGTTCGCGCTCAGCCTTCCGGTCAGCGGGTTGTACTACGCGGTGGTGGAACGCTGCCTCGGCGGATTCCGCTCGCTGCGGCCGACGACCTGCTCCATCTACGACCCGTACTTCTGGCTGTACGAGCGCCTCTGGAAGGTGCCTGCCATGGTGTATCTCCACGCGTTCGACGGCACGCCGTTCAAGACCATGATCTGGCGGCTGATGGGTGTTCGGATCGGCAAGAGGGTCTTCGATGACGGACTCCACGTCTCGGACCGGACCCTCACCACGATCGGTGACGACTGCGTGTTCAATCAATTGAGCAGAATCCAGGGCCACTCGCTCGAGGACGGCACGTTCAAATCGGACCACAGCACGCTCGGCGCCGGCTGCACGATCGGCGTTGGCGCAGTCGTGCACTACGGCGTGACGATGGGTGACGGCTCGGTGCTCGCGGCCGACTCCTTTCTCATGAAGGGAGAATACGTCCCTCCCCACGCTCGGTGGGGAGGGAACCCGGCGAGGGAGCTGTGAGATGAGTTTCGGCCTATACGAGCGCGACACCGAGGAGCGAACGCGGGAATTCTGGCATGGCGTGCTTCTCGCCGGCGGATTGACCGCGGTCCCGCGCTGGACAAGTGATCCGGTGGCCGGCGTCGGCGAATACGAGGCGGGGATCCCCAACCAACTCGAGGCGGCGCTGCGCCGGCTCGCGAACGAGATGAGCCTTCCGTTCAGTTCAGTGCTGCTGACGGCACACGCGAGGGTGCTTGCCGCGCTCTCGGGCGAGAGCGAGGTCACCACCGGCTACGCCCTGAAGGGCCGGCCGCCGTTGCCATGCCGGATGACGATCGAACGGCACTCGTGGCGGGCGATGCTGCACGCAACGCAGCGAGCTGAGCTCGAACTGCTGACGCACAGGGATTTTCCCGTCGACGATCTCAGGCGCGAGCTGGGCCTGACAAAGCCGCTGTTCGAGACGGTGTTCGATCCGACCAACGATGGCGCGGAGCTCGCTCGCGAGACAGCACTGTCTGTCGGCTTCCCGGAACGTGATGGGCTGGTATTGCGGCTGCGGTACAGGCGCGATGTGCTCGACGGGGACTGCGCCGCCAGGATCGCTGGCTACCATCTCACCGCGCTCACATTCATCGCCGCTGATCCGGATGCCGAGCATGCGCGGCAAAGCCTGCTGTCCGCGGAAGAGCTGCATTTCCAGATCAACGCCCTCGCCGGACCGCGCCGGGAGCTGCCGGACCGCCGGGTCCACGAGCTGTTCGAGGATCGAGTCCGGGCGCACCCGAACGCGATCGCCGCCATGCACGGCGACACGCAGTGGACGTACCGCCAGCTCAATGGCTGCGCCAATCAGCTCGGTCGAGCCCTGCTCGCGCGCGGGTTGAGCCGCGAAGACGTTGTCGCTGTGGTCACCGAGCGCAATCTGGACTGGATGGCCGCGGTGCTCGCGATCTTCAAGGCCGGTGCCGCGTACCTGCCCATCGAGCCGCATTTCCCGGCCGACCGCATTGCACGGACGCTCTCGCGCGCCGGCTGCCGGCTCGTACTGACCGAACGCGGCAGCACTGGTACGCTCGCGGAGGCGCTCGACTCGCTTCCCGGAGTCCAGACGCTCTTCATCGACGACGCCAGCAAGGAGGGACATGCCGACGACGATCTCCCCATCGACGTCGCGCCCGACCAGCTCGCCTACATCTTCTTCACCTCCGGGTCCACAGGGGAGCCCAAAGGGGCGATGTGCGAGCACCAGGGGCTGCTCAATCACCTCTGCGCCAAGATTCAGGACCTGGGCATCGGTGAGGGGCAGGTCGTGGCCCAGACGGCGCCTCAGTGCTTCGACATCTCGCTGTGGCAGCTGGTTTCCGCGCTCCTGGTCGGTGGCCGGACACTGGTGATCGAGCAGGACGCGATCCTGGACGCCAGGCGTTTCGTCGACAAAGTCGTTGAAGGCAGGGTCAACGTCGTTCAGGTCGTACCGTCCTACCTTGAAGTCGTGCTGTCCTATCTGGCGCAGCACCCGCGCGAGCTGCCGGACCTGCGGTGCGTAAGCGTCACCGGCGAGGCATTGAAGAAGGGGCTTGCGCAGCGCTGGTTCGCCGCCAGACCCGATGTAAAGCTGGTCAACGCGTACGGCCTGACCGAGACCTCCGACGATACGAACCACGAGATCATGGACAGGGCGCCGGAGGGGGAACGGGTTCCACTTGGCCGTCCTGTCAATAATGTGCATGTCTACGTGGTCGACGAGCACCTGTCACTCGTGCCGCTCGGCGCACCAGGCGAGATCGTTTTTTCGGGGGTCTGCGTCGGACGGGGGTACGTCAACGATCCCGAGCGCACGCGACAAACCTTCGTCGCCGATCCGCACCGCGAGGGCCAGCGGCTGTACCGGAGCGGAGACTATGGCCGCTGGCTGCCCTCGGGCAAGCTGGAGTTTCTCGGCCGCCGCGATGCCCAGGTCAAGATCAGCGGCTTCCGGATAGAAATCGGCGAAATCGAAAACCGACTGTTGCGGATGCCAGGCGTCCACGACGGCGCGGTCGTGGTCACCGAGCGCGGCGACCGCAGCAAGCAGCTCGTGGCCTTCTACTCCAGCCAGCGGCCAATCGATGCGAATGTGCTGCGGGATCATCTGCGCCGGTCGTTACCGGAGTACATGGTGCCGGGCGCCTTCCACTGGCGGGAAACGCTGCCGTTGACGGACAACGGCAAGATCGACAGGAAGGCCTTGGCGGCGCTCGCCGGAGAGCTCGATGGATCGGAACAGGACCATGCCGCGCCAAGTACGCCGACAGAGCACCGGTTGGCGGCTGCCTGGGCACAGGTGCTCGGCATCCCGAAGGACCAGATCGGCCGCCGCGATCATTTCTTCGACCTGGGCGGCACGTCGCTGTCGGGACTGCAGCTGGCGATCGCGCTGGACCGTGCAGTGTCCTTCAAGGACCTTGCTGGTCACCCGATTCTCGCGGATCTGGCCACGCTCGTCGATGGCAGGTCCGCGGAGCAGCGGCGCCGGGCTGCTCCAGTCCCAGCCTGAATTGGTTCAGCCGTGATTGCACGGCAAATCTGATACGTTCGGACGCATCCGTGCAAGCGCGGCGAAGGAGCTCGACATGTCGTCCTCATCGTCACCCTCATCCTCGTCCTCATCCCCGTCCTCATCCCCATCCCCGACTTCAGTGCTCGACGTGGACGTGCAACCCGGAAAGCCACCGATGCTGCGTGTGGAGGCGCCCGGCGATCCGGCGCGATGGGCGGCAGAGCACCGCGACGCGCTGCGCGCCGCAGTGGTGCAGTACGGTTCGCTCCTCGTTCGCGGCGTCGGACTCCGTGACGCGGCCGCGACCGCGGCCGTCTTCCACGAGCTGGGCGCTCCGATGACTGAGAGAGAGGCCTTCGCGCCGCGACGGGCCTACTCCTCCGGCGTGTACTCGGCGACGAAGTGGCCGCCCAACCAGCATATGTGCATGCACCACGAATTCAGCTACGGGCTTGAATTTCCCGGCCTGATGCTGTTCGCGTGCCTCGTTGCGTCGACCGACGGGGGCGAAACTCCAGTCGCCGACTCGCCGACTGTCCTTCAGGCGCTGCCCACCGAGCTGGTCGAGCGCTTCGAGCGCGTGGGCTGGCTGCTGATCCGCAATTACAACAACGACATCGGGGCCTCGGTCGCTGAAGCCTTCGGCACCGACGACCGCCGCGCCGTCGAGAGTTACTGCCGTGCGAACGCCATCAAGTTCGAGTGGCAATCCGACGGCGCTCTGCGCACCTGGCAACACCGCAGCGCCATCGTCCGTCACCCGCTCACCGGCCAGCGCTGCTGGTTCAACCAGATCGGATTCCTCAACGAGTGGTCGATGGAGCCGGAGGTGCGCGAGTACCTCGTCGACGTCTGCGGCGAGGACGGGCTGCCGTTCAATACGCGTTTCGGCAACGGGGACGTGATTGGTGCCGACGTCGTGCAGGTGATCGACGGGGTCTACGAGGCACACACCGCACGCGAGCGGTGGCAGGCCGGCGACCTGATGCTCGTGGACAACATCCGCACCGCGCATGCCAGGGAAGCCTTTGCGGGACCGCGCGAGGTGCTGGTCGCGATGGCCGACCCGGTGCGCCTGGCCGACTGCTCGCCGGCGATCGAGGTCGCCAGCTGACGACGAGTGAGAATTCAATGAGAACGCTGATCGCAGGGGTCGTCTTCAGTTTCATCGCGTCGTCGTCGGCCGCGCAGTGGCTCAACCTTCCGACTCCAGGCATCCCGCGCACTCCGGACGGCAAACCGAATCTGACCGCACCCGCGCCGAGGACGCGCGACGGCAAACCCGATCTATCCGGAATGTGGGAGCGAGAGGGCGACCATTACTATAACAATGCGGCCGCAGATCTGAAGCCCGCAGACGTCAAGCCGTGGGCGCAGGCGGTGTACCAGCGTCGATCAGCTGATTTCCAAAAGGACAGCATGGAAGCCCAGTGCCTGCCGCTTGGCCCGGCGGCCCTTACCACGTCCGACGCCGTCAAGTTCATTCAGACGCCCTCGCTCATCGTGATCCTTTTCGAAGACCTCACGTATCGCCAGATTCATATGGACGGCCGGACGCTCCCCAAGGATCCGAATCCGAGTTGGATGGGATACTCCGTTGGACGCTGGGACGGCGACACCCTGGTCGTCGAAACCAGCGGCTTCACCGAGCGCGCTTGGCTCGATTACGACGGCCATCCACACACGGAAGCGCTCCGCTTGACCGAGCGCTACCGCCGGCGCGATTTCGGTCATCTCGATGTCACGGTCACCTTCGACGATCCTGGTGCGTATGCGAGGCCGTGGACCGTCTCGGTCCCGATGGAAATCTTGCCCGACACGGAGCTGCTCGAAGCCGTTTGCGAAAACGATAAGAGTCGCGCGCACACCCCGGTCACGACCGGCTCGCAGGGGGCGGCCGCGATCAAGGTGGCGCGAGCGCAGCTGTCGAAATACGTTGGCTCATACGAGATCACGGAGGAAGGCAAGGTCACAAGCGCCGTCGTCTCGCTTTCCGACGACACCCTGTTCCTGGATCTGGATCACATGGGACCGCTACAGCTGCTGCCGATTTCCGACACGAGCTTTTCCGAGAGCGGCAATGTGATCCAGTTCCTTCCCGACGGCCAGGGCACGGTCACCGCTTTTCTGTTCCTGACGGTCGAGGGCGAACAGCGCGCGGTTCGAGTTCGGTAGGCTGGGCCGTCGCTTACGCGGCCGAACCACGCCTTTCTCACGGAATCGAGCGCCGTTCATCCGGCGAGCGCAAGGGTGGGGGCTGATGATTGGCACAGCGGGAAACGCGGCGTTTGCTACGGCCTCGCCTTTTTCCGCACGGTCAGACCGTCTCTTGGCCTGCTCCTCACAATTATCATCTTTCTCAACCGGATTCCGCTGAGCGTGTGGTGGCTGAAGCGATTCCAGTTTGGCCCGGTAGAATGGCTGTGGAGATCGCTGACGTTTACAACGCATTCGGCACGCCTGCCGGAGCGCTGGCCATCGAGGGCAGCGGCTGGCGCGTGGGGTCAACGAGAATGGCAGATGCCGCAAGGTCAGCGGGGTTATGAGACGCCGCCGCCCATTGCTGGCACTGCTCGTTTGCTGTTTTGGGCGCGCTGATACGAGCGCATCAGCGCTGGGAGTCGCCAGCGCAACCGGCGGACCGGCAAAAGCTGTTGTCTCACGTACTGCGTCACCGATCACGGTAGATGGAGTATTGGACGAGCCAGACTGGGAAGCGGCGGCATCGATCGGGGAGATACGGCAGCGTGCGCCGCATGAAGGTCACAAGGCAAGCGAGGCGACAGAAGTCAAGCTACTTTCTGACAGCCGGAATCTCTACATCGGCGTCATGTGTTTTGTCTCGGACCCGAAGCACATTATCGGCACCCAGATGTCGCGTGATGCCGACCTTTTCGCCGACGATCGGTTAGAGATCCTCATCGACAGTTTCCGCGATCGGCACAACGCCTTCTACTTTGCCTCAGCATAGACTGGAAGCAGATCGAAGAACACTTCAGGCCGACCCTGGGTTTTGTGCCGCGGACCGATGTCCGCAGGCTCCGCATCGCCGCAGAATTCGACCCCAGGCCGAAAGATTTCCTGACGGTCCGGCAGATGTTCCACGAATTCTCCTTCACCCGCTTCACGAGTCTTGCTCACAGCCAGGTCGAAAGCTGGCGGGTGTTTACCGCCCCTGTCAATTACGAAATGGATTCAGGCGAGGACATCGTATTTAACTATGCCCCGCAGTTCGAGCGACTGTTCGAGCCGTTTGAAATTGCGCCAGGTGTGATACTGCCAGCGGGCGATTATCGCTTTACCAGGTGGGGTTTTGAGATCGATACCGCTTCCAAGCGGCGATGGCAGTTCGACAATACCTGGTCCTTCGGCTCATTCTGGTCAGGCCAGGCCAATCAGTTCGAGACCAGCTTTCAATACAAGGCGGCGCCGCATTTTCAAGCAGGCATCACGCTCGACCAGACTTTCGCCCGCCTCGCCGAAGGAAATTTCGTCGCCAGGCTGCTGGTCCTCAGGGCTGACTACTCTGTGTCGCCGTTGCTGACGTTCTTCAACCTGGTGCAGTTCGACAACGAGGGGGGAAACCTCGGGTGGCAGAGCCGCGTGCGCTGGACGCTGCGCCCTGGCAATGACGCGTTCCTCGTCTTCGGGCAGGGCTGGTTGCAGGATGACGCTCGCGGCCTGAGCTTCCACCGGACAGATACGAGGATTGCCGGAAAGGTGCAATACACGTTCAGGTTCTGAGTTGCGGTGAAATTGCCGCGTCGTGTCCCGAGTCGTCCAGTCAATCGGGTTGACTTCGGCGTGAGGGCGACTGGCTGTATCGCCAGTTGCTGACGAATTCGGCACCGACGATTGGCGCGCCGTCGCGCGTTGGTGCCGTGGCAACGCCATTCCGTTCGCGAGTGGCGACCCGATGGTGCACTCCACACCTGGCAGCGCCGCAGCGCGTCATCCGCCAGCGTTCATCGGGCGATTCCTGGTTCAACCAACTCGTTGTTCGCGGTGGCGCGCACATCAGCGCGCCCGGCACGTCGTGTTGGCGGTCAACAGCAGGGAACAATCGAAAGCCCACACGGTTCACGGCTGGGGATCAAGCCGAGTAGATAGACCGCCGCCTCTCGACGCGATGTCACTTTAGTGGTGCTTGTCGTCACGGCCCTCTCTCGCACAGGTTCGTTCTTCAAACATGGTGATCGTCATGCTGGACGAGTCTGTTACGCGGGCCTCACATGATCCGCCCCTGGGGGATTGGGGTTACAGCGGCGATACAACGTAGTGCCGCCACGAATGGGCTATAGCGACAAAACAGTAGGTTGTGAAGAATGCGCCACGGCCACCTGCAACGACGCCTTTCGTCGTTGCCGTCCGGGCCCATGGAGGGCACCGATGCGACAAGCTCTGGAGAGCGGGGCAGTGAGGGTTCACGAGGTGACAGTCCCGTCGCCAACCATCGAGACATCGATGGTGAACCTTCTCGACCAGGGCCCGGCGGAGCGTCTCGCCACGCGTGTGGAACGGCTCCGTAATACGCTGCGACCCACGCCGCACGTGCCGGTGGCCATGACGGGGATGGATCTCTTCGCCAAACTCGAGTATGTCAACCCGGTTGGCAGCATCAAGGACCGCGCCGCCTACTGGATCCTCAAACGCGCGGCCGAGCGAGGTGAGATCCACGACGACACCACCGTCATCGAGTCCTCGTCCGGCAACTTCGCCGCCGCGCTCGCTGCCTTCACGCACCTGGTCGGGCTGCGGTTCATCCCGGTGATCGACCCGAATATCTCAAGCACCTACGAGTCCTTCCTCCGGCGGCTCTGTCCCACCGTGGTGAAGGTCGAGGACCGCGACGACACCGGCGGATTTTTGAAGACGCGCCTGCAGAAGGTGAAGGAACTCTGCAACACGATTCCGAACGCCTACTGGACAAATCAGTACGGAAATCCGGACGCCACGGAGGCGCACTACGAGCTCACGGCGACCGAGATCTGCGCCGATTTTGACTCGCTTGATTATGTCTTCATCGGCGTGAGCACGGCGGGAACGATCGCCGGCGTGTCTCGCCGGCTCAAGGAACACTATCCCGACATTCGGGTGATCGCGGTCGATACCGAAGGCTCCGCGATCTTCGGGGGCACCCCGCGGAAACGCCATATTCCCGGCGTTGGATCGAGCATCGTCCCGCCGCTGCTGTCGCACGCCAGGATTGACGATGTTGTCTTGATTCCCGAGCGCGAGACCGTTGAGGCGTGCCGGGAGCTCCTCACGACCCATGGACTGTTCGTCGGCGGCTCCAGCGGCACGGCGTTCGCGGCGGTCAAGCGGTATGCGGCGAGGATTCCGGCGTCCGATCACCCCACCGTGCTGTTCCTGTGCGCGGACCGCGGAACGCCGTACCTCGATACGGTGTTCGACGCCGCGTGGGCGACCAGGCTCGAGTAGGGGAACCGGCACGCCATGCAGTTCGAGCTCTCGATCATCAACGGCAAGACCGTCTTCGACATCATCCGGGCCCAGCGGTGTGACTGCATCCGGATCGTGCGGGAAGCGTATCTGGCGCATGCCGAAGGCCAGTCGGTCAACCCCGACAGCTACTTCCTGCGGTTCCCCGACAAGCCCGATTGCCGGATCATCGCGCTGCCGGCGTATCTCGGCAACAGCTTCGACGTCGCCGGCCTGAAGTGGATCGCCAGCTTTCCTGGCAACATTCAGCGAGGCTTCCCACGTGCGTCGGCCGTACTCGTGCTCAATGACTACGAGACCGGGTACCCCTTTGCCATCCTTGAGAGCTCGATCATCTCGGCGGCACGAACGGCCGCATCAGCGGTTCTTGCGGCGCATTGGCTGAACGGGCAATCGAGCGGGGCCCGTTCGCTGGGCATCGTGGGCACGGGGTTCATCGCCCGATACGTGTACGACTTCCTGGTCGACACGGGATGGGCCATCGAAGACGTCCGGCTCTACGACAGCTCGCCCACCGAGAGTGAGAAGTTCAAGAACCGAGCGTGCCGCCTCGAGCGGCACCGAACGGTGACGGTTGTCCCCGACATCGCACAGCTTGTCAGAACGTCTGATTTAATCCTCTTTACCACCGTCGCGTCGACGCCGCACGTCGTCGATGCGGCCCTGTTCGCGCACAACCCGGTGGTGCTGCACATTTCGCTTCGCGATCTCGCACCGGAAATACTCCTGACAGCGCAGAACGTGGTTGACGACGTCGACCACGTGATGAAGGCCAACACGTCACCCCATCTCGCCGAGCAGAAGACCGGCAATCGCGGCTTCGTGACGGGCACGCTTGCCGACATCATGACCGGACGCCAATCGGTGAATCGCAGCCGGCCGATCATCTTCTCGCCTTTCGGGATGGGCATTCTCGATCTGGCGGTCGGCAAATGGGTGTACGACCAGGCGGTCGCCGCCGGCCGGGCCCTGCGCCTGTCCGATTTCTTCTACGAGACCGTGCGATGAGCGGCTGGCGGCTCGAGAATCGCCGGTCCTGCTGATACCTATGGCTGAATCCACGCTGATTGATGCCGCGGCATCGGGCGTTGAACAAATCTTCGCCGAGGTGCTCGCCGGCGTGCTGCACATCGAGCGCGTGTCAGTCGACAGCCACTTCTTCGCGGAGCTCGGCGCCGACTCGCTGGTCATGGCCCATTTCTGCGCGCGCGTGCGGAAGCGAGGCGGCCTGCCGTCGGTCTCGATGCAGGACGTTTACCGGTATCCGACGATCAGAACCCTGGCAGCCGCGGTCGCGGACGTCGCGCCCAGTTCTCCTGTATCGGCGATTCCGGTACCGATCGAGCCGCCGACACCGACGAGCTCGGTGGAGTACGTCGTGTGCGGCGCGCTGCAGCTCCTGTTTTTCCTCGGCTATTCCTACGTTGCCGCGCTCGCTGCCGCCGAAGGCTACGAATGGATCTCGGCCGGCTCGAATGCCGTTGAGGTTTATGTCCGGTCGGTCCTGTTCGGCGGGGCGGGGTTCATTGGGGTGTGCCTCGCCCCGATCCTGGTGAAATGGGTGCTCATCGGACGCTGGAAGCCGGCGCACATCCGCATCTGGAGTCTGGCATACGTGCGGTTCTGGATCGTCAGGACCTTGATCCGCTCGAACCCGTGCGCCCTGATGTTCGTCGGCTCGCCCCTCTATTCGCTGTATCTCAAGGCGCTGGGCGCGAACATCGGGCCGGGCGTCGTGATCTTCTCCCGGCGTGTGCCGGTGTGCACCGATCTGCTCACGATTGGCGCCGGGACGGTCATCCGCAAAGAATCGTTTTTCCTCTGTTACCGGGCGCACGCGGGGCGAATCGAGACCGGACCGGTTACGCTCGGCCGGGACGTGTTCCTCGGCGAGCACACCGTGCTCGACATCAACACGGCCATGGGCGACGGGGCGCAGCTCGGTCACTCCTCCGCTCTGCACAACGGCCAGACGGTGCCGGCCGGCGAGCGGTGGCACGGCTCTCCGGCCCAGCGCACGGAGGTGAACTATCTGAGAGTCGCGCCGGCTCCCTGCGGCACGCTGCGTCGGGCCAACTTCTCCGCGCTCACGTTGCTCGCTGTTTTCCTCCTGTACTTGCCGCTCATGCAGGAGAGCCTGGAGCTCCTCCTGACGGTGGCGCCGTCGCTGGGCAACGTTCCGGATCCGAGCATCGCTGCGAGCGCCGGCGTGGGGACGTTGCGCGGGCTCTTCACCGGCGCGCTGGTTCTCTCGCTTCTGTTCTTCTTCTTCGGTGTCGTGCTCGTCGGCCTGCTGCTCGTGGTCACAGTCCCTCGGGTATTGAACCTGTGTCTCAAACCCGACACGGTCTATCCGCTGTATAGCTTCCACGACCGGGTGCACCGCGTAATCACGCGGATGACCACGATCCGATTCTATGCGCGCCTATTCGGCGACAGCTCCTACATCGTCCACTATTTGCGCTGCCTGGGATACCACCTTTCCCCCGTCGAGCAGACCGGGTCGAACTTCGGCACCAATGTGAAGCAGGCGAACCCGTTCCTGTGTGCTGTCGGCACCGGCACGATGGTTGCCGACGGGCTGGTGATTATCAATGAGGAGGTTTCGAGCACGTCCTTCTGCGTCTCTCGAGCGTCGATCGGGCCGCGCAACTTCGTGGGCAACGACGTCACCTATCCCGCGGGCGGCAGGACCGGCGACAACTGCCTGCTCGCGAGCAAGGTGATGGTTCCGCTCGACGGCGAGGTTCGCAAAGGGGTCGGCCTGCTGGGCTCGCCGTGCTTCGAGATACCGCGAACAGTTGACCGTGACAGCCGATTCGACCATCTCCGGACGGGGGGCGCGCTCCGCCGCGGGCTTGCCGCGAAGAACCGGTACAACATTCGGACCATCGGCATCTTCCTCCTCGCCCGGTGGCTCGGTATCTTCCTGATCGCGCTCCTCGACCTGGCCGCTTTCGAGCTTTACGGCATATATGCCAATGTGCCGATGGCGGCACTCTTCGCGCTCGGCCTTCTGGTCAGCCCCTTGTACTACGCGCTGGTGGAGCGCTGTCTCACGGGATTTCGCCCGCTGCAGCCCGCGATCTGCTCCATTTACGATCCGTACTTCTGGCTGCACGAGCGCCTGTGGAAGGTGCCGGCATTGGACTACCTCCACGCCTTCGACGGCACGCCGTTCAAGAACGTGATCTGGCGGTTGATGGGTGCCCGGATCGGCAAGCGGGTTTTCGACGATGGCGTCCACATCACGGAGCGGACTCTAACCACCATCGGGGACGACTGTGTGCTCAATTTAGCCAGCACGATCCAGTGCCATTCGCAGGAGGACGGCACGTTCAAGACCGACCGCACCACGCTCGGTGCCGGCTGCACGATCGGGGTTGGCGCACTCGTCCACTACGGCGTGACGATGGGTGATGGTTCAGTACTGGCGGCCGACTCCTTTCTCATGAAAGGAGAGTATGTCCCGCCACACGCGCGCTGGGGCGGGAATCCGGCGAGGGAGCTGTGAGATGAGCAGGCTCAACCTGCATGACCGGGATACCGTCACCACGGCGGAGCGAGGCCGGGAGTTCTGGCGCGCGGTACTTCTCGCCGGTGGGTTCACGGCGGTCCCGCGATGGACCCTCGAGCCAGTGCCAGGCGTCGGCGAGTACGAGACCAGGATCCCCGATGAGCTCGTGGCGGCGCTGTGCCGGCTGGCGAACGAGGTGAGCGTTCCGTTCAGTTCTGTGCTGCTGACCGCCCATGCCAAGGTGCTTGGCGCGCTGTCGGGTGAGCGCGAGGTCTGGACCGGCTACGCGCCGGATGGCAGATCTCCGTTGCCGTGCCGGATCACGACCGAACCGCCCTCGTGGCGGGCGGTGCTGCTGGAAACTCACCGAGCCGAATCTGACCTGCGGTCATACAGCGATTGTCCCATCGACGACTTGAGGCGTGAACTGAGCCTGACGAACGCGTTGTTCGAGACCGTATTCGATCCGACCGGCGACACGGGCAGTGGGCTTGATGGGGCGACTGCACTGTGGGTCGGCTTTGGGAAACACGACGGGCACGTATTACGGCTGCGATACCGAAGGAATGTGCTCGACACGGACGCCGCTGCCAGGATTGCCGGCTATCACCTCGCCGCGCTCACGCTGATCGCCGCCGATCCAGACGCCGAGCACGCGCGGCAGAGCCTGCTCTCTGCCGGCGAACAGCATTTCCAGATCAATGCCCTCGCCGGCCCACACCGGGAGCTGCCGGACCGACGCGTCCACGACGTGTTCGAGGAGCGGGTTCGAACACATCCTGATGCGGTCGCCGCGATCCACGGCGACATGCAGTGGACCTACGGGCAGCTGAATGGCCGTGCCAATCAGCTGGGCCGAGCCCTGTTGGCGCGCGGGTTGAGCCGCGAAGAGGTTGTCGCTGTGGTGACCGAGCGCAACCTGGATTGGATGGCCGCCGTGCTCGCGATCTTCAAGGCCGGTGGCGTCTACCTGCCGATCGAGCCGCATTTCCCCGCGGATCGCATGGCGCGGACGCTGTCGCGGGCCGGCTGCCGGCTCGTGCTGACCGAACGCGGCAGCACGGCCACGCTCGATGGTGCCGTTGAATCGTTGTCCGGAGTCCGGACGCTCTTCATCGACGCGGCGTACGAGGAGGATCATGCGGACGGCGATCTCGGCATCGACGTAGCGTCCGGCCAGCTCGCCTACATCTACTTCACATCCGGGTCCACTGGTGAGCCCAAGGGCGCGATGTGCGAGCACGCGGGCATGCTCAATCACGTCTGCGCCAAAATCCGCGACCTGGGGATCGTCGCAGGCGACGTGGTGGCCCAGACAGCGCCTCAGTGCTTCGACATCTCGCTGTGGCAGCTGGTGTCGGCGCTCCTGGTCGGAGGGCGCACGCTGGTGGTCGAGCAGGAGGCGATCCTCGATGCCAGGCGTTTTATCGACAAGATCGTTGACGGCAGGGTCGCCGTCGTCCAGGTTGTGCCGTCCTACCTTGAAGTCGTCCTGTCGTGTCTGGCGCAGCACCCGCGCGAGCTGCCGCACCTGCGGTGCGTCTCCGTCACGGGCGAGGCGCTGAAGAAGGAGCTGGCGCAGCGCTGGTTTGCGGTCGCTCCTGGTATCAAGCTGGTCAACGCGTACGGGCTGACGGAGACGTCTGACGACACCAATCACGAGATCATGGACAGGCCGCCCGGCGGGGAACGTGTTCCGCTTGGCCGGCCAATCAACAATGTGCACGTCTACGTCGTCGACGAGCATCTGTCACCGGTGCCACTCGGAGCGCCCGGCGAGATCGTTTTTTCCGGCGTCTGTGTCGGCCGCGGCTACGTCAACGATCCCGAGCGCACGCGGCGAGCCTTCATCGCCGATCCGCACCGCGAGGGCCAACGGCTGTACCGGAGTGGTGACTATGGCCGCTGGCTGCCCGATCGCAAGCTGGAATTCCTCGGCCGCCGCGATACTCAGGTCAAGATCAGCGGCTTCCGGATAGAAATCGGCGAAATCGAAAACCGACTGTTGCGGGTGCCTGGTGTCCACGGTGGCGCTGTCGTGGTCGCTCAGCGGGCCGACCGCAGCAAGCGCCTCGTGACCTTCTACTCTGGCCAGCGGCCACTCGATGCTGACGGGCTGCGAGACCATCTGCGCCAGTCGCTGCCGGAGTACATGGTGCCGTCGGTCTTCCACTGGCGGACCACGCTGCCGTTGACCGACAACGGCAAGATCGACAGGAAAGCGTTAGCAGCGCTGGCCGCAGCACTCGACGTGGCCGAGCAGGACGACGACGGGCCGAGGACGGCGACCGAGCACCGGCTGGCGGGCGCATGGGCAGACGTGCTCGGGATCCCGAAGGACCAGATCGGCCGTCGGAATCACTTCTTCGACCTGGGTGGCACGTCGCTGTCGGCTCTGAAGCTGGCGATCACTCTCGACCGAGCCGTATCCTTCAAGGACCTCACCGGTCACCCGGTTCTCGCCGACCTCGCGGCGCTCGTCGACGGCAGGTCCAGCGAGCGACGGCCAGCTGCCCAATGACCGCCTGAATCGGACTGAAAGGAAAGCGAGATGTCGTCCTCATCCCCGAGCTCACTGCTCAACGTAGACCGGCGGCCCGGCACACCGCCGCTGCTGCTGGTGGAGGCACCCGGCGACGCGGCGCGCTGGGCGGCCGACCATCGCCGCGCGCTCCGAGCCGCAGTCGCCGAGCACGGTTCGCTCCTCGTGCGCGGCCTCGGGCTCCGCAACGCGGCCGAGATCGAGGCCGTCTTTCGCGAGTTTGGCAGTCTGATGACCGAGAAGGAGGCGTTCGCACCCCGACGAAGATACTCGCCTGGCGTGTACTCCTCATCGAAGTGGCCGCCCAACCAGCCGATGTGCATGCACCACGAACTCAGCTACGGCCTTGAGTTCCCCGGCCTGATGCTGTTCGCGTGCCTCGTGGCGCCGACTGACGGGGGCGCGACGCCGGTGGCCGACTCGCCGGCCGTACTTCAAGCATTGCCGGCGGAGCTGGTCGAGCGCTTTGAGCGGGTCGGCTGGCTGCTCATCCGCAACTACAACGACGACATCGGCGCATCGGTCGCTGACGCCTTCGGCACAGACGACCGCCGCAGCGTCGAGAGTGACTGCCGTGCGAACGCGATTACGTTCGAGTGGCGACCGGATGGTGCATTGCGCACGTGGCAGCGCCGCAGCGCCATCATCCGTCACCCGCTCACGGGCCAGCGCTGCTGGTTCAACCAGATTGCCTTCCTCAACGAGTGGACGATCGACTCAGAGGTGCGCGAGTACCTCGTGGACATGTACGGTGAGGACGGACTGCCGTTCACCACCCGGTTCGGCAACGGCGAGGCGATCGGCGCGGACACGGTGCAGGTGATTAACGACGTCTACGACGCACACACCGCCCGCGAGCCGTGGCAGGCCGGCGACCTGATGCTTGTCGACAATGTCCGCACCGCGCACGCCAGGGAACGCTTCGCGGGGCCGCGCGAAGTGCTCGTCGCCATGGCCGAGCCGGTGCGCTTGACCGACTGCTCGCCGACCATCGAGATCACCGCCAGCTGACAACGAACGCGATGTCCTTCGCCGCGTCACCATCACTGTTTCTTCAACTGGCGTCCGACGAGGTTCATACCTGGTGCGCCAGTCTGGACGTTTCGGCAGATACAGAAGCTCGCCTCTGCGCGACGCTGACGCCTGATGAACGCCACCGGAGTGCACGTTTCCATTTCGAGCGGGATCGGCAGCGTTTCATTGTCACGCGCGGCGTACTGCGTGACCTCCTGGCGCGCTATCTCGAGACCCAACCCGGCAAGATACGCTTTGTCCACAGCGCATTCGGCAAGCCTGGGCTCAGCTCTGAATTCGGCGGCCGGGTCACATTCAATCTTTCTCATTCCGGCGGCCTTCTCCTCATCGCGATCGCGAGGGCCTCCAGCGTGGGCGTTGATATCGAATGCATCCGCAGTCAGCCTGATTACGCCGACCTCGCACGGCACTTCTTCTCAACAGCTGAAGTCGAGTGGCTGGCTGCTTTCCCGAGCCATCTCTACGCCGAAGCCTTTTTGAGTTGCTGGACGAAGAAGGAGGCGTACCTGAAAGCCCGTGGCGAAGGCCTGGCGATACCGTTGAACAGCTTCTCGGTGCCTCTGACAACCGATCCTGCGGCTGTCGATCTCTGCGTCGATTCGGAGGCCATTGTTCCGGCCGCGCGCTGGTCACTCTATACCCTCCGGCCTGCTCCGGGCTACGTCGGAGCCTTGGCCATTCAGGGAAGCGGCTGGCGTCTGAGTCAGTGGGAATGGCAGATCCCGCAGGGGTGGCCGAAATGAGACCACGCGACCGTCTGCTTGTCCTGGCGGTCTGCAGTTTCGGGATCTCTGAGATGACCGCTTCAGGCCAGGGCGTCGTTCGGGTAACCGGTGAAACAGCAAGAGCGACCGTCTCCCGTTCCACGTCACCGATCACCGTCGATGGAGTGCTGGACGAGCCCGATTGGGAAGCGGCGGCATCGATCGGCCAGATACGGCAGCGGGAGCCGCACCAGGGCGAAAAAGCCACTGAGACCACCGAAGTCAAGCTGTTGTACGACAGCCAGAACCTCTACATCGGCGTGATGTGCTTTGACTCGGACCCGAAACAGATGATCGGCACCCAGATGTCGCGCGACGCCGACCTTTCTGCCGATGATCGCATAGAGGTGCTCATCGACAGCTTCCGCGATCGGCATAATGCCTTCTACTTCGCTACCAACCCGCTGGGCGCCGTGGTCGATGCGCTCGTGATCGAGAACGGACAGATCAACAAAGAGTGGGATGCTATCTGGCTCGCCCGAACGCGCCGCACGGAGCGTGGTTGGAGCGCTGAGTTTGCGATACCGTTCAAGAGCCTCGGCTTTCACCAGGCGCATCAGGTGTGGGGATTCAACTTCTCTCGCACCATCCAGCGCAGGCTCGAAGAGGATCGGTGGGCTTCTCCACGACTTGATCTCGAGTTCTTCCAGGTCTCGGAAGCGGGCGAGATCGCCGGATTCGACAACATCCAGCAAGGTACGGGTCTGGATGTCCGTCCGTACCTCTCGAACCTAGAGCTTCGCGACAGCAGCCTGGGAAACGACGCGAGCCTCAAAGCCGGTGCCGACATCTTCTATAACATCACCCCGAGCCTGAAATGGACGACGACGATCAACACGGACTTTGGCGAGACCGAAGTAGACACTCGTCAAATCAATCTCACCCGCTTTCCGCTGTTCTTCCCTGAGAAGCGCGCGTTCTTCCTCGAGAACGCGGGCGCGTTCAGCTTCCTGAATTCGGACGAGGAGGCCGACGTCATCCCGTTTTTCAGCCGCAGGATTGGGCTGCTCGAAGGCGAGGAAGTTCCGATGCTGGCGGGGACGAAGCTGACCGGCAAAGCGCGAGACTACGACGTTGGGTTGCTGGCGGTGCGCAGCGGGGCAACCGACCTGGTTGGTGCCAAGGGATTTGCCGTGGCCCGCGTCAAGCGCAGCTTCCTGAAGCAATCGTACGTTGGTGGCGTCTTCACAGGCGGCGATCCCACCGGCGCCGGCTCCAGTCAGACATTTGGTGGAGACTTCAGACTCTTCACCTCCAATTTTCTGGAGAAGGATCAGAACTTCGGCATTGACGGATTTCTGCTCAAGACGCCGCACGGGGGGGTGCAGGGGAAAAACAATTCGTTCGGCGTTGGCCTTCGCTACCCGAATGACCTGTGGGATGTCAGCATAGACTGGAAGCAGATCGAAGAGAGCTTCAGCCCGGCGCTGGGGTTCGTGCCGCGTGCAGATGTCCGGAAGCTGAACATCTCTGCGGAATTCGGTCCGCGGCCCAAAGATTTCTTCAATGTCCGGCAGATGTTCCAGGAACTGATCATCACCAGGTTTACAAATCTCAGTCACGAGCAGACCGAGAGCTGGCGCGTGTTCGTGGCTCCCGTTAAGTACGACTTCAACTCAGGCGACCATTTCGAGCTCAACTATGCGGCCCGGTTCGAACGGCTGTTCGAACCGTTTGAGATCGCGCAGGAA
Organism: Acidobacteriota bacterium; assembly: GCA_046726355.1. Lineage (GTDB taxonomy): Bacteria > Acidobacteriota > Vicinamibacteria > Vicinamibacterales > CAVVIG01 > QHWF01. The sequence continues at coordinate 11,060 of JBKPAI010000020.1, read as the reverse complement.
GTGACATTGCCGACAGGCGATTACCGCTTTGATCGCTGGTGCATTCAATTCAACAGCGCAACGAAGCGACGATGGCAATTTGACTACGAATCGTGGTTCGGAGAATTCTGGTCGGGCCACGCCAGCGAGTTCGAAACCGGCTTTCAGTACAAGGTCGCTCCGCATTTTCAAACCGGGATCGCGCTGGAACAGACTTTCGCCCGCCTGGCCGAAGGAAACTTTGTCGCCAGGCTTTTCGTCCTCCGGGCTGACTACTCGGTATCACCGCTGTTGACGTTCTTCAATCTGGTCCAGTTCGACAATGAAGGCCGAGACCTCGGCTGGCAAAGCCGCGTCCGCTGGACTCTGCGCCCGGGCAACGATGCCTTCCTCGTCTTTGGCCAGGGTTGGTTGCAGGACGAAGCTCGCGGCCTGAGGTTCCACCCGACAGATACCAGGCTTGCCGGAAAGCTGCAATACACGTTCAGGTTCTGAGAAAAACGACCGAGGGAACGAAGGAGACGGAGGGAACGGTAAACCACAGAGGCGCAGAGAAACGGAGGCGAACAGAGAAGGAAATGGCTTTCTCTGTTTAACCTCCGCTGCTCCGTTTCTCTGTGTTTTGCCGTTACCTCCGGGTGCTCCGTTATCCTTCCCTTTGCTTGACTTCGGCGGGCAAATCGCTACCCTTGATGCTGCCTGCGGGTGAGAGCGACAGACCGCAGCTGCTGCCATGCCGCTCGCGGAACCTTCCTCGGTCGGAGTGATCGGCGCCACTCCTCTTCCCCCCGGAATCCGGCCGTTCAAGGCCGCGTCGTTCGTGGGATCGCTGACGCTGCTGCTGCTGCAGCTCGCGGGCGCCGCGGCCGGAAACGAGGATCTCCGGCTCGTCGAAGCGGCTCGCAACAACGAATCCCAAGCGGTTCGGACCCTGCTGAATCAACACACCGACGTGAATGTCCGAGCGCCGGACGGCGCGACGGCGCTCCTCTGGGCTGCGCACTGGAATGATCTCGACAGCGCCGACCTGTTGCTTCGCGCCGGCGCCGACGCGAACGCAGTGAACGACTTTCGCATCACCGCGCTGTCGCTGGCATGCACCAACGGGAACGCGGCGCTGGTGGAGCGGCTGCTGAACGCCGGCGCCAGTCCCCACACGCCGATCGCCACCGGCGAGACGCCGATTATGACGTGCGCGAGCACCGGCAGCGCGGACGCGGTCCGGATGCTGATTGCCCGCGGAGCCGATGTGAATGCCAGGGAGCCGGTGCAACACCAGACCGCTTTGATGTGGGCGGCCGCGGAACATCGGTCGGACGTGGTCCGAACGCTCATCGAGCACGGGGCGAACCTCCGGGCCGCCACGAAAAAAGGATTCACCGCGCTGCATTTTGCGGCGCGGGAGGGCGACGTGGCGGTTGCCCGGCTGCTGCTGGCGGCGGGCGTGGACGTGAATGTCCGGTCACAGCCGGACTCCTCCGACAACGGAGAACGTCCGCGAGGAAGAGGTCCGAGCTATGAGGCGACTGTATCCGCCGGCAGCACGCCGCTCCTCGTGGCCGCGGTGAGAGCCCAGGTGCCGCTCGCGCTCTTTCTGCTGGAGCACGGAGCGGATCCGAATATCGATGACGCCGGTTTTGCGGCATTGCATTGGGCGGTGGGCACCTGGGAGAGTGGCGAGGCGAACCCCGTGTTCGGTTTCAGCGACGCGATGAGCGGGATTCCGGAGCGACAGGCGAAGCTGCAGCTCGTGACGGCCCTCCTGGCGCATGGTGCGAATCCGAACGCGCGGATGACGCGCCGCCCGCCGGGATTCGCAGGAGGATACACCGACGTGATCGGAGCGACACCGTTTCTGCTGGCGGCCGCCGCGGCGGATATGGAGATGATGCGCCTCCTGCTCGCGGCCGGGGCCGATCCGACACTGACCACCAGAAGCAACACGACGCCGCTGATGGCAGCGTCCGGCGTCGGTCGGCCGCTGGGTGAAAGTGCAGTGTCGGAAGAGCAGGCGCTGGCCACGGCCAGGTTCCTGCTGCAGCTGGGCGCCGATGCGAGGGCCGTGGCCACGAACGGTGAAAACGCCCTCTTCGGCCCTGCGTACCGCGGATGGAACACCCGGTATGCGAATCGGTCAGTTCAGGCTGGGCGGACCCGAACTCGGCGCGGCCGAAGCACGCGCTTCCTCATCGGACTATGAGGACCCGACCAATCCGCTGTTTACGGCTGACGATGCGTTGCAGGTCCGCGTGCCGCTGCGGGCCGGGCTGCGGCAGGTGATCGTCACGGTCGTCAAGTCCGACGCCGCCAGGCCGGAGGGCCTGGGACCTGCGCGCATCCCGATATGGGGCCACGATTATGACGGAGATACACGGGCCCCGCTCGTGGTATCGCTCCTTCTGATTGGAGGACCGTACAACGCGGCGCTTCCGCGGGATTCCGCCAGCCGCCGCCGCATCTTCGCGTGCTATCCCCACTCTCTTAAGGAAGAGACAGGATGCGCGACGAAGATCGTGTCAATACTGGCCAGACGCGCGTACCGCCGGCCGGCGACGAAGGAAGACATTCACACCCTGCTTGGGTTCTACCGAAACGGCCGCGCAGATGGAGGCTTCGAGGCCGGAATCCGGGCCGCGCTCGAACGGCTTCTCGTCAGCCCCGATTTTCTGTTTCGAATTGAAGCCGATCCCGACCACGTTGGCCCGGGCACGGCCTATCGTCTCTCCGAAGTCGAACTGGCGTCGCGTTTGTCCTTCTTCCTCTGGAGCAGTATCCCGGACGATGCGCTGCTCGACCTGGCGATCCGCGGGAAACTGCGCGATGCCGGAGTCCTCGATCAACAGGTGCGTCGCATGCTCGGCGATCCACGGGCACGTGCGGCGCTGGTGGCGAACTTTTTCAGCCAGTGGCTGCAGGTTCGCAATGTCTGGCTGCTCACGCCGGATGCCAACCGGAAATTCCCCTGGTTCGACGACAACCTGCGCACCGCCTTCGTCAGGGGGATCGAGCTGTTCCTCGACAGCCAGCTGCGCGAGGACCGCAGCATCGTGGAATTGCTGACGGCGGACTCTACGTTCCTCAACGAACAGCTCGCGCGGCACTACGGGATTCGCAACGTGTACGGCAGCCATTTCCGGCGGGTGACGCTCACGGATGAGAATCGCCGGGGCCTTCTGGGCAAGGCGAGCATTCTGGCGGTGACGTCGTACCCGCACCGCACATCGCCGACGATTCGCGGAAAGTGGCTGCTGGAAAACATGCTTGCCGCGCCGGTGCCGCCTCCGCCTCCCAGTGTGAATACGAATCTGGAGGAGGCCAAGAGGGTCAAGTCGAGCTCGGTACGCGAAATGTTGCAGCAGCATCGCGAGGATCCAGCCTGTGCGAGCTGTCACGCACGCATGGATCCGATCGGCTTCAGCCTCGAGACCTTCGATGCGCTCGGACAGTGGCGCACGAAGGACGGCGATACCGCTATCGACGCGTCCGGTATTCTCCTGGACGGCACCAAGGTCGATGGGCCCGCCGCACTTCGAGGCGCGTTGCTGGAACAGAGGGAGCAGTTCGTAAAAGCGGTCACAGCAAAGCTGCTCATGTATGCGATCGGCAGGCAGATGGAGTACTACGACGCTCCGGCCATTCGCACCATCATGCACGCGGCTGCAGTTGATGACTACCGATGGTCGGCCACGATCCTGGCGATTGTGAAGAGCATGCCCTTTCAGATGCGTCGCGCGGCGACTCTCCCGCGAGTGAGGTCAACAAAGGAAGGCGAGTCATAATCTGACGAACTTCCCGCTCAACACAGCACGGGCCGTTCGAGCGGATCTTCGGTGCAGAGGGGGTAGCCGTGACTGAGCGGATGCTTCGTCGACTGCCATTACTTCTGGCTGGCCTGGTCGCGATCAACGTTTCCAGCGAAGTGGCGGCCCAGGTCGCAGGCACGATCAGCGGTTATGTACGCGACGAAAGCGGCGCTGTCGTTCCAGGCGTCGAAGTGCGGGCCACCCTGATCGGCCAACAGCTCGCCCGCTCAGCCATCTCGGATGAAACGGGCTTCTTCAACCTTCTCGCCATGCCGAGGGGGAACTACGACATCACCGCGCAATTGTCCGGTTTCGCCACGCAGCGAACCACGGCGGAGCTGACCGCGGGCGAGAATCTGCGGGTCGATTTCAAGCTGAATCTGAGTCAACTCCAGGAAACCGTGGTGGTCACCGGCGCCGCCGCACTGGTGGAAACGAGGAGCGCCACCATCTCCGGCCTGGTCGATGACCGCCGGGTTCAGGAGCTGCCGCTCAATGGCCGGAACGTCGTGGAACTGGCCCGCACCCTTCCGGGAATTACGGACGTTGCCGCGTCAGAGGAGATGGCGAGTACTCGCGGCGGTCCGACGATGATCGTCCACGGGGCCTCCCGAGGGCAGAACAACTTCACGCTGAACGGCTCCAACTTCACGAATTTCTCGCAGACCGCCGGGTTCAATCCGCCACCTCCGGATGCGGTCCAGGAGATCCGCGTCCAGACGTCGACGTTCTCGGCCGAGTACGGCAACAACGCCGGCGCCCAGGTCAGTGTGGTCACCAAGGCCGGCAGCAATGAATTTCACGGGTCGGCCTGGGAATTCCATCGCAACGACAAACTGAACGCCCGCAGCTTCTTCCAGCCGCGACGCCCGGAACAGCGGCAGCATCAGGCAGGCGCATCGGCCGGCGGCCGTATCGTGCCGAGCAAGCTTTTCTATTTTGGTTCGTACCAGTGGCTGTCGAACCGGGCCGAGGCAGGATCGACACAGGCGCTGGTGCCGACCGACGAACAGCGCCGCGGGAACTTTGCGACTCTGGGAACTGCGCTGAGGAGTCCGGTCGACCCCATCACCAACCGGCCGTTCACCGATCCGTCCGGGGCATCGTGCGTGGCTGCGAACGTGATCAATCCAAACTGTATCAGCCCGGTTGCCACGAAGTACCTCGATCGGTTCATCCCGCGTTCCCCCACGGGAGTTGTCGTCAAGCTGTCGCCTTCGCCGCTCGACGCGTACAACTGGGTGACCAGATTCGATTACACGGTGTCATCCAAGAACAACCTGTTCTTTCACTATTTCAGAGACTCCTATCATCGAACGTCCTCGCCCGGGAACCTCGAATACGTCACCCAGGACAACCGATCCGATTTCAAACAATATGCCGTGACCGACACTCACACCTTCAGTCCGACCTTCCTGAACGAAGCGACCTACTCCTTTATGTTCGCCGACTCGTTCGAACGCGCCGTCGACAGAGTTCCTCCTCGGGAAATGGGAATGAATCTCGAGGAGGGCTACCTGGGAGTCGGGATGAGCCTCAACGTCTCCGGCCAATTCAACCTCAGTTTTACCGGTCCTGAAAGACAGACTTACCGGAACTGGCACTGGCGGGACAGCATGACTCTTGTCCGCGGCGCGCACACCTTCAAGTGGGGCTACGAAGGGATGTACGTCAATTTCGATCTGGTCCGGGGGAACGGCGCCCGCAGCGCCACGTTCACCGGAACGCGTTCGGGGTCTCCGCTGGCGGACTTCCTGCTCGGAGCGTTCGATCAGGTGAGTTATGGGTTCGGCGCGGCGGACAGCTTTCCGATCATCTGGAAGCACCAGGCCTTCATCCAGGATGAATTCAAGGTCACGCCGCGCATCACCTTGAACCTCGGGCTTCGCTACGAGCCATGGCTTCCCTGGAGCCAGGAGTATGGTCGGTACACCTCGTGGTTGTACGGTGTTCAGTCGGTGGTCAAGCCCGATGCGCCTCGAGGCATTCTGTTCGTCGGCGACCCCGGCGTGCCGGACAAGACCGTTCAGAGCGATCTGAACAACTTTGCTCCCCGGTCGGGCCTCGCGTGGGACCTGTTCGGCAACGGCCGGACCGTCATCAGAGGCGGATACGGCATGTACTTCAACCACGTGAGCGGCACCACGGTGCATGCGGCCGAGGCTCCCTGGACCGGCACCGTGCAGCTGTTCTCCGGCCGCATCGAAGATCCCTTCGGCTCCCTGAACCGTGCGTTTCCGCCCTCGGGCGTGCCGATTTCCGGCGAATTCGGCTGCGTCAGGATCAATCAATACCCAGGCCTTCAGTGCCCGCTGTACCCCCTGCCTCTCAATTTCGTCTACAACGACCTCGAGATGAGCACGCCCACCGTTCACCACGTCAACCTCTCATTCCAGCGTCAGGTCACCAACGACCTGGTGTTCGACGTGGCGTACGTCGGAAGGTTCGGCTACAAGCTCGAGGGACACAGACACTTCAATCCCGCTCGCTTCATCAACTCGCCAATCACCGGCCTGCCGCCCTCGACACAGAACATCAACGAGCGGGTCCTGTACGAACCCGGGATCATCGGGCCGACGTCGCGAGTGTTGGGAAGCGATTACCGGAGCTGGTATCACGGCCTGGAGACGAAGGCGAACAAGCGCTTCACTCGTGGTCTCATGTTCTCCGGGTTCTACACGTTATCCAAAGCGGTGGATACGTTGCTCGATTCGGGCGCCGGGCTCACGGCCGGCGTGGCGAACCCATTCGACCTCAGCGTCATGAAAGGGCGAGCGCAGTTCGATCGTCGACACGTGCTTGGTTTCTCGTGGCTGTGGGAGCAGCTGCGAAAATTCGACAACCGGGCGTTGGAAGGGCTGCTGGGCGGCTGGGCTGTCAGTGGCGTCCACAACGTTTCGAGCGGCAATCCACTCAATTTCGTGATGGGAACCGATGTGGCGCTGGATGGGACCGGCGGGGCGAACCGGCAGCTGGCCCAACTGGCGCCCGGGGTTACATATCAGGACATCGAGCGTGCCCATAAAAATCGTGACGACTTCATCAATGCGTTCTTCAACGCGAGTGCGTTTGTGCCGGTGAATCAGCTGCCGCGCGGCATCTACGGCAACATGGGCAAGAACGTCATCAGCGGGCCGGCCATGGCCAGAAGCGATATCGCCGTGATGCGGAACTTCCGGATTCCCGGACGCCAGGGGCTGCGCGTCCAGGCTCGTGGCGAACTGTTCAATGTCTTCAACCAGGTCAGTTTCAACCAGCCGAATCAAGTCGTCAGCTCGGCGAGCTTCGGGCGAATCACCAGCGCGCTGCCCGGGCGGGTCGGCCAAGTGGTGGCGAGATTCCTGTGGTAGGGCGTGCGCACGAGGTGATGCGCACCATTCAGAAACTTCCACCACCGCCGCCACCGCCGGACCGGCCGCCGCGGAACGCGGGCTCCGGAGACACGGACCCTGGAGGGGCGGTGCCTGGCCGCGGCGCGATCACCGATGATGCAGTGCCGGCTACCGACAGGAGCTTGCGGTCCTTCTCGAGCAGCCGCTTCGGCGTGACTCCGTTGCGTGCACCGCCTGGACCGCTCGCGAGCCAGCGGCGAACGACGACGGCAATCGCGACGAGTGCGACGCCCAGCACAATTGGATCCCACGTGTGTCTGGGCCAGCCGAGGTACGCCTTGTTCGTGATCAGCGTGGCCAGCGCAAGCCCCAGGCCGACATCCAACAACGCCCGATCTTTCTCGCGCACGCCGAGCGCAAGACCAGCGAACGGCAGGATCCAGATGCCGGCGTACGTGCTCCAATAGAACAAGCCCTTGGCCTGGCCCCGGTATGAGTCCCAGGGCAGGTGAACGTTGAGGGCGACGTATATTGCGGCGAACGCTGCGGCCTGCAGCCACGCCCATTCATCGCCGGTATAGTCATCACGATAACGGAAACGCTTCGATCGAACGATTTTCAGGACCAACGCACCGGCCAGAGCCGACAGCAGACGTTCCGCCGCGACTGACAGGTCGAGCGGAAACGGCATGGCGGCGACGCAGGCGATGGCGCCCAGCGCGGCGTAGACGAACCCGAAATGCCGATAAAGTCCAAATCCACCCGCCGCGCCAACGAGCAGCGCGGCCATGTCGCGCAGTCCCCGTATGCCGAGGGCCAGCCATGACGTCAGCATCCAGGCACTGATCGCCGCCAGGACAACCGCCATGACGGCCAGCGCCTCCTCGACGCCGAACCGATAGAGGCGAGATCCGAGCACCAGATATTCCGCCAGGCCGATGCTGGCGAGCGCTGCGACGCCGGTGATGGCGGCGATCGCCACCTCGTGCTCGATGTCGAGCACATTCATCATCAGGCCGACCGAAGCGGCGACGATGAGCGCGGTGAACAGCGCGAGGACCGCCCGCAGAAACAGATTCGTGCGTCTCAAATCCACCTGCAGGTCGGCTTCGAGCCGCGTACGTTGCTCCGAGGTGAGCAGGCCGGATCGCGTCCAATCCTGCACCAGGCCGAGGGTACGAATCGTGTCCTCGTCGGCGCGGGAATATCGCCTCATGGCTCCCGTCCGAATCGCCGCGCCATTGCGACCAGCGCGAGAATCACAATCGTCCCGGAAACGATGAAGTAGCCGAGCAACGCGTTGAGCGACTGAAACGCGCGAAGTGCCCGGACGCTCAGTCCCAGGTAGGCGTAGACAACGCCGTAGGCCAGAAACGCGAACCTCCGGAACCGCACCGCTGCGGCGACGACGAAAACCGCCAGGCCCAACAGCGCCGCCAGGTACCACGCCGACGCGTCGCGATCACCTTCGACGCCAGAGAGCAGCGCGACGAACAACACATGGGCGCCGACATGAAGGTAAGTTTCAAGAAAATGCTTCTTGACGGCGGCGCGATGCAGTGCCGTGCCGGCCGCGGCGACGACGCCGCCGTACGCCAGCGCGTAGCTACGAAGGGAATCGCCGCGCAGAAAGCCGAAGCGTGACAGACTCACACCGAACCAGGCGCCCAGCGAAGACAGCCCGAGCGAAAGCACCAGCCGGTTGTCGAATCGATACGCGAGCGCAAAGAACGCGGCGGAGGCCACCAGCAGTGAGTGGTCCCAATCGGGTCCGAACAGGTGAAACCGGGACTGCAGGTAACCAAGATCGAGACCGAAGACGAGGCAGCCGAGATAGAGGACGTAATCGAACGCGAGGCCGGGGTGTGCGACCTCGCCGCGAGAGTAGGGGAGCGCGCGGACAGAACAGTAATGCAGGCACCAGCAGAACACGCCGGTCAAACACGACAGGATCGCGGCATCCCCCAGACGCGCCGAGTAGGCCGTCATCGTCAGGCCGATGCCTGCGACCATCGCCAGCACGCCCAGATAGAGCAGCGTATTCAGCTCGACGAAGAGCGAGAACCGATCCTTTCGCGCCAGCGCAGAGAGGGCCTCGTACTGCGCGGCGCTGATCGCGCCGCCGGCCTTCCACTGTTCGAGATGTGTCAAAACGTTCATTCGGTGTGGTTACCGCGGCCGCGGCCGAATGACGGCTCCCCACCGTTACAGAATACAGGGGCCCGGCGGCAGCCGGGCCCCATGCGGTCGGAACGACTGATCTGTTAATGTGATCTATTGTGCGGCGCACAGCAACGTGTTGTCGTTGTTGTACTGATCGAGGGCCGTTGCCAGGCTGTGCGCCTGGTTGACCTGGGTCGCCGACATGGCGTTGTGCGTCAGCCCATTGAAGGCGATCGCCGCGAGCAGGCTCTGCCCGTCGTTGATCGCCCTGACAGCAGCCGGGCAAACTCCTGCGCCCGTCTGCACATTGAGCTTGGCGCCCAGCAGCTGCGCCGCCATGTTGAAGGCCGGGTCGCTCGCCATCTTCTTGCCATCGATCGTACTCTTGTTCAGGATGTTCACCGCCTTGGCAGCGTCCGGCGCGACGTTCGGCGTCGCGGTGCTGCCGTGCAGAACGAGCTTGCCGATCGCGATGCCGCCTGGCTCCGAAGCCGCCAACGTCTGATCAAGCTTTGGCCCCTGTCCATGGCCGGCAACCGATGACCAGTTCTTCCAGAATCCGATGGTTCTCGTCAGATGCGCGGAAGAAGGAATGTTGCTGATCGAAAAGGTCAGAATCTGTCCCACTGCCGGCGTGAAGTCGTAACAGACTGCGCTCGAGTTGCCCGCCGTGTAGAAAGGCGGCGCCAGTGTCGTCAACCAGCCTGACATCACGACTTCGCAGAACGCATAGGTCGTCCCGGGTGCCAGCTTCGTCGAGAACGTGACCTTGCCCTGATTCGCAGCGTTCAGGATTTGAGTTTCCAGAATCGTGCCGGCGGCGGAACTCGACGATCCCTGGCGCAGCTGGAACGTAAAGGCCTGCGAGCCGCTGGGCGGAACAGACTGGCCGGTTCCGTTCCTGACTGTCTTGATGACCTTCACCGTCGCCTTCCTGGTATTGGTGATGGTGCAAGTCGCCGACTGGCCGAGACTCAGCGTGATCACGCCGCCGGACGTGCAGGCCCCGCCGATTGCCGTGGTGTAATCGCTCAGTGTGCTGCCGGTGCCCGCGGTTTCCCCAACCGTGTGCGTGCCGGCATTCACGTAGACCACTCCCGTTGTTCCTCCACAGGCCGCATCTGCCTTTCGTGTGATCGAGTCGATCTGCAGGTTGAACCTGCCCGTATCGCTGGTCGGGTTGCACACCTTATTGACAGTCAACTGGGCAGGAATATCGTCGTTATTGATCGTGCACGTCACGCTCTGGCCCACCGTCAAGGTGACGGACGAGCCGCTCTGGCTGCCGCCCCCGCAGCTCCAGTTCCCGGCCGCGTATCCTGCCGGCCCGCCACTTTCCGACAGCGCATACGTGCCGGCCTTTACGTCGGCCGAGACACCACCCGGACCCGAAATCGGCGTCGGACCATTTGCGTACAGAATCCAGGCCGTTGGAGCCGCAGTACCGCCATTGTCGTTGATGACCCTCTTTATCAATATCAGGTGCGCCGGCTTGTCGTTATTGGTGACCGTGCAGGTCTTGGTCTGGCCGAGCGCGAAGGTGCCGGTGCAGTCGGCCGAGTAGGTGGTGTCGTAGCCGGGGTCGGCGGTCTCGGTGACGGTGTAGCTGCCGACGCTGGTCAACGTCTTGTCGACGCCGGGTGCTGCGGTGCCGGTCCAGGCGTTGCCGCCGGCGGCGGTCACGCCGGTGATCGTGCCGGAGAAGGCGCCGGCCGCCTTGGTGCCGCCGTTGTCGTTGACGACGTTCTTGATGATGACCAGGTGCGCCGCCTTGTCGTTGTTG
>JBKPAI010000019.1:0-76142 GCA_046726355.1 Acidobacteriota bacterium | reverse complement strand
TCTACGAATTCGGCCCGTGGATGGACCTGTGGGAGTACCTCACTTGTCAAGACGCGCTCGGTTCTGTGTGTCACGCCGCTGAAAGGGCGGGGCAGTCGCTGTCAGCCCTGCACCGGTCTGCGGTCAACGTGCCCGGAGCGGAGCCACGTCAGATGGATCAGCGCCTGCGAATGATACTCGCGCGAGCGGAAACGACGCTGCAGAAGATGGGTTGTGAGGCCGAACTCCTGAATCGTTTCCGTCAGTACGTGCAGAGTCTGCAGGAAAGACAGGATGCCGGCACCCAACGCACGAGGACTCCGATCCACGGCTCACTGGGCTGGGACTGCATTCAGTACGGCGTGGACGGGCGCTTCTACCTCTATCGCTTCGAGAACTGCCGGCTCTCCGACCCGGGGTTGGATCTCGGAGGATTCGCCGCCGACCTTCTGTGCTTCACGCTTGCCCGCTACGACTCGGAAGTCTATCGCCAGTGCAGGGACGACTTCCTGAAGCATTACAACGCAGAGGCCCGGCAGCGGATCGGTGCCGGTGAACTGGCGGTTTACACGGTAATCGCGCTGTGCCGGCGACTCACGGAGTCGGAGGTCCGCCCCGGCGCCGACGAGATGTCGCTGGCCGCTGCCCTTCGCTTTTCGCTGCAGAACGGTTTGTGATGAGGCACGATTCTTCCATAATGCAGGAACGTTTATGAGTTGCACGGTCTGCCTCGCACCGGCGAACACCGTGGCGTATCTGAAGGGCGGCGGCCATTTCTGGGTCTATCTCCAGTGGGCACTCGGACTGCGGGCACTCGGCTGCGACGTGATCTGGCTCGAGCAGATCGATCCTGCCGATCCGGTGGAACAGACGAATCGAAACGTTGCGAGGCTGAAGGACCGTCTGTCCGCCTGGAATCTGGCAGACCGTCTCGTTCTCGCGACGCCCTCGGGCACCCCGGCGCCTCCGCCCCTCGCCGCGGGCGCACTTGACCTCGAAGCGGCGACGCGGGCTGACCTCCTTCTCAACCTCTGGCACTCGTTGCCGGCGCAGACCGTGCGGCGGTTCCGTCGTTCCGCCCTGGTCGATACGGATCCTGGTCTGCTTCAGACGTGGATGACCGAGGGCAGCGTCACCGTAGCGCCGCACGACCTTTATTTCACGATTGGCGAGACTGTCGGTACGCCTCAGGCGCGCTTCCCGGACTGCGGCGTGCGATGGATTTACACGCCGCCTCCGATCTTCCTTCCGGAATGGCCGGCGGTGCCGGCACACGTCAGCGCTCCTTACACCACCGTGGCGCACTGGTGGGGTGGGACATTCGCGCACAACGGCACGACGTTCTGGAACGAGAAGCGGATCGCCTTCCTCGAATGTCTCGAACTGCCGGCGCACACGCAGGTCCAGCTCGAAGCCGCCGTCTGTCTGGCCGAGTACTACGACGAGTACCGGCAGTTGATGGAGCCCAAAGGCTGGCGGTTGCGTCAGGCCTGGGACGTCACATCGACTCCCGACGATTATCGCGCGTACATCCAGCGATCGCGCGGCGAGTTCAGCTGCGCGAAACCCGCGTACGTGGCGCTCGACACGGCATGGGTGAGCGACCGGACCCTGTGTTATCTGGCGAGCGGCCGGCCGGCCGTCGTGCAGCACACGGGCGCCAGCCGGTTCCTGCCAGATGCCGACGGGTTGTTCCGGTTCCGCACCTTCGAGGACGCGGTGGCCGCACTCGCCGCCGCGGAAGCTGATTACGAACGGCACGGCCGACAGGCGCGTGCGCTCGTCGAGGAGCATTTCGACGCGCGACGGGTGGTGGCCCGGGTTCTCGAGCGCGCACTCGACTAGCGGCCGGCACGACACCTCATCTCCCCAACTGACGGGCCCGCGGTCCCGAACCGACAACCGTGTCTCTCCTTGACTGTGTTATCGCACCAGAGTAGCGTGCGCCAATCGCGGCGGTCGGCTCTGTCGCCCAGAGGAGGGAACATGATCCGGTTTGTCCTCGCGCCACTGGTTGCGCTCTCCGTACTCATCTCAGTTCCTGCCGCAGCTCAGACCGGAGACGGCAGCGTCAGAGGCTACGTCAAGGACGAACAAGGCGGTGTTCTGCCGGGCGCAACGGTCACGGGCACCAGCTCGGCTCTGGTCGCGCCCGTGGTCGCGGTCACCGACAGCGATGGGTACTACCGCCTGAACAATCTGCCGCCGGGGACCTTCGCGATTCAGGCCGAGCTCTCGGGCTTCGCCACCTATCGACGCGAAGGCATCGTGATGCGAGCCGGTCTCACCTTCAGCGTGGATATCGAGATGAAGGTCGGCACGCTGGCGGAAACGATCACCGTCTCGGGCGACTCGCCGATGATCGAGACGAGCAAGCCGACCAGCATTCTCAACATCGACGGCGACCTGTTGCGCGCGGCGCCGGTGACGTCGCGGCGGCTCTTCAGCGACGTCCTCGATGTCGCTCCCGGCGTCGGCTCGCGCAACGTGGACGATGGTGTCGGCCGGCGGGCTTACTACTTTCACGGTTCGCACATCTACGCGCACGCGTTCCAGCTGGAAGGTGCGCCGGCGTCCGCGTACATCGACGCTGCGGCGCATTCCATGGGGATGGGCGGCGACACGATCCAGGACGTCGAAGTGAAACTGGGAGGCATCGACGCATCCGCGCCGGCGAGCACGGGTGTGGTGATGAATGTCATGACGCCGAGCGGCGGCAACAGCCTGAAGGGATCGGGCGCCTATTCCTTCCAGCCGCTCGCCTGGAACAGCGATAACACGCGCGGCGGCGTTGCGCCGGGTGGCCTGCCGACGTATCAGGAGGTGAACCAGTGGGACCTGTCGCTCGGCGGCCCCATCGTGAAGGACCGGATCTGGTTCTTCGGGTCCTATCGGTATGCCGATCTGGTCAACGGCATCAGCCGCACCGACGAGGATCTCGCCCGCCTGCGCGCCTTCCGGCCGGATTTCGTGCCGTTCGACAACACCTCCAGGAGTCACCAGCCCTACCTCAAGTTCACCAGTGCAGGTAACCCGAACCAGACGCTTTCGGGCTTCTGGCAGTACGACCGCAATCGCTTCACCAGCAACCGGGAGCGCGAGACCCACGACATCAATCCGCGTGGTGCCGGCGGTTCGTTGTATCAGGTGAAACTGAACTCCGTCTGGACCAATCGGCTGACGACACAGATCTCGGGTTCGTACAACAACAAAGGTGGGTCTGACGAGGATACATACAAGGATTTCAAGGGATTCGGCCCGCAGGTGGAGGTGCACCAACGGGCCTTGATCAGCGGCGGCCGCCCGGTCGGCACCGGCACGCTGGTGACGATGAACAACGCGCAGAACCTGAGCATCCAGCCGTCGTGGATGTGGGTATTCCGGGGCGACGTCACCTACTTCCGCGAAGGGTGGGCCGGGTCGCACGAGTTCAAGACCGGCGTGTGGGCGGCGCCACTACTCGCTCGCGACGTCATCACCCGTACGGTCAACGACGGGTTCATCCTCGAGCGCGTCCGGCAGCGTGATCCGAACAACCCCGCCGCCGGCCTGGTGCCGTTCTACCGACGCTATGAGAGCCCGAGTGAAGTGAAGAGCACGGCGGCCCGCGACCGCGACTATGCCGTGTACGTGCAGGACTCATGGAAGCCGCATCCCAGGGTGACGACCAACGTCGGCGTTCGCGCCGATTTCGTCCGCCGCTTCGACGACATCTTCGAGATCGAACGGATGAACAGCGTCAACGTCGGCCCCCGCCTCGGGATGTCGTACCTGGTGACGCCCGACGCCCGGAACGTCGTGCGCGTGTTCTACGGACGGCTGCACGAGCAGGTGAATGGCCGCGACCCGATCACCACGTTCAGCCCCTTCGATCAGCCGACGGGAAGAGAGCGGCGCGAGCTCTACGATGCCGACGGCGACGGGAACTTCGAGATCGTCAACATCACCCCCGCCGCGACGCCACAGCTCAGCGCCCTCGCCTTCGATCCAGACGTGCACCAGCCGTACGTCGACGAGTTCGTGCTCGGGTTCGCGCGGCAGTTCCGCGGCCAGATAAGCCTGGATCTGTCTGCAACGCGGCGCGCCTTCAAAGACGGCTATGCCGAGATTGACATCAACGGCATCTATCCGAGCGGACCCAACCAGCCGTTCGGCGGTTTCGGCCTGGTCAGCGCCAACCGGGGCCTCGTGATGCAGCAGACGAACGCGAGCTGGACCGATGTTGTGGTGACCGACTTCGAGGCGGTCCTGGCCAAAAACCTGTCGCACAATTTCCAGGTCATTCTCACCGGCACGCGCCAGTTCCAGCACCTGACTGGCACCTGGAATCCGACGGACCCGGCGCGCTTCATCCAGCCCGACGCGTTCCCCAACAACCGCGACCTGTCACGCCATCTGTTCGGCAACGGCGACGACAGCAGCCTTGACGGCGGTGGCCGCGAGTCGGGCGTGGCGTACCGTCCCTACTCGGTCCGCGTCGCCGGCCAGTATCACGCGCCGCTCGGGATGCGTGTGGCCGGCACCTACGTGATCCAGGCTGGCGGCTACCTCGGGCCGGTGCTGATCGAGTCTGTGACGAACCCGGCTTTCGGCCCGGGACAGATTCGACTGGCGAACGGCACATCGCAGCCCAATCCGCTGGCCACAGCCTGGCGCTTCGCCTACGGCACACGCAGCGAGGGTCAGGTGCTGAACGAGGCGACCCGGTACCTGCAGCTCAATCTCGGCCGCGAGTTCAACCTCGGCGGCGCCCGCCGCGTGGAAAGCTCCCTCGGCATCTTCAATGTGTTCAACACCGGCGCGCATACACAGTGGAACGACGGAGCCAACGTGCTCAACGGCCCGAATTACCTGACCCGGTTCAACCGCCATCCGCCTCGGGCTTTTCAGCTGTCGTTCAGGTACAAGTTCTGAGTCATCCGCGGTAGTGTCCGCCTTCGGGCGGACCTGACGGCTGGTCCGGCTGAAGCCGGACACTACCGAGCGGACACTACCGATCAGGGCGCCCATATAATCAGCTGAGTGATCCGTCCGTTCCGGGGCGTCACCCCACGGGTACATCCCACCGCATTCATCGACGAGAGCGCGCAGGTCATCGGCGACGTCGACATCGGGGAAGAGAGCGGTGTCTGGATGTCGTCGGTCGTACGCGGCGACGTACATTGGATTCGGATCGGTCGGCGTTCGAACCTCCAGGACGGGACCATCGTTCATGCGATGACCGGGACGCATCCCACGGCGATCGGAAGCAACGTCACGATCGGGCACGGTGCCGTAATTCACGGGTGCACGATCGAGGACGAGTGCCTGATCGGCATGGGCGCGATTCTTCTCAACGGCTCGCACATCGGCACCCAGTCGATCGTGGCCGCAGGTACGTTGGTCGTCGAGGACATGAAGGTGCCGCCGCGCTCGCTGGTGATGGGTGTCCCTGGCAAAGTCAAACGCCTGCTGACGCACGCCGAAATCGATGGAATCCGGACCTACGCCGACCGCTACGTCGAGTACCGCCTGGAGTACATGCGAGCGTGAGATGGCGGATTGTCGATTGGGATTTTGGATTGGGGATTGACCGCGGAGGACGCGGAGGACGCGGAGGTTCAATCCTGAACAGGATTTTTCCTCTTTCCTCCGTGTCGTCCGAGCTGGATTTGTCATTTCACGGTTGAGTCTCAATCCTAAATCTGAAATCTCAGAACGCAGTGAGCGTGAAGAATTCGCACGTTTGGGCGTCTTTGGAAACCGCAAAGCTGACAAAGAGCACAAAGAAGATGGCCTTCTTTGTGGCCTTTGTGGCCTTTGTGGTTTGATCTGGCAGCCGATCTTTTCACAGGATCTCAGAGCTCAAAATCTTGAATCTGAAATGACGACAAAACCGCCGAGCGGCACGCGCGACTTCCTGCCGGACGAGATCCGCCGCCGCGAGTATGTGATCGGTATCATCCGCGACGTCTACGAGCGCTACGGCTTTGAACCGCTCGAGACGCCGGCGTTCGAGAATATCGAGACGCTGCTGGGCAAATACGGGGAGGAAGGCAACAAGCTGATTTTCAAGATCCTGAAGCGCGGAGAGCAGGAGCAGACGGGGGAAGCGGATCTTGCGCTCCGGTATGACCTGACGGTGCCGCTCGCCCGCGTGATCGCGCAGTATCAGAACATCCTGCCCCGGTTTTTCAAGCGATATCAGGTTCAGCCGGTCTGGCGGGCGGACCGGCCGGCGCGCGGGCGCTTTCGCGAGTTCTACCAGTGCGACATCGACGCGATCGGCTCGACGCCGCCTCTCGTGGATGCGGAGCTGCTGGCGTCGGTCTGCGAGGTGCTGACGCGGCTTGGATTTCAGGACTTCGTCGTGCGGGTCAATCACCGCCGTGCGCTGACCGCGCTGCTGGAGTGTGCCGGCGTGCCGGCCGGATTACACAATGAGGCGCTGATAGCGGTGGACAAGCTGGACAAAATCGGCGTCGCAGGAGTCGAGCGGGAGCTTTCGGCTCGAGGGATCGACGTCACAGCGGCGAAGATATGTCTCGAGTTCTTCAGCAGCGGCACCACGGATGAGCCGGCTCAGGACGGCCCGATCCAGCGGCTGCGCGAGTTCGTTCAGGGTCATTCGGCCGGAACGAGCGCCGTCGATGAGCTCGGCGAAATAGTGCAGCTGGCGGAGACGACGCCGGCCAGAGGACGCATTCGAATCGACGCGAGCCTCGCGCGCGGGCTGTCATACTACACCGGTGCGATCATGGAGATCGCGGTTCCGGACCTGCCTGGCAGCCTTGGCGGCGGCGGGCGCTATGACAATCTGATCGGGATGTTTCTCGGACGCGACGTGCCCGCCACCGGTTTCTCCCTCGGCCTCGAGCGCATCATCGTTGTCATGACCGAGCGGGGGATGTTTCCAGAAGCCGTCGGTCGTGGTGGCGTCGATGTGATGGTTGCGGTCTGGAACGACGAGTCGCGCGCCGACGCGCTTTCCCTGGCCGGCGAGCTGCGGAAGTCGGATCTGCGGGTCGACGTGTATCCGGAAGGGGACAAACTCGGCAAACAGTTCAAATACGCGGCGTCACGCCGTCTCCCCTTTGTCGCCATCGTGGGAGAAGATGAACGGGCCCGCGGCGAAGTCGCAGTCAAGGATCTTCGAACCGGCGAGCAAACAGCGATCGCGCGAGGCGATGCTCCGCGGTTCATTGCAGGCCGGCTGAAAACGTAGGGGCCGCCCGCGAGCCGCCCCTATCCTGCGCGCGAGACAAATGGCTGAACCGTTAGGCGACTGGACGCGCACGCACACATGCGGCGCGCTGCGGGCCGATGACGTCGGGGCCGAAGCGGTGCTGCTCGGCTGGGTGCATCGGGTTCGCGATCTCGGCGGCGTCACGTTTATCGATATCCGCGATCGCGACGGCGTAACGCAGGTGGTGGTCCGCGAGAACGAGATGCTGATGACAGCCGCGAAGCGCCTGCGCGCGGAGCACGTGATTGGCGTCAAGGGGATTGTGCAGCGGCGATCCGACGAAACCGTGAATCCGAAGCTGGCGACGGGGGAGGTTGAGCTGCTCGTTCGCGAGGTCCGCATCCTGAACGAGGCGCGGACGCCGCCGTTTCCAATCGCCGAGGACGGGAATGTGGCGGAAGACCTCCGGCTTCGATACCGATACCTGGATCTACGGCGGCCGCGGCTGCAGTACAACATCGGTCTCCGTCATCGCGTGACGATGGCGGTCCGGCGATTCTTCGACGCGAACGGCTTCTGGGAGATCGAGACGCCGATACTCGCGAAATCGACGCCCGAGGGTGCTCGCGATTTCCTGGTGCCGAGCCGGATCCACGCCGGCGAGTTCTACGCCCTGCCGCAGTCGCCGCAGATTTTCAAGCAGATCCTGATGATCTCGGGCATGGACCGTTACTTTCAGATCGTGCGCTGCTTCAGAGACGAGGACCAGCGTGCCGATCGGCAGCTCGAGTTCACGCAGATTGACGTGGAAATGTCCTTCGCGCGGCCGGAGTCGGTGTACAACCTGATCGAAGGGCTGATGCAGCAGATCTTCAAAGAGGTTGGCCGCGAGATCGCCATCCCCGTCCCCCGCATGCCGTACAGCGAGGCGATTGCCCGATATGGGTCGGACAAGCCGGATCTTCGTTTCGGCCTCGCCATCTGCGATCTGTCCGACGTTTTCCGCGACGCCGAGTTCCGGGTGTTCAAGAAGATTGTTGCCGACGGAGGCATCGTACGCGGGTTCGTCGTGCCGCGCGGCAACCGCTACTCGCGCAGTCAGCTCGACGTGCTGGACGCGCAGGCCAAGCGGATGGGATCGCCCGGTCTGATCTGGGTGCGGCCCGGTGAGCCGCCGGTCAGCGCCTCGAAGAACCTGACGGAAGGGACGCTCCGCGCCGCGCTCGCCCAGGCGGGGGCGGCGCCAGACGATCTGCTGCTGATGGCCGCCGGTCCTGCCGATGCCACGTCGAAGCTGCTCGGACGGCTGCGGCTGGCAATCGCGGAAAAGGAAAATCTGGCCAGCCGGGACCCCTACGCACTCCTGTGGGTCACCGAGTTTCCGCTCCTCGAGTACCACGAGGAGGATGGCCGCTGGTACTCGATGCACCATCCGTTCACCTCCCCGCTGGACGACGACGTCGACCAGATCGAAACCGATCCCGGCGGGATTCGCGCAAAGGCCTACGACCTGGTGCTCAACGGCAGTGAGATCGGGGGGGGGTCGATCAGAATCCACGACGCAGCGCTGCAGGAGCGGATCTTCCGGCGCTTGGGGATTTCGGACGAAGAAGCGAAGCTGCGATTCGGCTTCTTCCTCGAGGCGCTGCAGTACGGGACGCCTCCGCACGGCGGGATCGCCCTCGGTGTCGACCGGATCGTGGCGATTCTCGCCGGGGAGTCCTCGATCCGCGAGGTGATCGCGTTTCCCAAGACGGCCAACGCGCTCGATCTGATGGCCGGCGCGCCGTCGCCGGTCGATGCAAAGCAGCTCAAGGAGCTTCACTTGAAACCGCAGGGGTAGGCCGCTATAATATTGGCAGTTAACCCTTTGCATTAGAAGGAGATAGCTGCGGCAAGCCACTCAATGAGACGCATTACTGTCCCCGAGGCAGGGATCGAAACGCTGTTCGGGTCGTACGACGAGAACCTCAAGCATCTCGAATCGCTCTTCAACGTCCGAATCCGCACGCAAGGCCACGATCTGTTGATCGAAGGCGACTCGCCCAATCTGGACAAAATCGATCGGATCGTTGATCAGTTGTCATCGCTGCTGCGCGACGGCTACAAGCTTTCCAATGCCGACGTGAAGACGGCCTCCGCCCTGGTGGCCCAGGACGAGGCGGTCGACCTGCGCGATCATTTTCTGAAAGGCAGCCTGACGCCGGCGGGCAAGCGGCGCGTCGCGCCAAAGACGGTCAATCAGCGGCGCTATCTGGAGGCGATCGATCGCCACGACATCGTGTTCGGCATCGGGCCGGCCGGGACCGGCAAAACGTATCTCGCGATGGCTCAGGCGGTCGCATTTCTGGTGGCCAAGAAGGTCAGCCGTATAATCCTGGCTCGGCCAGCCGTCGAAGCGGGTGAGAAGCTCGGATTCCTGCCGGGCGATCTGCAGGAAAAGGTGAATCCGTACTTGCGCCCGCTTTACGACGCGCTTTACGACATGCTCGATGTCGAGCGCGTCGCCCGGTATATCGAGCGCGGCACCATCGAGATCGCTCCGATCGCGTTCATGCGGGGCCGTACGCTGAACGATTCGTTCGTCATCCTCGACGAAGCGCAGAACACCACGTCCGAGCAGATGAAGATGTTCCTGACCCGCCTCGGGTTCGGCGCCAAGGCGGTCATCACCGGCGACGTGACGCAAATCGACCTGCCCACGGGACGGACGTCGGGGCTCGTCGAAGCCATGAAGGTGGTGAGCGCCATCGAGGGCATCTCCTTCATCCATTTCGACGAGCGGGACGTCGTTCGTCACAAGCTCGTACAGCAGATTGTCAAGGCGTACGAACGTTTCTCAAACGGCAATGGCGCCCGATGAGGACAGTCGGCGGCGGCTGCAAGTGCTCGTGGCCGACGAGCGCGGCCACAGCCTGCGTGCCGGCGCGCTGACGTCGTGGCTCCGCCGCGTGGCTCCGGCCGCGGCGACCGGGACGGTCAACATCGCCCTCGTGAGCACGGCACGGATCCGGGCGCTGAACCGCAAGTACCGGCAGAAGAATGCCGCCACCGACGTGCTGTCGTTCGACGCGGGGCCCCACCCTGAACCGCGCGCTCGCGGGGCCGGGCGTGCGGGCCGCACTGGTCTGCCGCGGACGGAGCACGTTCTGGGCGACATCGTCATTGCTCGTGGCGTCGCGAAACGTCAGGCTCGTGAAGCCGGCCATAGCGAAGCGACCGAGCTGCGCGTCCTCGCGCTCCATGGGCTGCTCCATCTTCTTGGCTACGATCACGAGAACGACGGTGGAACGATGGATCGGGTCGAGCGGCGGCTGCGCCGGAAGGGCGGACTCCCCGAAGGGCTGATCGAACGGACGGCATCCGGTTCTCGGTCCGCCACGCCGCGCCGCCGCCTTCGTGCCCTCAAGCGGCCATGATCCCGCTCGGCATTTTCCTGCTCGCGTGCAGCGCCGTGTACCTCGGCGCGATCGATGCGGCATTCAGCGCCCTGATGCGGCTCTCGCTCCGGCTGATTGCGGAACGGACCAATCGTCCGGGCGCCCTCGGCGAGTATCTCGACGATCCGCTGCTGTTGTTCGCGCCGGTCCGGCTGCTGCTCGGGCTCGTGACCGGGGTGGCGACGACCTTACTGGCGCGCGTGATCGGCGTCGATGCCCAGACACTGCCACTGGTCGTGGTTGCCGTGGCGGCCTTCGTCCTTGTGTGCGAGCTGCTGCTGCCGCTGTTGATCGTCGGCCGTAACCCGGAACGCGTCCTGGAAATTCTCCTCCCGACATTCGCGCCGATCGCACGGACACTGGGGCCGATGACGCGGACGATCGCGCGGTCGGTGGCCGGTACCAGATGGAGCGATGGCGCTCCCATCAGTCCGGACGGCGCCGCCGCGGAGCAGGCAAACGAGGTGGCGAAGGCCTACATCGGCACCGCGGAGCAGGAGGGGATCATCGAGGGGGAAGAGCGCCGGCTGCTGCAGAGTATCGTGGATTTCGGCGATACGCTGGTTCGCGAAGTCATGACCCCGCGGCCTGATATCGTCGCCATCAGCGCCGAGGCGACAATCGGCGATCTGCGGACGCTGTTTCGCGAGCAGGAGTACTCGCGGTTCCCGGTCTATCGCGAAAGCCTCGACAACATCGCCGGGTTCGTCTTCGTGAAGGACCTGGTGGCGCTCAGTTCGGCCGACGACTCGCGGTCGATTACGAGCCTGCTGCGCGCGGCCGTCATCGTCCCCGAAACCAAGCGTGTGCCGGAGCTGCTGAAACAGTTCCAGCGCCAGCAGACGCAGTGTGCGCTCGTGGTCGACGAATATGGCGGCACCGCAGGGCTGGTGACGATCGAGGACCTGCTCGAAGAAATCGTCGGAGAGATCCGCGACGAATACGACGTGGAAACCGAGCCTGTCATCGACGAAGGTGCGGGCCGGTTCGTGTTCAGCGGCAGGGTCAGCATCAACGAGCTGGTCGAGCGCTTGAACGTCCAGATCGAGCGCGAGGGAGGATTCGAGACCGTTGGCGGCTATCTTCTGTCGCAAATCGGCCGGGTCCCGAACGTGGGGGAGCGCTTCCACATCGACGGACTCGCGGTGGAAATACTCGAGGCGCAGCGCCGCCGGATCAATATGGTGCGGATCTCGAAGCTGTCTACCACGGAGGACACGGAGGACGCGGAGGTGAATTCGCGTTCAATCTGACCGCCGGCGCTCTTGCTCCAGTGAAGAGCAGAGGAAGGCTCCTGGTGCACGGAGACTGGATCAGGGCGGGTTTGATGCTCCGCGTCCTCCGCGTCCTCTGTGGTTAACAAACGGAAATGAGAACAGGTTTCGTCTCCCTGATCGGCCGGCCGAACGCCGGGAAATCGACGCTGCTGAATCGCATGGTCGGCACGAAGCTCGCGATCGTGTCCGACAAGCCGCAGACAACCCGGACCCGCATCCTCGGCGTGCGCAATTATGAAGGCGCCCAGGTCGTGTTCCTCGACACTCCGGGCATCCACCGGCCGCTGCACCGGATGAACGTGCGCATGGTCGACGCCGCCGTCGAGAGCATGCGCGCGGTCGACGTGCTCGGCCTCGTCGTCGACGCCGCAGAACCCGCCGGCAAGGGCGACAAGTACGTGGTCGACCTGGTCAAAGACGTCGGCGTGCCGGTCTTTGCGATCCTGAACAAGATCGACCTGATGCGGAAGCCCCGCCTGCTGCCGCTCATCGAGCAGTACAGCCGGACCGGCCGGTTTGCCGAAATCATTCCGATCTCGGCGGAAACCGGCGAGAACGTCGACCGGCTCGAACGCGCGATCCTGGATCGGCTGCCGGAAGGCGAGCCGCTCTATCCGGCCGACTACCTCACAGACCAGCCGGAACGGTTCTTCGCGGCCGAAATCGTCCGCGAGAAGCTGTTGCAGCTCACGCACGCGGAGATTCCCTTCTCTAGCGCCGTTATCGTTGATCGCTTCGAGGAGCCGGAGGGATCAAACGGATTGCTACGGTTGTTCTGCACCATCGTCGTCGACCGGGAGTCGCAGAAGCCGATCGTTCTCGGCCGCGGCGGGTCCTTGATCAAGCGCCTCGGAATGGCGGCCCGCAGAGATCTCGAACAGTTCTTCGGCACCCACGTCTTTCTCGATCTTCATGTCAGAGTGAAGGCTGAGTGGCGTGAAGACGAACGCGTGCTGAACGAACTGGGTCTGAAGTAGGATAGTACCCCGCCTCTGAATGCCGCTGTACACCAGTGACGCGCTGATTCTGAGGACCTATAAGCTCGCGGAGTCCGATCGCATCGTCGTTTTCCTGACGCGCGATCGAGGCAAGAAGCGGGGTGTGGCGAAGAATGCACGGCAGAGCCGCCGCCGGTTCGGCGGCGCGCTCGAGCCGCTGACCTGCGGCCGGGTCGGCTATCTCGAGCGGGAAGGCCGCGACCTCGTCCAGTTACAGTATGTCGAGCCGACACGCTCGCCTCTTTTGGCTGCCGACGGCGATGCGCTCGGCTATGCGGAATATTTTGCCGAGCTGATCGACGAATGCGCGCCGGAATCGGATCCGAACGAAACCTTATTTCGCCTGGGCGCCTCTGTCGTCGACGCGCTGGCGGCGGGCATTCCGACTCTTCCGCTCGCGCGCTATTTCGAGTACTGGTTATTGCGGCTGCAGGGGGTGTACGAGCCGGACAAACGGCTGTCGAACGAGGCGAAGGCGTTTCTTGACGCGGCACGCACCGCCAGTCCGATTGCGGTCGGTCAGATCATCGCGTCTGCCGCCACCCTGCGCGAGCTCGAGACCGCGCACCGGATCCGGATCGCGATGCACCTGGAGAAAGATCTCAAGTCGATTCGCGTGCTGAGGGACATGGGGCGATGAGTTCAGTCGCCCTGTCGTCAGTTGCCAGTCGTCAGTCATGAGCCGTCAGTCCATCGTCAGTCGTTGCTCATTCGCGCGTTATGTGGCTCGGGACGAGAACCTTGTACTCGTTTCCTCACGACCGCATAACGTGCAAGGCGCGCACAGCGCGCCTGCGAGGAAGCGGAGCGGGGCAGAGGGGTCCCCGCGAGCGACCGAGCCGGGGTGTGGGGCGGAGCCCCACGTGAAGAAGACGTGAGCTTCCAAAGCCTGATCCTGAAGCTGTCCGAGTTCTGGGCGTCGCGCGGGTGCGCGCTGCACCAGCCGCTCGACGTCGAAGTCGGTGCCGGGACGATGCATCCCGAGACGTTTCTGCGCGTGCTCGGGCCCGCACACTGGAGCGTCGCCTACGTGCAGCCGTCGCGCCGGCCGGCCGACGGACGCTTCGGCGAAAACCCGAATCGCCTGTTCAAGCACCATCAGTTCCAGGTCATCCTCAAGCCGTCGCCCGACGACGTCCAGCAGCTCTATCTCGAGAGCCTCGAAGCCTGCGGCATCAACCCGCGCCAGCATGACATCCGGTTCGAAGAAGACAACTGGGAATCGCCGACGCTGGGCGCCTGGGGCATCGGCTGGCAGGTGATGTTCGATGGGCTGGAGATCACACAGTTCACGTATTTCCAGCAGGCCGGCGGTCTCGAACTGGCGCCGATCTCGGCCGAGCTCACGTATGGCCTCGAACGGATTGCGATGGTTCTGCAGCGCGTCGACAGCGTGTACGACCTCGAGTGGGCCGAGGGGGTGACTTACCGCGACGTGCGCTTCCGCGATGAGGTCGAGCAGTCGAAGTATGTCTTCAACGCCGGGGTCGATCTGGGTCAGCTTGAGTTCGGGCCGTTTCATCGGCGGCTGTTCGACGACTATTACGCGCTCGCGCGCGCGCTGCTCAACTCGGGTCTGATCTGGCCGGCGCTCGAACACACACTGAAGTGCTCCCACTTGTTCAACATCCTCGATTCCAGCAACAGCATCGGCGTCACCGAGCGTACCGCTTACATTCTTCGCGTGCGGCAGCTGGCCGTAGGAATTGCCAGGGCGTACGTGGGCGACAACACCGCGCCAGCCCTCACCGGGGCGGCGCGCGCGGCGGAGAACGCAGCTGATGGATCGTGAGCTGCTGCTCGAGCTCGGTTGTGAGGAGCTGCCTGCGAGCTGGCTGCCAGGCCTGACGAATCAGATCGGACGCGTGGTCGAGGATCAGCTCCGCGCTCATCGGCTGCCGCCGGAAGCGGCCGCCGAAACCTTCAGCACGCCCCGGCGCCTGACGGTGCGAATCAGCCGTGTTCCGGAACGCCAGACCGATCTTGAAGAGCTCGTCAACGGTCCTCCTGTATCGGCCGCCTTTCGGCCCGACGGTACACCGACGCCGGCAGCCTCCGGCTTCGCGGCGAAGCAGGGAGTCGCCGTGGAGGCGCTGGAGCGGATTCGCACCGCCAAAGGCGAATATCTCGCATTTCGGCGACGGCAGCGGGGCAAGACGACGGTCGATGTCCTTCCCGATGTCCTTGCCGGAACGCTGCGTGGCCTGACGTTCGCCAAGTTGATGCATTGGGACGCCCTGCTCGAGGACAACCGCGGTGAGCTGCTGTTCGGCCGCCCGGTCCGGTGGATTCTTTTCCTGTACGGCGGCCGCGTCGTGCCGTTCACGATTGCGCGATCGAGCGCCGCGCAGACGAACCAGGTGCAGGACGTGACGTCGGGCGCATTCACCTACGGCCATCGCTTTCTGACGACGAGCGGCCGCCCCGGCCGCGCCATCAAAGTTCGCTCGTTCGACGAATATCGCGCGCGGCTGCTCGAAAATTTCGTGATTCTCGAGCGCGGCGAGCGGCACAACAAGATTGCGCGCGAGCTCGACGCGAAAGCTCAGAGGCTCCAAGGACGTGTGAGCCGGTCTGTGCACGCCGATTCGGGTCTGCTGCACGAGGTGCCGGACCTCGTCGAATACCCGTCGGTTGTCGCCGGTACGTTTGCGTTCGAATTTCTGGAGCTTCCCGAGGAGGTCCTGACGACAACGCTGATCCATCATCAGCACTATTTCCCGGTTGAAGGTGAAGATGGGAGGCTGAAGAACGCCTTCCTCGCCGTCATCAATACCGAGCCTGACAACGAACGCACAATCGCCCGGAATGCCGAACGGGTGGTCTCGGCGCGCCTCCGTGATGCCCGGTTCTTCTGGGAAGCGGACCGCAAGGTGACGCTCGAGGCCCGGCTCGAGCGGCTCTCGACGCTGCTGTTTCACCAGAAGCTGGACAGCTACAAGGAGAAAGCCGAGCGCATCGAGCGTCTCGCCGCCTGGATCGCGACCGAGTCGCTCAGCGCCGACGAGTCGACAGCGAACCAGGCGGCCTGCGCCGCGCGCCTCGCGAAAGCCGACCTGACCACAGACATGGTGCGCGAGTTCACCGAGCTGCAGGGAACGCTCGGCGGCATCTATGCGCGCGAAGAAGGGCAACCCGAGGCAGTGTGGAAGGCCATTTACTTCCAGTACCTGCCCGCGGGCGTTGAGGCAGACGCGCCGCCTGCGCGGACGCAGCTCGGGAAGGCGGCGGTCACGTGGGCCGCCGTGTCGCTCGCCGACAAGCTGGACACGATCGTCGGACTGTTTGCCGTCGGCGAGCGGCCGACAGGCTCGCGCGATCCGTATGCGCTGCGGCGCGCCGCGCAAGGTGTCGTGAAGATGCTCGTGGATCATGAGGCGTTGACGGGGACTTCGTATCGCCCGGTTCTCGGCCCCATGTTGTGGCACGCGAGAAGCGGGATCGCGGCCCGACTGCGGCTCGCAGATGTCCAGCCGGAAGAACGGGATCAGCTCTGGGCGTTCTTCATGGAACGGTTGAAGCATTTGATGCAGGTCCGTGGCCTGCAGTCCGAAGAGATCCAGGCCGTGACGGCGCACCTGCCGTTCATCGATTCCGTCAGCTGCGCCGATCTGGTGGAGCGCGCGCGCGAACTGGCGCGCGTGCGATCGACGCCGACCTTTGCATCGGTCGCCGAAGCGTTCAAACGCGCCAACAACATCGTCGAGGCGGCGTGGGGCGCGGGGAGCTCAGTCGACAGGTGGGGCCGGCATGCCGCCCGGCTGCACGAACCGGCCGAGCTGGCGCTCAAGGGGGCATTGGAGAAGATGGGTACGGAGATTACCAACGGCCTGGTGGCGCGTCAGCCGGGTCGAGCCGTGATGGCCGTCGCCTCGATTCAGCCGGAGCTGGCGCGATTCTTCGATCAGGTGCGCGTCATGGTCGATGATGAGCAGCTGCAGGAAGCACGGCTGGCGCTCCTGGCGGAGCTGAAGGATCGCATTTCGGAAATCGGCGACATCTCGGTCCTGGCCCCCAAGCCGTTATGAAAGGACACCAACGATACTGAGGACACAAAGGACGAAGGGTCGGTAGTGTCCGGCTTGAGCCGGACCGGAGCACGCACATGTTGATGTCGAAGAAATCGAGAACGAAGCGAACAGCGCGAGCGGTGAAGCCGCGCCTGATGGCGCGGGTGGGAAAGGCGAAGAAGTACGTCTATTTTTTCGGTAACGGCAAGGCGGACGGCAACCGCACGATGAAGGACGTGCTCGGCGGCAAGGGCTCCGGCCTCGCCGAGATGACCAACGCCGGCCTCCCGGTTCCGCCCGGCTTCACGATCTCCACCGATGTCTGCAACATTTATTACGCGCAGGATGGGGCCATCCCGTCCGCGATCGATCGTGAGATCGAGCAGCACCTGAAGCGGCTGGAAAAGGCGGCGCGCGCGACGCTTGGATCGACCG
This sequence comes from Acidobacteriota bacterium, assembly GCA_046726355.1. Taxonomy (GTDB): domain Bacteria; phylum Acidobacteriota; class Vicinamibacteria; order Vicinamibacterales; family CAVVIG01; genus QHWF01. The sequence goes on along the minus strand of JBKPAI010000019.1, from coordinate 58,838 downwards.
AGAACCCGCTGCTCGTGTCGGTGCGTTCCGGCGCGAAGTTCTCGATGCCGGGCATGATGGACACGATTCTGAACCTCGGCCTCAACGATCAGGCGGTCGAGGGGCTCAAGCGCCGGACGGGGAACGGCCGCTTTGCATTCGACAGCTATCGCCGGTTCATCCAGATGTTCGGCAACGTCGTTCTCGAGATCCCCAAGGACGCGTTCGAGCACGAGTTCGATGCGGTGAAAAAGGGCGCCGGGGCCCGGATGGACACCGACCTCGAGGAGTCCGCCCTGCGTGAGGTCGTCGACCGCTACAAGCGCGTCGTTCGAGAACGGGCGCAGCACGACTTCCCGCAGGATCCCCACGAGCAGTTGAAGATGGCCCGCGACGCCGTCTTCCGCTCCTGGATGAACCCGCGCGCGCGCGAGTACCGGCGCATCTATGACATCCCCGATCACATCGGCACCGCGGTCAACGTCCAGATGATGGTGTTCGGCAACACCGGCAACCGCTCCGCAACCGGCGTCGGCTTTACGCGGAATCCGGCCACGGGCCGGAAGGAGTTTTACGGCGAGTTCCTGATCAACGCGCAAGGCGAGGACGTCGTCGCCGGCATCCGCACGCCGCAGCCAATCGGCGAGCTCGAAACGGTGATGCCGAAGGCGTACAAGCAGCTGCGTGAGATCACCACGCGGCTCGAGAAGCATTACAAGGACGTGCAGGACTTCGAGTTCACGATCGAGGACGAGCGGCTGTTCATGCTGCAGACCCGCAGCGGCAAGCGCACCGGCTACGCCGCCGTCATCATCGCGACCGATCTGGTGGCCGAGAAGCTGGTGAAGCCGAAGGAAGCCATCCTCCTGGTCGATCCCGAGTCGCTGACGCAATTGCTGGCGCCCGGGTTTGATCCGGACGAGTGGAAGAAGATTCCCACCGCGACGAAGGGATTGCCCGCCTCACCGGGAGCGGCGAGCGGCCAGGTGGTGTTCACCGCCGACCATGCCGTGGAGTGGACCACGCAGGGCAAGCAGGTCGTGCTGGTCCGCCGTGAGACGGTTCCCGACGACATCCACGGCATGTTCGTGGCGCAGGGCATTCTCACGGCGACCGGCGGCATGACATCGCATGCCGCGGTGGTCGGACGGCAGATGGGGAAACCGTCCGTGGTCGGCGCCGGCGGCCTTCAGATCGACGAGGCACACCGGCAGTTCCACGTTGATGGCCACACGGTCAGGGAAGGCGATTTCGTCTCGTTCGACGGGCTGACCGGCGAAGTAAAGCTGGCGCGCGTCGCGTCGAAGCCGAGCGAGATCCTGCAGGTCGTCAACGGCACGCTCACCGCGAACCAATCGGAAATCTACAAGCGATTCGAGACGCTGCTGTCGTGGGCCGATCAGTTCCGCCGGCTGGGTGTGTACGCCAACGCCGATCTGCCCGACCAGGCGGAGCTGGCGTACCGGTTCGGGGCCGGCGGAATCGGACTGTGCCGGACCGAGCACATGTTCTTCGGCGAAGGCCGGATCCCGATCGTGCAGCGGATGATTCTCGCCGACACGGAAGCGGAGCGGCGCAAGGCGTTGAACGAGCTGCTGCCGCTGCAGCGCGAGGACTTCTACGGCGTCTTCAAGGGGATGCACGGACAGCCGGTCACGATCCGGACAATCGATCCCCCGCTTCACGAGTTCCTGCCGAAGCGCGAAGAGCTGATGGTCGATATCGCCCGGATGGAAGCCACGGGGGCCGGCGGCCGCGAGCTCGAGGAAAAGAAGCGCCTGCTGGCACGGGTCGAACAACTCCACGAGTTCAACCCGATGCTCGGGCACCGCGGCGTCCGCCTCGGGATTACCTATCCGGAAATCACCGAGATGCAGGCGCGAGCCATCATCGAAGCGGCCTGCCGCCTGAACAAGGAAGGCGTCAAGGTCGTTCCCGAGATCATGATTCCGCTCGTCGGTGCCGTGAAGGAGCTTCGCGATCAGAAGGCCATCGTCGACCGCGTCGCCGCGGAGACGATGGAGAGGGAAGGCGTCCGCATCAAGTATCTGGTCGGCACCATGATCGAGGTTCCGCGTGGCTCGATTGTGGCCGATCAGATTGCCGAGGAGGCGGAGTTCTTCTCGTTCGGCACCAACGATCTCACCCAGCTCACCTTCGGGTTCTCGCGCGACGACGTCGGCAAGTTCCTGAAGATTTACCAGGAGAAGAAGATTCTCGAGAAGGATCCCTTTGCCACGATCGACGTCCAGGGCGTCGGCGATCTCGTCCGCGTCGGCGTCGAGCGCGGGCGCCGGACGCGGCCGGATCTGAAGCTCGGGATCTGCGGCGAACACGGAGGCGACGCCGCGTCGGTGCACTTCTTCCACAACGTCGGTCTCGACTACGTCAGCGCCTCGCCGTATCGCGTCCCGGTTGCGCGCCTGGCGGCAGCGCAGGCGGCGCTTGCCGTCAAGGTTGGAGACTGAGAATTTGGAATTTGGAATTTAGAGTTTGGACGCGGCGCTGGCCACCACAAAGGACACCAAGGAACAACGGTCAAGAGTGCGTTGTATTCCTTCGTGTCCTTTGTGTCGTTTGTGTTGAGCCCCGACGGGCGTGTTCAGGGATGCCAAATGCCTGACTCCCGAATCTGATTCTGAGACCGGTGGTCACCATCTTCGCGCACCGCCAGGGCAGGACCGACCGGGTCGCCAGCGTCGATCGCGCCTGGCTCACGCCGTCGGCGGGCGTTTTCCTGTGGGTCGACCTGGCTGCGCCCTCGGTGCCTGAATCCCTTGTCCTCGGCGAGACGTTCGGGTTCCATCCGCTCTCAGTCGAGGACGCGATGTCCTCCCTCCAGTATCCCAAGGTGGAAGCGTACGACGGATATCTCTACATCGTTCTCCACGGGATCCTGTTCGAGGGCGCGGAACACTGCTTCGCGACTCACGACGTCGATTTCTTCGTCGGCGCCACCTATCTCGTGACCGTCCACAGCGGCGCCTCGCGATCAATCGCGGAGCTGCGCGATCATTGCGTGCGCAATACGAAGATTCTCTCGGAGGGTCCGGTGGCGTTGTTCCACCGGATCGTCGACGCCATGGTCGATCATTACCGGCCCGAAGTGGAGAAGCTCGAGGATCGCCTCGACGATCTCGAACAGGCCATATTCGATCAGCCGCAGCCGCGGCTGGCGCGCGCGATCATTCAGGAGAAGCGCGAGGTCGCCGGACTCCGGCGCATCGTGACGCCGCAGCGCGACGTCATCGGCCGGCTCGCCCGCCGCGAGTTCGCCGAGATCAGCCCCGAGATGTCGTTCCGTTTCCGCGACGTCTACGATCAGCTCGTCCGCGTTGCCGACGATGCGCTCGTATTCCAGGATCGGATTACCGGCATGCTGGACGCGCACCTCTCCAACGTGAGCAACCGGCTCAACGAAGTGATGAAGGTGCTCACGGTGTTCTCGGTGATTTTCATGCCGCTGACGCTGCTCGCGGGCATGTACGGTATGAATGTGCCGCTGCCGCGCTTTCCCGGAGGCGACAGCGCCCAGTTCTGGTGGCTGGTCGCGATCTCGATCGCCGTGATTGCCGGTATGCTCATGTACTTCCGCCGGCGCCGGTGGATCTAGACCGGTGGAAGGAACGCAAAGGCCCAACCTTCGCTCGATCGTGAACCAGGCGAGCTACGGCTTGGCAAGCGCGAAGGTCGCAAAGAGAGATGATGTTCTTTTTCCAATCCTTGGGGACTCTGCGTTCAATCATTCGTTGGCAGACGCCGCCGTAGAACTCAACGCCGTGGGCGCAGAGGAATTACCGTTTTTCTTTGCGTCCTTTGCGTCCTTTGCGTCCTTTGCGTCCTTTGCGTTCAACGTTCGTATCATGGGCAAAATCTCCCGTCTTCCTCCAGACCTCGCCAACCAGATCGCCGCCGGCGAAGTCGTCGAACGCCCGGCCTCCGTGGTAAAGGAGCTGGTCGAGAACGCGATCGACGCCGGCGCGCGGCGGCTCAGGATTCACGTCGAGCTCGGGGGCAAGAAGCAGGTCCGCGTCGAAGACGACGGGGAAGGGATGGACGCGGGCGATGCACGGCTGGCGATCGAGCGCCACGCCACGAGCAAGATCGCCCGTGCCGACGATCTTGCGGCGATCCGCACGTTGGGATTCCGCGGCGAAGCGCTGCCTTCGATTGCCTCGGTGTCGCACTTCGTGCTGCGCACGCGGCCGCGGACCCAGGAGAGCGGCACGGAAGTCCGCGTCAACGCCGGAGCGGTTGCGGCAGTCGTCGAGACCGGCATGCCGGAGGGCACCGTTGTCGAAGTCAACGACATCTTCTACAACCTGCCGGCGCGGCGGAAATTCCTGAAATCCGACGCGGCGGAATCGGCGCAGGTCTCGAGAATCGTGACCCAGCTTGCGCTGGCGTTTCCCGAGCTGGGCTTCACGCTGACCAGCGCCGCACGCACGGTACTGCAGTGCCCTCCGGCCGGCTCGCTGCGCGATCGGCTGTATCAGCTGTACGGGGACCGCAACGATTTGATCGATGTCCACAGGGAGGCCGGCGGCCTGCGCCTGACCGGGTTCATCGCCGCCCTAGCCGAGCAGGGGCCGACACGCGGCCCGCAGAACGTGTTCGTCAACCGGCGCATCGTGAAGGACCGGACGATTGCGCACGCCATCATCGATGCGTACAGCGTGGCCTCGATCAAGGAACGCAATCCCGAAGTGCATCTCTTCATCGAACTGCCGCCGGATATGGTCGACGTGAATGTGCATCCGACCAAGGCGGAAGTGCGATTTCGCGAACAGTCGGCGGTACATGAAGGAGTGCGCCGCGCGCTGCTGGACGCGCTCGGGCAGAGCGCCATGCCTCAGTTGCAGCTGCGTCCGGAGTCCATGGCGCATCTGCCGGTTGCCGGCACGCTGCCCGGTGTTCTCGGGAGCGGTACGTATCCCAACAGATGGACATCGGAGCCGTTTCACGCGACGCCGGACCGGATGATGCCGGCAGGACGACCAGACGTTGGGGCTGAGCTCGGTGCCGCCGATTTGACGACGGTCGCCGACATGCCCGGCGTTCCGCAAACGGGCGTTGCCGAAATCCGGCCGATGATTCCGCTCGGGCAGTTCCGCGATACCTTCATCATCGCGGTCGACGATGCGAGCCTCGTGATTATCGACCAGCATGTCGCACACGAGCGGGTGCTGTTCGAACGCGTGATGGAGCGGCTCACGGCGGGTCGACTCGAGGCTCAACGGCTGCTCGTCCCGCTTGTGCTCGATCTTGCGCCGGCCGCCCACGACGCCTTGATCGGCAGAGCGAGCGAACTGGAGCGGCTCGGATTCGAGCTGGACCCGTTCGGGGACGGAGCGATCAGGGTGACCGCCGTTCCTGCACTGCTGAACGCGGGCGATTCTGCCAGGGCGCTGCGGGCGTTAGCCGACGACCTGGAAGGCCTCGACAAAGGTGCACACGTGCACGAGGCCTTGCGGCGCGTTGCTGCGACGACGGCGTGCCACGCGGCCGTCAAGGCGAACCAGCCTCTGACGTATGACAAGATGATGCATATCCTCGAAGAGCTCAGGGCGACCGCGCACTCCACGGTCTGTCCCCACGGCCGGCCGGTCATGCTTCGCCTGACGCGCCGGGAAATCGAAAAGAACTTCGATCGGATCTAGCAGTTTGCTGAACAACTCGACATTTCAACGCAGACGTCGCTGAAACCGCAGAGAATCCTTAGAAAAAGACTCTGCGGTCTCTGCGTGTTCTGCGTTTTCGTGCTTTTTCAGCATCCGGCTGGCTTCGGGCTCAAGGCCTTGGGCTTTGGGCTGAATCGAACCGCGGACCGTCAGCGCCCTGAACGGGCAGCGTCAGCTCCGTCGGCCGCCGGGCACGATCAGCGCCAGTAAAACAGATGAGTGAAGCCTGTGGCCGGACAACCGAGAAGAGTACGTGAAACGGGTCATTTATCTCGGCGGGCGTTCCGGGCAGCTTCTGGGCATGTGGCTGCTCCTGGTCGATCTGTTCACGGCCGGACCTCTCGGACCGAACCCGCGTCTCTTTGCCGCGGGCGTGGTTGCGTTTCTGGTCGGATGGGCCATGACTCGCTTGACAAAGTAAGCATGGCCTGTTACATTTTTTCTGGCTCATCTTAGCTTGTAGGCTGCTTTTTCAACGCTTTCCAAGCGAAAAGGGCATTCCCGTGCCGGAGCACGGGAGCGCAAAGCTGTAAACCGTCGGGCTCGGTTCGCACTGGGTGCGCACGCCGGGCACGACCGTGGTTTAGCTACCGAACTTGGAGTCTTTTGAATGGTCTCTCGCCGAACGGTCTTTTTCGCTGCTGTCATCGCCACTGCCGTGTCCTTCTACACGCTCGGCATCATTCACGCGCGCCACACCGATGCGATCGTCGAGCGCGCGTACGATGCCAAGATTGACGCCATTCGCGCCGAGGTGCAGACCGAGCTCGGACGGACGCGGCGGATCGACGCGGCGGTCGTACCGGCCGGCACCAGCGGCCAGACGAATACGCCGAAGGACAGTACCGCGGTCACGCCGACCAGGACCGAGCGCGATCGGATGGTCGCAGAGATCAAACAGGAGCTTCAGAACGAGATGGGCCTCCTGCCGGTCCACCTGCTCCGGGACCGCCGTTCGAGCTTCGTGGAGCTCTATTCGACCGACAGCCTTGGCAAGACGAACTACGGAACCGCCGGCTACCTCGGTCAGGGCTACTTCATCACCGTGAAGCACGCCGTCGTGGCGCTCAACGACGAAGCCGACCGGCCGAGCAGCCGGAAGATCACCGGCATCAAGATCATGTACAAGGGCAAGGAGATGCCGGCGCGGCTCATCGACACCGGCGACGCAGACGTCGAGGTTCACCCCGGCGACTGGGCCATCATCAAGACCAAGGAGCTCGATCTGCCGGCACTGCAGGTGGATACCGCTTTCGGCTACGACTTCGCCGACCCGATCTTCCGCCTCGGAAACGATTATTCGAAGGGCATCATTCTCTCGACCGGCTATGTCGGTCAGCGGACAACGAACGGCCTGGTGACGTGCCTGACCGACGGCCATCCGGGCGTGTCAGGTGGCGGAGTCCTCAACCAGAGAGGAAATCTGGTAGGCATTCCGATCGGCCGGATGCAGGGCGACTACCGCTTTTCGTTCATCCTTCCGATTCGCGCTGAAATGCTGCGAAAGGTGCCGACCTCCCACGACGCGCTCATACCCGGCGTCCAGAACGCCGTCGCCGAGCAGTAACGACGGCCGACTTGATTCTGACGGAGGCGGTGCCGGGACGGACTCCGGCATCACCTCCGTTTTTCATTTGAAAAGCTGACCACGGCCTCGGCTTCGTTGTCGTAGGTGTCGAAGACCGTAATCAGCTTCGTGATCGCCAGCAAGTCCTTGATTCGCTTCGTCAGGTTGAGCAGCTTCAGGCTGCCGCCCTGGTTGGTGACCGTCGTATAACACTGGACGATGGCGCCCAGGCCGGCGCTGTCGACATACGAGACGTCGGCCAGGTTGAGCAGAAGTTTCCGGTTGCCCTGATGCACCAGGCTCCGCAGCTTGTCCTTCAACATCGTGTCGCCGCCCTCGCTGAGCGTCACCTTTCCCGCCGCATCGACAATCGTCACGTCGCCGACCGTTCGTTCCGTAATCAGCATCAATCCCCGCCTCCGCCCTTGAACTGATCGTCCTCGTCGGCAAAGAGCACATTGAAGCTCGTCAGCGTTCCATAACAGCCGGTGATATATCCCTGCAATCTCACCTTCACATCGTCCGGCAGGTCCGCGGCGTTGACCTGCTGTTCGAGCGTTCTGAGACGATTCCGCAGCATCACCACTTTGTGAAAGAACGTTTCAATCGGCCAGGTCTTCTCCTGCAGGCCGGCCGTGCCCGGACGAAGCACCAGCGTGCCGCCCCGCCATTTCTCAGAAGGTGCGACCGAGGTGATGCCGGTTTCCTCGCGAATGACGCGGCGGAGCAGGAGCTCGAGATCGGTGGCCTGGTCGATGGGCATACGCGGGTTCGTCCTTTCACGGTCGCTGACGATGGGAAACGGCTCGCGATCGGCACGGGCCCGCTCAGCGGATGCGCTCGGTCGGACGACGGTCGCGCTTGTGGGATAGCTGCTTCGCTGAGGAGCAATCGGAGCCGGGCCGGAGGGCGCGACCCGCGGGCCGCCGCGATAATTGTGCTCGCTGTGGCAGTAGCCGCACGAGACGCGAATGGGCCGCCCGCCAGCGTCGGCAGCAATCACCGTGTGCATGCGATCCGTCTTGCACGCGCGGCAGTAGTCTTCGACCGCCTCGCCGGCACGGTACCGCCGGCCTGAGCCAAACATCGTGAATGCTATGATGGCAGACCGCACGGAGCGAGACAAATGAACGCAGGTGATGCCATTCTGTTCAGCGGCGGCGCCCCCGGGGCCGAAAGCGCATTCGGCGCCTGCGCTGAGCGACACGGGGTTGAAGAGGTCAACTTTACCTTCGACGGTCACAGAATCGATCGTCATCGCGGCGTCCGCGTCCTGAACCATGAGGAGCTGCAAGCCGGTGATGTCAGCCTTGCCTACGTGTCCAAGCTGATGCGCCGCCGCTACACCGATTCGCCGACGCTGCGCAAGGTGCTGCAGACGTTGTGGTATCAGGTCAACAACGGCCAGGAGATCTACGTGATCGGAACGATCCTGGACGACGGAACGGTGCGCGGAGGCACCGGGTGGGGCGCTGAATTCGCGAAGCTATGCAACAAGCCGCTCTATGTGTTCGATCAGGAGAAGAACGGCTGGTACGCATGGACCGGCGAGGCGTGGATGAAACCGAGCGCGCCGGACATCCCGCGGATTACCCACGTCCATTTCAGCGGCACCGGGACGCGGAGGCTGCACGAGAACGGCACGCGCGCCATCGAGGAGTTGTTCACTCGTTCGTTCGGCGCCGCCGCTTGATCGCGTCCCACTCGTCCAGGCGCCGTCTGATCTCGCCCTCAAATCCGCGCCCTGCCGGTTCGTAGTACTTCCGCCCCTCGAGGGCGGATGGCAGGCACGACATGTCGGCGATGGCGTCGGTCTCGTTGTGTGCGTATCTGTAGCCTTTCCCGTATTCCAGGTCCTTCATCAGCTTCGTCGGCGCGTTGCGCAGATGAAGCGGCACCGGTTGGGCGATGTCCTTGTGCGCGTCTTCGGCAGCGCGCGCGTACGCTTCGTACACAGCGTTGCTTTTCGGCGCGGTCGCCAGATACAGGGCCGCCTGTGCCAGCGCCGTGTTGCCTTCCGGCATGCCGATGAAATGGACGGCATCACGCGCGGCGACAGCCACGGTCAACGCCTGGGGATCGGCATTGCCGATATCCTCGGACGCAAACCGGACGAGGCGGCGGGCGATGTACAACGGATCCTCGCCCGCCTCGAGCATCCGTGCGAGCCAGTAGACCGACGCGTCCGGATCGCTGTTGCGCATCGATTTGTGCAGCGCCGAAATGAGGTTGTAATGCTCCTCACCGGACTTGTCGTAGAGGAGGGCGCGCCGCTGAATCGCCTGCTCCACGCGCGGGAGATCGACGCGCCGTTCACCTTCAAGAACGGGTGCCGCCGCGACACTCAGCTCGAGCAGGTTCAGCGCCACCCGCGCATCGCCGTTCGCGTGCATGGCGATGGCGCGAAGCGCGTCCGCGTCGACGACCCCCCGATCGCGGCCGAGACCGCGCTCGGCATCGGCGAGCGCCCGCTCCAGAATCATCAGGATTTCACCGGCGCCGAGGGCGCGCAGGACGAACACCTTCGATCGCGACAGCAGCGCGGCGTTGATTTCGAACGACGGGTTCTCCGTCGTGGCGCCGATCAGAATGATATCGCCCGCCTCGACGCGAGGAAGAAACGCGTCCTGCTGCGCCTTGTTGAAGCGGTGGATCTCGTCGATGAACACAATCGTCCGGCGGCCCGTCGTCTTGCGCAGACGCTCGGCGGCCGTCATGACGTCGCGAATTTCCTTGATGCCGGAGAGGACGGCGCTGAAGGCGATGAACCGCGCCCGGGTGGTGTCGGCAATGATCCGGGCAAGCGTCGTCTTGCCCGAGCCGGGTGGGCCCCACAGGATGATCGACTGAAGCAGGTCGCGCTCGATCGCTTCGCGCAGCGGTTTCCCCGGTCCGAGCAGGTCGTCCTGGCCGACGAGCTCATCGAACGTCCGCGGCCGCATGCGCTCGGCCAGCGGCGCCGGTGCGCTCGCCGGAGGTGGGTCGCGTTCAGGAAAGAGCGAATCCATTGGCTTCAAGCCGGCGCCGGGTTGGCGGAGCGCTGCCGGAACGCCTCGTACAGAATGAGTGCAGCCGTCACCGCAGCATTGAGCGACTCGACCGGCGCCTGCATCGGGACGGTGACACGCTCGTCGGCGCCTGCAGCCAGCGCGGGCGGCAGGCCCGTGCCTTCGGCGCCGATCAATATGGCGACCGGCCCGCGGTAGTCCACCTCGAATAACGAACGGCCGTCGCGCGGCGCCGCCGCGATGATGCGGCAGGCGTGTCGGCGCGCCTCGCCGAGTGCGCTTTCGGCATCGCGCCGCACCGCGATGGGCAGGCGCAGCGCGCTGCCCATCGATCCCCTCAGCGCCTTCCAGCCGAACGGGTCGGCACATGCACCCGCAGCCACGAAGCCCCCCGCGCCGGCGGCTTCGGCGACGCGCACCATCGCGCCGACATTGCCGGGATCCTGCACGTCGATGGCGATGACGACGGGCGGGTCGAGGGTTCGATATAACCGCGCCGCATCGATGACCGGGCGATCGGCAAGCGCCACGACTCCGCCCGGCGAGCGTACCGGACTCAACGCGTCCATCACCGGACCCGAGACGGCCGCCAGTTCGGTCTGTGCCCGCGACAGTCGGGCGAGAGCCGCCGCGACCTCCGGGCGCCGGGCCGCCTCGGACGTGAAGGCGACCACCTGAATCGGCACGGCGGCATCGAGGGCCTCGGTGAGCAGGTGCCCGCCGTCGAGCAGCACAGCGTCGGCGGCCTCTCCGCGAGCCGCCGCGCGGTACCTTGCGACCAGCGGGTTGTGCCGGCTGCTGATCGTCCTCATTCGCTTACGGGTAGTGTCGGGCTTGCCGCCCGTGCCTCGCGACGGCGTGGCGCGCCGCAGCGCGAAGCGCGGAGGCGGCAGCCGGATCATCGCGGCGCCGAACACGAACCCCGCCAGAAGGGGCAAGGATAGCACTGTGGTACTATCAGCAATCGATGACGGAGTCGGTGAAAGATCGCTTGATCAGGAAGTTCAATGACGAGATCCAGACGCTCACTTACGAGCTGAAGCGGGAGCTGCCGCAGGAAATCAAGCGGGCGCGAGAGCTCGGGGATTTGCGGGAGAACGCCGAGTACGCGGCGGCCAAGGAGCGGCAGCGGCTGGTCGAGGCCCGCATCAGCCTGCTGCAGCGACGGGTCTCGGAGATCGCGCTGATGAACGTCGACCGCATTCCAAGAGACCGCGCCGGCTTTGGATCCACGCTGCACGTGATTGAGGGCAATGGCGGCAGGCTGGTGTTTCAGCTCGTCATGCCGGAGGACGCCGACGCAGACAAGGGCCTGGTCTCGACGACCTCGCCGATCGGGCGGGCGTTCCTCAACAAAGAAGAGGGCGACAGCGTCAAAGTGACGACCCCCGGCGGCGTGCGCGAGTTCGAGATCGTCAAGCTGCTCACGATCCACGACGAAGCGACCGAATGAACGAGCAGATCGCGACCGCGCGTCTCTCGGCCATCGATACCTACTCGCCGCGTCTTCGCACCGCGCTCGTCTTCACGGGAACCGGAACCGCCGGAGCGTACCATGCCGGGGTCCTGCGCGCGCTCGATGAAGCCGGCGTCAAGCTCGACATCGTCGCCGGCCGGGGCATCGGCGCGGTGAGCGCGCTGTTCGCGGCAATCGACGGAGCCGAGCGCTTGTGGGCAGAGAAAGGATTCTGGCGCAACCCGGCTGTCCAGTCGCTCTACTCCTGGCGGCCGGTCGCGCGTCTCACGGCGTGGAGCCTGGCCGCGGCGCTCGCCATTGTCGCGGTCCCGATAGCGGCAGTCGTAATCGGCGCGGTGGTCTTTCCCCTCGATTTCATCCTCAAGGTGACCGGCATCGGCGGCGCGGGCGGGCTCGTTGCCGTTTATCTGCGCGCTGCACAGGCGGCGTTCGCGCCGGGGGCGTTGCCGACGTGGTTGCCGCGCCTCGTGGTCATCGTGCTGGGGACGGCGGGCGGAGCGATGCTCGTCACGGCAGCGAAGCGTGAACGGGGCCGATCCGACGACGCCTGGTGGTGGCGCGTGCTTGTCGCACCGCTCACCGCCGGCGACGCCATCGATCATTCGTGGCGGATGCTGTGGGATCTGATCCGGGGGGCCACGCCCGTGCGGCAGCCGGCCGCGGCTGATCTCGGGCGCCGATATACCGAGATGCTCGCAGACAATCTCGGTCAACCTGGATTCCGTGAGCTGTTGATCATCGCGCACGACATCGATGCGCGGCGCGATCTGGTCTTTGCCCTTGTCGCCGAGCCCCGCCGCCGCGAGATGGCCAGGCGCGCGACCATCGCCGCCGCCGAGGCGCGGCGCGCCGAAGTCGTCGATCTCGCCGGCCTGGGACAGGACCACCTGGCGGACGCGGTGGCGGCGGCCCTGACCGTGCCGCTCGCGACCGAGTGGCACCGCATCACGTTTTCACCCGCAGAGTACTGGCGCGGCGAGACGCACCGGCTCTGCGACCGCCCGGCGGCGCTGATTCGGATCGTGGACGAGCTCATCGACCTGGGGGCCGAGCAGATCGTGCTCGTGGCGGCCGCGCCGGAAGCATCCGGGCCTCACGCGTTGGCCGCGCCGCGTCTCGACGCCCGGGGGCGGTTGGGCGAGTATCTGGAGTCGACCGAGGCCGCCGTCCTGCGTGACGCGACGACCACGACCGCCGGCGTCCGCATCTTCACGATTCGGCCGGCACACAACCCCATTGGCGCGTTTGACTTTACTGACGGTTACGACGACCGATCGCGGCGGCGTCAGCCGCTCGCCGAACTGCTCACGCTGGGCTACGAGGACGCGTATCACCAGTTCATCGAACCCGTCGTCGGGGCAAGCGGCGAACGGCTTCAGTCGCCGGTCTGACCCGACGGATTCGTACTTGAAATCAGGAGCTTGGCGTTACGCTACGCGAGTCACCACTGTTGAGCCCCGCAGGGCGTCGTCCGCGATTTGCAGCCGCGCACCGGCAATTTTCGAGAGGCCGACATGACCGGTCCAGCAACCGAGCTCATTCACGCAGGTGAGAGCGACCGCGGCATCGCGGTTCCGCTGACGACGCCGATCTACGAGACGACCACGTTCGTGTTCGAGAATGCGCAGGAGGTCGTCGCCTACAACGAGGGGCGCTCTCCGAAGTACCTGTACTCGCGCTACACCAATCCGACGGTGGTGGCGGTGGAGCGGAAGCTCGCCGCACTCGATCGAGCCGAAGCCGCGCTGGCCTTTTCATCCGGCCAGGGTGCGACGACGACCATCCTGCTGGCTCACTTGAATGCGGGCGACGAGGTGGTGTGCAGCGCTGCGATCTATGGCGGCACGCTGCACCTGCTCCAGGACGTGCTGGCCCGCTTTGGCATCGCGCCGCGGTTCGTCTCACTCGAGGCGCTCGCCAATCCCGATAAGCTGTTCACCCGACAGACGCGGCTGGTCTGGTTCGAGTCGCCGGTCAATCCCACCCTGCGCTGTGTCGACATCGAGCGGCTCGCCGGTGCATGCCGGGCCCGCGGTGTGCTGTCCGTGATCGACAACACCTTCGCCAGCCCCGTCAATCAGCAGCCGCTGTCGCTCGGCATCGATCTGGCGATGCAGAGCGCAACCAAGTACTTGAACGGTCACAGCGACGTCACCGGCGGCGTGGTGACCGGCTCCGCGGCGCTCGTCGCCCCGATTGAAAGAACGCGGCGGATGATCGGCACGGTGATCGATCCGCAGCCGGCCTATGCACTCGGACGCGGCCTGAAGACGCTGCCGCTCAGAGTGGCGCGGCACAACGCCAACGCGCAGGCGGTGGCCGAATTTCTCGCACGGGATCCCCGGGTGAGCCGCGTGTACTATCCCGGGCTGCCGTCGCATCCCGATCAGGCGCTGGCGAGCCGGCAGATGACCGGCTTCGGCGGCATGGTCTGCTTCGATCTCGACGGCCGCTACGAACGCGCCGAGCGGGTGTACGACCGGCTGCGGGTCATCAAGCGTGCGGCGAGCCTGGGCGGCGTCGAAAGCCTGATCAGCATGCCGGTCTTGACATCACAGTGGGGGCACACCGACGACCAGTTGCGCGATGCCGGCGTGACCCGCGGCATGCTGCGGCTCTCCGTCGGACTCGAGGATGCCGCTGATCTCATTGCCGATCTCGACCAGGCGCTCGGTTGATGAAGTCGAGACCACTCGGCTGGAAATCCTTTGCGGCCTCTGCGTTCGATCGTGATCCGTCCTAATCCCGAATCCCCAGCGGTTCGCGCTTCTTTTCCACGACCGCCGGTTCGTGCTGCAGGAAGTCGTGGACCATCGCCTGGAGCCGGACGCCGATGTCCTCGGGCGACAGGTCGCCGAACTTCTCCCGGAACGCCGCCATCGGCACGACCGCTTTGGCCATCGCTCGGTGGCCGCCGGCGCTGCCGATGCCGGCAAACGCGCGGCGCACGAACTCGCCGGCGTTCTTCGTGTAGCCGAGGTTCCTCACCGAGACGATCAGGGTGTCGTTGACGATTCCCGCGATCACCGTCCACTTGACGTCTTCGAGCTGGAGAAAGAAATCGGCGACGTAGGTGATGAAGTCCTCGCGCGGGGAAGCGCCGACGAACGCACAGAAGACCTGATCGGCGAGGGCGCCGCCGCGGTGTGCCCTCATCACGTAATCGAGCCGCTCCATCGTGATCTCGGCGCCCTCCATCTTGCGGATCATGGCGGCGTCGGCGAGGGGATACAGATACGAGAACGCCTCGAGATCGACGCGGTTGGTCTGCCGGTTGAAGAAGAGCGTGTCGGACTTGATCGCGTAGAGCATCGCGGTGGCCGTGCGCTCGGAGATGTTGGAGTCGACGGCGCGCAGGTGCTCGGTGAGGATCGTGGAGGTCGAGCCGTAATCGGGACGGATGTCCTTGAAGACGGTGGTGTAGCCAGGCTGCTCGGGATGATGATCGATGACGAGATCGACGCGATCGATCAGGCCGACGAAATAATGCGGCTGGACGTCGACCATGGCGATGCGATCGAACTCGTTCAGCGACTCGGGCTGGATGGTTTCGACCTGGAGGTCGAGCAGGTTGACCATCCGCAGGTTCTCGGGGCGGGTCACGCCCTGGATGGCGCCGATGATAGCCGTCGTCTTCGTCCGGCGCAGCACCGTGCGCAGCGCCAGGCCGCTGGCCATCGCGTCCGGGTCCGGTTCGTTGTGCAGCATGATCAGCACGCGCTCGGCGTCGCTGAAATAGCGCTGATACTGCTGCACGCGCGCTCTGGTCAGTGACCGGCTGAACTCGGTCAGCAGCGGACCGCCGAACAACTCCGACATCGACAGGTAGGCGACATCGGGAAACTCGGCCCGGAACTCCTGCCCCCGCTTTTCCCCCGCCGGCGCGCCAATGCCGAGAACGTAGATGAGCGTGCCCCCGGCATCGCGGACGGCATCGAGGATTTTCTTCGGATTGCGGCGGCCGCTGTCCTCGATGATGACGCAGGTGCTGGGAGTCAGGTCGGCCTTGATCCACGTTTCGGTCCGCCGCGGATCGCCGGCGACCACGGTGACGCCGGTTTCGTGCAACCGGCGCGCCGCGGCCCGCTCTTCAACGATGAATTCGACCTCGAAGCCGGGCAGCAGGATTTCATCGAGCATCCTGATGACCAGCTCGTCTTGGCAGACGGCCAGACACCGCATTCGGCTACCGCCACAGATTATACGATCTGCCGAGGTAGCGAATCACGAAAGGCCGATGTAGAGTGCGTCCGTGCCACGACGCGGCCAAACGACCCGCCGGCGGATTGTGACCGCGACCGCTGCAGTGGCCACGGCGGTTATTGTCTGCCTCTGTCTTGTGGCCCGGGTCCAAGGCACCGCCACACGCCTGGATGATGCCGGCCAGCAGCCGCCCGTTTTCCGGACCGGAATCGATCTGGTCAACGTCGGCGCCACGATCACCGACCGGAAAGGCAATTTCGTCACCAATCTGACGATCGACGACTTCGAGATCTACGAGGACGGCCGGAAGCAGACGATCCGGTATTTCGCGGCCGGGGACCCGGTCGGCCCCGACCACGCCGGCCCGCCGCTGCATCTTGGCGTGCTGCTCGACGTCAGCGAGAGCATGGAAGAGGACATCAGCTTCACGAAGACGGCGGCGATCAAATTCCTTAATCGTCTTCTCGATGCGGTGGACATCGCCGTGATGGACTTCGACACCGAGGTCCGGGCGGCGCGGTACAGCCAGAACGAGTTTCCCCGCGTTGTCGAGCGCATCCGGCAGAAGAAGGCGAGCGGCTTCACCGCGCTGTACGACGCGATCGGGATGTATCTCGATGGCGCCGCGGGACAGGACGGCCGCAAGGTGATGCTGATGTACACCGATGGCGGCGACACGCGCAGCGTGATCGGCTATTCCGAGCTCATCGATCTGCTCAAAGCATCGGACGCGACGGTCTATGCGATCGGCGCGCTGGAGCACCAGTCGGGGTTCACGAAGAACGACCAGCGGATGAAGCTGCAGCAGATCGCCGAGGTGACGGGCGGACAGGCCTTCTTCCCCGCTGCGGTCAGGGATCTCGACAGCGTGTACGACAAGGTGGTCGCGGAAATCCGCGCGCAGTATACGCTCGGATATCTGTCCACCAACGAAAAGGCCGACGGCACCTGGCGCCGGATCGAGATCAAGACCGTCCACAAGCAGGCCAGGGACTTTCGGGTTCGCGCACGCAAGGGGTACTTCGCGCCGTACAAGAAGTGACCGCGCGCCTGCGAGGGAGCGGAACGGGGCTGAGGGGCCCCGCGAGCGACCCCGGGGTCCCCACGGCGCGGACTGTGCGCCGTGGGGTGGTGTGAGCCGGGGTCCGGGGCAGAGCCCCTCTAGTAAAGAAGCTCTAAAGTAACGAAGCTTCGCCACAAACCGCCGAGCGACGCACCCGCAGCTGGACGGCGAATCTTCGTGACCAGCCGTGGTACGATTTCAGGTTCCCATGCCGTCGGTGTACGACCGCTTCAATCTCGTATCCGAGTTCACGCTGGCGGGCGACCAGGAGCGCGCGATTGGGGAGCTGGTGGAGGGCCTCAACCGCGGCGACAAGCACCAGGTGTTGCTCGGCGTGACCGGGTCCGGCAAGACCTTCACGATGGCGCAGACCATTGCCAGCGTGAACCGGCCGACGCTGGTCATGGTGCACAACAAGACGCTCGCGGCCCAGCTGTTCCAGGAGTTCCGCCGCTTCTTCCCCGAGAACGCGGTCGAGTACTTCGTCAGCTACTACGACTACTACCAGCCGGAAGCGTACGTGCCGGCGACGGATTCCTATATCGAGAAGGAAGCGACCATCAACGACGAGATCGACCGGATGCGCCTCTCCGCCACCCGCTCGCTCTTCGAGCGGCGCGACGTCATCATCGTGGCCAGCGTCTCGTGCATCTACGGCCTCGGTTCGCCCGAAGCGTACTACGGCATGCTGCTGCCGCTCGAGCGCGGCCAGCGGATCAGCCGCGATCAGATCCTTCGCAAACTGGTCGAGATCCAGTACGAGCGCAACGACCACGACTTCGGCCGCGGCACGTTCCGCGTCCGCGGCGACATCGTCGAAGTGATTCCCTCGTACGAAGAGCAGGGACTGCGCATCGAGCTCTTCGGCGACGAGGTCGACGAGCTCGCCTCGTTCGACCCGCTGACCGGAAAAACGGTGCGGCGGCACGACAAGATCGCGGTGTATCCGAAATCGCATTTCGTCGCGCCGCGCGATCGGACCGAACGGGCGGTCGTCACGATCAAGGAGGAGCTGGCCTGGCGCCGCGGGGCCCTCGAGTCCGAAGGGCGCCTCCTCGAAGCGCAGCGGCTGCACCAGCGGACGATGTTCGATCTCGAGATGATCAAGGAGATCGGGTATTGCCACGGCATCGAGAACTACGCGCGGCACCTCACCGGCCGCGCGCCGGGCGAGCCGCCGCCGACGCTGCTCGACTATCTGCCGGCGGACGCGCTCCTGATCGTCGACGAGAGCCACCAGACCGTGCCGCAGATTCGCGGCATGTATCATGGCGACCGTTCGCGCAAGGAGGTCCTGGTCGCCTACGGTTTCCGCCTGCCGTCCGCGCTCGACAACCGGCCGCTGAATTTCGAAGAATGGGAAACGCGCGTCCGCCAGGTCATCTACGTCTCGGCGACGCCGGGGCCGTACGAGCTCTCTCAGTCGCAAGGAGTCGTCGTCGAGCAGATCATCCGTCCGACCGGTCTCATCGATCCCCCGATCGATGTGCGCCCGGTGAAGGGCCAGGTCGACGACCTGCTGCAGGAGATCCGGTCGAGAGTCGCGCGGCGCGAACGGGTCCTGGTCACGACCTTGACGAAACGGATGTCGGAGGATCTGACGCAGTACTACCACGAGCTCGGCGTCAGGGTGCGCTACCTCCACTCCGACATCGAGACGCTCGAGCGGGTGCAGATCCTGCGCGACCTGCGGCGGGGCGAGTTCGACGTGCTCGTGGGGATCAACCTGCTCCGCGAGGGTCTCGATTTGCCGGAGGTCTCGCTCGTCGCCATCCTCGACGCCGACAAGGAGGGATTCCTGCGATCGGGCGGGTCGCTGATCCAGACGTCGGGACGTGCCGCGCGGAATGTGAACGGACGGGTGATCATGTATGCGGACACCGTCACCGAGTCCATGCGTGCGGCGATCAGCGAAACCCAGCGCCGCCGCGCGATCCAGGAGGACTACAACCGCGCGCACGGCATCACGCCGCAATCGATCGTCAAGCAGATCGATGACGTGATGTCGAGCGTCTACGAGCGCGACTACGTGACGCCGGCGGCAATGGCCGATGGCACCGAGCGCTTCCGCTCCCAGGCGCAGCTCGACGCCTATCTCGCGGCGCGGCAGGCGGAGATGCGCGCCGCCGCCGCCAATCTCGACTTCGAGAAAGCCGCCGCAATACGCGACGAAATCAAGCGGTTGCGCAATCCCGAGCTGGGCTTGCCACGGATGGTGCGGGAGGCCTGACCGGCGCGTGCTGTCGCTGATCCAACGCTGGTTGAAGCATGCGGCCCTCGAGATGCAGGAGTACGTCTATCTCACCGGCGCCGCGTTCTACGGCGTCTTCACCCGTCCGCTTTACCGCCACGACATCGTCGAGCAGTTCGACCAGATCGGGGCCGGGTCGCTGACGGTCGTGCTGCTGGCCGGGTTGTTCACGGGCGCGGCGCTGGCGTCGCAGAGCGGTCTCACCCTCGACCAGTTCGGCGCACGGCCGGTTGTCGGCCGGCTCGTGAGCGCCTCGATGATCAAAGAGCTGGGGCCGGTGCTGACCGCGTTGATGCTGACCGGACGGATCGGCTCCGGCATCGCGGCGGAGCTCGGATCGATGGTCGTCACCGATCAGATCAATGCACTGCGCGCGCTCGGGACCGACCCGATCCGGAAGCTCGTCGTCCCTCGCGTCCTGGCGGGCATCTTCATGGCGCCGGTGCTGACCGTCGTGTCCGACTTCATCGGTATTCTCGGCGGCTGGGTCATCGCGCGGTTCCAGCTGCAGGTGAACTCCGGCCTCTACTGGTCGTCCATCACGAAAGGCCTGTACATGCAGGACGTCTGGATGGGCCTCTCGAAACCGTTCGTGTTCGGGTTCGTCATTGCCACGGTCGCGTGCCACGTCGGGCTGCGGACCACAGGCGGCACCGCCGGCGTAGGCCGATCGACCACCATTTCCGTCGTCGCCGGATCGGTGGCGGTGATCGCCAGCGATTTCTTCGTCACCCAGATCCTGATTGCGCTGATCTACTGATGCAGGAGTCGACCGAAACGCTGACCGTGCGGCAGATTCTGAGCGAGCCCGGGGCTCCGGTGATTGTCTTCGATCACGTGAAGCTCGCCTTCGACGACAAGGTCGTGCTGCGGGACGTCAGCTTCACGCTGATCAAGGGCCACACGAAAATCATCCTCGGCGCCAGCGGGTCGGGAAAATCGACGGCGCTCAAAATCATCGTCGGCCTGCTCAAGGCCGACGGCGGCATCGTCTGGGTGAACGGCCAGCGCGTCGACCAGTTGAAAGAGAAGGCGCTGATGGGCGTGCGCGGCGACCTCGGCATGATTTTTCAGGAGGGCGCCCTGTTCGATTCGCTCACGGTGCGCGAGAACGTCGGCTACAAGCTCTACGAGGAGACCAAGCTGCCGCTGGCGGAAATCGATGAGCGCGTGAAGGAAGTGCTCGGATTCATCGGCCTCGCCGAGCACATCGGCAAGATGCCGTCGGAGCTCTCGGGCGGTCAGCGCCGCCGCGTCGCCATCGCGCGGGCCATGGCATTCAAGCCGAGCATCATGCTTTACGACGAGGCGACCACCGGCCTCGACCCGATCACGGCGACCACGGTGGACGACGAGATGATCAAGCTGCGGGATCTCGAGAACGTGAGCTCGATCATCGTGACGCATCAGCTGCGCGATGCCTTCTACGTGGCGGAGCACATGGCCGTGCGGGGCCGAAACGGAGACGTGGACATCGTCAGAGCGACACGGGAGAAGGAGCGCGAGGCCGAATTCATCATGCTCCGCGACGGCCTGATCATTTTCGAGGGCGACGCGGATGCGCTGCGGAGCTCGACGGATCCGTACATCAAGTCGTTTCTCTCATGAGATTTTTGATTGCTGATTGCTGATTGCTGATTGCTCGTCGTTGATTCAATCAACAATCAGCAATCAAGAATCAGCAATGTCCTGGAGACTGACATATGCCTCGAACGCGATCGCTGGCCTGGTCGGAATTGAAAATCGGCGTCCTGACGATTGTGGCGATCGTCATCGCCGCCGTGCTGATCTTCACGCTCACCGGCACCAGCGGGTTCTTCTGGCAACGCTATCCGCTCAAGACGCGCTTTCCGAACGTCGCCGGCCTGGCGCCGGGATCGCCGGTCCGCGTCGCGGGCGTCGAAGTCGGCACGGTGAAGCAGGTTGATTTCGCCGGCGAGCAGGTCGACGTCACGTTCGAGGTCAGAAGAGATCAGCGGCCGCGGATCACAGACAAGTCGGTCGCGACGCTTGGATCCGTGTCGTTGCTCGGTGAGAGCGCCGTGGATATCACACCGGCGACGAACGGCACGACCATCCGTGATTACGGCTACGTGCCGGCCGGCCGGCCGAAGGGATCGCTGGCCGACGTTTCAGAGACGGCGACCACCGGCATCGAGGAGATTACGAGACTGGTCCAGGACGTGCGCGCGGGCCGGGGCACGGTCGGCAAGCTGATGACCGACGACCGGCTGTATACGGAGCTGCACGCGCTCGCCGTTTCCGCCAACGCGGTCACTGCCGCCATCACGAGCGGGCGCGGCACGATCGGCAGGTTGCTGAACGACCGCGGGACGGCCGATGCGCTCGAGGCATCGCTGAAGAACCTCGAAGCCGTGTTGCAGCGCGTCAATGCGGGCGAGGGCAGTCTGGGCAAGCTACTGAAGGACGACGCGTTCGCCTCGTCGCTCCACGGTGCAACCACGAACCTCCAGGACCTCACCGCGCGATTGAACCGCGGCGAAGGGACAGCCGGCAAACTGATGACGGATCCGGCGCTGTTCGACCGGCTCAACTCGGTCGGTGAACAGTTCGATCAACTGGTGAAACGATTGAACGACGGAGAAGGCACCGCGGGACAGTTGCTGAAAGATAGGCAGTTATATGAGAACATTAACGGAGCCGTCACCGATTTGCGGTCGATGCTCACCGAGATCAAGCGCGACCCGCGCAGATATTTGAACGTCAAGGTGAGCTTGTTCTGACGTGGGATCGTCCCGGGGATCGTCGACGCACGAGGCGGAGGGTTCCGCGCGCCGCTCGACGTGGCCTCGGCAGACTGTGCGAGGATCGGCTGCCTTCGCGACGCGCGACGGCGCCACCTCGCCGAAGCTCAAAGAGCGGACGCGGGCGGAGAAGGGCGCAGGGAGTCCCTGCGTGCGACCGGGCTGGGGCGTGGGGCCAAGCCCCACATTAATTCTGGAGGCGCGACCATGGCGGAAAACGAAGGAAGCGGTGCGGGCAATGTCGTCCTGGCGTTTCTGCTCGGCACCTTGTGCGGTGCGGCCGTCGCGCTGCTGTATGCGCCGCAGAGCGGCCGGCAGACGCGTGGCTATCTCGGCGAAAAGGCCCGTGCAGGGCGGGCACGTGCGGCCGACGTGGCGGCCAAAGGCCGCCAGGTCCTGACCCAGGGGCGCGAAACGCTGTCCACGGCGCTCGAACGCGGGCGCGAAGCCTATGAACAGGCCAGGTCGCGGGACAACGTCAGGGCACGGGACACCGCGTGAGCATCTGGGCTCAGGTTTTTCTCGGGGTCATTGCCGCGGCGACCCTGGCGATTGCGATTACCCAGATCGGGGTTCTGATCGCCGCCGCGCGACTGGCGCGTCGAGTCGACGCGCTGGCGGATCAGCTCGAGCGAGAGGTGAAACCGCTGTTCGGCCATTTGACGGCAATCGGCCGCGACGCCTCACGGGCGACAACCTTGGCCACGGCGCAGGTCGAGCGGGCCGATCTGCTGTTCCAGGACGTTGTCGTCCGCATCGATCAGACCTTGAATTCCCTGCAGGCCGCCCTCGGCAGACCGGCGCGCGAGGGTCGGGCGCTGCTGAGCGCCTTCAGGGCGGCTTTTCAGGCGGTTCGCGATCTGCGCACCCGGTCCGGACAGCATCGTGCCGAAGAAGAACCTGCCCTGTTCATTTGACCCGTTCGCGCCGTGGCGTCAGCGAGGCGTGAGCGGGCACGCGCGAAGCGACTTCGCGGACCCGTAGTGGCAGACGGCGCTGTGGGGCTGGTGTGAGCGTGAGCCGAGGCCGGGGCAGCGTCCGCCTGACTGGCACGGTGACTTTATTCGCCGGATCGCACTGAATTCACCAATTTCCCCCGTGCACGGCCTGCCAACTGCTGTTGACGCCGCCTGAGGCCGGTGGTAGAACTCCCTCATCACGCGTATTCCCCGGAGGGCCTCATGACGCGAGCCGGTTCCCTGGCCATGGTTTTCGTGCTGTCGATCGCCGCGGCGGCTGCCGCGCAGGATTCCAAGTCGGCTACACTCGCCAAGCAGCTGGCCGCCGCGCTCGATGCCGCCAAAATGGACAGCATCGCGGCCGCGGATCCGGCGCAACCCGGCACGTTCGTGGCCGCACTCTACTTCGCGAATACCCAGTTCCTCGTGGTGTCGGCGAAGTACGCGGTGCCGCAGCTGTTGAACGATCGACTCGCCAAGAAGGAATACCGCGACGTCTACATCGATCTGAACAGCGCGTCGGTACCCGAGTCGAAAGTCTTCATCGAGGATCTCGCGGTCGACGGCCTGAAGGCGAAGCGTGACGAGAACCAGCCGTACGATACCTTCGAGATCGGCGGCAAGCGGACGGCCTTCGACAGCGACTGGAAGAAGCAGAAGCTGAGCGAACAGGACTACCTGAAGACGTTCTCAACTGCAGACGAGCAGTACTGTCATATCTTGACGACGTTGCTCTCGCAGTTGAAGAAGACGTCCTGAATCGGAGAGAGGACCGCAAACAAAAAGACGCCTTGTTGAACCGGCGAGGGCGACTCACTTCAGAGGCTAGCGTGAAGGGAGCGCTGATACACGGTGGTGGTGGCGGTAAAGCCTGACCAGCCGCGACCCGGCCCGAACAACAAGGCGACGCACGTAATGTAAGACGCGATCGGGTGTTTGTCAAACCTGATCGGGTTTCCTCAAATCGACACCCCAACAGTAAGCGTTGCGGTATAGCCGCTCGTCGTGTTGCCCGAGAGCGTGGCGAGCTCAGAGGCGGTGCCGTCGGAAAAGACGTTGTCGCGGCTGTTCGTGGTCGCGTTCTGGCCGTGCGCCGCATACACGCCGGTGCCGTACACCGCCGCCGAGACATCCTCGGGAAACGCGATCTGACTGGTTTTCGCGACGGCACCGTTCACGAGGACTTCCAGGTGAATGTGCGTCGCGCGGCCCTGATACCATCCCGGATAAATGGTTCGGAAGGTCACGACCCCGTTGGTATCCGTCGTCTGGAGCCCGCGCAGGAACGTCTTTCCCGCCCCCGCCCCGTACTCCGAATATGTGCCGGCCGCGTCGCATTGCCAGATTTCCACGCTCGCGTTCGTCAGCGGGCTGCAGCTGTTGGCCGCGTTGACGACCGTGATAATCAGCGTCAGCGGCAGACCGCTCTTGCCTTCGGTGATGTCCTGACGATAGAACGCCGGATTATTGAGCATGCCGGTACGGTCGGGATATGGACCGGCCGTCTCCTCAGGCGTGACCGCGCAGGTTGCCGCGGCGCCGCCTCCACCGGTCGTGCCAGTCGACGTCGTACTGCTTGAGGTGGTGGACGTCGCGCTCGTTGGCGACGACCCGCATCCAGCTGCGAACGCGAAGCCCGCCGCACTCAGCAGCCCGAGCGCCTCGCGCCGGTTGATGGGGTTTTTCGTTTTATTCATCATGCAACAGTAGACGGCGAAGATGTCACAGATGTATG
Organism: Acidobacteriota bacterium; assembly: GCA_046726355.1. Classification (GTDB taxonomy): domain Bacteria; phylum Acidobacteriota; class Vicinamibacteria; order Vicinamibacterales; family CAVVIG01; genus QHWF01. Next base: position 34,150 of record JBKPAI010000019.1, on the reverse strand, counting down.
GCGCGCCGTTGAAAGATCTTTACTTGATGAACGTACCATCTCGCAGCTCCGCGTACGCCTGGCGGAGTTGCTCCTGCGTGTTCATGACGATGGGACCGTACCACGCGACCGGTTCCTCGATCGGCTTGCCGGACACGAGGAGAAACCGGATCCCCTCGTCTCCGGCCTGTACGAGAACCTCGTCGCCGCTGTCAAACAGGATGAGCGATCGATTGCCGGCATCCGTGACCGACGTCGTGCCGGCGCCGCCGACCTGTTCAGTGATCACGCCGCGCGGTGGCGACGCGTCTCGAAACGTTCCGGAGCCAGCGAAGACGTAGGCAAACGCGTGGCGTGACGTTTCAACCGCCAGCCGCTTGCGGCGGCCTGGAGGAACCGAAACGTCGAGATACCGCGGATCGGCGGCCACCCCTTCCACCGGCCCCTTCCTGCCCCAGAACTCTCCACAGATGACGCGGACCGCGGTGCCATCATCGTCCACGATGTCGGGAATGTCGCGAGCCGCCACGTCCTGATAGCGCGGCCTGGTCATCTTCAGCGACGACGGCAGGTTCGCCCACAGTTGAAAACCGTGCATCCGGCCGTGAAGGTCTCCCTTCGGCATTTCCTGGTGAAGGATGCCGCTGCCTGCGGTCATCCACTGCACGTCACCCGCGCCAAGACTGCCGCGATTCCCCAGGCTGTCGCCGTGTTCGACGTTGCCTGCGAGGACGTATGTGATCGTCTCGATCCCGCGGTGCGGGTGCCAGGGAAATCCCGCGAGGTAATCGTCGGGGTTCTCATTGCGGAAATCATCGAACAGCAGGAACGGATCGAACTCCGTCGTATCGCCGAAGCCGAAGGCGCGCTGGAGCTTGACGCCCGCGCCCTCCAGAGTGGGTTTTGTGTTCAATAGGCGTTTCACCGGTCGAATCGACACGTCATGCCTCCTTCGGGCGATTGAGAGTTCCGATCCAAGAAGGATCTGACGTTGAATCGGTCTGGCAATCTGAAGTCTTCAATCTGCACTCTCTGCACTCTGAAATCACCGTCGATCATCATCACGCGGCGGTCGCCGCCGGGACGCGCGACCGGGCCGTCAGGTTGACCACTCCGCCGAGAATGCCGAGACCCATCGCGGCCCACTCGAGAGCCGGCGTCCACACGGCGGTGAGGCCGAGCACGGCATCAAGCGAGTAGGTTCCAGGTCCGGTCAGGCACAGCGCCGCAGCGCCCGCCGCGTACAGCAGCGGCAGCTCGATACCGTTCGTCATGGCAAAGACGCCATTCTGCCAGTGTACGCTGACCGCGGCCACGATCATGACGGCGAGGATCAGCGCCGGACCGGCGGGCCCGAGCAGGCCGAAGGCGACGAGCACGCCGCTGGCCGCTTCGGTAATGCCCGCCGCCAGCGCGAACGCGCGGCCCGGACGGAATCCGAGCGCCTCGAGGAACGTGCCGGTGCCCGCGAGGCCGTAGCCACCGAACCACCCGAACAGCTTCTGCGCGCCATGCGCGGCCATCAGCGCGCCCAGGACCATCCGTCCAATCAGCAAGCCCGCGTCGATACCGGCCATCGTGTCCTCCAGTGCAAAATGTTAACTGTAACTATATAAAATATAGTAACTATATGTCAAGATGCTACTTGCAGAAAGGGCGAACGTGGCGTTATTCTGATGGCAAATGCGAGAAGGTGATGAGCGGACGCCGGAGCTCTGCGCACGGTTTCACCGCGCCAGCGAGCTGATCGGCCGGCGCTGGACCGGAGCGATCATTTTCGTCCTGCTGAAGTCGCGCTGCCGGTTTGCGACGCTCCGCGACGCCATTCCCGACATCACCGACCGCATGCTGTGTGAGCGTCTCCAGGAGCTCGAGCAGGAGCGCATTGTCGAGCGGACCGTCGTTCCGGAGACGCCGGTCCGCGTCGAGTATGCGCTCACCAGGAAAGGGCGTGCGCTGGCCGGCGCCTTCGAGGCCCTCGTCGATTGGGCGCACAAGTGGGTGGAGCTGGAGCCTCCGCCGGCGAAGCGGATCAAATCCCGGCGTAGGGGCCGCCGGGCCTGATTCCGTCCGGTGCGGCACCGGCAGCCCTCGCAGATTTTCTCCTGTCCTCTAGCCGTGCTTGCACGGCGTGAATGAACACGAACGTGTGACATTTGCCGTGCGGGCACGGCGTAGGCGCGCGGAGCGCGCCCGCGAGCCGGGGCCCCCACGATGCGGTTTGTGCATCGTGGGGTGGGACGGAGCGGAGCGGGCCCGAAAGGTCCCCGCGAGCGACCGAGCCGCGGGTGGGGCGGAGCCCCACGTTAGAATGTCGGGTGTGATGAAATCGATTTGAAATCGATTTGTTTTTTTGTCATGTGCAGAGGTGCTGATGCCGACTCTTGCATCGGGGCTCGACCGGGGACAGCTTATCGCCTGGTACCAGCGGAACAGGCGGCGATCGCACGCCCTCTTCGATCTCGTCGGGGAGGAGGCGTACTACAGCCGGCCGATTGCGCAGCGACATCCGCTCGTGTTCTACGAAGGCCACCTGCCGGCGTTCAGCTTCAACACGCTGGTGAATCGCGCTCTGGGCGAGCCGCCCATCGACGTCGAGCTCCAGTCGCTGTTCGCTCGCGGCATCGATCCCTCCGAAGCGGCCCAGACGGCGGGCCGCGCGCCCGAGTGGCCCGAGCGTCCGGCGGTACGGCAGTTCGCCGAAGAGGCGGATCGGCGCGTCCTCGCGGCGCTCGCCGCAGCCGACCTGGATCGGCCCGGCCATCCGCTGCTCGATCGCGCCGAGGCGGTATTCGCGATTCTCGAGCACGAGGCCATGCATCAGGAAACGTTGTTGTATATGTGGCACCAGCTGCCGCTCGCGCAGAAGCGAAAGCCCGACGGCTATCATCCGCGCACCGATGGACCGCTCGCGCCCGAACAGTGGATCGATATCGAGCCCGGACGGGCCGTGCTGGGGGCGGATCGGCACGCGGTGGCGTTTGGCTGGGACAACGAGCACCCGGGATATGCCGTCGACGTCCCGCGGTTTTCGATTCAGCGCCACAACGTCACGAACGCGTCGTATCTCGAATTCGTCGATGCCGGTGGCTACTCGGACGTGCGGTGGTGGCGGTCAGAGGACTACGCCTGGCTGCGCGCCGAAACCATCAATCATCCGCGCTGCTGGACCAGACGCGGCAGCGACTGGTTCTGGCGCGGCATGTTCGATGTGGTGCCGCTCCCGCCGTCCTGGCCGGTTTACGTGAGCCACGCTGAAGCCAGCGCCTACGCGCGCTGGCGCGGAACGCGCCTGCCCGACGAGGCAGAGTTTCAACGGGCCGCCTTCTCGATGCCCGATGGCGATGTCCGGCAACATCCGTGGGGCGACGAGCCGGCCGATTCGACACGCGGCGTCTTCGACTTCTCGAGCTGGGATCCGGAGTCGTGCGGGAGTCATCCGGCAGGACAAAGCGCGTGGGGCGTCGACGATCTCGTCGGCAACGGGTGGGAATGGACCCGCACCGCGTTCGGGCCGTTCCCGGGGTTCGAGCCGATGGCGTCTTATCCCGAATACTCCGCCGATTTCTTTGACGGCGAACACTTCGTGATGAAGGGCGCGTCTCCCGCAACCGCGCGGGAGCTCCTTCGTCCGACCTTCCGCAACTGGTTCCGCGCGCGGTACCCGTACGTCTATGCCACGTTCCGCTTGGTCAGATCGGCGTCATGAACGGGCCGCTCTCGTCTCACGAGATCGGCTTCGCTCACGCCGAGGCCCTCGCGCAGTTCGCCTCCGACGTCCGGTACTACATGATGCTCGAGCCGCGACAGCTGCCGTCGCGCTACCTGTACGACCCGCTCGGGTCGGCGCTGTTCGATGCCATCTGCCGCCTGCCCTGGTACGCGATTACGCGCGCCGAAGAGCGGCTGATCCGTGCATACGCGCGCGACGTCTTTCATCGGCTGCCATCGCTGTCGACCATTGTCGAGCTCGGTCCGGGCAGCGGTGAGAAACTTCGCACGCTCATCGACGGTGGACGTCCTGATACCGCGCGCCTCGACGTCCACCTTGTGGACGTCTCGCATGACGCGCTCGTGCGGTCGGCCCTGACGCTCGCCTCGCTCGGCGGCGTCCGCATCGTCGGGCACGAAGAGCCGTACGAGGCCGGTCTCGCCGCAGTCGCGCGCCGGCCGGCAGCGCCGGGCCGAACCCTCGTGTTGTTTCTCGGGTCGAACATCGGCAATTTCGATCCTCCTGCCGCCCATGCCTTCCTCCGCGCGATTCGCGCCGCGCTGGCGCCCGGCGACGGAGTGCTGCTGGGCGTGGATCTCGTGAAGCCGGAGCGGCAGCTGCTGCTGGCCTACGACGATCCGCTCGGCGTCACCGCGGCGTTCAATCGCAACCTGCTGGTGCGCATCAACCGCGAGCTGCAGGGCAATTTCGACGTCAGCCGGTTCCGTCATCGAGCCGACTGGAACGAAGCGGAGTCCCGGGTCGAGATGTACCTGGTCACTGATTCCGGCCAGCAGGTGAGCATCCCGAAGGCGCAGATCAACTTCGCGATGGCTGCCGGGGAGCCGATCTGGACGGAGAGCTCGTACAAGTATCGCCCTGACGGCGTCGTGCAGATGCTCGATGCGGCCTCCCTGCGCGTGAACACGTCGTGGGTGGACAACGCGGCGCAGTTCGCCCTGTTCCTGGTCGATGTGGTGTGACGCGCGTTACAGTTGCACGCAATTGGGACCGGCAATGCGGTGAATGCGATTAAACTGGACCTATGCAATTCAACCCGAAGGCGCTTCTCGTCACGGCCGTATTGATTGCGCTTCTGTGGTTCGCTCTCGAAAAGGGCTTCGGCTTCGTTGCGACCGCGGCGCTGGTGGCAATTGCCCTCGATACGGTCCTGGGCTGGGGGCTATTGAACTTCCTTCCGGACTGGCCGCGCCATCGTTCCCGACACTGCTGATGCGTAGAGTGGCCCAACGGCCCGCCACGATGCCCGCTGGACGACGAACCGCGTGCAATCCGACGGGGGGGCCTCGTCCCGTACGCCGCATCTAGCTGGCAGGGGCGCCAGCCAGACGGAGTCGTACCCACAGAAGCGGTGCGGCGGCAGCCATGTGGGAAAAGGGCAACTCTACAAGCGAATTCGCTAGAATGAGCGCGCTGACGAAGGGCCGACGAGCGATTGCGGCCGTCGCGCTTCTGCTGGCCGTGATCGCCGCCGGCGTCTCGGTGTTCATCGCCGCCACCGGCGGTTTCGTATGGCGATGGGGACCGCTCCGCATTTCCGCCCGCGAGATCACCAACCCTACAGTTGTCGCGGTGCTTGGCGCGGTGGCCGCATGGCTGCTCTCGACACGCGACGAGCGTCGCGGTTTTGCAGTCACCGTCGTTGACGTCGTGCGCGATCCGCGCCGGCTGCGTTTGTCCCAGCAAGCGCGCCGCTACACCGCGCCGCTGACGGCCTCCACTGCGGCCCTCGCGGTGGTGATGTTCGGATTGCTCAAAGGCTCGTTCGTCGCGGGTGGCGCGGACGCATACGGATACGTGAGCCAGGCGGATCTCTGGATCAGCCGCCGTCTCATCGTGCGACAGCCCTTCGCGCGGGAAATGACGTGGCCGTACGCCGCCGAAACGCTGGCGCCGCTCGGCTACCGTCCATATCGTCCTGCCGCACGCGGCACCGACATCGTGCCGATCTGTTCGCCGGGGTTGCCGATGCTCATGGCGGTGTTCAAGATGCTGGCCGGGCCGCGCGGTGTATTTTTCGTCGTCCCGCTGCTCGCAGGCCTCGCCGTCTGGGCAACATACGTCATGGGGCGCCGTCTTGCCGGCCCTCTCGTGGGCGCTTCCGCAGCCGTGCTGCTCGCTGCGAGTCCCTCCTTCCTGATCGAAACGACGGCGCCCGGGAGCGACGTGCCGGTCACCGCATGGTGGGCGTGTGCCTTTGCTCTTCTCACGCTCGAAGGGCGGGCGGCGGTGCTGGGCGCCGGAATCGCAACCGCCATGGCAATCCTGACGCGGCCCAACCTTGCTCCGCTCGGAGCGGTGCCATGCGCGTTCCTCGTGTGGCGCACCTGGCGCGAACCTTCCGCCCCGGCGCTCCAGCGGCTCATCTTGTTCGCGGCAGGTTCCCTGCCGGGTCTTATCGCCGTCGCCGCGATCAATCGGCACCTGTACGGGTCGCCGCTCGTTTCCGGCTACGGCACGCTCGATGACATCTACGACCTCGCGCATTTGCCGGCAAACCTGGCGCGGTATCCGCGCTGGCTCCTCACCGCGCAGACGCCGATCATCCTCCTGTCACTTGCCAGTCCATTTTTTCTGCGCCGTCACCTGGCGGACGCGTCGGCCGTGCGCCGCGCGCGGGCGATCGCAGGCATGTGGTTGTGCTGTATCGGCGCCGTGTTTGGAGCGTACTTGTTCTATCAGCCGTTCGACGACTGGGTCTATATTCGATTTCTTCTTCCCGCGAACCCGCCGCTGCTTGTGCTGTCGGTCGTCGCGCTGTTCGGTCTCGTCTCGGCCTGGAGCCGAGTGCCGTCAGGTTCACGCGCGGTCGTCGGGTTGGGGGCGGTCGTGGCGGTGGCTTCCTACACGCTCAATTACACGATTGACCGAGGTCTGTTGAATTTCTGGAAAGCGGATCAGCGGTACGTCGCCACGGGCGAGTACATCAGCGATCACCTCCCCGAACGAGCCGTGCTGATCTCGATGCAACACAGCGGTACCGCTCGATACTATTCCGGCCGCACTACGGTGCGATATGACGTGATGCCGCCGACGCGTCTGGAATGGGTGGTCGAGGAACTTCGCCGGCTCGGGTACTATCCGTACTTTCTGCTGGATGACTGGGAAGAACCGCGGTTCAGGGAGCGGTTTCAGCGACGGACGGCGCTCGGCCGGCTCGACTGGCCGCCCGTCGCCATAATTTCTGGACGCGTGAAGATCTACGATCCCGCCGATCGCGACGCAGCCAGTCCGAACCGCGCAGGCGTTCCGGAAGTCGTTTCCGACTTGAGGAGAACGCGTGTGCCGCGAACCTTCTGACTGCTCAGCGCTTCAGGAAGCTCGATACGAGGCGACCCATCAGCTCGAAATAGGAAGACAGCGCCGGCGTGTTCTGCTGTGTTGAGTTGCGAGTGGTGGGCGCTAATGGACTCGAACCATTGACCTCGTGCGTGTGAAGCACGCGCTCTAACCAACTGAGCTAAGCGCCCAAGGGATTGAGTGCAGGCGTGGTTGCGATCTTTCTGACCTCACGCCGAACCCCGATTGTATCAGCGTGCGGTCCATTTTTGTGGCCCCTGCGGCAGATTCGTCCGCAGCTCGGCGCGTGGACGACGGTCTGACTCAGTCATGCGCCTGCAGGTTCCCCTTGTTCACCCTGCTGCCGGCGCCGGACACCGTCAACCCTGATACCCCGGTCGCGGCCGGACACGAGATGGCCAGCGACGCGCTGTCGTTCACCAAAAAGATGTCGTTGTGCGTTTGTCGACTGATGCAATCGCCGGTTGGCCAGTTTTGCCCGGCCGTGCTCACTTCCGGCTGTCAGGTAGACGGCGATCGCGCGCGCCGTCGTAATCGTGATCCTTCGGATCGATCTGCCGCATGGGTGACTGGCGCGTGCGTTCCTCGTGTGCATGCGCAATCAATCCGGGGAGCCGTGAGATCAGGAAAATCGCATTCCCCAATTCGTAAGCGAAGCCGAGGTCGGCCGAGATCGCGGCGATGGCGCCGTCCACATTCACCGGCACCGGACGTCGAAAACGCGATTCGTGGTGCTCGAGCGCCCGCTCGGCAGCGCGAATCAGGCGCGTGTGCTCGCCTTCGAGCTCGAGCTCGAGCGCCATCTGGAACAGCCGGGCCGCGCGCGGATCGCGCGAGTGGAAGCGGTGCCCGAAGCCGGGCGGCAGCTGGTTCGACTCGAGGCTCTCCGACACGATGGCCTCCGCCGCCTCCTGCAGCGTCTTGCCGGACCGCATCAACGTCAGCCCGCCGTCCAGAAACCGCATGCACGATTCGATGTCGCCGCCGTGATGCGGGCCGAACGCGAGCATGCCGGCGGCCACGCAATCCTTCAACGGCGCACCTGATGTGGCGACGGTCCTGGCCGCGATTGTCGACGGCGGCGTCACGCCGTGATCGAGAGACGACACCAGCACCGCATTCAGCATGCGGCCGATCGCGGGCGTCGGGAGTTCGCCCATCAAGAGCAGATAGACGGCTTCGGCGAATCCGAGGCGGCCCATCATCTCGTCCAGCGGATAGCCGCGGATCAGGATCTTGTTGGGCGCAATCTCGGTGAGGGCCGTCTGCCAGTGTCCTCCCGGCACCGGCACCTCCGTGCGGCGTTCATCAATCGTGGACATAAGCCGCCCTGCCCTTCGTCACACGGTTCCGTACAGGCGGTCGCCGAAATCTCCCAGGCCGGGCACGATGTATTTCTGCTCGTTGAGCGAACGGTCGACAACGGGCGTATAGATTTCCACGCCTGGATGGTGCCGTTCGACGAGGGCGACCCCCTCCGGCGCGGCCACGATGCACACGATGCGGACACTCCGGGCGCCGGCAGCGGCCAGCAGGTCCAGCGCCGCGACCGCGCTGCCGCCGGTCGCGAGCATCGGGTCAATCATCAGAACGTAGCTGTGGTCGAGGCGCGCCGGCAGCTTCGAATAATACCGCGACGCGACCGCCGTCAATTCGTCGCGCTGCAGACCGATGTGGCCGACCCGCGCGTCGGGCACGAGCTCGAGGACCGCATCCAGCATGCCGAGACCGGCACGGAGGACGGGCACCACGACGACATCCACCCCGATCTGGCGTCCCTCAGCCGGTCCGAGCGGCGTGTCGACGGTGATGCCGCGCGTCGGCACGTCCTGCAGCGCTTCCGCCGCCAGCAGGACGCTGATCCGCGTCGCCGCACGGCGGAAGTATTTCGGGGTCGTGTGCTGATCGCGGAGCGTCACCAGCGCGTCGTGCACGAGCGGATGCCGGACCAGGCGAACGGCCACGCGCTCACTATACACGATGCTCAACGCGGTAAGATCGACGCGCATGAGATCGCTCGCGGTCGTCTTCTTCGTCGTTGCGGCGGCTGCGGCCGGCGGTCAACAGGGGCGGAACCGTGTCTCGCTCGTCGTGGCGGGAGGCACGGTGATCACCCAGGATGCGCGGCATACGGTGTGGTCGCCCGGATCCATCGCGATCGATGGCGCGAACATCGTGGCCGTTGAGCGCCCCGCGACGATCGACGCCAGGTTCCGCGCCGCCGAGCGGATCGACGCGCAGGGCCAGCTCGTGCTCCCGGGACTGATCAACACGCACACGCACGCGCCGATGGTGCTGTATCGCGGGCTCGCCGACGACCTGGCGTTGATGGACTGGCTGCAGAAATACATCTTCCCGGCCGAAGCGAGAACCGTGACGGCCGAGTTCGTGCGGATCGGCACACGGCTCGCGGCTCTCGAAATGATCGAGTCGGGAACGACGACGTACACGGACATGTACTACTTCGAAGAGGAGATCGCACGGGAGACGCGGGCAGCGGGCCTCCGCGGAGTTCTGGGCGAGACCGTGATTCAGTTTCCCGCGCCCGACGCCAGGACGCCTGCCGACGCCATCGCGCGTGCCGAACGGTTCATCACCACGTTCAAGGACGACACCCTCATCACACCGGCCGTCGCCCCGCACGGCATGTACACGAACGACGAGACCACTCTCCTCGCGTGCGCCGGTCTCGCCCGCCGCTGGCGCGTGCCGATTCTGATCCACCTCTCCGAAACCGAGGAAGAGGTGCGCCTGTCGCGCGAGCAGCACCAGGCCACGCCGGCCGTCTATCTTGACGCCATCGGCTTCTGGAGCCCGGGCGCGCTTGCTGCCCATGGCGTCTGGGTCACCGACGACGACATCGCGATTCTGAAGCGGCACGCCGTCGCCGTCGCACACAACCCGGAAAGCAACATGAAACTGGCCAGCGGCGCGGCGCCGGTGACCAAGTATCTTTCGGCGGGTATCGCGGTCGGGCTCGGTACCGACGGAGCAGCGAGCAACAACGACCTCGATATGTTCGAGGCGATGCGGCAGGCGTCGTTCCTCGCCAAGCATACGACCCGCGATCCGACCGCCCTGCCGGCGCAGACTGTCCTTGACATGGCCACGATCGGCGGTGCCCGCGCGCTGGGACTCGCCGGCGGCATCGGCTCGCTCGAGGCTGGCAAGCGGGCCGACATCATCACGGTGTCGACCGCGCAGGCACGGCAGACGCCGCTGTACGACCCGGTCTCACACCTCGTCTACGTCACCCGTGGCGACGACGTGAGCACGACGATCGTCAACGGCAAGGTGCTGATGAAAGCGCGCCAGCTCCGCACGCTGGATCGCACCGCGGTCATCGCCGATGCGAACCGGATGGCGGTCAAGGTCAGGGCGGCGGTCCGGTGAGAGAGCCGGTCACCAATCCGCCGATCCCACGACGGCGATGTGCGGCAGGTTGCGATACTGCTCGGCGTAATCCAGCCCGTAGCCGACGACGAAACGATCCTCGATGGTGAAGCCGATGTACTCCACCCTCACATCCACCTGGCGCCGTGACGGTTTGCTGAGGAGGCATGCCGTGCGCAGCGCCCGCGGATTGCGCGCGCGCAGGATGTCCTGCAGATACGTCAACGTGAGACCCGTATCGACGATGTCTTCGACGATGACGACGTTCTTGCCGTCGAGCGTGGTGTCGAGATCTTTCAGAAGGCGCACCTCGCCGCTGCTGGTAGTGCCCTTGGCGTAGCTCGACACGGCGATGAAATCGAGCGAGACCGGACCGGTCATATGGCGCACGAGGTCCGAGAGAAAGATGAAGGCGCCCTTCAGGACCGCGATGAGGTGGACCCGATCGGGGAAGTCGGCGCGGATTTCCAGGGCGAGCTCGGCGACGCGCTTCTGAATCTGTTGCGGCGATAGTAGGATTTCAGCCGGGCGCAGATCGACCATGACGCGGCATCATACTGCAATGAAAACGTTCGAAATCATCACCGAGGCTGACGCACGGGTGCTGGCGCGCGGCGAGACGATCGGGCTCGCGCGCGGCGGCCACATCACCCCGCTTGCCCGCGACACGCTTGCTGAGCGCCGGGTCATCGTCGTGCGGGAGACCGGGCTCTCGCACGACGACGCCGCGCTCGTGCCGGCTGCGGACGTACGTCGCATCGCGATCGGCAGCGATCACAGCGGCGTCGGGCTGCGCCGCAGCCTGGTGGTGTTCCTGCGCGGACAGGGGCTGTCGGTGGACGACCTTGGGCCCCACGCGGCGGAATCGGTCGACTACCCGGATGCAGCTGCCGCGGTCGCGCGGGCGGTCGCACGCAGGCAGGCGGACGCGGGCATCGTCATCGACGGCGCCGGCATCGGTTCGGCTATTGCGGCCAACAAAGTCGCGGGCATCCGCGCCGCGATGGCGACGTCGCCCACCCTCGCGCGCTACTCCCGCGAGCACAATGGGGCGAACGTGCTCACGCTGGGAGCGACGCTGACGACCGTTGAGGAGGCGCAGGCCATCGTGTCGACCTGGCTGGCAACCCCGATGCGCGAGCCGCGGTATATCCGGCGGCTGGCAAAGATTCGCGACCTCGAGGCCGGCGGATAGTCCTGGGGCGGGTATGCCGGGGCAGGAGGTAGGTCAGGTGGGTCGGGTAGGTCAGGCGGTCGGGTAGGCCAGGGTGGGTCGGGGAGGTCAGGTGGGTCGAGTAGGTCAGGTGGGTCCGGGAGGGGCAGGTGGGTCGGGGAGGGGCACGTCGAGTAGGGGTCGGGCGGTACGGCACGGAAAAAGGCAGAGAGAACCGTTCGGACGAGTTCACGGGCAATGACTCGACAGGAGGTTCAGCATCTGATCGACTTGATTGTCGGCGAGATGGCGGCGGCCATCGGCCGGCCTCAGGGACGTTGTACCTGTCACTCGGTCGTCGACAGCTGCTGTCCCGATCGGCTTCGCGGTGTGCTCGATGCCGGAGCGACCCGGGTCGGCGTGCACGCCGCGGGCGGCGCACCCGCAGAAATTGCCGCCATGATCGATCACACGCTGCTGAAGCCGGACGCGACGCGCACGCAAGTCGAGCAGTTGTGCCGGGAGGCGGCGCAATTCACGTTCGCGACCGTGTGCGTGAACCCGGCGTGGACTGCGCTGTGCGCGCGAGCGCTTGCCGGAACCGGCGTCGGCGTCTGTTCCGTGGTCGGGTTCCCGCTTGGCGCAACGACGCCCGACGTCAAGTCTTACGAAACCCGGCGTGCCATCTTCGACGGCGCGCGCGAAATCGACATGGTGATCAATATCGGCGCCCTCAAGTCAGGCGATCTGCGCCTGGTGGAGCACGATATCGAGGCCGTCACTGCTCCGTGCCGGGATGGCCAGGCGCTGAGCAAGGTCATTATCGAAGCGGCGCTGCTGACCGACGACGAGAAGGTGACCGCCTGCACGTTGGCCAAAGCCGCCGGCGCTGACTACGTGAAAACGTCGACCGGATTCGGGCCAGGCGGCGCCACCGCCGCCGATGTCGCGCTGATGCGGCGCGTGGTCGGCGCCGACATGGGCGTGAAGGCCGCCGGTGGGATCAGGGACCTTGCCGGCGTCAAGGCCATGGTGGCCGCGGGCGCCACTCGCGTCGGTGCGAGCGCGGGCGTCAAAATCGTGAGGGAGGCGCGGGGCCACTGATACCCCATCCTTTACACGCCGATGCGCTCGGTCTAGGATGCATCGACGACCCCGACAACTTTTTTCGAGGAGGTTTTGTGGCAGATCTCAGTCGGCAGGAAATACAGCGGCTCGCGCGTCTGGGCGCCCAGGCGCGCCTGGAGGAAATCCGGTTGGAGGAGGCGGCAATCCGGCGGGCGTTCCCGGAGTTGTTTCGGTCGCGCGGTCGCGGTGGCCCTCGTGCGGCGCTGAACGAGACAGGTATGCCGAGCGCAGAAAGGCCGCGTGCCCGGGGACGCCGCCGGCGCCGCTCCCGCATGTCAGCGGCCGCGCGAAAAGCTGTCTCCGAGAGGATGAAGAAATACTGGGCGGAACGGCGGCGGCGGAAGGCTTGAGAACTGCTGCGCCGAGGATCAGCACCCCGCGAGCATTAAAATGGCGTCGAGGCACACCTGACCTCGTCGTTCAGGTTCACCGTGGCATGATCCATGAAGGTATGATCTGTGAATCTCTACACAGTGGAGGTATCTGTTCATCTAGGGGAAATCCATGGCTGAGAATCGAGGCAAACAGGACCTGATGCGTCGAGTTCGCGGCGAGTTCCTCGAAATGCCGGGACACAGGCTCACCCTTGAGCAGGCCCGGCGGTTGTGGCGACTCGATGAGGGTGCCTGTGACGCCGTCCTGACGAAGCTGGTCGATTCCCACTTTCTCGCCCGGACACGTGACGGTGCCTTCGTACTCGACGACGGAAATCTGGCAGTGGGGGCGCCGTAATCCGCACGGCGCCCACACAGAGCGGTTATTTCGGCCGGTTCAATTCATCGAAATCGCCGGAGTCTTCATCGTGCAGCCTTCACCCCGAGCGAAGTCAAGGGGGTGAAGGTCCGCACGACACGCAAGAGCCCCACGGGCCGACCTGAAATCGACGAAATTAAGCTCAAAGAGCTCACATCAGGAAAAGCCGGGCCATACGCCGCCGGACCTCCCGCATGTCGTCTCCACGCAGGTCCCGAAGCGCGTAGACGACGACTTCGCGCGCGAGGCGTTTCCGCCAGTGAAGGCTGAAATCGGTGTTGTCCATCGGCCGTGCGCAAACCGCGGCCGCGTCGGCAGCACGCGCGATCGTGTCGTCGGTGAGGGGTTGCCCGACGAGTTGCGCCGCCGCCGCCGGCACGTCCAACGGGCTCGAGGCGACCGCGCCGACCACAATGCGCGCCGCATCGATTGATCCGTCCGGCGCGAATCTCGCGGCAGCGGCGACGCCGAGGACGGGAAAGTCGAACGCGCCGCGGCGGCGCAACTTCCAGTAGGAGCTGCGCCAGCCGTCGGCGCGCGGCAGGTGGACGGTTGTCAGGACCTCACCGGCCTCACGGGTCAGATAGTGAATGCCGTCGTTGCGATACAAGTCGGCCAGCGGCATCCGGCGAGTGGCGCGCGCGCTGGTCAGCGTGATGCTTGCGCCCAGGGCTATGAGGGCGGGAATGGTATCCGCCGACGAGACCGCGAGGCACCGGCGGCTCGAGGGCGCGACCCAGCAGATGGCACCGTCCTTCTTCATGCAGAAGTCAATCGCCTTCCGCCACTCGTAATTCTGATCGTAATAGTTGCACCGCGTATCCAGGCAGAGGTTCCCTCCGATCGTGCCCATGTTCCGCAGGTGAGGCGTGGCAATCTGCAGCGCCGCCTGCCAGAGCGCGGGATAGGCCCGCCGCACGCGGACGTCCCGCACGAGCGCCGACAGCGTCACGCCCGCGCCGATATCGAGGCCGCGATCGCCATCGTGCATCCTGCGCAGCTCGGCAACGTTTCGCAGCCCGATAATCGTGGCCGGCACCTGCTGCCGCCGCTTCATGTTGGGCAGCAGATCCGTCCCACCGCCCATGACCATCGTGTTGTCCGGTGCGCGCGCGAGCAGGTCCACAGCTTCCGGCACGCTGCGCGGCGCGTGATAGCGAAAGTAGGGCAGCCTCATCATGACGTGACCGCCTCACCGGATTTCTGCGGGTTGACATCGGTTCGCGCCTCGCCGACGCTTCGAGCCGGGTCGCCGGCCGGCGTCTGGCCTGCGACGCGTTCGCTGGCAGCTTTTCCGTCGCCGCCTTCCCACGGCGGCGGCACCTGCAGCTCCTGCGGCCATGCGATCGCTGGGAATGCTGCCGGCCCGAACCGCGCGGGTTTGCCGGCTGCCTTCGCTTCGAGCGCCTTCAGGATTTTTTCCGGCGTGATCGGGATTTCGTCGATGCGGACGCCGATTGCGTCGTAGACCGCGTTGGCAAGTGCCGGCATGACGGGCAGCAGCGGCCCCTGACCCACTTCTTTCGCGCCGAATGGTCCACGTGAATCGGGATGCTCGACGAGCTCGGTGAACACTTCGGGCATGTCGAGCGTCGTCGGGCTCTTGTACTCGAGCAGCGACGGAAACTTGTGCACCAGCGCAGAAGAGAGGCGCGGCGGCAGCCGCCGGAACGTCTGTTCCTCCATCAGCGCTTCCCCGAGTGCCATGTAGACGCTGCCTTCCACCTGTCCGCGCGCGAGCGCCGGGTTGAGCGCGCGGCCGATGTCGTGTGCGATCCAGACGCGGCGGACGTCAATCCAGCCGGTGGCCGGATCCACCTCCGCTTCGACCACGGCCGCGGAGTACGAATAGGTCGGGGATGGACCGACGCCGCCGCCCTTGAACCGCGCGGCAGATCGCGGTGGTGTGTAAGAGCCGGTGGCGCCGATCGTGCCGAACATCGCTTCGGCCAGACAGACTGCTTCGCTGAATGTGACGCCGTGCTCCGGACGTTGGGCGTCGAACACCCGGCGCGCGGCGAAGACGAGCCGGTTCGGTGGGACGCCCAGCTTCCTGGCCACGGCTTCCGCCAGCCGATCGCGCGCGCGCTCGGCGGCCTGAATCGCGGCGTTTCCCATCATCAAGGTGACGCGGCTCGAGTACGAGCCGAGGTCGACCGGCGTCAGGTCGGTGTCGCCCGTGACCGCGCGCACATCGAACGGATCGATGCCCAGCACTTCGGCCACGCACGCGACGAGCACATCGTCCGAGCCCTGGCCGATCTCGGTGGCGCCGCAGAAAGCGGTCACGCCGCCGCTGCGATCCAGCTTCAGCTGCACGCCGGAGTGGGGCATGTCGTTCCAGTAGATGGGGAGGCCGGCGCCGGAGAGGTACGACGAGCAGGCGAGGCCGACGCCGTGGCCGGGCGGCAGCCGGCGGAATTTGGCCGTCCAGTCCGCCGCGGCCGTGACACGGCGGATGCACTCGGCGAGACCGATGGTGCCGACGCGCAGGAAATTTGCAGTCAGCGTCTCGGGCTGTTCGGCAATGCGCAGTCGCAGCGCGGCAGGATCGATCGACAGCCGCTCGGCGATCTTGTCGAGTTGAATTTCCTGTCCGAACCGGCTCTGCGGCGTACCGTGCCCGCGTTTGGGGCCGCAGGGCGGTTTGTTGGTGAAGACGCGACAGCCCTGAAAACGGTAGGCGGGAATGTGGTAGGTCACGGTCTGAAGCGCGCCGGTGTAGAAGGTGCTGGCGACGCCGTACGATCCGTACGCGCCGCCGTCGAGCAGCGTCCGCACCTGCAGCGCGGCGATCGAGCCGTCCTCTTGCACACCCGTCTTGAAGTGCATGAGTACCGGATGGCGGCCGCGATGGCAGTAGAACACCTCTTCACGGGTCAGGCAGATCTTGACCGGCCGGTCCAGCAGCAGCGCCGCCTTGCACACGACGACTTCGTGATTGAACGGGTCGCTCTTGCCGCCGAACCCGCCGCCGTTCGGCGTTGCGACGACGCGGATGTGGGCGGCAGACAGGCCCAGCGCCTTTGCCAGCGCGCGATGGACGTAGTGTGGTGTCTGCGTGCTCGACCACAGGACGAGCTTCCCGTCCGGATCGCGGGCGGCAACCGCGGCATGCTGCTCGATCGGCAGGTGCGTGCTTCCCTGATAGAAGAACGTGTCTTCGAACACGTGGTCGGCGCGCGCGAACGCCGCGTCGACATCGCCGAAGGCGAGCGACACGATCTTGTGGATGTTGCCCGACTCGCCGTACTCGTGGATCCGCGGCTCGCCATGCGCGAGGCTTTCAGCCGGCTCGTTGAAAGTGCGCAGCGGCTCGTACTCCACGTCGATCAGGTCGAGGGCGTCGAACGCCGTGAGCTCGTCGCACGCGACCACCGCCGCCACCGGATCGCCGACGAAGCGGACGCGGTCCACGGCCAGGGCGTGCTCGTCCTGGCTGACCGGCAGAATGCCGTACGGAACCGGAAAATCGCGGCCCGTGAGCACGAGCAGTACCCCCGGGTGCGCACGCGCACGAGCGGTGTCGATGCGCACCAGGCGCGCGTGCGGCAGGCGGGACCGCAGCAATTTGCAATGCGCAGTGCGCGCAAGCATGAGGTCGTCGGCGAACTTCGTCTGCCCCGTGACCTTGGCGCGGGCATCCACCCGCCGGCGCGCTTTGCCGATGATGTTCACGACGGCGTTCCTGCTGTCGATGGCTCGTTGCGATCCGACGAAACGCCGATCGGCTCCGCACCACCGGCGCGCCCGAGCGCCGCTTCAACCGCCTCGAAGATCTGCTGGTAGCCGGTGCAGCGACAGAGGTTCCCGGACAGGGCATCGCGGATCTGATCGCGGGTCGGATGCGGATGCTCATCGAGCAGCGCCTTGGCGGTGATCAGGAATCCCGGCGTGCAATACCCGCATTGCGCCGCGCCGAGGTCGGCGAATGCCTCCTGGAGCGGGTGCAGCTGTCCGTCGGCGGCGAGGCCCTCCACCGTCGTGACCCGCCGGCCGCTGCATTCGACGCCCAGCACCAGGCACGACAACACCGGTTGATCGTCGAGGAGTACGGCGCACGCGCCGCACTCACCGAGCTCGCAGCCGTGCTTCGTACCGCAGAGATTCAGATCCTCACGCAACACCTCGAGCAGCGTCTTGTACGGCGCGAACGCGACGTCCGACAGTTCGCCGTTCACGGAGAGTTGAATCATCGTTTTGGTCATGGCCGGCCTCCCGCTGTGATGGCGGGATGGACATCAGTCCGTTCACGGCAAAATCGGCGACGATGGCGGCGACGTCCGAGGCCGACCGGTCGCCGCCGGGGCGGAACCACTGCGCGGTCCAGTTGAGCGCGCCGAGAAAGGCGCGGGTCGCGACCGTGGCATCGGAAACGCGCAGGGTGCCGCGACGGATGCCGCCGGCCACGAGCCGGCGCACACCGCGCTCGTAGCGATCGCGCTTCGCCACGATCGCGCGCCGCCGCTTCTGCGGCAGCGCGTCCACCTCGAAATGCGCGGCGGATCCTTCGACTTCGGCAATCAGGCAGAGCACGTGGCGCTCGGCCAGCGACCGCAGCCGCTCGGGCAAAGGCCGCCGCATCGAGATGGTGATCTCGAGCGCCGCCAGCAGCCGATCGAGCGAGCGGTCCTGACAGAAATAGAGGATCTCGTCCTTGCCGCTGAAGTAGTGGTAGAGGTTTCCGGAGGAGAGGTCTGCCGCCTGGGCGATCTCCCGCATGCCAGCGGCGGCAAAGCCGCGGCGGCGGAAGATCTGCGCGGCGGCGCGCAGGATCTCGAGCCGGCGCGACTCGGCCCGCCGTTTCGAACGATCGTTCGAAAAGTGAACCACTGTTTAATTGTCAGGCATTGGCAGGCTTCCGTCAAATTGGTCGTTGGTCGTTGGTCGTGATTCGCGTCGCAGAGGACCGGACAGGCCACCGGATTTATAAAGAAACCCTCGCTAGCCGATCTGGCAAGAGCCGGTCCATAATCTGTCTGTGACCCGCGTCTGGAGCTACGCCGCCGCAACTGCGGCCGTCGGCGCGGCCATCGTCCTTCTGGAGCTGATCGGACCGACCGTGAACGGCGCCACGGCCGCCCAGGTGCTCCTGCTCGTCCTGCTCCTCGATGCCCGGTTTATCGGGGCGGTGCCGGCCCTCGCCGCCGCTGTCGTCGCGGCGGTCGGATTTGCCCGCTACTTCATCACTCCCGGCGGGTTGAACGCCGGCGAACCCAGCGATTGGGCGGCGCTGATTTCGTTCATCATCATTGCCGTCATCGGCGGCGAGCTGGCTTCAGCGGCCGAACGCCGGGCAGCGGAGGCCCAGGCCGGCCGGCGCGAGATCGAGCGTCTCTATCAGGAGCTGCAGGCGGCCTTCGATCGCGCCAGTGAAGCGGAGGCGGCCCGCCGCAACGAGCAATTGAAGGCGGCGCTGCTCGATGCCCTGACCCACAACCTTCGCACGCCGCTGACGGCGATCAAGGCAGCGGTGACGGCGATGATCGGGTCGGGCGGGCCGGAAGTGTCGAAGCTGCCGGAGGAAAGCCGCAGTGAACTGCTGCAGGTGATCGACGAGGAATCGGACCGGTTGAACCGTTTCATCGAAGGTCTGTCGTCGGCCGCTCAGCCGGACCCTGCGTCGCCGCCGCACCTGCGGGCTGCGCCGCTCGAGTCCATCGTCCGCGCCGGGCTGATGCGCGCCGAAACGATCACGCGCGACCATCATGTCGTGGTGGATGTCGATGAGAAGCTGCCATCAGTCCTCGTGGATTCAGCATCGATCGCAGAAGCCATCTACATCCTCGTCGACAATGCGAGCAAGTACGCGCCTGCGGGCACGACCATCGCGCTGAGCGCGCGCCTCGGCGACTCGAATCAGATGCGGGTCACCGTCAGCGACGAAGGTCCGGGCATTCCGGCCGACATGCGCGGACGCGTGTTCGACAAGTTCTTCCGCATTCCCGGGCGCGAGCCTGCCGACAGCCGGCGCGGCGGCGCCGGTCTCGGGCTGCCGATCGCACGGCGGCTGGTCGAGGCACAGGGCGGCCGGATCTGGGTTGAGCCTTCCGAGGCCGGCAAGGGCACGACAGTCACTATGGTATTGCCGACCGCGGCCGACGCCATTGAACGGGACGCCTATGCGGAGGCGACGACCGCCAACTAGAGGGGGCAGGGCATGATCGCAGGCACCGTTGAAAAATCGCGCGTCCTCGTCGTCGACGACGAGCCGCAAATCACCCGCGTCCTTCGAACCGTGCTGAACAGTCAGGGCTACCAGGTCCGGACGGCGGCCGAAGGCGAAGCCGCGCTGACGAACTTCACCGAATGGCGCCCGGAGCTGGTCATCACCGACCTGTACATGCCGCACATGGACGGCGTCGAGCTGTGCCGCCGGATTCGGGCAGTCTCGAATGTGCCGATCATCGTGCTCTCGGTCAAGGGCGAGGAGCGGAGCAAAGTCGAGGCGCTCGACTCGGGGGCGGACGACTACGTCACCAAGCCGTTCGGCATCGACGAGCTCCTGGCGCGGGTCCGGGCCGCGCTGCGGCGCAGCGGCACGGAGACCGATGCCGCCGCGTTCGACGTCGGCGAGTTTCGCGTCGATCTCGGCACGCGCCGCGTGCACGCCCGCGGGCAGGAAGTCCGGCTCACGCCCAAGGAGTTCGATCTGTTCGTGTATATGGCCCGCCATCCGAACCGCGTCATCACTCACCGCACGCTGCTGGAAGCGGTGTGGGGAGAGGCGTCACAGGAGCAGCCCGAGTATCTGCGGGTCTTCATGGGGCAGCTCCGGAAGAAGCTCGAGCCGGACCCGTCGAACCCGAAATTTCTGGTCACCGAGCCGTGGGTGGGCTATCGCTTCAACCCCAACGGCTGATAAGATGAAGGCGTGCGGGAGTAGTTCAGCGGTAGAACGCAGGCTTCCCAAGCCTGATGTCGCGGGTTCGATCCCCGTCTCCCGCTTATCACGCCAATGACCGATCAACGCAGAGATCGCAGAACCCGCAGAGCTTCACCGTTCGTTCTGCGGGCTCCGCGTGTGCTGCGTTGATCGTCGTCAAGGCAGCCATCACGAGCGGATCAGCGCCACCACTTCATCGCGCTTCTTGGCCATCAACTCCGGCGTCGTCGCCTCGAGATTCAGCCTGAGCAGCGGCTCCGTGTTCGAGGGCCGGACGTTGAAGTGCCAGTCGGGATATTCGACGGACAGGCCATCGAGCTTGTACTGGTGGCCGTCGCCGTAGCGCGCGGCAATCTGATCCAGCTTCTCGGGGACGAGGGCCATACTCGCCAGCTTCGTATTGATCTCGCCCGAGATGAAGTACCGGCTTGCCAGCGGCTGCAGCAGATCGCGCAGGGGCTGTCCTTTCTTCGACATCAGCTCGAGGATCAGGATGGCGGGAATGAATCCGTTGTCGGCGTAGAAGTTGTCGCGGAAGTAGTAGTGTCCCGTCACCTCGCCGCCGAAGATCGCGTTGGTCTCGCGCATCCGCCGTTTGAAAAATGCATGCCCGACGCGGTTCATCATCGCGGTACCTCCGTACTTGGCGACGATGTCCTTCACCGCGTAGCTGGCGCGCAGGTCGTAAATGATCCCCGATCCCGGATGTTTCAGCAGGAATGCCTCGGCGAGCAGCGCCGTGATGAAGTCCCCCGACACGAATTCGCCGGTGCCGTCGATGAAAAAGCACCGGTCGGCGTCACCGTCCCACGCGATACCGATGTCGGCCTTCTCGGTCATCACCCGCTCGACGATATCGCGGCGGTTCTCGGGAAGGAGCGGGTTGGCTTCGTGATGGGGAAAGCGGCCATCGATCTCGAAGCAGAGGCGCGTGGTGCGGCAGGGGAGCCGGTCGAACAGCTTCGGCGCCACCAACCCGCCCATCCCGCTGCCGGCGTCGAGGACGACGTTGAACGGCCGGATGATTGAGGGGTCGATGAACCCCATGACGTGATTGACGTACGCCTCGAGCGCGTCTTTTTTCGTGACCGCGCCGCGCCGCGGCGCCGGCGCCGGAATGGAATCGCGGACGATCATCTCGCGGATCTCGACGATCCCTTCATCGCCGCTGAGCGGAAACGCGTCGCGGCGGACCATCTTCATGCCGTTGTACTGCTGCGGATTGTGCGAGGCGGTGATCTCCACGCCGCCGTCGTGGCCGTCGCGCGCGACCGCGAAATACAGCATGTCGGTAGGGATCATTCCGTAGTCGGTCACGTCTGCGCCCTGCGCCGTGGCGCCGTCGATGAATGACGCCGCGAGGTCCGGCGAGGACAGGCGCATGTCGCGGCCGACCGCCACGCGGTTCGCGCCGAGGTAGGCCACAAACGCGGCACCAATGGCGCGCGCCGTCTCTTCGTTGATCTCGCTTGGATACACCCCGCGGACGTCGTATGCCTTGAAGATCCCCGGATCGACTTTGATCGCTCTCTGATACGCCATAGCTGCCTCACAGCCGGCTGTAGTCGGTCACGACGGACTTATCGCCGAGGACTATGCCGTCTTCGATGGTGGCGCTGCGTCCGATATGGCAGTGCCGGCCGAGTATCGACCGCCGGACACTGGCCTCCTGGCTGATTCTCGTATTCGCCCAGATGATTGCGTGCTCGACTGAGGCGTGCTCCTCGAGATGGCAGTGGCGCCCGATGACGCTGTACGGACCGATCCTCGCGCCCCCTTTGACGACGGCGCCGTCGTCCACGAAGCAAGGACCGGCAAGCTCAACGCCGTCCTCGACGCGGGCCTGCGGCGAAATGCAGGCCGTGTGGTCGCGAAAGGGCGCCCCGCGATGGGCATTGTAGCGCCCGTCCATGATGTCGCGGTGGACCTGCATGTACTTTTCGGGCGTGCCGATGTCTATCCAGTAACCTCGATCGACGTAGGCGACAAACGTCTCGCCCCGCTCGATCAGCGACGGGAAGAAGCTGCGCTCAATCGAATAGGCCATGCCCTTGGGAATGCGGTCGAATGTCTCCGGCTCGAGGACGTAGATGCCCGCGTTGATCGTGTTGCACGTGATTTCGTCAGGCTTCGGCTTTTCCAGAAAGCGCAGGATGTTGCCCTGCGCATCGGTTTCCACGAGGCCGTACGCGCTGGGATTCTCCACCGGGGTCAGGACGATTGTGGCGCGCGCACGGCGCTCTCGATGCAACGCCAGGACCGCCGCGAGATCCACTTCGGTCAGGACGTCGCCGTTGAACACGAGCACCGACTCGTGCAGCGACTCGCCGGCATAGCGCACCGCACCCGCGGTGCCGAGCGGCGCCGGTTCGACGACGTACCGGATGGCAATGCCCGAGCTGCTGCCGTCGCCGAAGATTTCCTCGATGCGCCGCGGCTGATAGTTGAGGCTCAGGATGACCTCGTCTATCTCGGGCACCTGTTTGAGCAGGTCGAGCTGATAGTGAAGAAAGGGCCGATCGAAGATCGGGACGATCGGCTTCGGCGTGTGAATCGTCAGCGGACGTAACCGAGTGCCTTTGCCCCCCGCGAGCAGGATGGCCTTCATGCCAACCGGCAATGTTATCATGCTGATACTGCGCTCATGAACCTGCCCAACTCGCTCAGCGTGGTGCGCATCTGCCTGGTGCCGTTGCTCGTGGTCGTGCTGTTGACGAAGTTCGAAGGGCGCCAGATTCTGGGCATGCCGACGGCGTTCGTCGGCGCGGCGATCTTCGGCCTGGCGTCGCTGACCGATTGGGCTGACGGCTACCTCGCGCGCCGGCGCAAGCAGATCACGCCGTTCGGCCAGTTCATCGATCCGCTCGCCGACAAGCTGCTGACGCTGGCCGCATTCGTCTCCCTCGTGCAGATGGATCTCGCGCCCGCCTGGATGGTCTCGGTGATCATCGGGCGGGAGTTCGCGGTGACGGCGTGGCGCAGCATCGTCTACGCGCGGGGCGGCGCCATGCCGGCTTCACGGCTCGGAAAGGTCAAAATGGTGGCGCAGGTCGTCGCCATTCTCGCGTTGATCCTGGGCCAGCATGGCCAGGGCCGCGTGTTCTTTCTCGATCGCATCGGGCAGGCGGCCCTGTGGGTTGTCGTGATCACCGCGATGCTGTCGGCGGGCGACTATTTCCGCCGCTTCAATGTCTTCGTCAACCCGCGCGTCTCGCCGTTTGCAGTCGCGAGCCATCAGAGCGATCGCAAGGTGGGGTGATCGCGTCGAAAGCCGTTGGCTCCTGGCTTGTGGCTCCTGAGCGAGCCTGCAAAGCGCCTGGCAGGATGCTGAAAATCGACGAAAACGCAGAACACGCAGAGACCGCAGAGTCTCTTTCAAAGCTTCTCTGCGGGTTCAGCGGGTTGCGCGTTGAATGTTGGGCTGTTCAGCAACCTGCGAGGGCCTGAAGCCCGGAGCCGACAGCCAGGTGAGACTCCGGCGACGCTACTTCCTCGGCACGAGGTAGTCGCCGACGAACACGGCATCGCGCGCACGATTGATGCGAATGACCGCCGTATTCTTTCCGGCCGTCATCACGACCGCCTCGCCGACCGCAATCAGCGGCATGCCTGGACTGCGAAGATCGCGATAGATGGCCAGTCGTCCGCCGGGTGCGATCCCCTGATCCGCCCCTCGATCGATGATCACATACTCGCCGGCAGCCGCGGTCAGATGATTCTCGGGCCCGGATACGACCTGCGACAACGACATGAAGTCGAGCTCGCCCGTCGAGTCGTCTCGATCGGCGTCCGGCGGGACAGCTGGCGCGTCGAAGGGCTCGAGATAATCGCCGGCGAAGATCGCGCCGCATGCGTAGTCGACCCTGGCAATCGACCGCGATTCGTTCAACGCGACGAGACGCAGCCAGCCGGCGGTAGTCGTCGTGCCGGAATCCGCGGGACGAGCCATGTTCGCGTAGGCGCCGGTCGAGCGACCGGCATATGCACCGGGAGCACGCCGAATGAAGAACTGCTGACCGAGATGAAGCCCAGCGTCCGTGCCCCCTTGGATGACAAGCAGGTCCTGCGGGCTGAGCAAGACGCGAGACAGGGTGTCCTGGGCGCCCAGGACATGCGGTGCCGAGGCCGGCGGCGGATCAACCGGTGCGCCCGGAGCACACGCGAGCGCAATCTGCGCCGCAGTCAGCGAGTCGGATGTCTGCCCGTGGATCGGCAGCGCCGTCGCGGCCGTCATCGCGAACGCAAGGCCGATCCGAACGTGTTTCATTCGCGCGAGCTTCCCGCCTTGCTCTGCGCCTGTCTGAGCTCGGCAATCCGGCGTTGCGCCTCGGCCAGATACTCGCTTTTCTCGAATTCGTTCACCAGCCGTTCGTAATAGGGGAGGGCCGCGGCTTCCTGCTTCTGCTTGACGTACGACTCGGCGAGGTAAAAGTAAACGGCGTCGCGTCCGGTGTAGCCGGCATCCTGCTTGAGCAATTCCTCGAATCGGGCTGTGGCGCCCGGGTACCAGCGCTGCCTGTAATAAAAGTAGCCGACCAGGTAGTCGCTCTCGCTCAGACGATCGCGCGCCTCGCGCAGTTTGGTGCGGACTTCCGGCAGCAGACTGCTGTTTGGATACCGATCGACGAACTGCTGAAACTCTCGGACGGCCTCGCGCGTCTCGGTCTGATCACGCTGCGGCCCGCGCATCTGCCGGAAGTGCGCCATCCCGAGCTTGTATTGCGCGTAGTCGGCCCGCGGGTTGGTCGGATAGTACGAGAGGAACTCGCGGAATTCGTTGATGGCCAGCACCAGCGCTTCGGCAGTGCCTTCACCCAGATAGGTGTCGCCGATCCCGAGCTTTGCATCCGGGCGGTACGGGCTCTGGACGTAGGTCTCGACGACCTGCTTGAAGAATTCGCGCGCCGTGAGCCACTTCTTGTCGTTGAGCGCCGCGGTTCCTTTATCGAACAGAAACCGATCGGGTTCCGACGTGCCCGGGGGCACGAGTCCGGCATGGCGGACACCGCAGGCCGTGGCCACCACCAGCACCGCGACGCCGAGCAACGCAAGGCCGAACGTTCTGGAATGATGTGCGATCACAGTGTTTCCGAGAGCCAGCGGTATTCGGCGGCGATCCCTTCTTCCAGCCCGACCGCCGGCGCAAAGGCGAGATCGGCCCGCGCCAGCGACGTATCCGCACAGGTGTGGCGCATGTCGCCTTTCTGCGCCGGATCCCCGTGCAGGCGCGGTTTCCGGCCCGTGACCCGGCCGATCACATCGAATACCTCGTTGACGGAGACGCGCGATCCGCCCCCGATGTTGTACACCCGCCCCGGGACACCGCGCGTCGCGGCTGCCATGGTGGCGGTGACCGCGTCGCCGACAAACGTAAAATCCCGGGTCTGCTGCCCATCGCCGTACACGGTAATTGGTTCGCCGGCCATCGTCGCGCGCAAGAACTTGTAAAACCCCATATCCGGGCGCTGGCGCGGTCCGTACACCGTGAAATAGCGCAGCGAAACGGTGGGGAGCCCGAAGTTCACGTGGTACAGATAGCAGAGCTGTTCAGCGGCAAGCTTCGACACGCCGTACGGCGAAACCGGCTGCGGCAGAGCGTCTTCCCGAAAGGGCATCGGCACGTCGTCGCCGTAGACGGACGAACTCGACGCATACACAATCCGGTCCAGCGTCACGTTCGTGCACGCCTCCAGCAGTACCTGAGTCGCCTCGATGTTGTTCTCCGTATACACGGCAAAATCGCGACCCCAGCTTTTCCGAACTCCCGCCTGTGCCGCCAGGTGGAACACATGCGTGCGATCGCGCAGAAGGTTCACGAGGTCGGCGGCCTGAATCCGCGACTCGACGAAACGGAACCGCGCGTCCTTGCGCAGCCCGGCAATATTCCGCTCCTTGACCGGGCGCGGGTAATAGTCGGTGAAGCAGTCGACACCGACCACGTCGGCGCCGTTCTCCACCAGCCGCTCGGCCAGGGTCGAACCGACGAATCCGGCGACGCCGGTCACCAACGCTCTCATGCCAAGACACTCCGCACGCGCTCGGGAAGGCGGGAGGGACGGCCGCGGCGATCGAGCGTGGCGTGCACCGTTGTCCCTGTGGCCAGCACCGTCTGATCCTGGCTGCGCCGCACCTCGTAGGTGAACTGCACGCGCACCGGCGACACGAGCATCCCCGTCGTCCGTACCTCCAGCTCGTCATCGTACTTCGCCGGCGCGCGGTAGGCGCACCGCGCCTCGATGACGGGCAACGAGAAGCCTTCGGTCTCCATCTCACGATAGCTCCATCCAGTTTCCCGCAGCAAATCGGTGCGGCCGATTTCGAACCAGACGAAATAGTTCGCGTAGTACGCCACACCCATTTTGTCTGTATCGGCGTAGCGCACCCGGATTCGGGAGATGGACTGCGGCGACGTCACCCGGGAATCGGCCCTCGATCCGCCCGCGGTCATCGAGCGACAGGGTCGCCGAGGCCGGCGAGAGCGGCGGCCTTGAGCTCGCGCGTCGCGCGTTCGGGATCCGCGTCACCGAAGATTGCCGATCCGGCAACGATGATGCGGGCACCGGCCGCGACGACGCGAGCGACATTGTGGCGATCGAGCCCGCCGTCGATTTCGACAGCGGCCCGGCTGCCGGTGCGGTCGAGCAGCGCGCGGACATCCCGCACCTTAGACTCGCTGCGGGGGATGAAAGTCTGACCGCCGAATCCCGGATTCACGGACATGACAAGCACATGATCGAGGTCGGCCGCAATCTCGTCGAGCGCGCTGACGGGAGTCGCCGGGTTGAGCGCGACGCCGGCCTTGATGCCCAGCGCGCGGATGGCCTGGATGGTCCGATGCAGATGCGGCAGCGCCTCCACGTGAACCGTTAGCATCGCCGCACCGGCTTCGCCGAACGCCTCGAGATAACGGTCCGCTTCACTGATCATCAGATGAACATCGAGCGGCACATGAACGATCCGCCGGAGCGAGCGGACAACCGGGATCCCGATCGAGATGTTCGGGACGAAATGGCCGTCCATCACGTCGACGTGGATCAGGTCGGCGCCGCCCCGCTCGGCAGCGGCCACGGCTTCGCCCAGGGCCGCGAAATCGGCCGACAGGATCGAGGGCGCCACCAGCACGCTCATCGGCTGACCTCGATCGAAATCGGTTCGCTGGGCACGATCTGGAACCCGCCCTGGGGACTTTGCCGGATGACAATCCCCGCAGCCACGCCGGGGTACGGGGTCGAGGCGACGACCGCGACGCGGAAACCACGGTTCCTCAGGATTTCGGCGGCGCGATCCCCGTTCACGCCAATCAGATCGGGCATGACGTAGCTGGTGCCATGTTCGCCGCGATTCACCAGCAGCGAGACCCGCGAACCGGCGGCCTTCGCCGGCGGGGTCTGCGCGATCACCACGTCCGGTGGAAATCGCGTCGATCGGATTTCAGCGAGCGCGGCCAGGGTCAACCCATCCTGCGACAGACGGAGCTGCGCGGTCCGTTCCGTCTCCCCGATAAGATCAGGCACCATGCTCGCGCGCTGGCCGGCGCTCAGCCACACACGGACGGTACGTTGACGCCGGGCGACGGCGCCGCCCGGCGGGTCCTGCGCCAGGACGCGGCCGGCGCCGATTTTCGGATCCGGCCGGCGGGTCTCGTCGATTTTCAGCGTCAAGCCCAGATCGTTGACCATTGCGCTGGCTTCGTTGGCCAGCCGGTTCGTCAGATCCGGCACCTGGACCTCCCGCATTCGCAGCGCGACCCGCATCGATCCGGCAGCAAAGAGCAGATACGTCGCGATGAGCGCGCCGCCGAGCAGGATGATTTTTCCTGCGCCGACAACCCGGGTCTTGAAAAGCATGAGCAACAGAATCGTACTATAGATGGATGCCGATGATGCAGCACCTGGCGTGGCTCAGGCCTCGCGTTCAAAGACGGCCCCGAAGAAGGCCTCGAGCCCATGACGATGCGGCGCGGTACGCAGAAAGCCCTGGTCGTCTACCACGGCAGCCGGCAGCTGCGGCGCGGCGATTCGCGCGTCGAGCCGACGAAACGCCGTGTTCCGCGCCGCAAATGCGTTGACCACGTCATCGTTCTCCTCCGGCTCGCTCGAACAGGTCGCGTAAATCAACCGTCCGCCCGGCGCGACCGCCGCAGCGGCGTGACCGAGCATCGTCAGCTCCGCAGATGCAAGCACAGGCAATTCGCTCTCCTGGCGCCGCCAACGGATATCAGGATCGCGCCGGAGCGTGCCGAGCCCCGAACACGGCGCGTCGAGCATGACGGTGTCGAACAGCTGAGAGAAGGGCAGGGGTCGCAGCAGGTCTACCTGGACGAGCCGGACGTTCCGTGCGCCAGTCGAGTTGACCGTCTTCCGGAGAAGATCCATTCGACGCCGGCGAACGTCGCAGGCGATCAAGGTGCCGCGGTTGCCCATCGCGGCAGCGATAGCGGTCGTCTTCCCGCCGGGTGAGGCACAGGTATCGAGCACCCGGGAACCAGGCTTCGCGGCCGCGAGCAGCGCGACGAGCTGAGAGGCTTCGTCCTGGACGACGAACCATCCCTCGCGTTCGCCCGGTCCGTCAAGCGGCTGCCCGCTCTCAACGAGAAGGGCGTCGGGTGCAAATCGGCCAGGACGCAGGACGACGCCGTCGTGCTTCAGGCGATCCACCAGGGCTGCCGCGTCAAGCATCAGGCGGTTCGGGCGCAGTGTCAGCGGGGCCGGGCTGTTGTTGAACCGAAGCCACGCCTCAGCCGCCTCGAAGCCCACCCGTTGATACCAGCGAGCGGCCAGCCATCGCGGGTGTGACAGCGTGACACTGAGATAGTCGAGAGCCGCACTCGAATCGGTTGCGAGCGAAGGCCGCGGGGGAAGCGGAAGGCTCCGGCGCCCGCGCGAGATGGCTCGCAGGATGGCATTGACGAAGCCGGCTGCACTCTGCTTGCGTGCACGTTTCGCCAGCGCCACCGCATCGTCGACCGCCGCCGACGCGGGAACGCGCGTGAGATGCAGCAGTTGGTACGCGCCGAGGCGGAGAATGTCGACCACCTCGGGATCGAGTCGACCGATGGCTCGATTCGAGAATACCCCGATCAGGTGATCGAGGGCGGCCCGCCAGCGCTGGACACCGGTCGCGATTTCGGCGGCGAGCGCCCGATCGCGTTCGTCGTGCAGGCGGATGCGTCTGGTGGCAATCGCGCTCGGCAGGTCGGCCCGGCCCGACGAGACAGCTCTGAGGATCTCGTAGGCGGCGATCCGCGCCGGCGCGATCATGGGGCCGGCGAGAGACGCCCTCCGGGCGATACACGATGCCCGGCGAGAAACTCGCGTGCCGTCATGGCCCGTTTGCCTTCGACCTGAAGCCGGTGGAGGTGAAGCGTGCCTTCACCCGTCGCGACGATGAGGCGGTCGCCCGACGCCTCGAGAATCGTTCCAGGCTCGCTCGCGTCGGACCCGCCGGACGGCACGGCGGCCAGCAGGATGAGCCGAGTACCAGCCAGGAA
Organism: Acidobacteriota bacterium; assembly: GCA_046726355.1. GTDB lineage: Bacteria > Acidobacteriota > Vicinamibacteria > Vicinamibacterales > CAVVIG01 > QHWF01. Next base: position 4,335 of record JBKPAI010000019.1, on the reverse strand, counting down.
CGTGAACGCATGGGGCCATGGATGCAGCCCGCGAATCAGATTGTGAACGCGTACCGCCGGCCAGCTCCAGTCGATGATTCCGTCCTCCTTCGTGAGCCGCGGCGCGTACGTGGCTTCGGCATCGTTTTGCGGCGTCTCGACGACGCGATCGCGAACCAGGTCGTCGACGGTCGACACGAGCAGCTGCGCGCCGAGGTGTGCGAGGTCGTGTTCGACCTCGGCGCTTGTCTCCTCGGGCGAAATCGGGCGTTTCGCGACCCGCAGCATCGGGCCGGCGTCGAGCGCCTTGACCACGCGCATGATCGTGACGCCGGTCTGGCGATCGCCGGCGATGATCGCGCGATGGACGGGCGCCGCCCCCCGGTGCCGCGGGAGCAGCGAGGCGTGAACGTTGATCAGACCGAGTCGTGGGATGCCCAGGACGGCGCCGGTCAGAATCCTGCCGTACGCGGCGACGACACCGAGGTCGGCTTGAAGATCGCGAAGCTGGTGGAGAAGATTCTCGTCCCGAAGCGTGGTGGGCTGCAGGATCGGCAGGCCGGCGTCGGCCGCGCGCGCCTTGATCGGGCCGGCAACCGTCTTGTGGCCGCGGCCGCGCGGCCGATCGGGCTGGGACACCACCCCGACAACACGATGCGGTGATTGCAGCAGCGCATCGAGGGTGGGGACCGCGAACTCCGGTGTACCGAAGAAGACGATCCGTAGCGCGGTGCCGGCTACCATTTCCCGGCGCGAGACAGCTTGCGGATGCGACGGACGATCAGGTCGCGCTTGATGCCGCGCAGGCGATCGACGAACAGCAGGCCGTCGAGGTGATCCATCTCGTGCTGGAACGCCCGGGCCAGAAGGCCTGTCCCTTCGCGCACGTGCTCGCCCCCGGTGCGGTCGACGCCCTTGATCACCACGCGGGACGGCCGCACGACCGTCGCGTTGAAGCCGGGCACGCTCAGGCACCCCTCGTCTTCGAGCTGAAGGCCTTCCTGCTCGACGAACTCCGGATTGATCATGACGACCAGCCCGGCGGGGTCGCGGCCGACCGAGATGTCGACCACGAACACGCGCAGCGCGACGCCAATCTGCGGCGCCGCGAGGCCGACGCCAGGCGCCGCATACATCGTCTCGATCATGTCGTCGACAAGACGGTTGATGTCCGGGGTGACGGCCTCGACCGGCTTTGCCCGGTCGTGCACGACAGTGTCGCCGTATTTGAGGATCGGCCGGATCATCGATTGAGCGGAGTTACAACGATCAACGCGGAACTCGCAGAACCCGCAGAATCGTCACTCATCCGGAAAGCCATTGACCACACGCTTGATCCCATCTTCGACTAACCATCTTACGTTGAAGTTGATCAGCAGACCCACACAGCACTCTGTTTGGCGCAGATAGGTCAAGAGTTGTTTAGTGTGGACACGTTCCAACCGTTCGAGCGCCTTCAGTTCGACGACCACTGCATTCTCAACGAGCAGATCCACTCGAAATCCACAATCAATCATTCGGCCCTTATAGACGAACGGCAATGCCTTCTGCCGTTCGAACGCAAGGCATCGTTGAATGAGCTCATAGGCCAAGCACGCCTCGTAAGCAGATTCGAGCATACCCGGTCCGAGTTCGTGGTGCACCTCGATAGCCGCACCAATAATCCGATCGGTGAGTGAATTCAGTCGGTCTCTTTCAGATGGCACGCATGAACTGCATGCAAGCAACGTGTCAGCTGCGAGGACGATACGGCTTGAGGCTCTGTCCACGGTCTCCAAGCGTAGGGATGATCTGTGACGTCGAGACCACTCAGGACGGGAACGACGACGGGCCCAAGGGCATTTTATGCGCGGATGCGGTATCAACGACCCCGAACGCTCCGAGTGCGTCGACGGCGGAGGGGAGCGGGAGAGCTCCGCGTCTGCACACCCGAGAAGTGACGCTTGACGCGGCAATCATTGGCGAGTCTCTCATCGCGCCTGGGTTGGTGCCTGAGCGTGCACGCGGGGTTCTGCGAGTTCAGCGAGTTCTGCGTGTTTTGTCGTTTTGCCGCCTTTGCATTCATCGTGAGCGTTCGAAGCGGCCGGCTGTTCGATCGGTACTAGCGCGCCAGTTGGCCCGCAGTTCCTCGACCGAGTCTCCGCCGTATTTCTCGATCGCCGCATCGGCCAGCACGATGGCCACCATCGCTTCGCCGACAACGGCTGCAGCGGGCACTGCGCATACGTCACTGCGCTCGATTGTCGCCGGGCTCTCGATCATCGTGGCCAGGTCGACCGAGCGCAGCGGCTTCATCAGCGTGGAAATTGGTTTCATGTAGCCGCTGATGCGAAGGTCTTCGCCGTTGGTGACCCCGCCTTCGAGACCGCCGGCGTTGTTCGTCGGCCGCGACAGCGGTACCGACCCGGCCGGATGGTCCGCGGCGCGCGGCAGGATTTCATCGTGGACGCGTGAGCCGGGGATCGCCGCGACCTGCGGCCCGCGGCCGATCCCGACGGCCTTGATCGCCGGAATCGACATCAGCGCCTGCGCGAGCCGCCCATCGAGCTTCCGGTCCCACTGCACATAGCTGCCGAGGCCCGGCGGCACATGGTGGGCGATCACCTCGAACGTCCCGCCCATCGTATCGCCCGCATCTCTCGCGCGATCGATTTCCGCGATCATCAGCCGCTCGATCTCGGGCTCCGCACAGTGCAGCGGCGTGTCCAACGGGATCGCCTTCACTGCCTCGTAACCGAGCGCGAGAGGATCGGGGATCGATGCGGCGCCGATCGTGACGACGTGGCTGACGATGTCGACGCCGAGACACGCCAGCAGCTGCCGCGCGACGGCACCGGCCGCGACGCGCGCAGCCGTCTCGCGCGCACTCGCGCGCTCGAGCACGTTCCGCATATCGTCGTGGCCGTACTTCACGAAGCCGGCAAGATCCGCATGGCCGGGCCGCGGACGCGTGACCGGAGGCCGGTCGCTGCCGCTCGCGTTCGACGGCATGTCGGGCTCGACGTACATCGTGCGCTGCCAGTTTTCCCAGTCTTTGTTCGGGATCAGCAGCGCAATCGGCGCGCCTGTCGACTCGCCGTGGCGGATCCCGCTCAGCGCCTCGGCGCGGTCGGATTCGATGGCCATGCGCCGGCCGCGGCCGTACCCGGTTTGCCGGCGTCGAAGCTCTGCCGTGATCGAATCGAAATCAATCTGCAGACCGGCGGGAACACCGTCGACGATGGTGATGAGCGCCTTGCCGTGTGATTCACCCGCGGTGAGGAAACGCAACATCGTTATCAGTGCAGCCGTACATTTTAGACTGCGGGGCTTCGCCCCGCCGGCCCCGGAATGCCGTGGCCCGCGGGGACCCGCAAGCCCCGCTTCCGCCTCCGCTAAAGCTACGGCGGACGCGCCGTAGCGCGCCTCGAGAAGACATAGTCTCCGTGTGAGAGAACCACCACACAAGGCGGCGCAGCTGCGACCTTCAGTCGCGTGCAGAGTGTACCGCCTTATCAAGGCCGCCGCTCTTTCAAGGGATGTCTGGCGGACGCGTTCTTGCACCTCGTTGCCCGCGGCGTGCCGGAGAGAACGCGTGCGGCTGATAGCGGATCGATTTCTCGCGCTCGATGACAATCGGGTGTTCGATCTGCTCACCGGCGACCGCGTCGTTCTCCGGATCGACGATGCGGGTGACGCGGCGGCGCAGGCGCGATGGTCGGTACGGTGTGACGCGTTGCAGAAAGTACAGCATCGTTTCATCGCGCCCCTGATCGATTTCGGCCGGCTTGGTGTGACGCACAGGTTCGAAGCCTGGATGTGTGGGCCCCGCTGGAACGGGTCGCGCCGTGAAGCCCTTCGCACGCACGAGCTGGTGTCGAGGTTCCTGGCCGCAATCGGCCTGAGCGGCCCGGCCGGCGCCGCTGCGGACTCCGTTTATGAGGGGTTTCGTGGTGTGGTGTTCCTTCCCGACGCGAGTACTGGCTACCCGTGTGAGCGCAACGAAGCCGAGGCCGTCACGCTGGAGCTCGAAGCACGGGGCCTCTCGATGATCCCGAGACAGCCAGCGGTGCTTCTGGGTGAACTCTTCACAGGCGACCCGGGTGTCCGTCCCCATGTCGTCGCGCTCTGGGGATTACCGGGCTCTGGGAAAACGACGCTCTTGTACGAGGTCGCGCGGACTGCGCGGGTCCACGGGTTCGTTCCGGTCGGGGCCCGCTTCGTTGCCACGGCCTATGCCGACCTCTTTCGGAGGCAAAACCTCTTGATCGTCGACGACGAAGGGAACACGGCGGGAATGACGGCACTGCTCCATGCAGCGCTGGGGACGCCGCAACCGCACGTCCTCATCGTGACCGGCCACGAGGAACCGCAATC
>JBKPAI010000018.1:0-7604 GCA_046726355.1 Acidobacteriota bacterium | reverse complement strand
GTGTAGCGGTGGGCGCGCGCAGCGCGCCTGCGAGGGAGCGGAGCGGGGCGAAGGGGTCCCCGCGAGCGACCGAGCCGGGGTCCGGGGCAGAGCCCCGTCTAAACCGCTAGACGGCGCGTGACGAGAATTTTGTTCTCGGTGTGAGCGCGCCGTGTAGCGGTGGGCGCGCGCAGCGCGCCTGCGAGGGAGCGGAGCGGGGCGAAGGGGTCCCCGCGAGCGACCGAGCCGGGGTCCGGGGCAGAGCCCCGTCTAGTTCGTCCTGCGGCGGAGCTTCGTCACACCCTCAACAAATCTCATGGACCAGGATCTCATGATGGTTTCAGTTCGCATTGCCGTCCGAATCTTCGTCGTGGGCGTGTCGTTTGCCGTGCTCGCCGCCGCCCAGAATCCGCCGCCGACAGAAAAGCGTCGGGTCACCGACGAGTACCACGGTGTGAAAGTCACGGACGACTTCCGCTGGCTGGAGAACTGGGACTCCACCAACGTGAAGTCTTGGAGCGATGCGCAGAACGCGTATGCCCGATCGATCCTCGACGCGCTGCCGGGCGGGCAGGCAATCCGGGAGCGGGTGACGGATCTGCATAGCGGGGAAAAGAGTTTCGCCAATGTGGCGAACGGCGATGGTGGCGAGTTCGCCCAGTTCGTTCGATCGCCAGGCGGGCAGTGGACCCAGCTCACGAATTTCAACGACAAGATCGTGTACGCGGTCTTCGGCGGTGATTCGTCGCTGTACCTCTTGTCTCTCGCTGGTGCGCCGCGCGGCAAGATCCTTCGCCTGGTCCTGCGTGCGGACGCCGGTCCGCGCATCAGCGACGCAACCGTCGTGGTTCCCGAAAGCCGGGACGCGGTCATCGACTACCACGGATTCGGCGGGGCGGACACGCTGGTGGCCACGCGATCGCGCCTGTACGTGGTCGATCTCGTCGGCGGGCCCAATCGAGTGCGCGTGTTCAGTCCGACCGGAACGCCGCTGGGGACGCTCGCCCTTCCGCCGGTGTGCGCGGTGCGTGAACTGCTGCGCTACGGACGTGACGGCGTGCTTTTCAAGACGTCGACATTCATCGAGCCGTCGGAGTGGTACGAGGTCTCCGCCGGCACGTCATCGGGCCACGCTCCGAACCCGGCGAAGCGTGCTCTTTCCAGCACGGCGAGAGCCGAGTTCGGTGACAGCGAGGTCGTTCGCGATACCGCTGTCTCGAAGGACGGCACCCGGGTTCCGCTGAACGTGATCCGCCGCAGAGGTCCTGTTCTGGACGGCCGCAATCCGGCGCTCCTTATCGGGTATGGCGGATACAGCGTGAGCATGAGTCCTTTCTTTCTCGACGTCGATCGCGTCTGGATCGAGCAAGGTGGTGTTCTGGCGGTGGCAAATATTCGGGGCGGCGGCGAGTTCGGCGAGGACTGGCATCTGGCGGGTAACCTGACGAAGAAGCAGAACGTGTTCGACGACTTCATCGCCTGCGCCGAATACCTGATCAAAGCGCGCTATACGAGCCCGGATCGCCAGGAATCCCGCCCGCAGTGAGCATTGGATCAATAGATCATCGAATCACCAGATCACCAGGTCGTGAGTCGCCTTCGACCGTTGTCAGGGAGGAGCGCTTGATGGAACCGATGTTCTTGCCGGACGTGGAGCAGCATCCCGGCAGTGGCCCGTGGGCCGACGCCATCCAACGGATGCGAGCTGCGGGGCTTGACGTCCCGCAGATCATGCACCTGTTCGCGTTCAAGACCGATCGAACCGAACATCTGGCTCGTTTCACGCAGGGGGTGATGCGCGGGCCGTCGCCGCTGCCGGCCGGCACGCGGGAGCTCATCGCCGCGTTCACGTCGAGGCGCAACGATTGTCCGTTTTGAATCGGCTCACATGCCGCGGTCGCGGCAGAGCTGCTGGGAGACCGGGCGCTGGTCGATGCCGTGCTCGAGGATTATCGCACCGCGCCGATCGACGATCGCCTCAAGGCACTGTTCGCCTTCATCGAGAAGATGAACCGGCAGTCGAATCAGATCCGGCGCGAAGATACCGACGCCCTGAAGCAGGCCGGCTGGAGCGAGGAAGCCATCTACGACGCCATCACCGTCTGCGCGCTCTTCCGCTTCTACAACGCGTGGATTGACGCGACCGGCGTGCACGATCTGCCGGCGGCCGCCTACGCGCTGAGCGGCAAGCGGATGGCCGAGCAGGGCTACATCCGGTGATCGGTGCTGGCTCTGGGCTCTAGGCTCAGGGCTTTGGACTCTGGCGGCCCGTCAGCCAAAAGCCACAAGCCAAGAGCCAAAAGCCCAGAGCCCAGCGTCATGGCCTGACGATCCTGGCGAAGTCGGCCCACGGCAGCGGATCCCCGTGGACCGGCACGATCGTCAGGGGATCCAGCTTCAGCGTCCTGACCGCGTTGAAGAAGCTGGTCTGATCCCTGCTGGCGGTTGACGGCAGCGGCGCCCCGGTCTTCACCACGTCGGCCTCGAACAACAGGCGCTCTTTCGGCAGGTAGGCGACCAGCATCCCCTCGGCGTGCTGCAGCGGATGGACATAAAAGACGTGCAGGTTCCTCGCGCCGTCGGTCAGCACGTAGTTCTCGCGCAGCAGCTCGTAGTAATAGCCCTCCGCCAGCTCGGTCGGCGGCCACAGGCTGACCATATCCGGTTTCAGGGTTCTCGGCGCGAAGTTGAGGACGTCCTTGTTGTAGAAGTCGAAGTTCTTCCAGTGCGTAATGATCGTCGAGCCGATGTGCATGTACGTCCGCAGACCCGCCGCGTGATCGAAATGCTGGTGTGAGTTGATGACGAAGCGGATCGGCTTGTCGGGAATGAGCTTCACGATTTCGTCAATCACCGCCAGGTTCCGCTCTTCGCCAAGAGGCGCTTCGTAGACGGCGACGAAGTCTCTGAACTCCACCGCGGCGCTGCTGTGGGAGGAGCCACCCATCAGGTAGACCCCGTCGGCGACTTTCCGCGGCTCGACGCGGGCCGGAACCGACGCGTTCCTGACCGGGTCCGGGACCGCCACCGGATCGCCGCACACGTTGGCCTTGACGTCCTTCATCGTCCCGCCGAACGCGTTGTGACCGGCGCTGACGTTCTGCGCGTTGTAGTTGTCGTCCCATCCCTGGTGCGAATGCCACCCGGTCGGAAACCTGATCCCGCTGCCGATGTCGATGTAACTCTCGTTGGTGAATTCGTGCTCGTAGTTCATGTCGCCGAGCACCGGATCGGGCACCCACGTGTGAATCCGCTGGAGCAGGTTTTCCTTGTTGATCGTGGCGTCGACGCGGTACTTTCCATTCACCGTGATCGACACGACCCGCATCTTTTCAGGGTGCACTTCCGGGCCGTCGCGGCCCATTTCGCCCAGCTCCCAACGCCACACCGCTTTCGGGTTCGCGCCCGGCATCGCCGCGGCCTTGAGGAAGCCGTGCGGATTCAGCCACAGCTCCACCTGATAAATCTCCGCGAGGCTCGCAGGCGTCGCGACCGGCCGCGATCCTGCACCGTCCATGTACCACGCATGGCTGCCGTTGAGCAGGAAGATCTGGTGCTGGTTCTGCTGCAGCGGACCATCGATCCAGCCGACGCCGTATTTCCATCCCGCCGGCGCCAGTCCTGGCTTCCGATCGAACTCCTCCTTCATCGTCTTCGCTTCCCAGTTCATCGTTCTCGTGTAGTTCGCCAGCGAATCGATCCGCGGCCAGTCGATGTTCTTGCCGGCCTCTCGCTGCTGGCCCACCGCGCCGCCGTACGCCGTGCCGGAAAGCGTCACGCACCGCAGGTTTGCGGTCCCGATGGCTCTGGCGGCAGCGGCAAGAATCGGCTGCGGGTCGACGTAACCGGGCGGCAGCTGGCCGGTCGCGACCGCGCCGCCGGTCAAGATCGACAGGACTGCCGTGACAGAAAAAAGGCGGGGCGGTCTGGCCATAAACTTTGCTTCTTCTTTGGGGTCTTTGAGATCTCTGTGGTTCGCTTGTTTGTGATCTTCGTCGTTCGCGAAGCCAATATCGATGTTCTTCACGGCTTGAGGCTGTTCTGGAAGTGCGCCTCATTCTACAGCCGCGTCGGTTTCTTGGGTGTTCAGCCGGCCGAGCCCCGCTGCTTGACCGCGGACCGATCGGTCTCATAGCCTTGGATGGCGTGCGTGTCGCAAGGGAGGTGCGGCAGCGATCGTGATTCCTGGAAAGATCGTCCGATTCCTCGAGCAGCACGCGAATGTCGCGTTCGCAGGCACCCGCGACCGCGACCGCGTCCCGTACGGTCACCGCGTCTGCGGGTGGCACGTCAGCCCGGACGGCCGCACGCTGACCGCGCTGATTGCCGAGCAGTTCACCACCCGGCTGGTCGAAGCGCTCGAAGACAACGGCGAGATCGCGCTCACGGTCGAAGAGTTCCCTTCACACGAGACGTATCAGTTCAAGGGCCGATGCCGCCGCCATCGCGCGCCGTCGGACGGGGATTATGCCGTGGTCGATCGGATTCGCAACCGTTTCGTGAGGAGTGTCCGCCCCCTCTACACCGATGCGCCCGAACACCTGCTGCAGGCGTTCACGCTGAAGCCGGCGCTGGCCGTGGAGTTCGACGTCCGCGAGGTCTACCTGCAGACTCCCGGTCCCGGCGCCGGCACGCGGCTCGTCCCGCCGGCGGAAGGGCGATGACGGCCACGGGCGCGCGGCTTCCGGACGAGATCCGTCCGGTGCTCGAGAACGGGATTCCAGCGGTCATGGTGACATGCTCGGCCGGCGGCATCCCGAACGTCACCGTCATCTCGCAGGTGTATTACGTCGACGAGAGTCACGTCGCGCTGTCCTTCCAGTTCTTCAACAAGACCATCCGGAACGTTCGCGAGAATCCGCGTGCCTACGTCTGCGTGTCGGACCTGGCCGGTCAGGCGCAGTGGATTCTGCAGCTCGAGTTTCAACGCTCGGAAACGGAAGGGCCGATCTTCGATGCCATGGACATGCAGATCGAGGCAATCGCCTCGGCGACGGGAATGTCCGGCATCTTCAAGCTGCGCGCCGCCGACATCTACCGTGTCCTCGCGGTTGAAAAGATTACATACGCCGGCGCGGCGGTGTCCGCATGATCGAGAGCGACGCGGAGAAGCTCGCGCTCATCACAGCCGACCTCGCCCGCAAGACGACCGAGCTCCAGGTGCTTCAGCGAGTGTCATCGGAGATCAACACGACGCTCGAGCTCGACGAGATCTACGATGCCGCGCTCCGGACGATGGGAGAGCTGTTCGAGTTCCATCATGCCAACATCCTGCTGCTCGACGCGGAGGGCGAGACCTTGACCGTGGTGGCCAGCCGCGGGTACGAGAACCAGGCCATCGGCGGACACGTGCGAATCGGCACCGGGGTGATTGGTCTTGTCGCGCAGAAGCGCAGGATGCTGCACGTGAGCAACCTGGGGCAGCAGCGCGCCTACGCCGCGGCGCAGCGGCGGCAGATGATCAAGGCGGGCCGAGGGGCGGAGATCGCGGATGCCGTTCCCGTCCCCGGCCTGCCGAACGCGGAGAGCCAATTCGCCATCCCGCTGCTGGTGCGCGACGAGCTGATCGGCGTGTTCTCGATCGAGAGCCCGGTGCAGCGCACCTTCAGCGAGCACGATCGGGCGCTCGTCTCAATCGTGGCGAACCAGATTGCCACCGCCATCAACAACGCGCGGCTCTATGAGGATCGGCGGCGCACCGCCGACGAGCTTCAGGCGTTGAACGCCTCGCTCGAGGCGCGCGTCGCCGAGCGGACGGCGGCGCTCGAGCGCGAGCTTCGCGTCGCCCAAGAACTGGTGAGCGACGCGAGGCGCCGTGTCGACGGTCCACTGCTGGGCGACAGCGCTGCAGTTCGCGCGCTCCGCGATGCCGTCGCCCGCCAGGCGGCGCAGATGGAGCCGCTGCTCCTGACCGGTCCTCCCGGATCCGGAAAGGAAGCGGTCGCGCATGCCGTGCACGTCGCCTCCCGCCGCGCCGGGGCCTTCATTTTCGTGAGCTGCCCCGAGCTGCACACGCAGAGCCGACGCGCCTCGGGCGATGCGACGGCGGCCCATCGATCCGGGGAGTCCTTGCTGCCGCGGCTCGAGCTCGCCTCGGGCGGGACGCTGTTCCTCGACGCCGTTCACGCGCTTCCGTCGGCACTCCAGCACGCGCTGACCGAGATGCTGGAGCACCGGCCGCCGAAGGTCACCGACGTCCGCATCATCGCCTCCACGGCCCGCGACCTGACCGAGGAGCAGGGGTGGCCCCACCAGCCACTCCTTCGCAGACTTGTCGAGAACCGGATCAGCGTGCCTGCCCTCGCCGATCGGCGCGCGGATATTCCAGTGCTCGTGGACTATTTCGTCCGCCACCACGCCCGGCGGGTTGGGAAAGTCGTGGACGGCGTCTCGCCGGCGTCGATGAAACGCCTGGAGACGTACGTGTGGCCGGGGAACATCCGCGAGCTGCGGACCGTACTCGAGCGTGCGATCCTCGTCGCGAAAAGCACGGTGCTCGAGATCGATGAGGAACTCCTCGACGAAAAGCTCGCCGTCGGCAGTTATCGCCTGATCGCGCCGCTGGGCTCCGGCGGGATGGGCGAGGTGTGGCGCGCCAGGCACCGCCTGCTGGCACGTCCCGCGGCGGTGAAGCTGATTCGCTACGACGAGCACTCGTCCGCTGCGCGCGAACAGGTCGTGCGCCGGTTTGAGCGCGAAGCGCAGGTCACCGCCGCCTTGCGTTCGCCGCACACGGTGCAACTGTTCGATTTCGGCGTGGATGACAGCGGGAGCTTCTATTATGTGATGGAGCTGCTCGACGGCCTGGACCTGCACGAGATCGTCAAACGCTTCGGACCGCAGCCGGCAGAGCGCGTCGTCATGCTGCTGCGACAGGCATGCCGTTCGCTCGCGGAGGCGCACGAACACGGCCTGGTCCATCGGGATATCAAGCCCGCCAACCTGTTCGTGACGCGCCTTGGCTACGAGTACGACTACTTGAAAGTCCTCGATTTCGGCATCGTCAAGGATCAGCCGACCTCCGGGCACGAGTCGACACTGCTGTCGGCGCAGGGCCTGCTGCCGGGCACGCCCGCCTTCATGGCGCCGGAACTGGTGTTCTCCGAGACCCGCGTCGACGGCCGCGCGGATCTCTATTCGCTGGCGTGCTCGGCGTACTGGGCCCTCACCGGCCAGCTCCTGTTCGATGCCAGCACGGCGGCGCAGATGCTCGTGCATCACGCGCAGACGAAGCCGGTGCCGCCTTCGCAGGTATCGGAGCTCCCGATTCCCAGGCAGCTCGAAACCATCCTCATGACGTGCCTCGAGAAGGATCCTGCGAAGCGCCTGGCGTCGGCGCTCGATCTCGACGCGCAGCTGGCGCGTGTCCCCCTTGCCGACGCGTGGACCAACGACATGGCGCAGGCGTGGTGGAACGCGAACGCTCCGGATGCGGTGGCACACCGGTAGTGTCCGCCTTCAGGCGGACTTCACACCGGCCCGCGCAGGTCCGGCTCCCAAGAAACTCCTGGTCGGACGGGCTAAGCGCCCGCCGGAGAGAGTACTTCTCCGGTGTTGCGATTGACGAGTTCGAATCCAAGTGCGGCAGCCCGTCGGTGCAGATGGCGAACGGCTCGTGCTTGCTG
>JBKPAI010000017.1:0-120749 GCA_046726355.1 Acidobacteriota bacterium | reverse complement strand
GCGGTGGAGGCGCGGGTGCGGCCCCCGTGGCGCCGCCGGGCGGGCCGAGCGCACTCGTCCTGGCCGTCGGCAGCAAGCACTATCAGCTGGCGGCGTATCTCCTGGAGCGCGGCGCCGATCCAAACGCGGCGGCGCAGGGATGGACGGCGCTGCATCACATCACGTGGATGCGCAAGCCGGGGCAGGGGAGCAACGGGCCCACGCCGGCCGGCTCGGGCGATCTGGACAGCCTCGATCTGGTGCGGCTGCTGGCGAAGCGCGGCGCCGACCTGAATGCGCGCATGACGCGGCGCGCGCCGGTCGGCACGAACAACCTGAACATGATCGGCGCGACGCCGTTCCTCATGGCGGCGCGCACGGCTGACGCGCCGCTGATGCGGCTGCTCGCGGAGCTCGGCGCCGATCCGCTGCTGACGAACGAGGACGGCACCACCCCGCTGATGGCGGCGGCCGGCGTCGGCGTCTACTCGCCCGGAGAAGATCCGGGCACCGAGGCCGAAGCGATGGAAGCGGTGAAGCTCGCGCTCGAGCTCGGCGGCGACGTGAACGCGATCGACAAGAACGGCGATACGGCAATGCATGGCGCGGCGTACAAGCAGTTTCCCGCCGTCGTGAAGCTGCTCGTGGACGCCGGCGCGCTCATCGACGTCTGGAATACCGAGAACAAGCACGGCTGGACGCCGCTCCGCATTGCTGTGGGCGTGCACCGCGGCATGAACTTCAGGTTCTCGCCGCCGACCGCCGCCGCGCTCGCGCAGATCATGAAGGCCGAAGGCGTCTCCACTGAGGTGAAGCCCGAGCGCGTGATCAGCGGGGCCACCCGGTAAGGCGCTACTGCGCGCAGGTCGGCGCGATCATCTCCAGCGACACGACGTTGACGGCGTCGCCGCCGTCGGCTTTCACGAAGAATCCGATCGCGCGCATGGTGTGCCCCGCGTGCGCGTCGGGGCTGGGAAACACGTTCAGCAATCGAATCGTCCTGGTGCCCGCGTCCGGCGATGGCCGCGAACCCATTCCGGCAGGCGCCTTCGACACGTCGAGCGTCGTGCGTTGCGGTTCGGTCGCGCGCGTCAGCGCCCACCCGCGATCGCTTGGAGCCTCCAGGCAGCCGGTGGCGCCGACGAGCGCGCCGATCGTCAGCGGTCCCGGTCCGTTCTGTCTGACGATCTGCACGGCGGCAAGATCGCCGTCGTTCGCCGGCAGTTCGTTCGGTCCGGACGGGAAGCCGTTCTGCTGCAGCAGGTACGCCAGCACGTCACGCTTGTCCGCGTCGCTCACCCCGGCAATGTCGTCGGGCGGCATCGAGTCCCGCATCAGACGGAACAGATGCTCGAGCGTGTGCGCCTCCCAGTGGTTCATGAACCCTTCGCCGGCGAGCGGGTAGTCGCGGCGGCCGGCGAGATCGGCCCCGTGGCAGCGGGCGCAGCGCCTCGTGTACATCGCCCGGCCGCGATCGGCCTGTTCGGCCGTGTACACGCCGCGCCAGATCGCACCCGGCTCCTGCAGCGCCGCGACGACGACGAGCGCGAGGATGCGCGACATCACGTCAGCGCGACGACTTCGTAGTGGGTCACCGACGGGCCCTCATGGTGTACAGCGGCCCGCCGAGCCGCCACGCTCTCGATAGACATCGTGACAGGCCTGGCACGCGTCGGCAACCGTGCCGGATGCCTCCACCATCGTGTCCTGATTCTTCGATTGCGCGGCTTTGTACGCGGCCTGGCCAGCAGCACGGAGATCGTTGACAAACTTGATCCAGTCGGCGCGCCGAACGGGTACGGGTTTGCGGTTCGAGCAGCTGCGTCCCGGCACGAGCAGCAGGTTCGCCGACTCGGCCAAGGCGACGCTGGCGTTCTCGACCGCCACCCACCCGCCGTATGTGCTGGTGAGCGGATTGGGAGACGTGGCCGGATCCTCCGCCTTCGGCAGGTTCGACAGGTCACTCTGGCCGGCGAACACGACATTCGACGCGGGATACACGATGCCGCGCATGACCTGCAGGAGCGACCCTTCCACGCGAGTCACCGATGCCGACGACGGGCTGGAAACAGGCGTGCTGGCGCCGCGGCCCCGAGTCTGAGCGACGAGGCGCGCACCGATCGTCGAGGCAGCGACTATCGCGCAGACGGTTGATGTGCAGACCAGTGTCTGTTTCATGGATGCGATGCCGAATATTCTACGCCGTGCTGAATAATATGCGAACGCCCACTCGCGGAAAGGGCAACCGCAATGCGAAATCTCTTGCTCATCGTCGTACTCGGCATCGTAGTCGTCCCGCAGCCGCAGCGCGCGGCAAGACAGACGATCGTCAGCATCGAGGGACGAGAGTTTGTGGTGAACGGACGCCCGACCTATGCAGGGCGCTCGTACGACGGGATGGCCGTGCAAGGTCTGCTGTTCAACTCCCGAATGGTCCAGGGGATCTTCGACGATCGGAATCCGGAGACGCGCGGTAAGTGGAATTACCCGGATGGACCGTGGGACCCCGAGCGGAACACGCGCGAGTTCATCGCCGCCATGCCGCTCTGGAGGGCGAAGGGCCTGCTGGGGTTCACGATCAACCTTCAGGGCGGCAGCCCGGAGGGATACAGCCGGTCGCAGCCGTGGGTGAATTCGTCGTTCGAGACCGACGGCAGGTTGCGGCCGGACTACATGTCGCGGCTGGAGCGCATTCTCGATCGCGCGGACGAACTGGGCATGATCGCGATCGTCGGCTTTTTCTACCAGGCGCAGGAACGGCAGATGAACGACGAGCAGTCCATCCTCCGGGCGGCCGATGCCGCCACCGGCTGGCTGATCGACAAGGGATATGCGAATGTGCTGGTCGAAGTGGCCAACGAGGCCGACAACGCCGGATTCAAACATGACATCATCAAACCCGGCGGGCGCGCGGTGGAGCTGATCGATCGGCTGAAGGAACAATCGAAAGGCAAGGTGACAGCGCCGACGGGGCGGCTGCTGATCAGCACGAGCCTTAACGGCGGCAGCGTGCCGTCCGATTCGCTGGTGAAGGCTGTGGACTTCGTCCTGCTGCACGGCAATGGCGTCAGGGAGCCGTCACGCATCACGCAGATGGTGGAGGAAACCAGGAGACTGCCAAGCTATCGCGGGCAGCCGATCGTCTTCAACGAGGACGACCACTTCGACTTCACCAAGCCGGAGAACAACATGCTGGCGGCACTGCGCGCCTATGCAAGCTGGGGATATTTCGATTACCGCATGGCGGGCGAGCGGTTCGACGACGGTTATCAGAGTGTGCCGGTGAACTGGACGATCAGCTCGTCACGCAAGCGTGAGTTCTTCGACCTTCTCGCGAAGGTGACCGGCGTCAGTCCATGAATGTCTCACCGCAATCTCCCGCTCGGACGAGTTCGCTCCACTCAACAATACATCAACGGCGTAACACCCGGTTTTCCACTTCTGCTTTGTCGTTCGTCGTTTCCGCGTACATCCGCTTGCCAGGCTGTTGTCGATGGACAGTCGCCGTGGAGGATGCATGAACTGGTCGAGACGCGGAGTGGCGCCGGTGATGGCGACGGCGCTCCTTCTGGCGGCGGATTCTCCGGTCGCGGCCCAAGCAGAGTACCGCGGGTTCTGGGTCGATACGTTCAATACCATCCTGAACAACCACAGCGACGTCGTTGCAGTCGTCGCCAACGCGACGGCGGCGAAGGCCAATGCGCTGTTCGTCCAGGTGCGCCGACGCGGTGATGCGTGGTACCTTCAATCACTCGAGCCACCTCCCGACTTCGTCCCGATTGCCGCGGGCTTCGATCCCCTGCAGGACATGATCAATGAGGCGCATGCGAACGGGATCGAGGTGCACGCGTTCGTCATCATGGGTGCGATCTGGAACAAGAACCCGAACTTCGCCCCTGGTCCGACGCTCGGACCTCCGACGAATCCGAACCACGTGTTCAATCTGCACGGCGGGTACGATTCCGCGACCCAGACGATCCTGCCGGGGCCGGAGAACTGGCTCACGCGCACGCTGCTGCCGGATGGCGCCGGCGGTATTTCGTTCCAGGGGCATCGATTCGGGAGCGATTTCTGGCTGGATTTCGGGCATCCCGACGCCGAGGCGTACACCGTGGATGTACTGATGCGGCTCGTGGAGAACTACGATATCGACGGTCTGCACCTGGATCGCATTCGCTACCCCGAGTTCAGCGTCAGCGGCCAGACGCCGGCCACCGGCACAAACGTCGGATACAACGCGACCAGCATCGAGCGCTTTCAGTCGTATCACGGTGTGCCGGGGAGCTCGCCGCCTCCCGCACAAAATGACCCGGCGTGGTCGCAATGGCGTCGCGATCAGGTCACCAACGTCGTCCGCCGGATCTATCTCAACGCCATCGCGCGCAAGCCGCATCTCAAGATCTCCGCCGCGCTGATCGCATTCGGTGGCACAGGTGCTGCCGAATCGGCCTGGAATGCAGCGGAGGCCTACTGGCGTGTGTATCAAGACTGGCGTGCATGGACCGAGGAGGGCATCCTCGACCTGGCGATTCCGATGAATTACAAACGCGAGCACGTGCCGTCGCAACAGACGCAGTTCAACCAATGGCTGGACTGGATGCAGCGGCATCAGTACGGCCGCGCGGGGTTGATCGGGATGGGTGTGTTCCTCAATTCGGTCGAAGGCTCGTTGGCGCAGGTGCGCCGCGCACTCGACGAGCCGCCCGGCGGGAATAACCGGGGCGCCGGCGTCGTGTTCTTCTCGATCGCGAACCCTGACGAGGCCGTCGCCGCGAATCCGCTTTCCATTCCTCCGGGTCAGAACACGCCCAGGCGCGGAATCACCGAATTTGCTTCCGGTCTCACGACCGGCAACTCGGTCAACGGCACGACGCTCTACGAAGACAAGGTGGCGAATCCCGAGCCAGTGTTCGGCTTTCCGGTCCCGGTTCCGGCGCACGCCTGGAAAATGGCGCCGCACGTCGGGCACTTGAAGGGATTCGTGACCGATGAAACAGGAAGAACAGTCGACGCCGGCGCCATTCGCATCGAGCGTCAGGACACGGCGCCGGCGACGGTTGGCCGCTCGCTCGTGACGAGCGCAACGGACGGCGGCGGATTCTACGGCGGCGTCGATCTCGCGCCCGGCACATATCGCGTCACGGTGACCCCGGTTCGCGCCGCCCCGTACACGTCGTGCCCGGCGGTCATCAGTGCCGGTGCTGTGACCACGCTCGATGTCACAATCGATCGCGCTGTACCGTCGACGACGATCGCCGCCCATCCGCAGGAGATCTGGCCGCCGAACGGTGAGACGGTGCCCATCACGATATCCGGGGAAGCGAGAGACATCGGAACCGGCATTGCGTCGATTGCGATTCGTGTCATCGACGAGTACGGCGAGGTAGAGCCGCTGGTCGCGACTGAGCCAGGATTCCGAGCGGCGTCGATGCCCTGGTCGAGGCAGCTGCAGCTGCAGGCCTCACGACGCGGCGACGACGGCGACGGCCGTAAGTACACCGTTGAAGTCACGGTCACCGATGCAGCCTGCAACTCGAATGTCGTGAATACCACCGTCGTGGTGGCGCACGATCAGCGGCGCAGCGCTCAATGAACCCTTGTCTGAGCACCTGTGAAAAAATCGCCTGCCAGATCAAGCCACAAAGACCACAAAGAAGGCCATCTTCTTTGCGGTCTTTGTGAGCTTTGTGGTTTCACTACCTCCCGTCTTCGCCCTCGAAAGCCGAGACGCTGCGGTCGGCTAACGGCTGTCGTTGACGAGCTTCCGCTGGTACTACCAGACGCGAGCTCTCGCATGAATCAACATCGTTCAGCGATTCTGTTTCCTCTTGACCTCCGAGGGGTCTGCCGTACATACTTCCTCTCGACCTCCGAGATGGCGAAGCAAGTCAGGGGTCCTTGTATCCCGCCCTCCATCGGCTCGAGCTCAGGGGCGATGTCGAGTCGGAGATGACCACATCGGACAATAACCGCCGCGCCCGCGTCTACGGTCTGACATCTGCGGGCCGTAGACGTTTGGCCGCCGCAGGCCGGCAAACGCGAAGGATCGAAGAGTTTCAAGAATCTTCAAGATCGCCGCCGAATCAGCGCCAACGAACGTCGCGAGTGGTGCAACCCTCCAACCGGCCAACTCACTGGACGGCGCGATGGTGCTGACATAGGATGCAGCCATGGACACTCTCAGCCGGCGCAGTTTCATTCAGGCCGCGGCGGGTGCGGCGGCTGTGCGGCTTGCATCACCCTTCGACTCGCTGACGCTCGCTCAGGGCGGGCACGTTAAGGCTTCACCGCGCGGCGTGGGCTTCGACAGTCCGCTGTGCTTCTTTTCGAAGCACCTGCCGCGGATGAACGGCTCCGAGCTCGGCCGGTCGCTGAAGGCGCTCGGGTTCGACGGCGTCGATCTCACGGTGCGCCCGGGCGGCCACGTCGATCCGAAGCGCGTGGCGATCGAGCTGCCCGTGTTCGTCGACGCCATCCGCCGCGAGGGCCTGGCGGTGCCGATGATCACGACCGAGCTGTTATCTGATGCAGATCCCGTCGCGCAGCCGACGCTCGAGACCGCGGCGCGGTTGAAGATTCCATTCTACAAACCGGGCTACTACCGATATACGTTCGTCGATGTCCGCAAAGAGCTCGAAGCCGCCGGCAGACAGTTGAGAGGACTTGCCGATCTGAGCCGCCGTCACGGGATGCGGCTCGGGTATCACAACCACGCGGGGTACATCGGCGGCCCGGTCTGGGATTTTGCCCCGTTCATCGAACCGCTCGACGCGGCAACCGTCGGGTACTACTTCGACCCCCGTCATGCGGTGGTCGAAGGCGGAGACGGCGGGTGGCGCACGGCGTTCAACCTGGTGGCGCCGCGGTTGTCGATGATCGCGCTCAAGGACTTCTTCTGGGAAAAGAGCGGCGGCGCCTGGCGGCAGCGGAACTGCCCCATGGGCGACGGCATGGTCGACTGGAAACGGTTCTTCGCCATGCTCGCGAAAGCGCGTTTTCACGGTCCGGCGTCGCTCCACCTGGAATACGAGGTCGCCGGCGCCACGCCGGCTGCGCAGGAGGAGAGCACATTGGCGGCGGCCGCACGCGATCTGGCGTTCGTCAAGGCACGCGTCGCCGAAGCCTATTCAGGAGCGACGATGTGATCGTCACCCGCCGGCGGTTCCTGCGCCAGGCGTCGGCCGTACCGCTCGGCGCTGCCATCATCGCGCCGAAACCCACCGATATCCGCATCGACGACGTCATTTACGGCTACGAAGACTACGTATACCGCGCACCGTACAAGTTCGGCGGCCGCGTAGTCGACCGGGTCACGCTGCTGAACGTTCACTGCCGCGTCACCACGCGACACGGACAGACCGCCTGGGGCTTCGCGTCGATGACGATGGGCAACATGTGGGCGTTTCCATCGGCGACGATGTCGTACGACACGACGCTCGAGGCGATGAAGGCGCTGGCGTCGCGGATCGCGCGGCTGACGGGCGACTGCCGCGAGATCGGGCATCCACTCGACATCGCGCATGTCCTGGAGCCTGCGTGCCTGAAGGCCGCGGCGGAGGTTTCCGCCGAGCGCAAGCTGACCGAACCGATCCCCAAGCTCTGCACGCTCGTCGTCGCCAGTCCGTTCGACGCGGCCCTCCATGATGCGTTCGGAAAAGTTCACAGCCGCAACGTCTACGAGACTTACGGCCCTGATCTGCTGACGCACGACGTGTCCCGTTATCTCGGTCCTGAGTTTCGCGGCGCACGGCTCGACCGGGCATTGCTGTCGAAGCGACGGGAGCGAATCCCGGTGTTTCACAGCGTCGGCGGGCTCGATCCGCTCGAAACCGGAGACGTCGAGAAGCCCGTTCGCGACGGCCTGCCTGAAACGCTGCCGGAATGGATTCGGCGCGACGGTCTCGTGCGCATCAAGATCAAGCTGCAGGGCGACGACCTGTCGTGGGACGTCGAGCGGACGCTGGCGATCGATCGGATCGCCTCGGCCGTGCAGGCCGAGCGGCGCGTCGGCGATCTCGCCTATTGCCTCGATTTCAACGAGCGCTGTCCCGACGTCCAGTACGTCCTCGAATGTCTCCGCCGGATTCGTTCGCGGTCGCCCGAAGGCTTCAGGCGGATTCTCTACGTCGAGCAGCCGACGGCGCGGGATCTCAACGCGAACAGGCAGAATGTGATGCACGAAGCCGCGCGATTGCGTCCGGTCGTCATCGACGAATCGCTGACCGATCTCGAGAGCCTCGTGCTCGCGCGCGAAATGGGCTACACGGGTGTCGCGTTGAAGGCCTGCAAGGGCCAGAGCCAGACGGTGCTGATGGCCGCCGCCGCGCAGAAGTACAAGCTGTTCCTGTGCGTGCAGGATCTCACGTGTCCCGGCGCGTCGCTGATCCACTCGGTCGGCATCTCCGCTCACGTTCCAGCGGTTGCCGGCATCGAAGCCAACGCGCGACAGTACGTCCCCGCAGCCAACGAGCCATGGCGGCGTCGCTTTCCCGGCATCTTCACAATCACCGACGGATACATCCATACCGGGGAGATCGGCGGACCCGGGCTCGGCATTCCCGACGACATGGTGCCCCGTCGGAATGGGATCGTCTCGGCGCGTTCCGGACCCCTGCGGGGCCACGACAAAGGACACGAAGGACACAAAGGAAACATCACATAGGGCTTTACCTTGGTGTCCTTGGTGTTAGCTGCGCAGCCAACCCACAGAGATCGCTGATGGCTTTCGAGATCACCAAACGCTGCACCATCCTGATCGCGTCTGTCTTGAGCCCGGTACTATTGGCGCAGCAGAACACTCCGGATATCCAGCAAACGTACTCGAAGCTCTGCGGCGGTTGTCATGGAGACGATGCCCGTGGCACGCAGCAGGGCCCGGGACTTTCAGGAAACCCGTCGGTTCGCGGGCGCTCCGCGCAAAGCCTCCGTAATGTCATCCGCAATGGCATTCCCGCCGCAGGAATGCCCGCCTTCGATCTTCCAGCCGAGACGCTCGATGCTCTCGCAACGATGATCGTCTCGCTGAACGCAGTGGCCGCAAAGAGCAGCGTGCCCGGTGATGTTGCAGCCGGGAGGCAGTTCTTCTTCGGGAAGGGACAATGCGGATCCTGCCATCTGGTGGAGGGCGAAGGTTCGCCGATCGGCCCCGATCTTTCGGAGATCGGGCTCGCGCTGACCGTGGACGAGATTCGCGAGGCGTTGCTGAACCCCGACGCGCGGATCGCTCCCGGGTACGGCGTGGTTTCTGTACGCCTGCGCGATGGTCGAGCGCTGCGTGGATTCGCCCGCAGCCGCACGAGTTTCGACGTGGCCGTCCAGGACCTGACCGGCGCGTTCCACGCCGTGTCGCTCGATGACGTCGCCGTCATCACGGACGAGAAACGGTCGCACATGGAACGCGTGACGGCGAGCGTCGATGAGTTGCGCGATGTGATTGCGTTCCTGAGCCGATTGACCGGCGTACGACCCGGAGCCGCGATCTCGCGACGGCATGCCGACACGGGAATAGATTTCACCAGGATCCTGAACCCGAAGCCGGGCGAGTGGCCGACGTTCAACGGAAACGTGAGCGGAAATCGCTACAGTGAGCTCACGCAGATTAACCGGGCGAGCGTGAGCCGGCTCAGCCTGAAGTGGACCTTTTCCATCCCCCTCTGGTCGCAGTTCCTGCCGGACACTCCTTACTATCGCGAGAACATGCGGTACTTCGGACTCGAGACGGTTCCGATCGTTGCCGATGGCGTCATGTACGTAACCGGTCCGAACCAGGTGTTCGCGCTCGACCCGCGCACCGGTCACCAGATCTGGCATTACGCGCGCCCGCGCAGTGGCGGTCTCGTCTCCGATCCGTCGCTCGGGACCAACCGCGGCGTGGCTATTCTCGGAGAGCACGTCTTTCTGGTTACTGATGACGCGCACCTGGTTGCGTTACATCGTGTCACCGGCCGGCCCGTGTGGGAGGTCGTCATGGTCGACGAACCGCAGCGTTACGGGGGAACCATGGCGCCACTGGTGGTCAAAGACCTGGTGGTTGCCGGCGTCTCGGGCGGCGACTGGGGCATCCGCGGATTCGTTTCGGCTTACAAGGCCGCTACCGGTGAACGCGTCTGGCGGCATTGGACGATTCCGGCCAAAGGCGATCCCGGCTTTGAGACCTGGCAGGGAACGGCCGTCGCCACTGGCGGGGGTTCCACGTGGCAGACCGGTTCCTACGATCCCGAGACCGAGACGCTCTACTGGGCCACCGGCAATCCGTGGCCGAACTCCGACGATCGCGAGCGCGGCGGCGACAATCTGTTCACCGACTGCGTCCTGGCGCTCGATCCCGCCACGGGAACACTGAAGTGGTACTACCAGTTCACGCCGCACGATGTTCACGATTGGGATGCAACGGAGCCAAATGTCCTCGTCAACGCCACGTTTCGTGGGGAGGACCGAAAGCTGCTCCTGCATGCGGACCGGAACGGCTTTTTCTACGTCCTCGATCGCACCAACGGCCAGCTGCTGCTCGCGCAGAAATTCGTTCGACGGCTGACGTGGGCGAGTGGGATTGGCGCGGATGGCCGCCCCATTCGTATTCCGGAGCGCGACGTGAGTTGTCCCGACCACGCGACCAACTGGCATGGCACAGCCTTCAGTGCGGTCACACGCCTGTATTACGTTCAGGCCACGGAGAAGTGCAACGTCAGACTGTCGCCCGGTAGTTGGAAAACCGAGCGCCCGCGCGTGGACCCGGCGACGAGATATCTCCGCGCCCTCGATATCGAGACCGGGAAAATCGTGTGGGAGATCCCTCAGGCCGGACCGGTAGACGGCAAGAGAGATGCGGGCGTTCTAGGCACCGCGGCTGGCATCCTGTTCTACGGAGACGCGAGCGGCTACTTCGTCGCCGTTGACGAGCGCGACGGGAAAACATTATGGCGCGTTCCGCTGAACGCCACGATCAAGACCTCGCCGATGACCTTCGCGTCCGGCGGACAGCAGTTCATCGCGCTTGCTGTCGGCTCCAACATCTTGTGCTTCGGACTCTAGCAGCTCGCGCGTGGCGGCTTTCTGGTCGCCGCAATCTTGCCAGCGAACGTGTCGCTTCAGCCGAAGCGGCGCCACCGTGGGGCGCAACGCCGAAGAGCCCGGCGGCCTCAGCATCGCGCGGACCGCCGCGTGACAGCGGACATTCTGACCGCTAACCCCTGGTCCTCCTCACATTCGCGCCGGCGGAGAACATCACCGCGGTCGTGAGCCCAACGGCAGCGAGCGGGACGACCAGGAGAGCGGAGCCCCAGGCGAGTGACAGACGGCCAGTGCGCGGGTCGTACTGGACACACCGAAACCGTGCCCGGCCTGGAAGAGGATAGCTCGCGACGAATTCCCCTGCCGCTTCCCGGACCAATTCGTCGAGCCGCGCCGATGTCACCCGGGCGCCGACGAGCAGACGGATGACGCGGCCGTGCCGCGCCGCGGCGAGCAGCGCCGGATGATCGAACTGCTGCCGCGACGCATCCCAGTCGTACCAGAACCCGACCGCGTCCGCAATGCGCCGGATATCCTCGGGCGCCGCAACCGCGAACGTCCACGTCGCATCGTCCGCCACCTCGAGATGACGCGCGAGCTCCGCCATGTCGGCCGCGGAATCCCGCGGGTCGAAGCTGAGGACGAGGCGTGAGACCGCCCGACTCGCCGGCAGCCAGCGATCCGCGGCATGCCAGGAGGCGAGAAACGGCGAGCAGACGCCGGCGCAGCGCGTGAACACG
This sequence comes from Acidobacteriota bacterium, assembly GCA_046726355.1. Lineage (GTDB taxonomy): Bacteria > Acidobacteriota > Vicinamibacteria > Vicinamibacterales > CAVVIG01 > QHWF01. The sequence continues at coordinate 109,020 of JBKPAI010000017.1, read as the reverse complement.
AGTGCCAGCAGGAGTGGACGGCCGCCGGCCACGCTCGCGACATCGGTTCGCGTTCCCGCAGCGGTTGTGAGAGCGACATTCGGCAGCGGCGCATTGGTGAACCGGTCTTCCTCAGGCGGGATCGTGCGATCGGCGGCCGCGACAACGCCCGTCGATCCCACCAGGACCAGCGTGCCGATCAGACGGCAAGCGAGCGCACGCATCGGCGGCCGGTCTCCCAGATATACACGAGTGCGCCGGCGAGCAGCAGCGCGATGAACCCGAGCGACAGCTTCGCGTAGAAGATCCCTTGCGCGGTTTCCGCGGGATAGGAAGCATATCGCCGCGGCACGCCTGCGACCCCCGCAAGATAGAACATCAGCAGGAATCCATACCCGCCGATGCCGACGGCGGCGACAATGGCATTCGTGCTCGGCACGCGTTCCGAGACCCTCGACAGCTCGGTGGTGAGATGAAACACCGTGCCGAGGATCATCAGCATGACACCCATGACGTAGTAGGTGTGGAAATGCGCCGGCACCCACAGTGTGTTGTGAAACCGGCTATTGACCATTACCGTTGAGTCGATGACCGCAGCGACGCCTCCGATCGCCCATCCCATGACGCCGAGATATAACATCACAGACGCCAGCTTCCAGCGCATGTGGCGCCGTGCACGAGCACGAGCGTGCTGAAAATGGTGACGACCGCGGCGGGCACCGAGATGAGATAGGAGCCGAGCTGGCCCACGACCTGCAGCCACTGAGGCTGCGCGAAATCCATGTACAGATGATGCAAGTACGCGAACATCACCAGCAGCAGCACCAGGTTCCACGACGCGGCGACGAGCGTGTTGCTCTGCCATGGTCGCCCGGTGTACGCGGGCATGATCTCGTAGACCATCGCGACGCCGAAGTACATCGTGATGTTGACCAGCATGTGCCCGAAGTAGAACGTCAGGTTCTTGATGAGGAGGGCGTCGTTCGCGAAGCCGGTCGTCAGCTGCTCCGCCGCGACGAGCGCCAGGACAACGACCGCTGCGACCAGACCCGCGAGCACACCGATGAAGCTGACGGTTGAAATAATCACGATGGGCGGCACGTCAGGCGCGCCACTGCCGCGGAGGTATTGCCATCCGAGCGCGTCCGATAGTCGATAGCGCCGCGCGATCGCCCAGAGCAGATCGCCCGCCCACACCGTCCACCCGACGCCCATGATCGCGAGCGCCGCGAACAGGCACGCGGTCGCCCAGCCCGGCCACGTTCCGCCGGAATGAAACGGCAGCGGATAGAGAAAGTACCAGCCCACGCCGAGCCGCCCGACGAGTGTGGCGGCCACAAGCAGCAGGACACCGGCGAGCGTCGCCCCGAACGCAATCCATGACACGCCAATCGTCGGTCGCACGTAGCGCGCGAGCAGGACGCTGATGCCCGCCATCCCGGCGACGAACCAGAGACCCACCATCCCGAGGCCGTGCAGCGTCATCACCGCGTAAACCATTCAGGTGACATCGACGCCATGAAGCCGGCCTGGAGGGCGCGCATCAGAAACCCAAGCACCGCCAGCACCGGGAACAGCACGAGCGCCGTGAGCACCCACGTCAGCGTGACCTTGATGAGGCGAGGCGTGTACGGATCGACGTCGACGCGTTCGGTCATGACGGCTCCTCCGGTTACCGGACTTCGACGACGCCGCGCATGCGGTGATGGCTCAGGCCGCAGAATTCGAGACACAGGACGCTGTAAGTACCGGGCTGCTCGAACGTCACGCGCAGACGATTCATGTAGCCGGGCATCGCCTGCGTCTGCGCCACGAGGTGTCCGTCCGGCGCATACAGGCTGAAGCCGTGGTTCACGTCGAGCGTCGTGACGCGGAATTCGACTGGCTCACCGACCGGCACCGTAACTGTCGGCGAAGAACTGCTGTCCCATGTCTCGAGCGTCGGGCCGGCGTGATCGGTCAGCGACCACGCGTATTGTCTGCCAACCGCGTGGACGATGTGGTCGGGTGTCCGGGCATCGACGGCATAGGGCAGGCGCGGCAGCGTCAACGCCAGGAACATCAGGAGAATGGCGCCGAGCGACGCGAAGGCGATGAGCCGGAGCCGGTTGGCTCTCGCGTAATCAACCGTTCGCGCTCGTCGCGTGCTGAGCGCCACCGCGGCGAACACACGATGATCAGCGTCGATACGAGGAATACAGCGAACGGCGTCCCAACCATGGGTGGCCTCCCGGTGTGCTCGAGCGGTTCGAGCACGTTGCGTGTCCATTATGCCGATGAGGGGAGACGCATGATGAACGAACGCCTGCTACGGGTCAAGGGCAGCGCGCGATTCGTGTGCATGATATCGATCTCGAGTTGTCCCAGATCGGGACATCCGTTGGCGAGATGACACTCCCGGTTCGCGAAGTGTCTCGAACTGTAGCTGTATCGCTCATCGCGCTTGCCGCGAACCCTGGTCAGCCGATGGTCAACTCCAATCCGTCTGCCAACGCGAGTGTGCGTGTGCCTACCCAGGGTGCGGTCGCTCTATGTGATCGATGATCGGAACATCGTGCAAACATTTCTGCGGTTCGGGCTTGAGGCCAAGCTGTTCCTGCACAGCCGTAAAGATCGAAGGACTCTCGGGATCGATGTTTTGAAATCGGAATTGTTGCGTGGTACCGCAGCCGCCGGGGTCCCGGCAGCGACACGGCCAAAATATCTCTGGTTGCGCCCGGCACGGAAGAAACGGCAGGATCACATCAGTCAGCAGGCGTTTTTCAAGGGAATATTCGGCAACTACTACAGAGCAGAACATCATGAAACGTGTAGCGGTTTTGACGAGCGGTGGCGACGCGCCGGGAATGAACGCTGCCATTCGGGCGGTCGTCCGCTGCGGGTTCGCTGAAGACTGGCACATTTTCGGGGTGCGCAATGGGTACGCCGGATTGGTCCGTGGCGAATTCGTCGCGCTTGGATCACGCGATATCGCCGGGATCATTCAACGCGGCGGGACCATGCTCGGCAGCGCGCGCTGTCCCGAATTCATCACCGTAGAGGGACGGACGCAAGCGGTGGCGATGATTCAGCAGCACGGAATCGATGCCGTGATCGTCATTGGCGGCAATGGATCGCAGACCGGCGCGTACCGGCTCGCGGAGGCCGGGATCGCCGTGGTCGGCGTCGCATCGACGATCGACAACGATTTGAGCGGATCGGACATGACGATCGGCTTCGACACGGCTCTCAACATCGCCGTCGAAGCGATTGACCGGCTCAAGGTCACCGCCTCGTCTCATCGTCGCGCATTCCTGGTCGAAGTGATGGGTCGGGACTGCGGATACCTTGCACTCATGACGGCGATTGCCGGTGGGGCCGAAGCAATCGCCATCCCTGAGGTCGAAACGACACCGGAGTTGATTGCCCGCCAACTCCGCGGGGCATATGATGCCGGCAAAGAGCACGCAATCGTCGTCGTCGCGGAAGGCGCCGCGCAAAACGCTCACACGTTGACGGCCTACTTCGACGCCAACGAGGAACGGTTGGGATTCGACCTCCGAGTGACGACGCTCGGTCACGTCCAGCGCGGCGGCGAGCCGACGGCATTCGACCGGTTACTTGCCACGCGCCTGGGCGCGGCGGCAGTGGCGTCGGTGGCGCGCGGTGACAGGGGTGTGCTTGTCGGCTGGCAATCGGGACGCCCGTGCATCACGCGGCTGGCCGATGTCGTCGGTCGCACGAAGACGCTGGACCCGGACCTCATCGACCTCAATCACGTCCTCAACGAGCCACGCGAGCTGAACGTGACGCGGAACGCGCGTCCCTGACCGTTGGACTCGCGTTCAGCTCCCGGTACTGACCGCCGACGAAGCCACGGCCTCAGCGCTCTGCTGACCGCTCGCCGGCCCAGCATCGAAGAAATCTACGATGCCAGTTTCCAGCGAATACTCGGCTCCGACGATGACGAGCCCCTCGTTCAGGATCAATTGCTCGAGGAGCTCCGATCCATGGCGAAGATGATGTGTGGAGGCGCGGATGTTCGCTCGAACGGCCTGTTGCACCAGCGCGTCTGCCTGCTGGGCGAGCTCTGTTGCCAGCAACGGTTCCACAGCCGGGCGGATGCGGTCGACGATCGCACGAAGACCCGGCGACTGGTCTTCTGACGGCCGCCGCAGTTCCTCCAGCGTAGCCAGAATCGCGCCGCACCTGGAGTGGCCCAAGACCACGACGAGTCGTGTGCCAAATCGCGCCGCCGCGAACTCGACACTGCCGATGCCTGATGGAGCGACGATGTTTCCGGCGATACGGATGACAAACAGATCGCCGAGACCCTGATCGAAGACGAACTCCGCCGGAACCCGCGAGTCCGAACATCCGAGAACGATGGCGAACGGTTCCTGGCCCGTGGCCAGCTCGCGGCGACGGGCCTCGTCCGTGCCGGTATCGGGGCTCCGAAGGCCGGCGGCGAATCGACGGTTCCCGTCGCGCAGGCGTTCGAGCGCCTCTTGCGCTGAGATCATCAACGGTCTCCTTCCAACAATCGGCTTCACGCTCGCCGGTCTCAATCGGGCTACTTTGGATCGCAGCGACAACGATGATAGTAGACTTCGGCCCAAGACTCGTGAACCGGAGCGACACATGAACCGTCGCAATGTCCTTCTGACCGGAGCCTTCCTCGGGATCGCTGCGCCGCTGTTCGGGCAAAGTCATCCGGAGTACATCCAGTTCTCGCCGGTCGGGTGAAAGGCGCGCTATACAAACCCGATGCGGGTCCGGCGCCGCGCGTCGCGATTCTCATCATCTCGACTATGTGACAACGTGGATCACTGCGCGGTTCTGAGCGGCACGGGACGGACACGTAACGCCTAACCCGGAAAGCGGCGACTGTAGATCGGAGGAGACATCAGGTCGAAGAACGGCGGCATCATCGGGGTATCGGATCACGGCGGTTGGGCGGTGCTGGTGACGGTGGCGCGCGATGGGACGCTCCTCGACCGCCGCCGTGTAGAACTTGTGGACGAGGGCCTGCCAAAGCTGCCCCATCACCACGAAGGCCAGGGACTCCCGCTGGACGAGGCCGTGGCGTTGGTCGAGCGCGTGCGTGTGTCGGCGGAGAGGCATGCGGTACTTGCGCTGGACGCCGTCACGATGGCGGTGCGGCGTTTGCTCGGCATCGCCCTTCGCAATTGCCCACAGCTTCCGCCCACGATTGCCGAACGAATCAAGGACTACCGGGCGCAGAACGTTGCCGACTGGGTGATGTACCGCAAGGCCCTGGCCTCCGCGGCTGAGGCGCGGGGTTGGCCCGTCCACTGGTACGACGCGAAGAAGGTATTGGGTGCGGCGAGCCAGGCGTTGGGCATCGAAAGCCTCGACGCTCACTTCCTCCACGTGCGCAGGGCCGTGGGGCCGCCATGGGACAAGGATCACAAGCTCGCAATGGCGGCGGCCATAGTCACGGCGAAGGAGTTTGGAATCAGCGGCGGGACGTGACTAGGTCCGGGGGGCTTCGCCCCCGCGGCCCCCCACGCCTTCGCTCCCGGGGCCCCGTTGCCCGCTTCCGCCTCCGCTAAAGCGACGGCGGACGCGCCTGTGGCGCGCCTACCCCGCATGCGGCTCGATGAGAACACGAGTACAGAGTTCTCGTTTCACGCACGCGGCGGACTGACCCTGGCTACGAGTCGGTAGCCGCCCACTCGTACGGATTGACGCAACCGCTCTCGGCCCGCGTCGTTTGAATTACCGGCACTCGTCGAGACCGCCGCACAGACATTACACTTGAGGCATGACGACGTACCGCTCCCAGGCCGACCCCCTTGATCATCTTGGTGATTTCACGACGACACCTCGGGTCCTCCCGATCGCAGCGTTGGCTGTCGCCATCGGCGCTTTCGCAGCGCTCGTCGCCACCGCCCTGCTGAAACTGATCGGTCTGTTCACCAACCTGTTTTTCTTCCAGCGCGTCGCGACGGAACTCGTTTCTCCTGCCGGTCATCATCTTGGTCCGTTCGTCATTGCCGTTCCGGTGCTTGGTGCCCTTATCATCGGCGTCCTGGCCCGCTACGGATCCGAGCGCATTCGCGGCCACGGGATTCCCGAAGCGATTGAAGCGATCCTCATCGGCGGCAGCCGCGTCGAACCGAGAGTCGCGTTGCTCAAGCCGCTGTCCTCGGCGATCTCGATCGGTTCCGGCGGGCCCTTCGGCGCCGAAGGTCCGATCATCATGACCGGGGGCGCGTTCGGCTCGCTCATCGCCCAGTTCTTTCACTTGACGAGCGCGGAGCGGAAAACGCTCCTCGTGGCCGGCGCCGCGGCCGGCATGTCGGCGACCTTTGCCGCGCCGGTCGCGTCGGTGATGCTCGCGGTGGAGCTGCTGTTATTCGAGTGGAAGCCGCGGAGCATCATTCCCGTGGCCCTGGCCAGTGTCGTAGCGGCCGCGATACGCCGTCATCTCCTCGGTCTGGGACCGGTCTTTCCGGTGCCGCCCCACCCGATCTTCATCAGCGCCTCGGGGCTCTCGGGCTGCGTCGTCGCCGGCCTCCTGGCCGGCCTGTTGTCGGCGCTGCTCACCGCCGCGGTGTACGCCTCGGAAGATGCGTTTCACCATCTGCCCATCCACTGGATGTGGTGGCCGGCGATCGGCGGTGTCGTGATCGGCATTGGTGGCTTCTTTTTTCCCCAGGCCCTCGGCGTCGGATACGACGTGATCGGCGGTCTCCTGCAGGGCGACATGCCGCTGCGGGTCATCGCGGGCGTGCTGATCGTCAAGTCGGCAATCTGGGCGATTTCACTCGGATCGGGCACGTCAGGCGGCGTTCTCGCTCCGCTCCTGATGATCGGCGGCGCCCTCGGCGGCCTGGAGGCGCGCGTGCTGCCATGGGAAGGCGTGGGATTCTGGCCGCTGGTGAGCATGGCGGCGATTCTGGGCGGCACGATGAGATCCCCGCTGACGGGGGTGATCTTCGCGCTCGAGTTGACCCACGATGTGAACATGGTGCTGCCACTGCTGCTGGCGGTGACGATCGCTCATGGTTTCACCGTGCTGACGCTGCGCCGATCGATTCTCACTGAAAAGGTCAGCCGGCGCGGCTTTCACCTGAGCCGCGAATATTCGATTGATCCGCTCGAGATCATCTTCGCGCGGGAAGTCGCGCGGACCGGCGTGGTTGCGCTGCCGGCCGATGCGACCTCCACGGAGGTCGCTGCGGCCCTCGCCCACTCGAGTCTGCCGAAGACGGCTTCCGAACCGGAATCACGGCGCATTCGCCACGAACAGCGGCTGTTTCCCCTGGTCGACGCCAGACGGCGGCTCGTCGGCGTCGTCACGCGCGGCCGACTACGCGAGTGGCTCGATCACGGCGTACAACGGCCGGGGGAGAGTCTGGCCGTTGTCGCCCACGACACGCCGGTGATTGCCTATGGTGATGAGCCGCTTCGCGTGCTGGCGTTCCGGATGGCGGAAACCGGCGTGACCCGTCTGCCTGTGGTGACGCGCCGCGGCGGCGAATTCATCGGAATGATCGGACTGAGCGACCTGCTGACGGCACGCGCGAAGATTCTCGAGGCTGAGCAGCGGCGCGAGCGGGTGCTCGGCGCGCGGTTTCGACTGCGCGTGTTTGGACGTCCGCCGTCTGCTGCGTGACCCAGCCAACTCGCCTTCCGGTACGCACGTCGACAGTCACGATCGCGGCTTTTACGAGGTACTCCTTGAACCTGTCGAACGCAATCCGGAGGTCCGGATTCGAGATCGCTGGTCCTCCGTCCGCCCTATCTCCCTCGAAACGTCGCGGTGATGCCAGCGTGATCGGAGGGCGCGTCCTGGACCATCGGCGTGATCAGCGCGAACAGGCGCACGTCGATGGGCTGAATGCCGCGTGAGTAGATGTAATCGATCCGCTTGAAGAGTCCGCCCTCGGGATCGCCGCAGCCGGCGCGATTCCACATGCCGGTCGCGCCGTCAGTGTCCGGCTTCAGCGTCTTCCAGGCGTCCACGTATCCAGCGGCTGCAAACACCTCGGCCGGCGGCGAGGCCGTGCGGCTCGTACCGCACGGGACGACCCGGCGATTCGCGGCGAAGAAATTCAGGTCGCCGGCGATGATGTTGCGCTCGGCCGATGGCTGCGATTTGACGTACGAGACGGTGTTGCGCGCCTGTGCGGTGAAGCCAGTATCGTCGCGCGCGGCGAAGTGCGCCGAGTAGACACGGACCACGGTCGAACATTCCGCATCGATGCAGACGTCGCCGCCGAACAACCATTGATCCTCGCTCGCGCCTTCGACTCCCTTGAAGGCGATCTGATGCATCACGTGCTTGTCTTGGATGCCGTGGCGCGTCAGCAGGGCGGTGCCGTTCATCTCCGGCGTGGCGTACTCCCATCCGAGGTAGGCACGGATCTTCTGCGGCGCCGCGCACGCCCAGGCTTCCTGTACCGCGAGGGCGATCACGCCGGCATCGTCTTTGACCGTATTCATCGCCAGCCAGAACGGTCCGCCCGGCTTGCTCGCGTTCAAGGCGCAATCGGTCGTGTTGCTGTTGATCCTGGCGTTGCTCTTCGCCGCGATGCCCATGCCGCTGCGGACGTTCCAATTCGCGACCTTGAAGGTTGCGGGCCCCCGCTGGGCACGCTGCGCACCGCCTGCTGACAGGACCAACACAACCAACAAGGCGGTGAGATGCGACCCGTCACGCGCACTCATAGACGCCCCCAGAAGGATAGTGTACGGGCGCCACCCAATCGAGAACCTCTGCCGGCAGGAGCTGCCGCCGGGCGGCCAGGAGTCCTTCGGCCCTCCCCCTCGTGGAAATGCGAGGCTATCTCCGTGACCAGGCCGCTCGATAACCTCCTCGCCGCGATGGAGGGGCTTCGACCGGCGTCATCGATCTCAGCTCCTTCATACCACCGACAACGGCGGCGTTGCCCACCTGCTCCTCCGTGATTTCAGCGGCGCCGGACCCATCCAACATCCATCGTGAAGCGGCGACCACACGTTGGCGCCCCGCGCTACAATCGCGACACGCTGTCAATCGTGTTCTGCCCGGCGTGAACCGACAGCCGCCGCAGGGACAGCTCACCCTGCGATTCAGTTTCTGACAAGGGACGCCGCGCCCACGATACCGGTTCCAGAAAGGAGACCACTTCATGACGAAACGACTGGTGCTGCCGTCATTGGTCATCGTGTGCTCGGTGAGCGTGCTCGCGGCTGGCCCCGGTCCGCAGACCGCACGCATCACGCTGGAAGATCTCGTGTCGTCCGAGGGAATCGTGGCGCCGGCACTCTCATCCGACGGACGCGAGTTCGCGTTCACCGCCGACGGACAGATCAAGATCCTCCCCGCCGACGGAGGGTGGCCGGTTGTGCTCACCACGACGCCGGGAGGCAAGACAGGACTGAACTGGTCGGCGGACGGGAAGCGGCTGGCGTTTGCAAGCGACGGCGGCATCTGGGTAGCGGATGCGGCCGGCGGCCAGCCGCGGCGCCTGACGAACCATCCCCCCGGGCCCGGCGATCCACGCATGGCCGGCGATCGCGTCCCGAAGTGGTCGCCGCGCGGGACGTGGCTTCTCTTCGAATCGGGCCGGCGCGGGCAGAACGATCTGATGCTGGTGAGCGACGACGGCAGGCGGACGAGTCTGCTCACCGATGCTGGCGGCGACGCGTCGGCCGCGAGCTGGTCGCCTGATGGTCAGCGCATCGCGTACATCGAGCGATCGACCGAGTCCTTCAGCGGCACGCTCAAGGTAATGGACATCGACACCGTGACCGGCATGCCGAAGGGCGAGGCGCGCACGCTCTATCGCGCGAAGGCCGATCGCGGCGGCGGCTGGCAGATCCGAGAGCCTGTGTGGTCGCCGGACGGTACGATGCTCGCGGTCGTGCTTCAGGACTCGGGCTGGGACAAGATCCATCTCGTCCCCGCCGGCGGCGGTCCGCCGAAACAGCTCACCGACGGCAATGGCGAGGACAGCTCGCCCGTTTTTTCGCCGGACGGCAAGACGCTGGCGTTCACGTCCAACCGCGGCGCCCTCGAGGAGCGCCACATCTGGCTCACCACACTCGACGGACGATCGCCTCGACGGCTGACGAACCTGCAGGCGTGCACCGAGACGAACCCCCAATGGTCTCGAGATGGACGCGACATCTACTTCCTGAAGAACTCGCCGCTCGAACCATCGAACCTCCTCGTCGCCTCCGCCGCCGGCGGGTCCGCGCCGCGGGCGCTGACGCATACGCTGTCACGCAACTTCGAGAGAACGGCATTTCCGCTTCCCGAGGTCGTGCACTACAAGAGCGCCGATGGCCTGGACATCGCCGCGATGCTGTACAAGCCGCTCACGTATGTGCGCGGGCGGACGTATCCGGCGGTTCTCTGGATTCACGGGGGTCCGGAGGGCCAGGACGGCTTTTCGTGGGATCCGTGGGCCCTCTTCCTCACGCAGGAAGGGTACGTCGTCCTGGAGCCGAATTATCGCGGCAGCACCGGCTACGGCGAGAAGTTCCGCAACCTCAACGTCGAGGACAGCGGCGGCGGCGAGCTCGACGATGTCGTGGCCGGCACGCAGTACATCGTTGACAACGGCCTCGCGGATCGGAAGCGCCTGGGCATCGGCGGCGGCAGTCACGGCGGTACGATGGTGGCGTACGCGATCACGAAACATCCGGACTTGTTCAAGGTTGCCCTCGAGCTGTACGGTGTGGTCGATCGAGCGACGTACAACGAGCGCACGAACCGCACTGCCGCAACACGCTGGATGATGAAGATGGGCGGAACCCCGGAGGAGAAGCCGGAAGTCTATTGCAAGGCCAACGCGCTGGCCGACGTGTCGAAGATCGTCACTCCCGTGTACGTCATGCACGGCGAAGACGACCCGCAGGTGCCACCGTTTGAGTCGGCGCAGTTTGTCGAGGCGCTGAAAAAGCACGGCAAGGTGTACCGGTACGTGACGTATCCCAAGGAAGGACACGGCTTCTCGCAACGCAATCACCGGCTCGACGCCTGGAGCAGGCAGCTCGAGTTTCTGAAGAAGTACCTGCAGCCGGTGTACGGTCAGAGCGTCACGGCCACGACCGACGATCCTGATCGGTAGTCGGCCACGATGCACAAACCGCAACGTGGGGGCCCCGGCTCGGGTGGGACGGAGCGGAGCGGGGCAAAAGGGCCCCCGCGAGCGACCGAGCCGGGGTGTGGGGCAGAGCCCCACGTTAGCTTCGACCAGGAGGATGATGCGGCTGCGAGTCATCACCGATCACCCGGTTGTGCGAGGGACGGTGAAGTAGATGGTTGCGCCCCGCCCAACCGCTCCTTCCGCCCACACGTGACCGCCGTGCCGGGCGATGATCCGGTGAATGGTCGCCAACCCTATTCCAGTGCCGGGGAACTCGGATTCTGTGTGCAGGCGCTGGAACGGCTGAAAAAGCCTTTCGGCCCGGGCCATGTCGAATCCAGCGCCATTGTCGCGCACGAAGTACACTGGCACGTCGGCGGTGCGATCCCGGCTCACCTGGACGCGGGGTTGTGCGACGCTGGCGGTGAACTTCCAGGCGTTTCCGAGCAGATTTTCCAGCACCACGCGGATCAGACGGCTGTCCACGTCGGCGACGAGTGCGTCCTCAATGTGGACCTCGACCCGTCGATCCGGATCGCGCTGCCGCAGTTCCGCCACGATTGTACGAGCAATTTTCGACATGTCGACCTGTTGACAGTGAAGTTCGGCCCGCCCAACCCGTGACAACTGCAGCAAGTCGTCGATGAGCTCACCCATGCGCTGCGCCGATGCCCGGACTCGATGGAGATAGTCGGTGCACGTCGTGTCAAGCTTGCCGGCGCACTCTTCGAGCAGCGCTTGACTGAATCCGTCGATGCTGCGAAGCGGCGCCCGCAGGTCGTGTGACACCGAGTAGGAGAACGACTCCAGCTCCTTGTTGGCTTTCTCGAGCTGGGCGGTGCGCTCCGCCACTCGACGTTCGAGTGCGTCGTTCAATTCCTGGATTTCGTTCTCACTGCGCTTGCGCTCGATGGCATAGCGGATAGCCCGTTTGAGCAGAAAGGCGTCGATCTGCCCCTTGACGAGATAGTCCTGCGCGCCATGCGCCACGGCCTCGGCTGCGAGCTCTTCATCCGTAGCACCGCTGAAGATGATGATCGGCATCCTTGGCGCTCGAACGTGGACGCCATCGAATGTGGCCAGTCCCTGACTGTCAGGCAGTCCGAGGTCCAGCAAGAGGATATCGAACGACCCTCGCTCCAGGCGCGGCAACAGTTCGTCCAGACGCGACAAGCAGTCGACGCGCAGCGGTGTAACCGGCGGCTGGCGGAGCATTTCCTGGATGAGGCGCGCGTCGCCTGGATTATCCTCGACCAGTCCGATGGCCAACGGGTTCGTCATGGTTCGCTAATTCGACTTCGGAGGCAGTTTGACGATAGTGAACCAGAAATCCTCGATGGACTTCACGACCTGGACGAACTGCTGCAAGGCCATCGGTTTGGTGACGTAACAGTTCGCATGAAGCGAGTAGGTCTTCACGATGTCCTCTTCGGCCTTCGACGTCGTCAGGACGACGACCGGAATCACCCTGAGACTGGCATCGTCCTTGATTTCGCGAAGAACCTCGCGCCCATCCTTTTTCGGCAGGTTCAGATCGAGGAGGATCAGATCGGGCCGAGGCGTCTTTGCGTACTCGCCCTGCTGGCGAAGGAAGGCCATCGCCTTGACGCCATCATCCACCACATGGAGGTTGTTGTGGATCTTGCACTCGCTCAGCCCCTCGCGCGCCAGCCGCACGTCGCCGGGATTGTCTTCGACGATCAGGATTTCCACGGGCTTGATCGGATTGTCGTCGTTCATGTCTCTTGCGCTCCGTTCGACTTGGGAATGGTGAAGAAAAAGGTCGCGCCGTTTCCAGGTTCCGATTCGACCCAGATGCGCCCGCCGTGGCGTTCCACGATGCGTTTACACACGGCCAGACCGATGCCCGTGCCCGGATACTCGGCCGCGACGTGCAGGCGCTGAAAAATGACGAATATGCGAGTGAAATACTGCGGCTCGATGCCGATGCCGTTATCTTTCACCGAAAAGACCCACTCGCCCCCCTGTTCGCATACGGCGATGTGAACACGCGGCGGCTCGGCACCGTGGAACTTGATGGCGTTGCCGATCAGGTTTTGCAGCAGTTGACCCAGTTGGGTCGGGTCGACCATGACAGTGGGCAGCTCTTCGTTCGTCACCAGCGCACCAGCGTCCTCGATGGCGGCACCAAGATTGGCGCGCACCATGCCGATCACGTTGTTGGCGTTCACCGGCTCCAAGGCCTTGCCGCGGGTACTTACGCGGGAGAATTCCAGCAGATCATTGATGAGGCGCTGCATCCGACGGGCGCCGTCCACGGCGTAGTTGATGAACTCATTGGCGTCGTTGTCGAGCCTGTCGCGATAGCGTTGCTCGAGCAACTGCGTGTAGCTGGATACCATCCGAAGGGGCTCCTGTAAATCGTGCGATGCGACGTAGGCGAACTGCTCGAGCTCCTTGTTGCTCCGCGCCAACTCGATGGTAAGGGCGCGAAGCTGTTCCTCGGCGCGGGTCTGCTCCTGATTCTGTTCGTCGATCCGGGTGAGCATCTGGTTGAAGGCATCGGTCAGCAGACCCAGTTCGTCGTCGCCTCCTTTTGTGGCGCGAACCGAATAATCGCGCCGGTCGGCAACGGCGTGCGCCGTGTCGGCCAGCGCCAGGATGGGCGCTGAAATCTGGCGTTGGAGTACGGTGGATACCACGAACCCCACCATCAGCGAGGTCACCACCACGCCGGAGACAATGCCACCGTAGAGTCGGAACCGCTCGTACATCGCTCCCATGTCGGACTTGAGATAGAGCGTGCCCAGACGTTTGTCGTGTTCCTGCGCGACGGGCTGAAAGCCCACCAGGTATGACTGCTCGAACCGGTAACCGTCTCTGTCAGGCACCGCCGGCAACGCGCTGGCGGATACGCCGACCGGATATCTGGAAAACAGCTTTCCTTTTTGGTCATACAGGCCCGCACTGACGATGTGCCGTTCGGCTTTGAGCGCGGCGAGAATTTCTCCGGCGTCTCGCTCGTTACCAAAAGCCAGCGCCGCAGTACTGTTGGCAGCGATGATTTCACCGAGCGTCGAGAGTTGTCCACGTGTGGTCTGGCGGAACGTCACGAACTCGTACGCGAAGTAGGCAGCGCAGGTCAGGAACAACACCGCCCCGCTGGTCAGCAGGAAGAGTGCGGTGAGCTTCCGCTTGATCGGGATGTCGCTGAACCTCATAGCCACTATCTCGAACCAGGTACGAGCTCCGCCGATCGAAGCAGCTTCGAGCTGATCGTGAGATTCGCTGTCCTGGCAGCGTTCACATTGATGCGCAGGCGAATCTTTCCCTCCGACGTCGCGAGCTGAATCATGCCGCCGCGTTGGAGGAAGTCATCGCTGTCGCTGACGATGAGTATGGTCCGGCCCCTCAAGGTCGCCAGAGTCTGCTCCAGGCGACTCTCCTCGGACTGACTGATGAACAGGACGTGACACGTTGTAATTTCGTCGACTCGGTGGTAGCGCTGGACCTGCATGACTCGGTTGGCCACTCTCTCGGCGCGAACCGTTTCATCCAAGTACGCGCCGAACGGATCGTCTCCGAGGACGCCGATGACGAGCGGCGAGTTGCTGTCGGCAAAGGCCGCAGGCGGCCACTCGACGAACTGAGCAAAGTTGAAGAGGAACACGGCCTTGACCTGATATTCCTTGGAAGGCTCCGTCTGCGCCGACAAGCCCAGTCCACCCAGGAGCAACACGCCACAGACGAGACACTGTGTTCCCGGTGCCGTCCGCAGACGCCGGCGCGTCGCGACTCGCGCTGTACCGCTCAAAAGCGCCATGCCAGCTTTACGTACCCGCCGCGTTCGATCTCTTTGCGGGTAACCAGCGCGCCAAATTCGGCATGGTGATCGTGCAAGAGATTCTGCCCGACGATCGACCATTCCAGCGTCTTTGTCGCCTGCCAGCCCAGGCGCCCTTCGAGCTCGCCGTAGGCCGGAACCGCCTGGTTCGCGATCTGACTCACATAGCGAAGCCCGAAATCGAGTTGCACGTGGGCCGGCAAATCCAGTGACTGACGCAGGAAGCCCTGATGATGCGGATCATGCGATTCCGAACTACCGGAAGTCTGGTCCGTGCTGCCGGGTTTGCGATGGATGCGCAGTTGCAGTGCTGTGTAACCAGATCGCAGGCGCCACCAGTCACGGGCCCGATACTCCGCCGTCAGCTCCGCTCCGTAGGAGGTGCCGGCCTGGCCGTTCGCGATCACGATGGGAAGAGCAGCAGGGGGATTGAGCTGCTCGGTGCTGCGAAGGTTGTCGTAATCGTTGTAGAAGGTCGCCGCCGCCAGTGAGAGCCGATTATGGGGCCGACTGCGATAACCGAGCTCGTAGGCCACCACGTTTTCCGAAACGAAACCCGGCCCGCCGGCGAGGAGGAACGGTGGGCCGCCCGGAGCAAAGAAGTCGCGGTCGATCCGTGACGGCGTTCTGACGGCGCGCGAGACGGATCCCCACAGCATCTGACGCTCGGACAGTGTCCAGCCGAGGCGACCACTGGGCTCGACCTCGATACCGGTGTAATCGTTGTGCTCTATCTTCGTGCCGAGCGTCAGATGCAACCGGTTGCCGGCCAAGGGCATTTCATCCTGCACGAAGCCGCTGAACCACTGTTGCGAGACTTGCGCGGGCAGAAAAGCGAGGAGGGCGCTGTTGCCGACATCGTCGTAATCGACCCGATAGCCGAAGCCCGAGACGATATCGTGTCGCTCAGCCACTCGAACGTGGTGCTGGAAGTCGGCGTCGTAGATGGTGACGTCCTCGCCGAACGTGCCGGGAATGTGCCGGTGGGTCCGGTCGTAATACAGCTGAAGCGTGAAATCGGAGCTCTTGGAAAGAGTGTGTGACCAGCGGCCGAGTACGTTGCTGCCGCTCACGCTGATGTGGCTCAGGGCAGGCTGCGCGATCCGGCCGTCGTAGGCGTCGCCTTGCACCGTGAGATGGTCGACTGACGAGGCGTCCCATTCGAGCCGAACCCCGCCTTGTCCCATGTTCCAGTTGTCGGTCGCCTGCGTACCAGCCGATAACGCGCTGTTGCCGCGCTCGAAATATTTGCCATACGCTCGAACGTGAGCGGCACCAACCGTGCCGCCGTACCGGACCCCGCCGACGCCATGCAACTCCGAACCGCCGCCGCCGGTGACGAGAGTCCCCTTGGCGTCCGCCGCCGTTTTCGTGATGATGTTGATCACGCCGTTGACCGCATTGGCACCCCACAACGTCGCGCCAGGCCCGCTGATGACTTCAATCCGGTCGATGTCCTCCAGGAGCGTATCCTGCACCTCCCAGAAGACGCCCGCGTGGAGCGGTGTGTAGACCACACGCCCGTCGATCAGCACCAGCAATTTGTTGGCGGTGGTGGCGTTGAATCCCCTCGCGCTGATCGCCCACGAGCGCGAGTCAACTTGTGCCACCTGAAGGTTCGATGCCAGCCGTAACGCCTCCGGGAGACTGGTCGCGCCTGAGCGCCGGATATCGTCTGCCGTGATCACCTGGATGGCGGACGCCGTTTGCAACAGCTTTTCGGGGCGCTTTGAAACCGACGTGACCTCGATTGTCTGGAGCTCATCAAGGCTCAGTTTCTTCAAATCGCTCGGAGACTGAACCGTCGAAAGCGCTTGGCCGAATGCGGGACCGGCGAACCGGAGTAGAGCGAATGCCGCGAAGGTGGCCGGGGCAAACCGGATGCGCCTGGAGCGTTGTCGAGTGACACAGCGGCAGCGCCTTATACCGAGTGATGTCGCGCGCAGCGGCCGGTGCGTGGGTCGCGTCCGACCGGCATCGCGAAGCGCAGATGCAGCGAAGGAGACAGCCATTTTTTCTCCGGAGTCTCTTTCTGGCGACTTCTAAGGCACTAGCGGTCCATTCGCGAAATTCCAGAGCTTCGCCGTTACAAGGTCATCGGTTTCCGAACGACCCCATTTCGTTAGTGACAAGTCCCAACGATGACGCGAAGGAATTGTCACAGCCGGAATGAGTCGTCGCGGCGGTCACGATCGTATCGGTGTGATGGCAGCGCCCCTTTAACATAAACTCACGCTTGAGCCAGGCAGCCGACCGCAACGCTGGCAGCCGGATCTCATCTAAACGGGATCTCGTCGTAATGGCTGAGACCGTCCTTCTGCCTCGCGCCGGCCGGCGCACCTCGAGCTTCCCGAAGAGCCACCGGGCTGCCGGCCGATCTGCTCAACCAGTCCGCGGCTCGCCTCCGTACCCTCGCGCTGCTGTACGCCTTCGTCTTCTTCATGGCTGGGTTCTTCCCGGCGCTCCTGTTTCCGATGGATCGGGCACACCTGTTTTCGAGTTTCACGCTGTGGGGGCCTGGCGTCATCGCCATCGCAATGGCATTGCTTGTCGCCGCTCTGATTCGGAGCGCACGTGTGCCACTTCCTGCGGTCATGAACATCGGACTGACATTTGAAGTTGCGAGGCGAAACCCCGATGGCCCTTCTCAAGCATGCCCAGACACCGCCGCCGCTGCCATCGACTCATACCGAACTGCCGATTCCCGCCGCCCTCGACCAGCTCGTCCTCTCATGTCTGGCCACAGATCCGGGCGAGCGGCCGCCATCGGCGAGGGAGTTATCGCGCCGGCTCGCTGCGGTCGAAGGGGTCAACCCGTGGACCGAGGACCGCGCTCGGGATTGGTGGGCGAGGCACCAGCCAGTCTGATCCGTTGCGCGGCAACGCCCGCCCCTTCGCGTCAGAGCCGTCGGTCTCAACAGTGAACACGCGCGGCGCGGCTGTGGGCCGCAACGCCCGGCCGAGCGGATCCGCATCGCCCCAGAACTTTTGGCGGCCGTTTCGATCTAGCGATACCAGTCAGAGTTGTCGGCGAGCCGTCTGCGCGCGGGTGAGGCCGCTAGAATGATGCTGAACAACGTTGAGGGTCGACGGACCGCTCAAGTCTGGACAAGATGGAGGCGCCATGAAGAGATTCGCGCTCGCTGCTTCGCTGCTCACCCTGCTCTTCACGCCGGTCCTGGGCGCCCAGGGCGGAGATCCGTCCTACAAATCGAAACGCATCAACAAAATGATCGAGCTCCTCGAGGCGGGACAACCTGTCTACGACCTCAGCGTGGAAGGCGTCGGCTACGAGGAGGGAAAGAAGCTGGCGAAAACGCACGTCGACATGATCCAGTACATCATGGAACACGGGCCCTTCGAGCCGATGCTCCTCCGGCAGTTCATGCAGGGACTCGTCGACGGCGGTCCGACCAGGAGCGGCCATCGTACGCCCGCGGTCATCGTGAATCTTCCCGTGCTCGGCCTCGATGAAGCGTCGGTGAAGGTGAACCACTGGGTCATCGAGCAGGTGCTGAGCGCGGGCGTACACGGCCTGATGCTGTGCCACGCACGAAATCCGGAAGCGGTGAAAATGTTCGTGGCCTCAGCCCGTTATCAATTCGAGCGGCCGGAGCTGAAAGGCGCCGACCTGGTGATTCCGGAGGGGCTGCGCGGATCCGGCAGCCAGTCGTACGCCTCACGAATCTGGGGAATCAGCGGCATCGAGTACATCGAGCGCGCCGATCCGTGGCCGATGAACCCGAAAGGCGAGCTCATTCTCTCGGTCAAGATGGAAGACAAGTACGCGCTGGCCAATGTCGACGAAATCACCAGGGTTCCCGGCATCGCGTGGGGCGAATGGGGCCCCGGCGATCAGTCGATGTCGCTGATGGGCCTCGAGTACCTGAAGACAGGCGGCTCGGACCAGGCGCACGCCGGCACCGGCGGGTTCACGGCTGAAGGCCTGCCGCGCATCGGCGTGGAGAAACTGGACGCGGCGCGAGCGCGGATCATGGCGGCCATGAAGGCGAACCATATCTTCCCGCTGCATTCGAGCAGCATGGACAATCTCGAGCAGCTGTTCAAGGCGGGCATCATGGTGACGCACGGCACGTCGGTCGAGCTCACGAACAAGGGCCGCGCGCTGACCAAACGGCAGATGCCCTATTGAAGACTGTCGGGGGACGGTGCTGGTTGCCATCGCAATGACAAATCCACCACGGAGGACACGGAGGAAAGGAGGAGAATCCTGTTGCGTACGCGGGATTCAACCCCCGCGTCCTCCGCGTCCTCCGTGGTTCGGTTCAGTGCTTCGCACTTGACGCATCAGGGTGCCGGATGCTGTCGCCGCAGAGTGCTCTGCGATTAATTCAGGGGGCCACTCGTTATCGCGGGGCGGGGCCTGGCGCGGAACAACTGCCTGCGTACCCGATGTTGGCTGCGGCTGCCGGGCCGAGCCGTTCGCACAGTTGTTCCAGGTACAGGCTCGACGGCATCACCGGCGTGCCGTACGAATCGTACACGCCGTTCGGCAGCAGCGGCGCAGTGGTACCCGGCCGCGCCTGCGTCAGGATCGTGCCGATGCACCCGATGCAGAAGTTGTTGCTGCCCGGCGGCTGCTGGACGAGGAAGTATGTGGAGGTTGTGTTCCACGCCACCGACCAGCCGGCATCCCACCCCTGTCCCGAGCCGAGAATACCGCGGTTCGAATACGCGATGCCGGCCTTGTCGGACGTGTGGGAGTTGGGGAAATTGCACCGATCGCACAGCAGGCCCGTCGCCCACCGCTGGTGAGGATCGAAGCCGCGGTCGTCGCCATAGAAATCGAGGAGCACGACCGGTCCGGTCACTCGCGACTGGGTGACTGCCGGCCACGTGTTGCCTCTGCCGGTTACGGAACAACGGCTCGCGAGCAGTTGAGTGCCGCTGAGCGCGAAGTCGGCGGGACCGTCGCCCGTATGCGCTACGGTGTGCGTGACGGCGACGTTATCCAGCGTGGTCTGTTTGACGCTGCTGCTGATCGTGATCGTGTTCTGAGTGTCTTGAAACACGATGTCGCGCGCCCAGCCGTCGATCACCGCGCTCATCGACAGGCCGGTGTATTGCGGCAGGCTGATGTCCATGTTCACCGGATGCGCGACTACGGTGAACTGCTCGGCGCCGACATTGGCAATCCGGCCCGGGAACGTGTACTTCGTGACCGAACCGCCCGGCGGGTTCAGGTACCGTGCATCGAAGGAATCCGTCAGGGGCGTGTCGAGCGTGATCTGATTGCCGTCGATCGCCGCAATCTCCCGATCGGTGCTGATGGTAGAGCCGGCGGCAATCCACGTCTGCGGCTGGCCGTTCCGAACCAGCGTGTCCATGTCCATGAAATGAATCCAGGCGGCAGTAACCGGACGCCGGACCAGAACGGTGTCGCCGACATTGAACGCTGACGCGTCGTTGACATTGAACGAGCTCGTGCCGGACGGCACGTACAAGTCGGTCATCGAGGCGGAGGCGCCGAACGTCTCCCACGACCCCGAGCCGGCGATTCTGAGGAATAGAAACGGATCGCCGATCATGTTGATCACCGTGCCGCCGGGCCCCGATCCGGCGCCGCGAAGCACGACTCCACTCGCCGAGATCTTGATCGTGCGGCTGACACTGTAGGTGCCGGGGTGCAGCAGCACGGCCCCGCGGAAGCCGCGCTCGTCTGGAGGTGTCACGGAGACCAGATCGATGGCCGATTGAATGGTCGACGTGTCGTCTGCGCCGCCCGGCCGGACGGTGGCGGCGACGGGAACCCGCGGCAATCGCACGCCGCCCTCTTTGTAGCCCGCTGAGGAAAAGTCCATGATGCGGTTGCCTTGTGCGTCGGTCCGGTAGTGGAGGCGATGATCGGCGCCGAAGAAGACCCAGGTCGAGCTGCCCTGCGCGGAGAGGGCGACCACAGCGAGCCCCACGACTGCGAGCAAAAGCACGACGAAACGTTCTCGATTCATCGTCGCAGCATCCTTCTCGTTCACATTGACTACACGTCGCGTACGGCTTTTGGACGGGCTGTGTCGGGCCGCCGGCTCGCAACGGACCGTGCGCGCCTCACAGGTCAGACGGTGTTGCGAAGACTCCGGGGCGAACGCCCGCTGGAAGCAAGAAACACTCCGATGGGGTAGATGGGGCGGGTGGGACAGGTGGGTCGGATGGATCAGGTCGGCCGGGCCGACCTATCGACGCACGCGACCCACCTGACCTACCCGACCCACCTGACTTAGTGCGGACGCCGCTCGTGGATCTGGCCTCGAATCTCGCCACCACCCCAACGTGTCGTGTGCACGTTCGCGTAGGCAAACCCGGCGCGGATGGCTCGCACGAGCTCCTCGAACGCCGTCGGTTCGCCCGGATTGATCCCCTGAGCCGCAGGCCCGACGATGTCGCCGGGAGTGATCACGCCGGTGACCGACCCCGAAGGCGTCGGACACGTCGGTTTGCCGCCGCCGCCGCAGAAGAACACCGACACTCCTCCGTTCACGCCCCGCGCCCCGACATGAATGTGGGAGAACAGCACGGTGCCGTCGGTGACGAACGGCGTCGTGCCCACTCCCTCGAGCTCGTCGTAACTGAGGACGTACTCGATCGTCTGATTGTCATCGTCAATGCGCAGGTCGACGCGGCCGCGCCCGGTCGTCGAGATCGAGGGGTTCTCCTGGAATCCGACGAGCGTCGCCTGGAAATGGCTCGGCCCCTTGCGCCCGTCGGATGCGATGGGACGAGCGGCCAGCGCAAGAGCCGCTATGGTAACCGCTGCAATGATGACATCTTTTCTCACGTGAGCCTCCTTATTTAGACGGGGCTCTGCCCCGGACCCCGGCTCGTTCGCTCGCGGGGAACCCCGTCGCCCCGCTCCGCTCCTTCCCACCCCACGATGCACAAACCGCATCGTGGGGCCGTGGCTCGCAGGCGCGCTGCGCGCGCCTACCGCTACTCGACGCGGTCAACATCAGAACAGAAATTCTCGTCGCGCGCCATCTGGCAGTCCAACCGCGCGAACGAGCGGGCGGTGGGGCCGCTGGCAAACGATGTACCGGCGTCGGGCATTGTCGGCGAACGCGGCACCCCATGAAAGCGTCGCGAATCGTAATAGATCGAACATGCCTCGGGATCGAGACCGGCAGGAGCAGTTACCGCGAATGTACGCCGTTACGCGTCCGGTAATTCAACGTGGACAACCCCGCCGACATCGGGTACAAGTGCGCCCCATGCGACGCGAAAGGCACCTCACCCGGCCGCTCCTGATGGCAGCCGCGGGGCTGTTGTGGGCGGGCGCGATGGCCGCTGCGGCACAGAATCCGGCAGCGGCGCAGGCGCGCGCCGATTACGGACCGGCGGACATCGCCTACGGCGCGGAGCTGTACAACGCGCAGTGCACCACATGCCACGGGGCCACCGGCGACGGCGTCGGCGGTGTCGATCTGCGCAGCGGCAGGTTCCGGCATGCCGCCACCGATCAGGATCTCGCGCGGATCATCACGAACGGCATCCCCGACACCGGGATGCTCGGGTTCAAGTTCGACGCCGCCGAGCTTACCGGGATCATCGCCTACCTGCGCAACATGAACGGGTTCGACCGCGGCGCCGTCAAACCGGGCGACGCCGGCCGGGGTCGTGCGGTGTTCGAAGGCCGCGGCGGCTGCATGCGCTGTCATCGCGTCGGCGCGCAGGGCCCGCGCAGCGCTCCCGATCTGAGCGACATCGGCGCGATCCGCAGCGCCGGCTCGCTTCAGCGATCGCTCGTCGATCCGAGCAGCCAGATGATGCCAATCAATCGTCCGGTGCGCGCGGTCACGCGCGACGGCGCCGTCATCAACGGGCGCCGTCTCAACGAGGACACCTACACGGTTCAGCTCATCGACGACCGGGAGCGGCTTGTGTCGCTGAACAAGTCCGATCTCCGCGAGTTCACCATCCTCACGACCTCTCCGATGCCTTCGTACAGGAATTCGCTCAGTTCCGACGAACTGGCCGATCTCGTGGCTTATCTGCTGTCGCTGAAGGGCCGGTGATTCCATGAGAACGCCGAGACGGACGCTCTGCACGTCGCTCGTGATCTCGATACTCGCGCTCGCTTCGTACGGGCTGCACGCCCAGGTCGCCTACGACCGTCTGCTCAACGCCGCCCGTGAGCCGCGGAACTGGCTGACGTACTCCGGCGGCTACTTCAGCAACCGCTACAGCGGCCTCACGCAAATCACGCCCGCGAACGTCAAGAATCTCGAGATGAAGTGGATGTATCAAGCCGCAGTGGCCGGTGGCTGGCAGGTCACGCCGCTGGTGATCGACGGCATCATGTACCTCACGCAGCGGCCGAACGATGTCCTCGCCCTCGACGCGAAGACGGGCCGGGTGTTCTGGATCTACCGCCACACTCTGGCACCCAATCAAATCGTCTGCTGCGGAGCGAACAACCGCGGCCTGGCGATCCTGGGTGACACGCTGTTCATGGGGACGCTCGATGCGCACCTGATCGCCATCGATGCCAGGAGCGGCCGCCCGATCTGGAACACGGAAGTTGCAAGTGCAAAGGCCGGGTATTCACTGACCCTGGCGCCGCTGGTCGTCAAGGACAAGGTGATCGTCGGCGTCGGCGGAGGCGAGTTCGGCATCAGGGGGTTCGTGGCCGCCTACGAGGCCCGGACGGGCCGGGAAGTCTGGCGCTTCTACACCATTCCTGGCCCCGGAGAGCCGGGCTCGGAAACGTGGCACCGCTGTCCGGAGAAGCGCGAGACGTTCTGCGATGACGAAGCCTGGAAACACGGCGGCGGCTCCATCTGGGTCACCGGCTCGTTCGATCCGGATCTGAACCTGACCTACTGGGGCGTCGGCAACGCCGGCCCGGACTGGAACGCCGATCAACGGCCCGGCGACAATCTCTATACGGATTCGGTCGTCGCGCTCGACGCCGACTCGGGCCGGTTGAAATGGCATTATCAGTTCACGCCGCACGATCGCTATGACTACGATTCCGTGCAAATCCCGGTTCTGGCGGACCTGACCTGGAATGGAGCCCCGCTCAAGGCGATGCTCTGGGCGAACCGGAACGGGAACTTCTACGTACTCGAGCGCGAGACCGGGCGGTTTCTGGTAGGACAGCCCTTCGTGAAAGTGAACTGGTCGAGCGGCTTCGACGAGCGGGGACGGCCGATTCAGACGCCGCAGCCGCCGGGGGAGCCGACCTGGCCGGGCAATCAGGGCGGCACGAACTGGTACTCGCCTTCCTTCAGTCCGCGCACCGGCCTCTTCTACGTGTCGGCGTGGGAGAACTACGCGACGATCTTCGGCGGCACCCCGGTCGAGTACCAGGAAGGGCGCAACTTCGGCGGCGGCGCGAACAGGTCCTATGTGCCGGTGCCCGGCGCGCCTGCAGTCCCCGGCCTCCGGCGCGGACCGATCAACAACTGGACCGAGGCGGCCGCCACGGGCGCCGTGCTCGCGCTCGACGCCACGACCGGGAAGCAGAGATGGAGGTTCGCGATGACGGATGTCACCGACAGCGGCATTCTGACGACCGCTTCGGACCTCCTCTTGACCGGCGGACGCGAAGGCTACTTCCAGGCGCTGGATGCGCGGAACGGCTCTCTTCTGTGGAAAGCGAATCTTGGCGCGCAGATCGTGAACGGCCCGATCACCTACGAGGTGGATGGCCGGCAATATGTCGCAACGATAGCGGGCCTCTCGCTGTGCGTGTTCGGCCTGCGCGAGTGAGTCTGGAATCAGGCACGCAGCGCGAGCCAAACACCCTCCGCACGGCCGCCTGAGCTGGGGGTGCTTGTCTGTGACAGGATTTCACCGTCATGAAGGACGCAACAGCGCGTGAACGCAGACACCACCTGCTCGTCGTGCTCGACGGACTGCGGCCGGACTACGTGACGCCCGAACTGATGCCGAACCTGCACGGCCTGGGTCGCCGCGGCGTCGTGTTCACGAATCATCACGCGGTCTTTCCGACCGTCACCCGCGTCAACGCCGCGTCGATCGTGACGGGCGCGTACCCGAGGCGCCACGGCCTGATGGGCAACGCGGTTTTCTTTCCCGAGGTCGATCCACGCCGGTTCCTGGACACGGGCGACTACATGAATCTCGTGAGGATCGACGATGCCACGCAGCACCAGCTCCTGACCGCGCCGACCCTCGGTGAAATCCTGCGCGCTTCCGACCGGCGAGTCCTGGCGGTCGGCTCCGGATCGACCGGCGCGGCATATCTGCTGAATCACAAGATCTCGGGTGGCGCCATTCTGCACACGGCGTTTGCGATTCCGGAGAATCTCCACCAGGAAGCGCTCTCGAAGTTCGGGGAGACGCCGCCGGCGGGAACTCCGAACGATGCACGAAATCGCCGCGCCGTAGATCTTTTTCTCGAGCTCGGGTTGAAACGCGTCGATCCGGCGGCGACCCTGATGTGGATCAGCGATCCGGACACGACCGCGCACGAGCACGGTGTAGGTCATCCCGCGACGATCGAGGCGGTCAAGCGCGTCGACGGCGAGATCAAGCGCCTGGAGGATGGTCTCCGCCGCGCGGGAGTGCTGGACTCATACAACATCTGGGTTACCTCGGATCATGGCTTCTCGACCTACACCGCCGCTGCCGACGTTGCCCGAGTGCTCGGGCCGTTCGCCCGGGACCTTGCCGACGGAACGCCGCGGGTCGTGTCGGGCAGCGGCGCGATATACGTTCGCGATCACGATCGCGCGGCGGTCACATCGATCGTCACCCAGCTGCAGCGGACGCCGGGAATCGGCGCCGTCTTCACGGCGGCGGCGGAAGCCGGCGGGCTGCACGGCCGTGAGAGCGGGACGATCTCGCATGAGGCAGTCGCGTGGAATCACGCCCGCGCCGCCGATATCCTCTTTTCACCCGACTGGACGGATCAGGCGAACGATTACGGCTATGCCGGGGCGACAAGGTCCGGGGGCGTCGCCGGCCACGGGAGCACCAGCCCGCACGACATTCACAACGTGCTGGTGGCCGCCGGCCCCGATTTGAAACAGGGCGCGATCGTGAGCACGCCGACAGGCAACGTCGATTTCGCGCCCACGTTCCTGCATCTGCTGGGCATCGAGATTCCGGAGTCGATGGACGGCCGCGTGATGGCCGAGGCGCTCAGCGACGGGTCCGACGCATCGACGCTGAACGTGCAACCCGCCGAAGTGACAGTGGCGAACGCCGACGGGTCGTACACGCTGACGGCGACCTTCACGGCCGTTTCAGCCAACGGCCGTCACTATCGATACCTCGACTACACGAAGGTCCAGCGGAGCGGAATCTAGAGCTGCCACGCCGAACGCGGGGCCCGTTTGCTGCCGTGGTGCGAGCGGCAGCGGAGCAGACTGAGGAAACGGTAAACCACAGAGGAGCGGAGAAACGGAGCCGCAACGGAGAAGACAAAGTCAGTGCTGAGTCGTGAGTTTGGAGTCGTGAGTTTCAGATCTTCATCCGGGGCGCCCGGGTCATTACTTACGACTCACAACTCAAAACTTCACCAACCGCTCTGCTCGTCTCCGTTTCTCCGTTTCTCCGTTTCTCTGTGTTCTTCCGTTTCCTCCGTGACCTCCGTTCAGCGCGCCTGCGGAACAAAACACCCAATCACACCGTCACCTCCAATTGGGATTCGCGAACGGCGTCTTCGTCATGCGCCATTCATTGAAACGTCCGGCTCTTGTGTCGGCGCTGTTTCTCCTCCTCGTCTTTGCGGTGGCAGCGGCGTGGCAGCAGTTGCCGGCGGCGGGGGCCGGCGGTTTACTCCACCCGGCACGCCAGCGCGTCATCGTGACCACGCCGAGAGCCTGCGCCGCTGCGACGTTCGCGGGAGAGGGCGTGCATCTCCAAGGCTGGCAATGCCGGGCTGCGGGTACACGACGAGGCACGGTCGTGTATCTTCATGGCATCGCCGACAATCGCACGAGTGCCCTCGGCGTGATTGAGCGGTTTGTACCGCAGGGTCTCGACGTCATCGCGTATGACAGCCGTGCGCATGGTGAATCGGACGGCGACAGCTGCACCTACGGGTTCTTCGAGAAACAGGATCTCCATCGCGTCGTGGACACAATCGACGGCGGTGCCATTGTCTTGCTTGGGACCTCACTGGGGGCGGCGGTCGCGCTTCAGGAAGCGGCTGATGATCAGCGCATCGCCGCAGTCGTCGCTGTTGAAACCTTCGCCGACCTTCGGACGATCGCCGTCGAACGCGCTCCCTGGTTCTTCACCGCGCCGTCGATTCGCAAGGCGTTTCAGCTTGCGGCCGCGCGAGGCGGTTTTGACGTTGACGCAGTCAGTCCCGAGAGGGCCGCTTCCCGCATCACCGCGCCGGTGTTGCTCGTTCACGGCGCAGGCGACGTCGAGACGCCCCCCGAACACTCGCGCCGCGTCTTCGCCGCGTTGCGCGGACGAAAGCAGCTGATGCTCGTTCCCGGAGCGGGCCACAACCAATCGCTGCAGCCCGAAGTTTGGCCGGCCATTGACAATTGGGTAGACGCAGCCGTGCGCCGAGTACGGCCGGGTATGACGATCGAGTAGCGCCACGGAACCTGCCGGGTGCTGCAGAACGGCTCAGGGCTCTCGGCCCAAGGGCTGCAGTCGGTCGCGTCAAGCCATCTTGAGTCTCACACGACAATTTCTCGCGCGCCCCGACCGTGCGGCCCAGAGCCAAAAGCCACGAGCCAAACGCCCAGAGCCAAGAGCCTTAAGCCAAACGCCTGGCCTCGATCAGTTCGTCGTGGTCCTCGGTCTCTGCCCGATCGACGTCCGCAGATCGGCCAGCGTGACGACCCGCGGTCCATGCAGCGCGGCGATCTGCCGCACGTCGAGCTTCAACCGCTCGATGTTCTGATACAGGTTCACCGAGAACGGGTTGGGCATCGACGGCGGCGGCGCATCAGCCGCAGCCGGCGTGTAGGCATCCACTTCCACCAGGATTTTCTCGGCCGGCAGATACACCATCGCGAACGCGTCGTTGTGGCCGCTGTTCTGGATCGGATAGATCTCGATGGACCGCTGGCCGTCGGTCAGCGTGTGCTTGTCGGTAAACGTCTCGAAAGACGCGGGCTTCTTCGACTGCTCCAGCCGATCCGGGTTGAGCGAATGCGGCGCCCGCCATGCCTCCTCGTAGTAGGGCCGGTTCTTCTCGTGCGTCACGATCGTCGCTCCCTCGTCCACGTACGTGCGGAGTCCGCCTGAGTGATCGAAGTGGGCATGGGTGTTCACGAGGTACTTGATCGGCTTGTTCGGGATGGTTTCCTTGACTTTCGCGATGACCGCGAGCGACCGGGCTTCGTTCTGCGGCGCCTCCACGACGACGATGCGATCGCGCTGGTCGATGGCGACGCTGTGGTGCGAACCTCCCTTGATGTACCAGACTCCGTCGGCGAGCTTGTCCGCCGTCGCCTGCACCGCCGGCAGTGACGCGTTGCGGGCGGCGTCCGGCACCTGTACGTCGACTGCGGCGTTTGCGCGGACAGACGCCATCGTCAAATCCAGGACGGGGTGTCCGCCCTGAGTGCGGACGATGTGTGCCGGAAACTGCACGCCGTCGAAGTCGCGGTAATCGGAGAAAGTAGTCTCGACGAGCGTATCGCCGAGCACCGGGTTGTCGATCCAGGTCTGGATCTTCTCCACCTGGTTCCGCGCGTTGATCGTCCCGACGTACTTGTTCTTGCCGGCGGTGAACGTGACCTCCGAGCCGCCTCCCGTCGACTGCGACGCCCCGTTGTTCGCCAGCGCCGCCCTGAGGAATCCATGCGGCGTCGACCAGATTTCCATAGTCCGTTCTTCGACGGCGGCCGGCTGCGGTTGCGGCCCGGGCGCGGCGCCGGGCGCGGACCCGGCCGGCGCGGCCATGTTCCACGCCGCCTGGCCGCTGATGTACTGGTCAACCTTCTGTTCGACCGGAGCCGGGCGGGCGCGCTCCGGTTCGACCACCTGCGTGCGGGTCATCTGAATCCGCGCCGCCGGAGTCTCGTAGTTGATCGACGCCGTATACGCGCTGACGTCAAACGGCGGCCACGACAGCGCCGGAGCCGGCGCCTGGCCGAACTGATACCACTTGCCGGTGCCCGAATACTCGATCGTCCTGGTATCCGCGACCTTGAGGGTGGTGGCGGCCGCCTGCAGCGTGCCCGCCTGCTGGCTGCATGCTGCCGACGCGGACGCGGCGACAAGACCAAAGGCCATGAGTGTCCATGTGCGCATGTCGGTTTCACCTCCAATGCAGCGTTGAATACGCGAGGCGAGTATAGCTCCGACCTGGGCTTGGGCTTCCGGCTTTCGGCTTCGCGGAGAGCGTAGAATAGGCCGTCCCCGTCGAAGGGAGGTTACCGTGCGAGGCATCTTCATCGCCGTCTTCGTTCTTGCGTGGGGCTCCGCCCCACACCCCGGCTCGGTCGCTCGCGCGGGCCCCTCCGCCCCGCTCCGCTCCCTCGCCGTGGCAGCGTCGGGCGCCGGCCATCACTCTCTGATCGCACAGACAGGCGCGGCGCCGCGCGAGGCGTTCAAGCTCGGCACCTTCGAACGCAGCGGACGATCGTTCGTGGCGCTGGTCCTGCGCGACACGCAGGCGATCGATCTCGCTGAGGCCAATGCGGCGCTCGAACGCCGCGATTCGTCCGCGGCAAAATTACGGATGCCGGCCGATATGAAGGAGCTGATCGAGCGATACGAGGCCGAATTGAAAGGACGCCTCTACGCCATCGTGAATGACGTGCTGAGCGCGCGACAGCCGCCGCCGTACGTCCATGCCGTCAAGGATCTCAAGGTGCTGCCGCCGGTACGGCCGGCAGTCATTCTCAATGCCGGCGGAAATTATCAGGAGCATTCCCAGGGGATCGCGCAGCAGCAGCAACGGGCCACTGGAGCCGCCGCCGCCGCCGCCGTTCCGGCCGTTTCCGCACCCGGCATCTGGGAGCGGAAGCCGGGCGATCCGCGCCCCGAGAACCCGTACTTGTTTCTCAAGTCACCGACGGTCGTGATCGGCGCGAACGATCCGATTCGCATCCCGCCGGGACGGACGCAGATCGACTTCGAATGCGAGTTCAATACGGTGATCGGCCGGCCGGCGAAGCACGTGCCGATCGATCGCGCGGCGGACCACATCTTCGGCTACACCATCCAGATTGACGTCTCCGATCGCGGCGGGCGCGGCGACCGGAAGATGGGCGGCTCCGACTGGCTGGTCGGCAAGAACCACGACACGTTCGGTCCGCTGGGCCCATTCATCGTGCCGAAAGAATTCCTCAAGGACCCGATGAACGTGAGGCACACCTTCACGCTGAACGGCCAGGTCATGCAGGATTCCAACACCAGCCGGATGAGCCACAACGTCTACGAGCTGATTCACTACGCGTCCAATATCCTGTCGCTTCATCCCGGCGATGTGATATCCGGCGGCAGTCCGGCAGGCACGAACATCGAGCGCGCGGAGCCGCGGTGGATGCGCGCAGGCGACACTGCGGTCTGCACGATTGAGGGCGTTGGCACACAGACCCACGCAGTCGTGGCCGAACAGACGCCTTCGCACTAGCGCGACCTCGTCGAGTGGGTCGAGTGGGTCGGGTGGGTCAGGTGGGTCGGGTGGCCTGGTAAGTCGGGCCCGGCGGTACCAGACCGACTTGACCTACTAGCCCCACTTGACCTACCAGCCCCCCTTGACCTACCAGCCCCACTAGACCCACCGGCCTACCAGCCCCACCGGCCCTACTGGCGCGCCATCTGTTGCAGCAGGTCCAGCACCGAGGCCACGATGGTTTCTGACGGGACAGGTTTGACGAGGACGAAGTTGAATCCAGCCACGGCCCTGGTGTGGTGGCTGTCGGCGTCGGCTCTGGCGCTGAGCGCCACGGCCGGGATCTCCCGCGAATTCTGAAGCTGTCGAACGCTTCGAATCAGTTCATAGCCGTTCTGCCCCGTCAACTCGAGATCCACGATGAGCACGTCGGCCCTCGCCCACTCGAGCGCATTGAGCGCTTCCGCGTTCGTACACAGGCTGACGACCGTGGCACCGGCCTCTTCGAGCCCCGACCGCATGAACTCCCGCTGCTCCGGGTCCTCGCCGACGAAGAGCACGGTGCGCCCGCGCAGCGCTCCGTGATCCATCGGCGCCGGGCACGATTCAGCTGTCGTGTTCGCGGCTGTTATCGCGGGCAGGTGCAGGATGAACGTTGCCCCGCGCCCCGCCCCCTCGCTTTCGGCCGCCACCCGTCCGCCGTGCATCTGCGCGAGCTGCCGCACGATCGACAACCCGAGGCCCAGGCCGCCGAATTCGCGGGACGCGGAGCTGTCGGCCTGGCGGAACCGATCGAACACATAGGGGAGAAAGTCGCTGGGGATGCCGACGCCGGTGTCGCGAACCGCCAGGATCACCTCTGATGGCGACCGTTCGAGCGAGATCCGGATGCGGCCGTTCTTCGGGGTAAATTTCACCGCATTGCTCAACAGGTTCACGACAATCTGCTTCAGGCGATCCGCGTCGCCGCGCACGAAGCAGCTCTCGGCGACCGCGGTGTCGATCATCACTTCCTTGTCGTACGCCATTTCGGCGACGGCGTCGACCCCGCTTCCGACCAGAGCGGAGAAATCAACCAGGCGCGGGTGCAGCTGAAGTCTGCCGCTCAGAATCGCCGAGAGATCGAGCAGGTCTTCGACCAGCCTCGTCATCGTCCGTCCGTTCCGCTCGATCGCGTCGACGCTTTGAATCACCGACGGATTCCTCCCCTCGCGCAGCCGCAGCATCCGGGCCCAACCCAGAATCGATGTCAGCGGCGTCCGCAGCTCGTGGGAGAGAACGGCCAGGAACTCGTCCTTCAATCGCGCGGCGGCTTCCGCCGCCTCACGCAGGTCGCGTTCGCGCGAGAGCAGTTTGTCGCGTTCCGCTTCCGCCAGCCGGCGCGCCCGCCGGTGCGCCGCATCCTTCAGCTCACGCTCGATGGCCGGCTTGAGGCGATGCACGTTGTCCTTCATCACGTAATCGTGCGCGCCGGCGCGCATCGCGCTGACGGCCATCTCGTCGGTCACGGTGCCGGACACGATGAAGAAGGGCAGGTCTCGTCCATCCTCGTGCAGGATGCGCAGCGCATCAAGAGCACTGAACGACGGCATCGAGTAATCGGATACGACGACGTCCCATTGCTGCGACGCCGCCAGCGCGTGCCGCATTCCGTCGGCCGTGTCCACGCGTTCCAGCGTGAGGTCGAACGCTTCACTCAGCCTCCGCCGCAGCAGGAGCTCATCGTCTTCTTGATCTTCGATTAGGAGCACGTGAAGCGGTCTACGTTGGGTCATGCAAATTGCTCTTCGTGCGTGTCGGGCTGATGTGGGGCACGGACGGGCTGACATCGAACCGTCTGTCATCCCGAACGCCGCACGGGCGTGACTGCCCCCTTGCCGATGTCGTGCGTGTGAAATGTTGAGGCGGTCACCGTAGCTACGTCACCGCGCGTCCGGCGCAAAAATGAGATCACAGATACTACTCTGCTCCGTAGAGGACGGAAAGGGCTTGAACACAACAGTACGCACAGATCTGCACCACATCGGTACTGGCGAACGTTCCTCAGCCCGGGATGTGGTGCGTCGAATCGAACTCCGCAACAGCCAGTGGACCTCGAACGGAACTGAGTTGGGCGTTGGCGAGAGATGTGCACGTCGGTACGCGGCCTCAGGCATTCGCGGATCGATGGACGAGGCATCCCACCAGTACTATCGGCTGACCGCAATGAATGTGATATCGGGCCGAAGCCCGTTCACGACAGCCTTCATGTCGCGGCTCATCGCGAGCGGCCGTGAGATGTCATGACGCCATGAGCGATCGCGCGGCCGCCACGACCATGACGCTGCTGCTGTGTCGCGTGCCGCCGCGTCTCATCGGAATGCCGGTTGAGCATGTCATCGAGACGATGCGTCCGCTCCCGATCGAGCGGGTATCCGGGGCACCTCATTTTGTCGCCGGCGTGTCGGTCATTCGCGGAGCGGCCGTTCCGGTTGTCGATACCAGCCGCCTGTTCGACGAAGACGCAATCCAGGCGGAACGGTTTGTGACCGTGCGGGCTGGTGAACGCAGCGTGGCCCTGGCAGTCGGTCAGATCGTCGGCACTCGCATCCTGCGAACGGATTCGCTACGCTCCCTGCCACCACTTCTTCGCAGCACCGCGCGCGGCAGTGTCGACGCGATCGGAGCCCTCGACGATCAGTTGCTGCTGGTGCTGCGCAGCTCGCATCTCGTGGCCGAAGCCACTCGGCACGTGGCTGCGGCGGCCCTCGCCCCGTGACTCAGCTAGCCAGCCCGCAGCAGCTCGAGCGTTTCAGGCGAATCGTCGCTCGCCGGCTGGGCCTGCATTTCGACGAGGGGAAGCTCGCGTTCCTGGGGGACATCCTACGGCGGCACGTCGAGACGACCGGCGAGACACCG
Source organism: Acidobacteriota bacterium (assembly GCA_046726355.1). GTDB lineage: Bacteria > Acidobacteriota > Vicinamibacteria > Vicinamibacterales > CAVVIG01 > QHWF01. The sequence goes on along the minus strand of JBKPAI010000017.1, from coordinate 75,734 downwards.
CATAGCTATCTATCAAAACTCGACGTTGGGGCAGGGGATGAGGAGCTCTCGGCACTCGCTTCGGAGCTCACCGTCGGCGAGACGTACTTTTTCCGCAACATCGATCAGTTTCACGCGTTGTCGCAAGTCGTGCTGCCTCAGCGAATTCGTTCGCGCAGCGCTGACCGGCGCCTGCGCCTGGTTTCTGCAGGATGCGCCTCGGGTGAAGAGCCGTTTTCGCTCGCGATCAGCGTTGGCGAAGCGGTGCCGGACCCGTCGTGGAAGATTTCCATTCGAGCGGTGGACGTCAATCGGGCCTCGCTCGCCAAGGCCGCGCGCGGACGGTTCACTGACTGGAGCCTCCGGGAAACGCCGGCGGAGATTCAACGCAGGTATTTCCGGCGCGAGGGAGGTGAGGTCGTCTTCAATGAAGCCACGCGTGCGGCCGTGACGTTCGAGATGCGCAATCTCGTGGTTGACGATCCCGAGCTCTGGCCGCCGGCTGCCTGCGACGTCGTCTTCTGCCGCAACGTGCTGATGTACTTCACGGCGGAGCAGGCGCAGGGCGTGGTCACCCGCATCACCCGCGCTCTCGCGCCCGGCGGCTATCTGTTTCTGGGCCACGCTGAAACCCTTCGCGGCCTTTCCGAGGAGTTTCACCTGTGCCACACAAACGGCACCTTCTACTACCAGCTTCGAGAAGCCGGCAGCACTGATGTGCGCCCGTCACGCGGCAGGCTGCCAGCCGCAGCGGCCGCGACCGTGGTCGACCTCGTCGACGGCTCCGACACGTGGGTGGCCGCCATCCAGGCTGCCGCCGAGCACATCCAGACTCTCTCCGCGCGGCAGTCCTCCGGCCCGCCGCCAGCGGTGGCTGCCGGCCGGCAGGCGGATCTCCGGCGTGCGCTCGATCTGCTCGCGCAGGAACGTTTCTCGGAAGCGCTCGATCCCGATGGGCTCGTGGCGGAAGCGCTCCGGGCGGAGGCCGGCGACGTCGAGCCGGCTCCGACGCCTCTGCCGCTTCTCATCATCGACGACTCGTTGACGACGCGGATGCTGGAGAGAAGCATCCTCGAGTCGGCAGGGTTCGACGTGGACACCGCGTCGTCTGCGGAAGAAGCCCTCGAGAACATCCGCCGGAAGTCATACGCGCTGTTCCTCGTCGACATCGAGATGCCGGGAATGGATGGGTTCACGTTGGTCGAGCGAATCCGGTCGGACCCGGCTGTCCGCGATGTACCGGTCATTCTCGTGACGTCCCGCGACCCTCCGGAAGACCGCCAGCGGGGCAGCCAGGTTGGCGCACAGGACTACGTCGTGAAGAGCGAGTTCAATCAAACCGAGCTCCTCGACCGCATCAGCCGGCTGTGCGGCTCGAAAGGAGCGTTTTCTACTCGTTTCGACGCACCGAGCCGCAGAACCGGCTAAGGCGCGCGAAGCGCGTCCGCCGTAGCTTTAGCGGAGGCGGAAGCGGGGCTTGCGGGGTCCCCGCGAGCGACGGCGAGCCGGGGTCCCCACGGCGCGGACTGTGCGCCGTGGGTGGGGTGGGGGGTCCGGCGGGGCGAAGCCCTCCGGTCTAGGTTTGACGGGTCATGGCAAAAACACGAGTTCTGGTGGTCGAAGATTCACTGACGGTGCGCAAGCACCTGCGTGAGGTGCTCGAAAGCGACGCGGACGTCGAGGTGGTCGGCGAAGCCGAAGACGGCAAGCATGCGATCGAGCTGTGCCAGCAGGTGCGGCCTGATGTCGTCACGATGGACATGATGCTGCCGTTGATGACAGGGCTTGCCGCGACCGAGTACATCATGGCGCATTGCCCCACGACGATTCTTATCTGTTCATCGTCGGTCAATCGCGGCGAACTCTTCAAGACGTACGACGCGCTTGCGGCCGGCGCCGTCGACGTGCTCGACAAGGCGCGTGGGGACAACCCGGACGACGAATGGGAACGCCGGTTCGTCGCGACAGTCAAGCTGGTGTCGCACATCCGGGTGATCACGCATCCGCGTGCGCGGCTGGGCGCTCTCGGTCGGTCGCAGACCGGACCAGCTCCCGGGCCGGCCCCTGCAGCGGCCGCAGCCGCCGCGCCCGAGCGGCAGTACGACCTCGTCGCCGTCGGCGCATCCACGGGCGGACCGGCCGCACTCGTCGACATCCTGCGCGGGCTGCCCCGTGAGTTTCATCTGCCGCTCCTCATCGTGCTCCACATCAACGAGCCGTTCGGCGCAGCGTTCGCCGAGTGGCTGGACGGGCAGACCGATCGCCGCGTCAGCTACGCGCGCGACGGCGATCTGGTCGCGTCGGCGGCTGGCCGCGTGGTGATGGCCCCGCCCGATCATCATCTGACCGTCAGCGGCGGCCGGCTCCGGCTGACGCACGCGGCCGAGCGGAACTCCTGCCGGCCCTCGGTGGACGTCCTGTTCGAATCGATCGCGCGCGAGTGCGGCCGGTCCGCCGCCGCGTGCCTGCTCACCGGAATGGGTCGCGACGGCGCAGCCGGGCTCCTCGAAATTCGCAGAGCCGGCGGTCTGACGATCGCGCAGGACGAGGCGACCAGCGTCGTGTTCGGGATGCCGCACGAAGCGGTACGGCTGGGCGCGGCCGAGCGTGTCCTGCCGCTGGGGGAAATCGGGCCGGCGCTGGGCCTGCTCGGCGCAAAGACGCGAGAGCGTGCCCGATGACCGAGCCGGTTCTCGTCGTCGATGACAGCCTCACGGTACGCATGGACCTGGCGGAGGCCTTCGAAGCGGCCGGATTTCAGCCGCTTCCGTGTGGAACAGCCGCCGAAGCACGGGATGCGATCGCGCGCGGATCGTTCCCGGTCGTCGTGCTGGACGTGGTGCTGCCCGACGGCGACGGTATCGAGCTCCTCAAGGATCTGCGCGCGTCGGCCGGCGGCGCGTCAGTGGTCGTCCTCATGCTCTCGACGGAAGCGGCGGTGAGGGATCGCATCCATGCGCTTCGGACCGGGGCCGACGCCTACATCGGCAAGCCCTATGACGCCGGGCACGTCGTCGCCAGAGCGCGCGAGCTGCTGCGAGCACGCCGGGAGGAGCCGGCACCGGACCGTCCCACCGTGCTGATCATCGACGACAGCGTCACCTTCCGCGAAGCGCTTCGCACCGCGTTCGACCGCGCCGGATACGCGGTCCTGGTCGCGGCCAGTGGCGAAGAAGGCCTGCGTCTCGCCGCCGAGCAGCGGCCGAGGGCGATGGTGGTCGATGGCGTGCTGCCCGGTATCGACGGCACCACGGTGATCCGCCGCGCGCGGCTCGATGCGGCGTTGCGCGGCGTTCCCAGTCTGCTGCTGACGGCGTCCGAAGAGCGCGGGGCCGAGCTGCACGCGCTCGACGCCGGCGCCGATGCGTTCGTCCGCAAAGGAGAAGACATCGAAATCGTCCTGGCGAAGGTAGCGGCCATGCTGCGCACGGCAGCCGCCGGCACCCGGACCGACACAGTCAGCCTGCTCAGCCCTCGGAAAATCCTGCTCGTCGACGACCACATGCCGGAATGGCAGGGGCTCGCCGCGACGCTGGGCGCTGACGGGTATGACGTCGTGCTGGCCCGATCGGGCGACGAGGCGCTCGAGCTGCTCGCGGTCGAACCGGTCGACTGCATTCTGCTGGCGCAGGTCACGTCCGGACTGCATGGCCACGAGATCTGCCGCCGCATCAAGGCGGCGCCGGTGGTCCGGGACGTGCCGTTGATGATGCTGACGGGGCGCGACGATCGCGCGGCGATGCTCGATGGACTCGCCGCGGGCGCGGACGATTGCTTCCCCCGCTCCATCGGGATCGCGGTGCTCAAGGCGCGGCTGCGCGCCCAGATCCGCCGAAAGCAGTTCGAGGACGAAAACCGGCACGTCCGCGAAGAGCTGCTGCGCACGGAGCTGGAAGCCACCGAAGCCCGGGCCGCGCGGGAGCTGGCCGAGACGCGCGCTGCGCTCGTCGATGAACTCCAGCGCAAGAATCGCGAGCTAGAGTCGTTCAGCTATTCCGTCTCGCACGATCTCCGCGCACCGCTCCGAAGCATCGATGGATTCAGCCGGGCGCTCGCCGAGGACTACTCCGACAGGCTCGACGAAAAAGGGCAGGACTATCTGCGCCGCGTGCGCGCCGCGACCCGGAGGATGTCGGAGCTGATCGAAGATCTGCTCCAGCTGTCCAGAGTCGGACGCGCCGATCTCCACCGGCAACGCGCTGATCTGTCAGCACTGAGCCGGATTGTCGTCCGCGAGCTCGAGCGGCAGAACCCCGAGCGGCGAGCGGAGGTCGTCGTGCAGGAGGGCATGATCGTCGATGCGGATGCGCGCCTGTTGAAAATCGTCCTTGAGAATCTCCTCGGCAACGCGTGGAAGTTCACCGCCAGGGTGCAGCAGCCGAGGATAGAAGTGGGGGCGGCCGGGTCGCCGGGCGGCGAGACGTTCTTCGTGCGTGATAACGGCGCCGGGTTCGACATGGTGAACGCCGACCGGTTGTTCCAGCCGTTTCAGCGCCTGCACGCCGAAGAGGATTTTCCCGGAACTGGAATCGGCCTGGCGACCACCCAGCGAATCATCGAGCGCCACACCGGCAGTATCTGGGTTGAAGCCGCACCGAACCGCGGCGCGACGTTCTTTTTCACATTGCCATCGAGAGCCGGCGCCGCCACTTGAGTTTGAGTTTTGAGTTTTGAGTTTTGAGCGACGCTGCGTTACCCGACAAAGGGGTCAATCCTGCCGGCATTTCCGGCTTTGTGTCCTTGTATCCTTTGTGTCCTTCCGTAACAAGGAGTCCCCCATGCAGACGCGAAGAGCTCTGCGCGTGGCAGTGACGCTTGCGGCTCTATGGCCGGCAGGCGCCGTCCAGACAACCGCGCAGATTGCGACCGCGACCGTGCTTGGCCTGGTTCACGACCAGACGCGGGCTTCGCTGCCGGGCGCGACGGTCACGGTGAAGAGCCTGGCGACCGGCGCGACGCGCAGCGCCATCACCGATTCGGACGGACGCTATCGGATCGCCTCGCTCGATCCAGGCGAGTACGAGGTTCGCGTCGAGCTCGCCAACTTCAAGACCGCCGTGCGGCCGCGGGTCGTGCTCACCGTCGGCGGCGCGACCGAAGTGGACATCGAGATGAGCCTCGGACCGATCGCCGAGCAGGTCACCGTCGCGACCGAGACGCCGCTCGTCGAGCCGGCGAAAGCCGAGTTGAGCCGCGTCGTCGGCACGGTGGAAATCGAATCGCTGCCGATCAGCGGCCGCAATTTCGTCGATTTCGTGAAGCTGTCGAGCGGAGTGGCAGGCGGCCGGGAAAACGTCGGCGGCGGCGCATTCAAGGAGCCCGACGTCGGCGTCGGGTCGGCGGCGGCGCCTCGGCTCTCGTTCGGCGGCCAGCCTGAGCTCAACACGATGATTCAGGTGGACGGCGCCGACAACGTCCAGACGTTCACCGGCTTGCCGCGGGCGACGCCATCGCAGGAAGCGGCGAAGGAATTCCGCGTCCTCAATTCGACCTACCTGGCCGAGTACGGCCGCGCGCTCGGCGGGTTCGTCAACATCGTCACCCGATCGGGAAGCAACCGCACCGACGGCTCGCTCTATTACTTCGGGATGCACGATGCACTGAACGCGCGTTCGGTGCTCAACCCGCCTGACGCGGACGTGCTGCACCAGAACCAGTTCGGTGCGACGCTCGGCGCGCCCGTCGTGCCGAACCGGACATTCTTCTTCGGCAACTACGAAGGACAGCTTCGGCGGCAGTCGAACCGGTTTTCGCGCGTGGTGCAGGACAACCTGGCAACGCTGAATGCGGTGCGGGCACAGTTCGGCCTGGCGACGGAAACCACGAACCAGCTGCAGAACAATCACTACAACGCGTTCATGCTCAAGCTGGATCACCACCCGGTCCCGAACCAGACCCTGTCGGTCCGCTACAACTTTCTCGAGTCGAACACCGACAATTTCCTCGGCGGCGGCGGTCGCGCCTCGCCCACGTCGAGCACGGCACGCGACAACCTGGCGAGAGATCAGGCAGCGGCGGCGACGCTGGTGTCGATCGTCTCGCCCACGGTCGTGAACGAAATCCGCGCTCAGGCTGCGCGGCGCACGTTCGATTTTCCGTCCGTGCTGAAGGAGCCGGCGCTCGAGCTCTCGAACTTCATCATCATGGGCAAGAGCACCTCCGACGTGGACTATTACGCCGAAACCCGGCTCCAGTACGCGCAGAACGTGGCCTGGACGACGGGCGGACACCAGGTCAAGGGCGGCGTCGACATCAACCACCTTCGCGACACGTCACAGTGGCACCTGTTTTTTCCGGCGCGAATCATTTTTCCGTCGCTGGCGGCGTTCGAGACATTCACGCCGGCAGTGTTCTGGTGGCCGTATCTCGTCACCGCGCCCAGCCATCCGGGGCTCGCGCCGACGTGGACCGACGATGTCCCTCCGGCGTGGCGGGACGCGACCCGGTTCAAGCTGAATCACACCGGGTTCGGACTCTTCGTCCAGGATCACTGGCAGGCCGCCGGTCCGCTGTCGGTCACCTACGGTCTCCGCTACGATGTCGAGCGCTATCCGCGCGAGCTCATCACCAGGCGGGATCTCAACAACTTTCAGCCGCGCATCGGTGCCGCGTACGCCTACCGCCCGCGCGGCGTCGTCCGCGCAGGGTACGGCGTCTTTTCCGATCGCCTCGCGAGCAGCGTCGGCCAGTTGTTCAACGCGACCGTCTGGTCGAGTGCGGGGTCGATACCGAACGCGCAGCGCCTTTTTCCTACCGTCGCCCCAATCCAGGCCATCTTCCAGCAGCGCACCGTCGGCGGCGCCGCGGCGCCGATCGCGGCGCGTACCTTCCTGACCACCGGGCAGGTGCCGACGACCAGCAGTCTCGGATTCGGCGACACGCTCGACGGGGCGATCCGAACCCCGTACAGCCACCAGGCGAGCCTGCAGATCGCGCACGAAGCAGGGGCCGGCATCGCCGTGTCCGCCGGCTACCTGTTTCTCGGCGCGCGGCAGATTCCAGGTCACACCGGAAACCTCAACGCGTTTCAAACCGGCGTGCTGCCGTCCGGCAAGCCGATCCTCGGCGGGCGCACGTTTCCGGAGGTCGGCGACCTGTTCGTGCAGACCAATACCGGCCGCTCGAACTATCACGGCGCGACGTTCGAGGCGGAAAAGCGCCTCGCCAATGGCGTCGGCTTCCACGGCAGCTACACGGTGTCGCGGGTGCGAAACAATGTCGATTCCCTCGCCAATCTCGCGGATCTGCCGGAAGGACAGGACATCGGCGGCGAGACCGCTCCGTCGCGCCAGGACGTCAGGCACCGTTTCACGCTCACCGTGTTGACCGAGGTGGCGTCAGGCGTGGCGGTCGTCCACGATCTCAAGGTCAGCGGGCTCGTCACGCTCGAGAGCGGGCGCCGCTTCAACATCTTCGCCGGACGTGATTTCAACCTGGACGGCAACCCCAACTCGGATCGCCCGGGACGGCTGGAACGCAACGCCTATGCAGGTCCGGGCTACGCGACCATCGATCTCAGGGTGAGCCGGGAGCTCCGAATCAACGATCGCAAGCGGCTCGCGTTGATGCTCGATGTCTTCAACCTGCTCGATCGCGTGAACGTCAAGGACATCAACACCGTCTGGGGCAGCATCGACTATCCGGGGACGCCGCCGCCGGCGGCCCTCGGGTTCGGGACGGCGCGCGACGTGTTCAATCCGCGCCAGATCCAGTTCGGTGCGAAGCTGAGATTCTGATCAATTACGAAGGACACACAGGATACCAAGGACACAAAGGGCTTCCAGACTCGAACCGTGGAAGAGAGCCTGATCGGCACAATGCTCGCCCACTACGAGGTGGTGGGCATGGTTGGCTCCGGAGGAATGGGCGATGTCTATCTCGCCCACGACACCGTGCTCGACCGTCGGGTCGCGCTGAAAGTCCTGCCCTCGCGGACGACGATCCTGCCCGACGCATTTCGACGCTTCGTGGCGGAGGCCAAGGCGGCGTCGGCGCTGAACCATCCGCATATTGCGACGATTCACGAGCTGCGATCGGCGGCGGGCATTCATTTCATCGTCATGGAGTACGTCGAGGGGGAAACGCTGAAGGTGAAGGTCGCAAGAGGGCCGATCGATGCCGCCTCGATCATCAAGTTCGCCACGCAGATTGCCGGCGCCCTCGACGCCGCGCACGGAGCGGGCCTCATCCACCGGGACATCAAGTCGTCAAACATCGTGATCACACGGCGCGGCCATGCGAAGGTGCTCGACTTCGGCCTCGCCAAGCGGATGATGTCCGGTGGCGCTCTGACCCGGGATCCCACCTGCGACGCGACTGAGGCCGGCACGATCATGGGCACCGTTGCGTACATGTCCCCGGAACAGGCGTTTGGCCGGACGCTCGACCACCGCTCGGACCTGTTCAGCCTGGGCGTCGTGCTCTACGAGATGGCGACGGGACAGCTGCCGTTTTCGGGAGCGACCAGCTTCGAGACGATTGATCGAATCGTTCACCACGACCCGACATCGATCCAGTCGATCAATCCGGCGATTCCCCCCGGTCTCGAACGGCTCATTGCCCGGTGTCTCGAGAAGAAACCCGAGGATCGGTTCCAGAGCGCAGCCGAGCTCGCGAGCGTGCTCCGGCAGCCGGACACCGACGTGCCGCGCGACGAACGGCGCGTTCCTCCCGGCGTGCCGCGCCACAACCTGCCGCAGCAGCTGACGCGGTTCATCGGCCGGCGCCGCGAGCTTGCCGAGATCCGGCTGTCGCTGAACCGCGCACGTCTGGTCACGCTCTGCGGCGCCGGCGGAATTGGAAAGACGCGGCTCGCGGTGCAGGCGGGAGCCAGCTCGCTGGCGGATTACGCAGATGGTGTCTGGCTCGTGGAGCTCGCATCGTTGTCGGACCCCGAACTGGTCCCGAACACGGTGGCCGCCGCGCTTGGAGTCAGCGAGGAACGCGGCCGATCGATAACCGACACGCTGGTCGATTCCCTCAAAGACAGACGGCTGCTGCTGGTACTGGACAACTGTGAACATCTGATCACCCGGTGCGCGCAGCTGGCCGAGCGCGTGCTCCGCCGCTCGGCGACCGTCCATCTGCTGGCGACGAGCCGGGAGCCGCTGTCAATCACCGGAGAGACGGTCATCCGCGTGCCGTCGCTTGGCATCCCGGATCTGCAGCAGGCGCCCGACATCGAGACCCTCAGCCGGCATGAGGCCGTGGAACTGTTCGTGGATCGGGCGCGATCGGTGAAATCCACGTTTTCGATCACGAACGCGATGGCCGTTCCGCTGGCGAACCTGTGCGCGCAGCTCGAAGGGATCCCGCTGGCCATCGAGCTGGCGGCGTCGCGTGTCAAGGTCCTGTCCATTGAGCAGATAGCCGATCGCCTGAACGATCGCCTGAACCTGCTCACCAGCGGAAGCCGCACGGCGCTGCCGCGGCACCAGACGCTGCTGGCCGCGATCGACTGGAGCTACAACCTGCTGACCGAGCCGGAAAAGATTCTGTTCCGGCGACTCTCTGTGTTCGCCGGAGGCTGGACGCTCGATGCAGCGGAACGTGTGTGCACCGGGGAAGGCGTGCAGGAAACGAGCGTGCTGGAGCTGCTCGCCGGGCTGGTCGACAAGTCGCTCGTGTTGACCGAGGATCGCGACGCGGATCAGCGCTATCGCTTCATGGCGACGCTACTCGAGTACGCGCACAAACGGCTGATGCAAAGCGGCGAGGGCGACGCGATGCACCGCCGATACGCCGACCTTTTTGTCTCTGTCGTGACCGACGGTGAAGCGAAGTTGATCGGGGCGGAACAGAAATCGTGGCTGGAGCGGCTCAACGCGGAGTACGACAACCTGCGCGCGGTCCTGAACTGGACGGCGAAGCACGATGTCGTGATGGGACTACGGCTTGCCGGCGCCCTGGGACGATTCTGGTACCTCAATGGTTACCTGGACGAGGGACGGAAGTGGCTGGCGGACCTGTTGGCCGCCCAGGACGCAGGCGAGCATGGCTCCCTCCGCGCGAAGGCGCTGAACGCTGCCGCCAGGATCGCCCTGAACCAGGGCGACTACGGTTCCGTCCGTTCGCTGTCGGAACAGGCCCTGGCCGAGTCCCGCGAGGCGGGAGACCACCCGGAGACGGCTGGCGCGCTTCAACAGCTGGCGATTTTCGCGGGAGTGAAGGGCGACTTTGCCGTCGCGCGCTCGCTGCTCGAAGAAAGCCTGGCAATCTGGCGCGAGCTCGGCGACAAGGGCAGGGCCGCCCTCGCCCTCATCAGCCTTGGCGCTCTGGCGATTCGACAGACCGACTTTCCATTGGCGTGCCGGTTCATGGACGAAGCGCTCGTATTGGCGCATGACGTGGGCGACAAGCATGGCATTGCTGGAGCGATGGTGAACCGCGGCGAAGTGGCCAGACGACTGGGTGACCACGCCGCATCGCGGTCGCTTCTGGAGCAGAGTCTGGCCATTGCCACAGACGTCGGTGATCGGGCCGTCATTCCGGTCGCGCTCAGCTCGCTTGGTGAACTGGCCGGACAACAGGGCAGGTATGACGCCGCGCGGGTCCAGCTGCAGGAAGCCCTGAAGCTGGCGCGGGAGTTCGGGGACAAACGGGTCATCGCCGAGATACTCGGGGCCCTCGGCATGGTCGCCGAGCACTGCCAGGAGTACAGGACTGCTCGATCGCTCTTCGAAGAAAGCCTGGTCCTCCGGCGCGAACTGGACGAGAAATTCGACCTGGCCCTTGCGCTGAACTCTCTGGGCTGCTTGACTGCACGCGAGGGGGATCATGCGGCCGCACACGCACTTCACACGGACGCTCTGGCGATCTGCCGGCAGCTGGAAGCGCGGGACGGCATCGCCCGGTCGCTCAGCGGCCTTGCGGCTCTGGCGCGCCTGCGGGGCGACAGCGGCCCGGCGCTGTCGTTGTTCCGCCAGAGCGTGGAGCTCTGGTGGCAGCTGGGTGAGACACCTGAATTACCGTATCCACTCGAGCAGATCGCGGCGATTCTCGCCGGCGAGGGGCACCATCATCGGGCAGCACATCTCTGGGGTGCGGCCGAAGCGCTGAGACAGACGATCGCCGTACCGCGTCCCCCGAGCGAGACCGAAGCATATGAACGCGTTGTCGCCGCGGCGCGGGCGGCGCTCGGCGACGAGGCGTTTGCGCATGCCTGGTCGCACGGATCCCAAATGGGCCTGGAGCGTGCGGTCACCGATGCGATCGACGAACTTCGCATGACGTTTTGAGCAATTCTGAACACGCCGCTGCAATTTTCCCGTTGTCTGTCAAGGCTAATCGTGTTACTTTTTGCACAGCTCATCAGCTAACACCAGTTGTGTTTGGCGTTCAAACACGACTCAGGGCGCGCCGGAGAAGGCGCGCCTTCGCCCCTTCGACTCGCTCAGTCGTCCAGAGCATGGTTGAACAGATTTCGGAGCGGCCGAAGGGTCCCCACGAGCGCGCGGCGGCACCTATGGACCTTCCTAGTACACGTGTCATTGTGACGGGGCGGGTGGTCCGCGTGCGACGACGCCGGGGGGGCGGATGGCGGGTGCGCCTGACGGAAACGGGCGGCGCCCTGAGCGCCGCCGAGATCCGGCCGCCTTACCTGCTTCCGCTGCCGCGCCGCGGCAGACGGATCCTCATCCGCGGCCGCGTTCGCTACGACCCGGTGCATGGGTGGTACGCCGTCGACCCCGTTGATTCCTGGTTGGACGCCGGACTTTAGCTGTCGGTCCTGTTTGGGCTCTGGGCTTCTGGCTTTGGGCTGGCACGGCTGAAGGGTCTGCGCGACAGCCGATTTTCACAATCCTTTCGTCCTCCCCGTTCGTCTTCTGTCGAGCGGTCGTCGTTGGTCCTCAGTCTCGACTGAAGACCAATGACGAACGACTCACCATTCAAGACGAGCGGCTAAAGACCAACGACCCAAGTCACGCCTGCTTCCGAGATGTCGGCTCGTTCTCGCGTGCCTGCGATCGGCCGCGCCGCCGCGCGGCGATCGTGATGTTGTTCTGCACGTCGTTGAGCCCCGGGATCGCCCAGGCAATCTCACCCACGTCTCGCTTGAGACGCTTGTGAGGCACGCTTCCGGTGACGATCGCGCGCCCGCCTTCACAACGAACCTCGACATCGTTCGCCCCGGGCATCAGATCGAGCGCGTCGTAGATGAAGTCCTCAATCTCCTGATCGGTTGTGGGACCGAGCGGCTGTCCGCGCCGCATGGCGACCGCCGTCAGGAGCGCCGGCGCCGTCACGCCGATCGCGATCTCGGATCCCGTGAATGTCGGGAAGCTGCCAACCGGGCCGGGCAGGATCGCCGCAGACAGTCCAGTGTTGAAGTTTGCGGCCGGATTCCCCATGAAAGTGGGGTTCGGGTTCCCCATCATGTTGGTGGTGGTAAACGGCTCGGGCGGAATCTGGTTCGGTGGCAGCATACCCGGCATCATTCCACCGGCAAGCGGCATCGAGCCCTGCGCGCCGAAACCATGCGGTGCGCCGGCCCCCATCGGACGACCGCCGGGAGGCAGCGGCGTCTGCGTCAGGCCGAAAGCAGGACCTGGCATCGCCCACAGCGGCGAGCCCGGTCCAAAGAACGGTTCTGCCATGTGCATTCTCCTTTTCTTGCGTTGGCACTCTCTGTCTCGCGACCTGCGGCGGCGCGGAGACCGGCCGCAGGCCGCGCTGGCTCAACGTCCGCTTACATCACCTGACCGGACTGCGCGCCGAAGCCTTGCGGCGAGACCGCCCATGGCGAGAACCCCCCGAGCCCCGTCTGGCCGAACGGCTGCGACGTTTGCTGAAGGTGTTGAATCTGCTGCGGGACGTACTGGATCAACTGCTGAAGCTGCTGCAGTTGTGCCGGGATGACCTGAAGGATCTGCTGCAGCTGCTGGAGCTGATGCTGCTGCAGTTGTTGAAGCTGCTGCACCTGATGGACCTGCTGCGGGACGGTCTGCAGAAGCTGAACGACCTGCGGGAGAATCTGCTGCAGGCTTTGCGTCCCGCCGAACCCGAACTGCGTGGACGGATTGATTCCCGTTCCCATCGGGTTGATAGGCCCGGGCTGGCTGATGCCGATCCCCTGAGTCGTATAAGGGTTCATGCCGATCCCCTGAGTCGCATAAGGATTGAGTCCCCCCGGCGTCGTCTGCTGCGTCGCGTACGTAAGCGGGTTTGTGAGTCCAAACATGCCCATGTAACCTCCTTCAGTGAGAGCAGCCCTCGTCTTCCCGAGATACTGAACGCCAAGCCCCGTGCCGGCCGTGCAGCGATCCATGTGCCGTGTGTGCGCACAGCGCACTCGCCCGTTTATGAAGCCATCAAGGCGATGAGTTTTCAGCATCACATCCCTGTCACGCCAAGGTCACGTCCGCCCGCCACCGGGTCCGTCCAATCGCCCCCACGCCAGCCCCGATACAGCCGCAAAGATCGACATCTGATCGCCCGCGCCGGGCTGTTGGCCCGGCCGCGTAGCGGCCCCATTTGCGGATTCCTTATCCGCTCCTGCTGTGCCGTACCTGTCCATGACAAAGGTTCCGGCGCCAGGTCAATCTCAGTCAGGGTTGGTCGTGATCGTGTTTGTGGCGGGCGCAGATGGCAAGGTGCGCACCAGCACTCGTTACAACGACTGTCTCACTTCGTGTAAGTCTCGCAACCCGCGTGCCCGTGTCAATCGCGCCGGCAGACGGTCGCAATCGCGTCGTGATTGTTTTTCGCCGAAGTCGTGCTGGCTCCAGGATGTGTCGCAGGACTTCGCGTCCGATCGACGACAAGAGCCTGACGGGCGAGGCGTTCGCCGCACTGTGTCGATCGGCCACGTACGTGGCAATTTGTCTCATCAAGCATGGTGCTACGCGGGCTTGCGGCGTCGCATCCCAGCAAAATGTGATCGCGGCGAAAAAGCGTGGGTAAGCCGCGGCCTACTGTGGGTGAGGCGCTCCTCTGCGCAACGTATTGCGCAAGAACGCCGAGAGTCCCTTTAGAGCTGAGCTCGCGGGTCGGCAAGTGCGCCTATGGTCGTGATTCGCTGCAACGCAAACCGATCTATAACGAACCACATTAGCGAAGCTCCGCCTGGACGAAGCTCCGCCTCACGATAACTGCAGGCGTTGAGGCCGATCCTGGCGAAGAGCATATCTGACGGAGACCTTGTTGATGCGTCTGACGCTCGACGGAACTGGCGTCGAGGTTGCAGCACTCCCTAGTTTCTCAACTCGCGCACATCCGGAGGACGCCATGAGTAATCGGCGTGGCTCGGTCATGTTGTCCGCAATCGTCGTCGCAATCGTCGCGTCTGCTGCAGCGAAGGCCGCAAGCCCGGCTCAGTCCGGTTCACGGTCGAATGCCCGGAACGTCGTCACCGTCGTCGGTTGCGTGCGTAGCGCGGACGAGAGCGTTATCGGCACGAGCGGCAGGGCGGGAGCTGCGGTCGCGGGCACGGCGGGTACCTCGACCCCGGGACCGAACGACTCGAGCATCAAGTTCATGCTCGTCAACGTCACGTCCGGCAGCGGCTCGAATGATGTGGTGGGTACCAGCGGCACGAAGAGCGGCTCGGCGCCAATCGGCTATCGCCTCGACGGCGACGCGCAGACGTTGAATCCGCACGTCGGACATAAAGTCGAGATCGCCGCGACGATCGCAAATCCAGGTTCGACCGCATCTCCTGAGAGTTCATCGATCCTCATCACCGCACCGCGGCTCAAAGTGATATCGGTTCGTTCGCTGGCGTCAACTTGTCAGTAGGCTGCTCAACCTGTCCTTGCAACGTCGACGCAGAGCTCGCTGAAACGCAGAACAAGGCTCCTCAGGTCTCGCTGCGGGCTGTGCATTGATCGTCGTCGTTCGTGATGAGGCGGTCTCTGTCGGCCGAGTCCGCAGGAACGCGTCACGCCACGCTCGACACCTCATCGGTACTCGACGGTTCTCATCTTCTCGTCACGAAGCGCGCGATCACCCAGGTGCTATACTCGCTCGGATCCGTTGGTAGTGTCCGGCTTCAGACGGACCTCCGGCGCGTCCGGCTGTAGCTGGACACGACCGAATCCTTCCAACCCCCCGCGAGGTCTTACGTACCGAGACGTACGAAGGTTGTCACTCTATGCGCCCGTGATGGTTTTCCATGGCTCGAGACGCAACGGTCCTCGTCGTTGAAGACGACGAAGCGATGCAGCGGCTGCTGCAGCAGACGCTGCGACCGCGCTTTACCGTGCTGACCGCTTCCGGCTGGGCGCAGGCACACGAAATTCGATCGCGCACTGAAATCGACCTCGTCGTTGTCGACGTGAACAACCTCGCGGCCGCCGACCGAAGCGGGCTCGACGCGTTATGCCGGGAAGCCGATCGCACGCCGGTCGTGCTGCTAGCAAGCGCCGGCCGCGAGGCGGCGGCCATTGCGCGCAATACTCCGGCCGTCCCGGTGATGACGTTTCCGGCGCGCGCCGTCCCGCTGCGCGATCTCCATCGCACGCTCGAGGAAGCGGTAGTCAACCGGCGTGACGGCCGCGAGGCCGGTCGATCGCTCGGTGCCGCGGACGATTCCAACGGGATCCTGGCGGAATCGGGCGCGATGCGGAGCGTGATGGCGCTGATCGACCGCGCCGCGCTGTGTGATACACCCATCCTGCTCACCGGCGAGAGCGGCACCGGCAAGGAGCTGCTCGCACGGGCCCTGCACAAGAAGAGTCCGCGGGGACAGGGTCCCTTTGTCGCCGTCAATTGCTCGGCGATTCCCGAGACCCTTCTCGAGAGCGAGCTGTTCGGCCACCGGCGCGGCGCGTTCACCGACGCGCGCGACGATCAGCGGGGCCTTTTCCAGGCGGCGCAGCGCGGAACAATCTTTCTGGACGAAATCGGCGACATGGCGCCGGCGCTTCAGGGAAAGCTCCTGCGGGTGCTGCAGGAGAAGGAAGTGCACCCGCTGGGGGCGTCCGCTCCGGTGCCAACCAACGTGCGGATCATCACCGCGACGCATCGCGACCTGAGCATGTTCGTCGCCGAGGGCCGCTTCCGCGAAGACCTGCTGTATCGAATCAACGTGATTGAGGTCCGCGTGCCGCCGCTGCGCGAGCGCCCGGACGATCTCGAGCCGCTCGTCGCCTACCTGCTCGGCAAACACGGAGCGAAGCTCGGCAAGCCCGGGTGCACGGTCGCGCCGGAGGCGCTGGCGCTGCTTAGACGCCACACCTGGCCAGGCAACGTCCGTGAGATGGAAAACGTCATCGAGCGCGCGCTCGTGCTCGGAACCGGCAGGGTCATCACCGTCGAGGACCTGCCCGAGACGCTCCGACAACCGCCGCCGCCGCCGACCGGCAACGGCGTCGGAGGCCGGCGGCTGGCGGATATCGAGCGCGAACATATCGTGCGCACGCTCCGGTCCGTGAAAGGAAACAAGGCTGCTGCTGCGCGCGTGCTCGGACTCAACCGCAAGACGCTGTACCGGAAGCTGACGCAGCACCGCATCGCCAGCACCGCGTAATCGTGTGCAATGACGTACAACGCAGAACTCGCTCACCACGCAGATACGGCCCTGGTTTCTCTGCGGGGTCTGCGGTTTCCGCGTGATCGTTGCCGGCGCCGCCGGGAAGCCGGCTTACGCCGCGGGCTTCCGGGCGGCAATGCTCAACGCCTGATTGAGCGTCCATTCGACCGTGTGATCGTCGCATAGCACCACCACGGCCGACGGCTTTCGGGATGAGATCCGATGACTGGCCACCTTGCGGCAGTTCCAGCTGCTCATGCAGACAAAACCGGTTTGACGAGGCAGCGGCGTCAGGGTGAATCGCTGATCGGTGAGGGTGAGCTGAAGGGTGTTGCGCATGCGCGGCACTTTCGCACGGCACGCGTCGTCTGCCAACGAAAGAGCATTTTCGTATCTAATCTGCGTCACGCGATCACCGCCGGGATACAGGGTGACCGTCGTTGCGTGAAGTTCTGAGTTGCGCGTGTTGAGTGTTCAGTGATGCTCGCGCGCGGACCGAACGCTTGATGCTGCGGCCCGGCACCCATCCTCACGACTCAACACTCACGACTCACGGCTGAAGACTCACAACTCACGACCGTCCTGGCTTGCGCTCCCGCGCTTCGCGAAGAGTCTGCCACAGATACCAGGACGCCACGGATCGGTACGGGCGCCAGACCTCGCCCATCTTGAGAATTCTCCGCGGGTCCGGCCGCCTGCGGAGCCGATACAGGCGCTGAATCGCTGTCACGATGCCGAGATCGCCGGCCGGCAGCACGTCGGGCCGATGGAGCCGGAACATCAGAAACATCTCGGCGGTCCACCGGCCGAACCCCTTGACCGCCGTCAATCGCTCGATCACATGCTCGTCGGCAAGATCGTCGAGGGTCTCGAGATCGAGGCGCCCGTCGGCGATGCGCGCGCACAGATCGCGCAGGTAGCCGATTTTCTGGCTGCTCAACCCGACTGCCCGCAGCGTATCGACGTCGAGCGCCTGGATGGCGGCCGGGCCGGGGATCTGGTGGTCGGGAAACAGCGCCGCCAACCGCCCGAAGATGGTCGCGGCCGCCTTGATTGACAGCTGTTGACTGACGATGGCGCCGACAAGCGCCGTGAGATGGTCTTTGCGCTGGCGCTCGGCCATCCCGCACCGGCCGATGCGTTTGATGACGGCCCCGAGCACCGGATCGCGGCGCATCAGGAGCCGGCGGGCGCGTTCGTAGCCTTCCGGAGTCAGACTGGCCGGCCCTACGTGGATTCCTGAACCGAGGGTCGGCGCCCTCCGGAACGGTGGACGATTTGGCATCGTTTCGAGTGTGTCGGCGCTTGATTAGCTTGAAACGACCAATCCACCGCGGAGGAAAGGAGAAAAATCCTGCTCAGGATTGAACCCGCGTCCCCCGCGGTAGCTAAATTAGTATATACAGCTGGTCTCATGAAGGTCGAACAGTTCGCGATGGAGCGGATGCAGTCGACGTACGAAAACCACGTCGACGTGAACCTGTCCGAGAGCGGCGTCTCCCCTCTCACGCTGGGCGAGCTCGTCGAGCATCGCAAGGATCGGGACGCGCTGCTCGCGGAAGCGCTGCGCTACACGCAGTCGAACGGGACGTTGCCGCTCCGTGCGGCGATTGCCGGCCTGTACCCGGGCGCCACACCCGATCACGTGCAGGTGACCAATGGTGGGTCCGAAGCGAACTACATCACCGTGTGGAACCTCGTGGAGCCGGGCGACGAGGTGGTGATGATGGTTCCCAACTACATGCAGACGTGGGGCCTCGCCCGGGCCTTCGGCGCCGGCATCCGCGAGTGGCCGCTGATCTTCACGCCGGAAACGCCACGGTGGCACGCCGATGTGGACGCGCTCGAGACCCTGGTGTCGTCGCGGACGAAATTGATCGTCATCTGCAACCCGGACAACCCGACGGGTGCGCGGCTCAGCGACCGCGACCTCGATTGCATCGCGGCGATCGCCGATCGATACGGCGCCTGGATCCTGGCCGACGAAATCTACCGCGGCGCCGAACGCGACGGTCACGAAACGCCGACGATCTGGGGCCGCAGCGCGCGCGTGATCGTGACCAGCGGGTTGTCGAAGGCCTACGGCCTGCCCGGGCTGCGAATCGGATGGGTTGTCGGTCCGCCGTCCCGCATGGCGTCGCTCTGGTCGTACCACGATTACACGACCATCTCGCCCGGCGCGCTGAGCGATTTTCTGGCCCAGCTTGCGCTCGAGCCTTCACGGCGTGCGCGCATCCTCGCGCGAACGAGACGCATCCTGAACGAGAACTTTCCGATCGTTGCGCGCTGGCTCGACGCGCATGGCGCGCTGTTCCAGTACGCGCCGCCCGAGGCCGGCGCCATCGTCTACGTCCGCTACGATTACCCGATCAATTCCACCGATCTCGTCACCCGGCTGCGTGTGGAGAAGAGCGTCCTGATCGTGCCCGGCGATCACTTCGGGATGGATGGATACCTCCGGATCGGTTTTGGAGACGATGCGAAGCGGCTGCGGGAAGGGCTCACCCGGCTGGACGCCTTATTCGGCGAGCTTGCCGGTTCCAGAGTGGCGGCTGAAAGCTCGAACGCGTGACGGGCAGCGCTACACCCTGATTTAGAACCACGACGATCAACGCAGAACCCGCAGAACCCGCAAAAAAGCCAGGGGAGCCATTTTTCTGCGGGTTCAGCGAGTTCTGCGTCGCTGTACGTTGTCGGCACGTCGTCGCTCGCAGCCCGTGGTGAAAGTCCAGCGTCGCACCGACGGCGGCGAGGCGCCCCGCTGAGCCACCCCACGGCGCACAATCCGCGCCGTGGGGGCCCGGGTTGTAACGGCGCGACGACCGAGCATATCGCCCATACGTGAGGGAGGAGCAACGCGGTCAGCCCCGGGGTCCCCAACGCGTGTTTCCCAACGCGTTGGGGTGGAGCGGGGATGCATCGCCGGCCGAATGCAGCTGGAGTTTCGTCGCGGGCTGCTAAGCGTTGAATTTCGCGATGGCGCTCCTGAGCGCCGCTTCGTCAAAACCCGTGATCGCCTCGCCGCCGATCACGGTGACCGGAACCGTACGGAAGCCTCTGGCGATCAGCTCATCGTACGCGCGGTCGTCTTCGTCCACGTTATACGCCGTGAACGGCACCTGCTCGCGTGAAAGCAACTCTTTCACCTGCTCGCAGCTGCGTCAGCTGCTGCCGGCATAGACGATAATCACGCCTCTATTATGCCGCCGCTGGATGGAATCACCGTGCTCGACCTGACGCGCGTGCTGTCGGGCCCCTACTGCACCATGCTGCTCGCCGACATGGGCGCCCGCGTGATCAAGGTCGAGCAGCCGGGCAGGGGCGACGACACCCGCGGCTGGGGACCGCCGTTTCTCGACGGCGAAAGCGCGTACTTTCTGAGCATCAACCGCAACAAGGAAAGCCTCACGCTCGATTTCAAGCATCCTGAAGGCCGCGCGCTGCTGGGGCGGCTGGTGGCGCGCGCCGACGTGCTGGTCGAAAACTTCCGGCCGGGCACGCTCGCGAAGCTGGGCCTGGACTACTCGACGCTCGCGCCGGCGCATCCGCGTCTCGTCTACGCGTCGATTTCCGGTTTTGGCCAGACCGGGCCGCGGAGTCGCGAAGCCGGCTACGATGCGGTGATGCAGGCCGAGGGCGGCCTGATGAGCATCACCGGATCGCCGGATGGCCCGCCGTTTCGCCTCGGCGTCGCGATCGCCGACATCGTGTCGGGGATGCTGGCCGCCTACGGCGTCGTGACGGCGCTGTTTGCGCGCGAGCGCACGGGCCGCGGCCAGCTGGTCGACATCGCGATGCTCGACGCGGTCGCGTCGCTGCTCACCTATCAAGCCGCAAGCTTCTTCGCCAGCGGCCGCATCCCCGAACGGATCGGGAACCGCCACCCCAGCATCGTGCCGTACGAGACCTTCGCGGCGTCCGACGGCGAATTCGTGCTCGCCGTCGGCAACGACGACCTGTGGCGCCGGTTCTGTCACGTGGCCCGGCTGGATCTCGGTGAGCGGTTTGCCACCAATCGGCAGCGCGTCACCGGGTACGAGGAGCTGCGGCCGATTCTCGCGGAGCGACTGAAGACCGAGAGCCGCCAGCACTGGATCGCTCATTTGACCGCGGCCGGGGTCCCGTGTGGATCGGTTCGGCACCTGGGAGAGGTCTTCAGCGATCCTCAAATCGCATCGCGTGAGATGATCGCCGCGCTCGAGCATGCAACGATCGGCAGAATGTCGCTCCTGGGCATCCCGGTCAAACTGTCGGACACACCGGGCCAGCTTCGCGCGGCGCCGCCCGTACTGGGCGCGCACACCGGCGCAGTGTTGCAACGCGACCTCGGCCTGGAGCAGGCGGAAATCGATCGGCTCCGCGCATTGAAGGTGGTGTAGTGTCCGCGTGCCCCGTTTATTTTGTATCCTTTTTATCCTTCGTCTTTATCTGTGATGGAAATCTCCGACGTTCGCAAGCGGGTTCGCGACACGATTGAGCGGGCCAGGCGCCATGCCGGCGAGCGGCGGGCGAGGCACGATGAGGCGGGGCGCGGCTTCGCCCGCTTTCTCGACGAGACGGCGGTACCGCTCGTCAAGCAGATCGCAAACGTGCTGAAGATTGAGGGCTATTCATTCACGGTCTTCACGCCGTCCGGCGGCGTCCGGCTGATGTCGGACCGCAGCGCGGATGACTACCTGGAGATCACGCTCGACACCGACCGCGACCCGCCGCAGGTCGTCGGTCACATCGGCCGCAGCCGCGGACGGCGCATCCTCGAAGCCGAACGCGTGATCGGCAGCGGTGACCCGGCCTCGATCAGCGAACAGGATCTGCTCGAATTTCTGTTGAAGGAGCTGGAGCCGTTCGTGGAGAGGTGATCATCGTAGTCGTGAGTTGTGAGTTGTGAGTTGTGAGTTGTGAGTTGTGAGTTGTGATCGACAGTCGTGAGTGTCAGACCCGCGACGTGTCAAAAGCAGCGCCGACGCGTGACTCACAAACTCATAACTCACAACTCATAACTCATAACTCATAACTCACAACTCACAACTCACAACTCACAACTCACAACTTGGCGATCTCCATCACGAATGCCGTGTCGATCCCGCCTCGTAGATCCGAACCAGCTCGACGAGCTTGTAACCGCGGGTCTGGTACGGCGGCACGATGCGTTCGGTCCGGAGATACTGCAGCATCCCATCGTCCCCGTAATCGGGGGCGCCGATGTCGGCCATCGCGCTCAGGGCGCGCTCCAGGCCGGCGACGCTCCAGGCTTTTTCGGTGATCGTCCGCGCCCGTGGAATGACCCCGAACTGTTTCGTCTGTTCGCGCCGATTACGCGTCGCGAAGCCGACGAACACCTCGTTGCTGATGAAATTGTAGTCGGCATCCGAACGCGTGGCCGGCGCATCCTCGACCCGGATCCGCTCGATCAGCTCGAGCGTCTTGAGCCGATCGACGAGCAGCTGGGTAAACGCGCCTTCGCCGGACCAGTGCGACGTGTCAATTTCGGATGGCATGATGAATCGCCATGAGGCCGCCCAGCACTCGATAGTATCCCGCGCGAGCGAACCCCCGCTCTCTCATGAGGCGCACGAGCGCCTCGGCTCCCGGATACCGGCGGATGGATGCCGGGATGTAGCGATAGGTGTCGGGATCGCGATGGAGCAGCCAGCCGAGCGCGCCGCCGACGCTGTTCAGATATGCAAGGTAGGCGCCTCGTACGAACATGTTCGACGGCCGGTTGAAATCGAGCGACAGGAGCTGCCCGCCGGGTCTCAATACGCGGTGAATCTCCTCGATCGCCCGCGTGAGGTCCGGCACATTCCGCAGACCGTAGCCCGTGGTGACGAGATCGAACGTCTGGTTCGCGAACGGAAGAGCGACCATGTCGCCGATGACAAAACGGGTTCCGCCCGCCGGCAGCCGTCCGGTCGATTTTGTTCGCGCCAGCTCGATCATCCGCGGCGTGATATCGAGGCCGACCACGCGCGCCCCGCGCCCGGCCAGGCCGAACGCGATGTCGCCTGTCCCGGTCGCCAGGTCCAGCGCCCGTGCGCCCACAGGCGGCGCCGCGTGCCGAACCAGCCGCTCCTTCCACCTGCGATCCTGCCCGTATGACAGCACCACGGTGATGAGGTCATACCGATCCGCAATCGTCGCGAACAGCTGCCGGACGTAGCGACCCTTGCCTTCCGGCGTGCGAAGCCGATCGCCCAGCGCCATTGGGCGATAATATCGTTGCATGCTCCCATCGAGCACGGTCGAGAATTATCTCAAGGCGATCTTTCACGGCCAGTCCGCGCTGCCCGGCGACCAGCGGCTGGTCTCGATGGGACACGTCGCCGCCGCGCTCGGCGTCACGCCGGGCACCGCGACGACGATGGTGAAGGCGCTGGCGGAGTCGGGACTCGCCGAATACGAGCCGTACAGCGGCGTCCGTCTGACGTCGTCGGGTGAACGGCTGGCCGCGCTGGTGCTGCGCCGCCACCGGCTGGTCGAACTGTTTCTCGTCAATGTGATGGGCATGAGCTGGGCGGAGGTGCACGAAGAAGCAGAGCAGCTCGAACACGTCGTGTCAGAACGGCTGATCGAGCGGATCGATGAGATGCTGGGCCGGCCGACGCACGATCCGCACGGGGATCCGATTCCAAGCGCGGAAGGCGCGCTCGCGCCGCGGCATCTCGACAGCCTGCTCACCTGTCCGGTCAACACGCCGTTGAAGGTCACGCGCATCGCCGATCAGGATCCGGCTTTCCTGCGGTTCATCGAGCACAATGCGTTGAAGCCCGGTGAGCATGTGGAGGTGGAGACGCGCGACGCTGCTGCCGATTCCGTCATGCTCCGCCGCGGTGATCAACGCCGGCTGACGATCGGCGCGCGCGCAGCGTCGAAGCTGCTCGTCGAGGTGGATGGAGGGTGAACGGCTTCCGCGAAGAAATTTCACCACGGACCCGTTGATGTGCCGGACTGAACCTCCGCGTCCTCTGCGTCCTCCGCGGTGTACTGCTTACATCAGCTTCCCCAGCGGGCCCAGATCGAGATTGAGATCCTTCGGCTCGAGCCCGAACCGCCGCCCCATATCGCGAATCGTTTCCTCCAGCTTCATCAACGCCGTGCCGACAGCCTCCGCCTGCCTGCGCGTCAGCGTCCTCTGCTCCATCCGGCGAATCGCCTGACGCTCCATCAGCTTGCGCAGGAACTCGACGATCGTCAGCACGAGCTGGGCGACCGATTTCTGCACGTCTTCGGGCTCCGGGTTCCACCGCAACGGCCCGCCGCGGTAATTGGCGCGCGTCCGCTGCTTGCCGACCTCGACGGTGGTGGGTGTGGCGAACCGGTGTTCGAGCTCCTTTCGAAGTGCGCGCAGATCCGCCGCGGTCACGGACCCCATCGTCACGGGCGGTCGCGAGCCGCGGCGGCGCGTCATGACGGCGGCGCGCGCGACCGAACGCCTCCGCCGGGATTGCCGGCCGCGGCCCGTCGGCTTTTTTTTCACGACCGGGTTTTCGTCTTCCGCGGGCGGCGGCGCCTGACGGGAGCCTGATCGCGTGGAAGAACGCGAGCGGCGCCGCACAGCAGAGCGGAGAGCCGCAGATAGATCAAGTCGACGCCAGCGAGTCCGAGCATGACGTCGCCATGAGCGACCACGCCCTTCCCCAGCAACCGGTCCAAGGCGTCCAGGACGGTCGGCGACGGCGCCGGTGACTCGAAGAAGACGTCTGTGACGGTCTCAACGCGCCTGCGCATCGGTGCCTACAAACGAATACGGCGGCCATGGCCCCGTAACGGTCATCGCGTAACCATGCCGCGCCAGCGCGCGCGATTCGCGCGCGGCGAGCCGTCGGAACGACCCGGCCCGCGGCCGGGACACGAGAAACGCAGCGTCGAGGAGCACAGGGCCGCCGCGCGCGGGCAGGTCACCCGCCGGCCGGCGCCTGGCCGCCCGCGACCATCCGGCCAGCCGCTGATATAACGCGGCGATGCGCTGACGCGCCTGCTTCACGCGCTCCGCTGCCATGTCGCGCTGTGCCTTCTTCTGCTTGAGGTACGCGACACCCGACCGGATGGCCGGTTTCGCCGCGGGGGCCGGCCGCGATCCGGCAGCCGTGCGCCCGCCGGACACGACACGCACGCCCCATTCGTGGTGGTCGGTCAAGCGCTTCACGATCGATTCGACACGCCGCCAGTCGCCGCGCAGATGGGCGAGGGCCCGAGCGTCGCTGGAAAACAGGGTGAACAGCTTCATCGGCAGCACCGCCGGCGCGTCGATGAAGTGTTCGACCACGGCCTCGTGCCTCCAGGCGGCGCGAGAGACCCACGCGAGATTGGACAATCCGCGGCGGATCGCCGCCTCGCCGTACCGCGATAACGGCGCGTCGGCCACGACCAGATATCGGCCGGGCTCCACGTCGAGCAGCCGGACCGGGCCGGTGCCGGGAACTCCCTGCGGCACCCGCGTCAGGCGCGGCCGCGTGCCGCGGTCAGCCACGAGACAATACACGTACGTCGCGCTTTCCTTTTTCATCGACGGCGCTGACGGGTTGTGCGGCGACCGGCGCCGGACGGTGCCGTCGTCTGCTCGCCCAACGTCCACC
Organism: Acidobacteriota bacterium; assembly: GCA_046726355.1. Classification (GTDB taxonomy): domain Bacteria; phylum Acidobacteriota; class Vicinamibacteria; order Vicinamibacterales; family CAVVIG01; genus QHWF01. The sequence goes on along the minus strand of JBKPAI010000017.1, from coordinate 50,708 downwards.
GCGCGGCCCACGCGTCCAGCGCTGCGATTCCCCGCGGCGGCGGAGCCGATAGCGGTGCCTGGATGATAACGCACCCTCGCCTCCGGCCAGCCGGCAGCCCGGCAATCCGCGTACGTTCCACTGCCGCCGTCGCGCGGCAGCGCGCGCAGGCGCCGGGTCCGAGGGTCAATGCATTCACGACCACGGCCGGAACCGCCAGCTTCAGCCGCCGCAGATTGGTGATTAACCGAATCGTCTCGAGTCGCGGGAGATCCGCCGCTCGAGTGACGACGACCACGTGCGTCAGCGACAGGTCGGTGAGCAGCGCCTGCAGTTCGCGGATTGACTTCGAAAACGTGACGAGCTCCTGCGCCAGCTGTCCGGGCCGCACCAGCGATCGGTATTTCAAGAGCATGCGCAGGAGCGCCTGCACCCACTCGCGGCCGACGCGAGGCTCCTCCAGCAGCCGGAGCGCATGACCGGTCGGAGCCATGTCGACGACGATCAGCGGAAATGCCGCGCGCGCCTCGAGCAGCGACACGATCCCGAACAGCTCATCGATCCCCGGCGGCGCCAACTCCATCAGGTCGGCCCCGCGATGTCGAGCGGCAGCCGCGCCGAACGACGCCGCAATATCGCCGAGCGCCGACTCGAACCGCGCGCGCCGCGCGGCGAGAGCCTTGATCGCATCGAGCTCGCGCACCGCCAGATTGGCGGGGCCGCCCGGAATCGTGCCCGGCTCGTCGCCGACGATGCCGGCGGCGAGGCCGAGCACGTCGCCGAGCGAATGCGCCGGATCGGTCGACAACAACAGGACCCGGCGGCCGGCATTGGCGCGCGCGAGCCGGAGCGCCGCGGCCGCGGCGACGGTGGTCTTTCCGACGCCGCCCTTGCCGGCAATGAACAGCAGCGACGCGTCTCGAAAAGCGGCGAGCGATTCCGCACTCGTCGCAGGCGCGCTCTTCGGGAGGCTCAGCGCGAACGGCTTCGCGCCGCCTACGGCGAGCCGCAGTGGACCGGCGAGCACGCCACGGGCATCTGACGGCGTTCTCGAGCCGCTTGAACTCGTCGCGGCCCCGGCTCGCTGCAACGGGAGATCCACCAGGGCCCGGCCGATGCGCCCGAGCGCCGCGAGGCCGCGCGGCTCGGCAACGTCGGCGGCAATCAGCCGGACCCGGCACCCCAGCGATCGCGAGAGATCCGCGACCACGCGCCGTTCGGCCGTTCGCCTGGCGTCGCACACCGGACATCGTGCCCCCGCAGGCAGCAGCTGATTGACGATCACTTCAGCGACGCGCATGCGGCTCTTCCCGAGCACCGCGATGGCATCAGACGTCTCGGCCAGCGACAAGGCCTCCGGCAGCGTCACCCAGTGGAATGCCGTCCGGTTCGCGTCACGCAACACGGCGCCGATCTGCTGCGCCTGTCCGGCGAGCGCCGCAATCACACGATCTGCGGCGTCGGGTCCCGCGGCCCCGGCGAACCGGGCACGTACGATGCGGTGTTCCTCCTGCAGCTCGTCGAGCACGGCCGCGACCGCAGCGACCGTTCCGACCGACGCGAGGAGCCGCAACGTATGGCCCGTCGGCGCTGTGTCGATGACGACCTTGTCGTACCGAGCACGGGTCTTCGAGGACCCGATGATTTCGGGACCCGGATGCGCGAGGAACGGTTCGCGAGACGTCGCGGCCGGCTCCGCCTCGATGCCCGCCAGGCGCGCAATTTCCAACAGACCGACGAGCTCGTCGATCCCGGGCAGCGGCAGGTCGAGCAGCGCCTCGATGTCCACGCGCTCGAGCCAGGTGCCATGCTCGAGCGCGTCTCCCAGGGCCGGCCGGTGAAGGGCGAGCCAGCGGCCAAACGCGCGGTGTGCGTCGAGTTCGACGGCGTGCAGACTGCCCCGCGACGTCTTCGAGCGGCGGCCGATCTGCGGCAGGCCGCCGCGAGAGCCCGGGCCGGCGACGGCGCGCGGCGAGGACGAGAGCCGGACGGCCAGCGCATCGCCGAGCGAATGCGCAGGATCGGTGGACACGACGAGCACGCGCGCTCCCGCAGCGGCTTCAACCACCGCCCGCGCTGCGGCACACGTGGTCTTTCCCACACCGCCTTTACCGCCGTAGAAGGCCAATTGCGGCTGTGGCGAGCGTGGAGAACTCAAGTCGAGATGGCGCTCGGCCCTGGGGCGAACCACAAAGGACGCAACGGAAGATCGATAACGATACGGACGATCAACGCGGAACTCGCGGAACACGCAGAAACGTATGGCATTCCTCTGCGAGTTCTGCGTGTTCTGCGTTGATCGTCGTTTTTGTCGTTGCCCTTCACACGGATGGTGCCTGCGAAAACTGGTCCTCGATGTCCTTTGTGTCAGCTGCGCAGCGATATCCGACTCGGCACGCGGCGTGTAACGGTTCAGCGCTTGCCGTCGAACGTCTCGATCTCGACGCGCGTCACGCCTTCGTCGCTGAACATCGTGAGGGGGCCGTGCCGGCCGGCTTTGATTTCGCGCATCCGCCCGAGCACCTCCCGTTCAACGGCCTCAAACTGCTCCTCGGTGATCTCGCCGAGCTCGCGCCGCATCTGCGCCTCGAGCAGCTGTTCGCGCAGCCCCGTATCGTCGTGCAGTTCAGCCTCGGCGGCCGCGACGATCTTGTCGAGCACGAAGCGGAGGCCGCCGAACAGCAGGTCGTCGATGATGAACACTGCTAAATTGTTGATTGTTGATTGTTGATTGTTGATTGATATTGGTGATTGGTGATTGAGATTGTTGATTTGAATCAGCAATCAGCAATCAACAATCAACAATCAACAATCAACAATCAGCAAGTAACGATCTCTCTCAGGCTCGTTCCAGCTTGAGCCGGATGTTCACGAAGTTGTACGGCGGCCACGGACCGGTGTATTTGAACGTCAGCTTGTCAAAGCGGGCGGCAATCGATTTCACCTTCGAATCGAACGCCGTTTCCTGATCGCGCGAGATCAGGAAGGCGGCGTTCATGATCATCTTGTCGCCAATCGGCTTGTTGATCCGCGACGCGACCGAGACTTCGCGCAGCTGGTCGAGGATATCGGCCACGTAGCGTTCGGACTGCGCCTGCAGTGCGGAATCGATGAGGCGGCCGTACTGCATCCGTGCGAAATAGGTCGGCCCTTTCTGACCGGAGATTTCCCTTTTCAGCCGGCTGATGTCCTCGTCCCGGTTCTCGACGTCGCGGACGGCCTGATCGCGGTCCCAGAGCACCTTGAGGCCGAATTCGAGCTTGTTCTGCATCTTGTTGAGCACGTCGGCGAACGCCTCGGCCGCCGATCGCAGCAGCTCGACGATGTCGTCGCGGGTCTTGAAGATGGTGCCGAACGACATCGGAATCACCGTGTGCTCGCGCATGACGGTCTCGTTCACGCGCTCGTGGGCGAGCACGTTGTCGCGGGTCGAGTCGAGCATCTCGAGCGGCGCTTCAGAAACGACGGCCGCGAGCGTCTTGAAGTGCACGGTGTACACCTCTGACGGATCGGCGCCGATGCCGATCCGGCCGAAGCGGAGCGGTTCGCTCGACTCGATGATGCAGTACACGTACTTGCCCCGGCTGCCCGCCACCGGCGTCTCGACGGGCGCGGCGGCGGCGCCCGCGTGCACCGCCTTCCCGGCCGGCCGCCGCCGCGATCGTGTGAGCGCCCGCGCGCCGGACTTCAGCGGCCGGGCCGCGCGCGACGAGCCGTTCGGCCGCGAGACCGCACCTGCGGATCGAGCGTTCTTCTTCGAACCGCCTTTCAGCGTGATCGCCGGCCGGCCGCGGTCCGGGCGGCCGGCACTACCCGATGCTTTTCGCATATTTGCCGCTCCTGCGGCCCCGTTTGTTCGCCGTGGCATCGAGAACCCGGCGGATCTCCTTGACCAGATCCTCCGGCAGACAGGGCTTGGTGACGAACGCGTCGCAGCCGGCCTTCTTCGCGCCTTCGGAAATGCCGGCGAGCGCATGACCGGTCAGCGCCACGACCGGGATCGAGGCCGTGCGCTTGTCCGCCTTCAGCCGCCGCGTCGCCTCCCAGCCGTCCATCACCGGCAACGACAGGTCCATGAGGATGATATCGGGCGCCGTATCAGCGGCCCGCTGCAGAGCCTCCAGCCCGTTTTCGGCTTCCACGACCTCGAACCCCGAGAACTCGAGGTACTCCGTGTACATCTCGCGCGCGTCCGGGTAGTCGTCGACGAGCAGCACGCGCGGCCGCTCCGGGCGGGTCTCCGACGGGTTGTCCACCTTGGTGCTCATTTGCGTCCCTTTGTTGGCAATATCAACGTGAACGTTGAACCCTGGCCGGGTTCGCTCTGAACCGCGATCCGACCGTCGAGCATCTGCGCGAGCCGCCGGCAGATCGACAGCCCCAGGCCGGTCCCGCCGTACGGACGCGTGGGCGTGTTATCGAGCTGCCGGAAGTCTTCGAAGATTTTCTCCTGGTCCGCGGGCGCAATCCCGATTCCCGAGTCGCTCACCGCCAGGTGCAGGGTGCGCTCGCGCGGGTGCGGGATGGCGCTGACCGTCACGCCGCCCTGATGGGTGAATTTCAGCGCGTTGCTGAGAAGGTTGAGCAGAATCTGCTTCACCTTCTGCCGGTCGCTCAGGAGAAGCGGGAGATCCTTCGGGACGTCAATGGTGATGGCCAGCTTGGATCGGAGAATGATCGGCTCCAGCTCCGCCCTCACTTCGGCAATGAGCTCGGGAACCCGGACCTTCGACATCTGCAGCGGCATGCGGCCGGCTTCGATGCGCGAGATGTCCAGAATCTCGTTGATGATGGTCAGCAGATGCCGGCCGTTGGACTCGATGCGCGACAGCTGCCGTCTGATCGGGCCGTCGAGCGGTCCGGCCACGCCCTGGAGCAGCATCGAGGTGTAGCCGAGCATGGCGTTGAGCGGCGTCCGGAACTCGTGCGACATGTTCGCGAGGAACTGCGATTTCAGTGCCGACGCCTGTTCGAGCTCGATCGCCTGGCGGCGAAGCAGCTCGTTCTGTTGCGCGATATCGGCGGTGGCCGCCTGAATCCGGCGCTCGAGCTCGTCGGTCGCCTGCTTCAGCTGTTCGTACAGGCGGGCCTTCTCGATCGCCTCGCGGCGGTCGTGCAGAATGGTCACCACGGCCGTGAGCTCGCCGTGGTCGGACAGGATCTTTCCCGCGATGGCCTCGACCGGCATCGGCTCACCCGTGCGCGCATCGAGCAGCCCGATCTCACCGACGCGGCGCCGATCGGCGCTGACGAGCATTCCGGCGATGAACGAGGAGAAGTGGGCGTCGTTGGTCTGCACCCAGCGCTGCTCCATCTCGCTGGCGGTACGCGGCACCGTGAACAGCCGCTCCGCAGGCTCGTTCATCAGCGACGTTGCGCCGGCGGCATCGGTCACGACGATCGGATCCGCGACCGAGTCGATGATCAGGTTCAACCGGTCGCTCTCCGCCCGCGCCTGCGCCTCGGCCATCCGCATCTTGCGGTAGTTCTCTTCGATTTCCTCGCTGGCGCGCCGGAGATCCGTCACGTTGCGGAGGATCGACACGACGCCGGTGCCGTGCCGCGGATCTTCGGTGATCGTGCTGAGCAGCTCGAAGACCAGGTCGCTGCCGTCGATCGGGTTCACCAGCAGCAGCTCGCGGCGGGTGGCACCGGTCTCTTCGATGGCCTTGCTCGACAAGGCCGAGGAGAGGAGCATGTTGTTCATCCGCACCGCGCCGCGCCGGCCTTCGCTCTCTTCTTCGGTGGCGGTGAACAGCATCAGGGCGCGGGTGTTCGCGATCAGCAGGCGCCCCTCGGTGTCGGTCAGCAGAATCGGATCGCTCACCGCGTTGATGATGCTGTAGAGCAGGCCGCGTTCGCGCCCCTGCCGGCGGTCGCCTTCAGCCAGCGCGTCCTGCCGGAGCACCTGATCGAGCTTCTGGCCCAGCACGGACGCGAACCACTGCAGGTCGGCGCGCACCGGTTCGGGCGCGCCCAACAGCAGCAATCCCAGCGGCTCCTCCGAGAAGCCGGTCGATCCGAGCGGAACGACTTGAAACGGAGCCTCGTCGAACGGCGTCTCCGGACGCCGCCGCCGATCGGCGGCAGAATGCGGCGCGGCAAAGAACATCGGCTTGCGGTTGGCGACCGCCGTGACCAGCGGGTTGTTCCAATCGTCCAGCGATACCGCGAACGACTTCGCCATCTCCCCGGAGAGTCCGTGCGCGGCGATGGCAAGGAGCGAGGACTCGCCAATCGGCCGCACCAGACAAAGGGATTGCCTGATCCCGAGCGACTCGTCCAGCCACTGCAGGCCGGTCTGGGCACTTTCGCCGATGTCCGCCCGGCTGACCAGCGCTTCCACCAGACGCAGCCGCGCGGCGATCGAGGTTGCGTCCTTCCGGGTCGGTTGGGCCGGCCCTCCAGCCGGCGAGCCTGGCGCTGCCGACGCTCCCGCGTCGAGCTGTGGCATGCGGCGGTCCGCGTCGGCGCCCCGCTCAGTGGGCGCCCGGCGGCCGCCGCCGACGGCCACCAGGGCGGTGGCCGGCCGGGCTGGTCGCGAGCTGCGCCCTGAGGGCGGCGTTTTCAGCAATGACTTCCTCATACCCCTTGCTTTCGATCGCCGGCTTTGACACGGGTGGGACCTGGCCGACGACTTCCGAGTACTTCAGATATGTATCGATCGACGCCACGACGACCCGCGCTTCAACCGTGATCAAGTCTATTCCGACCAGCGACACCCGTACCCACGCGTCAATCACGATCCCCTTGTCGAGGACGCGGTCGAGCACGTCGATGAGACTGGAGCCGCCTGGTGCTCGTTCGACGGGCATCGAAGGTTCCTTGAAGATGAACTAGACGGGGGCTTCGCCCCGCGGGCCCCCACCCCACCGCGCTGAGTCCGCGCGGCGGGGCCCCGGCCGACGGCCCGCCGTGCGCGCCTTGCCCGTTATGCGGCTCAGTGAGAAACGAATCCAACGTTCTCGTCTCGCCGCCCAACGCGCTCGATCCGGGGGGTTCGCCCCCGCGGGCCCCCCACGCCGTCGCTCGCGGGGCCCTGCTGCCCCGCCTCCGCCTCCGCTAAAGCTCCGGTGGACGCGCCTGTGGCGCGCCTTGCCCGTTATGCGGCTCGGTGAGGAACGAATCCAACGTTCCCGCCACATAACGGGGTGAACGCGTTACTTGATCGCAGCGGCGGTGCGCCGTCGTTGCAGCGACACCAGCTGTCGCTCGAGGGCGCGCACCTGCCGCCGCAGCTCCTGGTTCTCCGCGGACAGCATGCGCTTACCCGGCGACAAATGATGGTCGAATTTCCACCAATCCAGTCCGATTTGCTCCGCCTTGTCGATGGAACAGATCAACAGACGAATCCGAATCGTCAGCAGCTCGACGTCGGCCAGCGACACACGGATGTCGCCGGCGATCACGAGACCCTTGTCCAGAACCCGGTCGAGCACGTCGACCAGACCGCTGGGTCGGCCAGGCCCCTCCATCATAGGTGTCGGCATAGGATCGGTAATCCCTGCGCTGTTTGGATGCTCGCGTTATGGTGTCTTTCGGGCGAGAACTCGTATGGCAGAGCAACGCGGGTGCCATCGTCGTGTCGCACGATTTGGCATGAAATTGACCATCCCTGCATTGAAGCCCGACAGTATACCGTAATAAATTCCTACAGACTCAACAGTGCAGCTGGTGAGTCGATGACACGATCCGCCGGTGACAACCGGTCCGTCGGAAATCCGTCGAACCCGAACCCATACCGCGCCAGGCACAGAGGGACCGGGGCCGATCGCGCCGTCCGCCAGTCGATGAAGGAATCGCCGACGAGCAGCGTGTCGTCGAGGGGGACTGCCGCACGTGCGGCCAGGTGGCGCAGGCCTCGCGGGTCGGGCTTGCGCGGGAATGGACCATCGCCGCCGACGACAGCATCATCTGAAAAATAGCGCGACAAATCGAGCCCATCCAGGATGGTGCGGGTGGCCGCCAGCGGCTTGTTCGTCAGCACCGCCAGGGCAGCCTGCGCGCCGAGCGTCGCCAGCACGTCTGGCACTTCAGGGTAGGGGCGCGTATGCTCCAGCAAGCGTTCGCGGTAAAACGACAGATAGCGTTCGACGCCGTCGGGAGGCGGCGCGACGCCGGCGGCCTCGAACGCGCGCGCGACAAGAAGGGCGGCCCCGTCGCCGACCATCCGCCCGATGTGCGACTCGGGGAGCGGCGCGGCACCGCAAGCGGTCAGGAGCGCATTGGCTGCGTCAGCAATGTCGCGACGCGAGTCGATGAGCGTGCCGTCGAGATCGAAGATGAACAGACGAATCATGAGATTGGTGATTGCTGAATGGTGATTGCTTATCAGCAATCAGCAATCAGCAATCAACAATCAACAATCAACAATCAACAATCTCACTGTTCTGCCACGTACTCCGCAAACGACGTCGGCGTCTCCCAGACCTTGACGCGCACGACCGGAAGCCCCCGGTCGGCGGCGTAATCAAAAATGAGCTTCGCAATCCGCTCGACCGTCGGGTTGCTGTCGGTCAGGTAGACCGGTTCGCCCAGCTGCTGCAATGCCTTGGCAAGCGGATCGTCGTGGCGCAGGACCATCTTATGATCGAGCTCCTTGTCGATCCACGACTTGACAATGCGCTTGATATCGCTGAAGTCGCAGACCATGTTGCGGCTGTCAAGCGAGGCGGTCCGCACCTCAATCTCCGCCAGCGCATTATGGCCGTGCGGATGTTTGCACACGCCGTCGTAGTCGAGCAGCCGGTGTCCGTAGCAGAAGTCGATGTGCTTGGTGACGGAATACATCTGGCGACCAGATTATCAGGATCCACCAGAATTTCTCCTCCTCCCCTCAGCGTCCTCCGTGATAGAGAATCACCCGATGCGGACGGCGGTTCTCCTGTCCGGCGGTCTCGACAGCGCAGTGCTTCTGGCCGAAGAAGCCGCACGGGTCGATGTCCAACCCATCTACGTCAGCGTCGGGCTGGCATGGGAGCGGGCCGAGCGCGCCATGGTGGAGCGTCTGCTCACCGGCTCCCTGTTCCGGTCCCGGCTGCCGCCGCTCGTGTCGCTGGCGGTCGACATGCGCGACGTCTACTCGGCATCGCACTGGGCGGTGCAGGGCCGGCCACCCGCCTATCACACGCCCGACGAAGACGTGTACCTTCCGGGCCGCAACGTCATCCTGCTGGGCAAGGCCGCCGTCTACTGCGCGGCCGCGCGCATCGACCGCATCGTGCTGGGGACTCTCGCTCATAACCCGTTTCCGGATGCCACGCCGGAATTCCGATCGGCGATGGCCCGGGCGCTGTCGCTCGGGCTGGGGCATGCGGTGCAGATCGAGGCGCCCTTTGCCGAGGTCAGCAAGGCGGAGGTCGTCCGGCGCGGCGCGGCGCTCGGCGTACCGTATGATCTGACCTTGTCGTGCATGAGCCCGCTGACGCCTGACGGCCGCCCGCCGCAGCACTGCGGCACGTGCAGCAAATGCCGCGAGCGCCACGACGCGTTCGTTGAGGCCGGGCTCGCTGATCCGACGGTCTATGCGGATCGACGCTACGTCTAGACCGGGGGGCTTCGCCCCGCCGGACCCCGGCTCACACCACCCCACGGCGCACAGTTCGCGCTATGGGGACCCCGGGGTCGCTCGCGGGGCCCCTTTGCCCCGCTCCGTTCCGTCCCACCCCACGATGCACAAACCGCATCGTGGGGGCCCCGGCTCGCTGGCGCGCTTTGCGCGCCTACTGGGAGCCCGTTCAGGTTTATTCGGACGGGCTCCCAGAGGTGAACGGCTAGCGATCACCGCCGCGATCGCGCTCGTGGCGGCCGGCGCCGCAGCCGAAGGACCGCCCGAACTCGAGGCCCTCCTCGCCCGCGTCGGCGAGCGGATCGAGCAGTACTTCGTCCGCGCCCAAAGCATCGTCTTCATCGAAAAAACAACGATCCAGTACATCGCCACCGACCGGACGCCGCAGGGCTTTGCCCGCGTCCTCGAATCGGACGTCCGCGTCGAATCGACGCCATCGGACGCCGATGGCGGATCGGACACCGCCGTCGAGACGAAAGTGGTGCGCGAGCTGCGGAAAATCAACGGGCGCGTGCCGCGCGCGAAGGACGATCACAACAACTGCCTCGATCCGAACCCGGTATCTCCCGAACCGCTGGCGTTTCTGCTTCCTGCCGGGCGCGAGGACTACGATTTCACATGGGTCGGCCGCGGCAAGGGGAGGGAGCAGGACCAGTGGCTGATCGACTTCCGCGAGCGCGGCGGCGGCAGGCCCGAAGTCAAGGAACGGACCGACCGCGGCGACGGCTGCTTCACCATCGACATCCCCGGCCGCTCCACCGGGCGAGTCTGGATCGACGCGTCGACGTACCAAGTTCTGCGCGTCGATCAGCGGATCACCGGCTTCGTCGACTTCCGCCTGCCGGAGACGAAGCGGGGACGGCCGGGCGTCGACGACTGGCACGTCCTCGAACGGCTGAACACGTCGATTCGGTACAAAGCGGTGCCCTTCAACGATCCGGAAGAGATCGTTCTGCTGCCGGAATCGATCGAGACCGTGATGATCGTCCGCGGCGGCATGCAGTCGTATCGCATGACGCAGGTGTTCACGGGTTATCGGCGGTTCGTGACGGGCGCCAGGCTGGTGAAGGATTGAGAAGTAGTGAGTTGTGAGTTGTGAGTTGTCCATTCAGGACTCCAAACTGACAACTCAAAACTTCAGTCAATACGTCTCCCGTTCCGCATCGAGGCTTCGACTGAGCGTGATCGATCCGTCGCCGGTTCGAAGCCTGACCAGGCGGCCGCCCGAGCCGAGCTGACCACGCACGCTGTTCCGCCGAAGCTCCCCGGATACGCTCGTCAGCGTGATGTCACGCATGTGAATACCGCCGTCGTTCGTGTGGGCGTCGAGCTCCGCGTTGAAGCTGCCGGGCAGCCTCAGCGTGATCGCGCCGTCGCCGGTCGCGATGTCCCAGTCGGTTGACGGCGTGCTGCCGGCGTTCGCGTGGATCGTCACGCTGCCGTCGCCGGTACGCGCGCGCACCGCCGTCAGAACGCCGTTCACCGCCACATTGCCGTCGCCGGTATCGGCGTCGAGAGACCCGCGGACGCCGTCGAGCTTGATCGATCCGTCGCCGGTGCGGGCCTTCACGGCGCCGCCAAGGTCGTGGCCGCGTATGCTGCCGTCGCCCGATCGAAGATCCACACGGCCGGAGATCCGTTCAACCGTGATAGAGCCGTCGCCGCTCCTCGCCGTGAGATTCGACGTCAACGGGGCGAGCACAATCAGCTTCGCCGTGCGGGCGTTGAAGTGAAGCCCGAATCCATGCGCTTTCGGGACCCTGGCCGCAACAGTCACCTCGTTCCCGCTCTGGCCGGCCTGAACCTCGATTGAATCCGCCGCTTCTTTCGACACCGCGCGCCGTTCAATCGTGACCTCAATCTCCGGCTTGTCCCACGCGCGAACTTCGATCGACCCGTCGAATGTTTCGAGGTTCAAATCGGGTGTCGCCGAGGTCGTGAAGTGCCTGGTCTCACGCTCGACGTACTTCCCGCCCTCGGCGGCGCCTATCAGATCGATACAGCCGGGACCCGCGAGCAGGGCCCCCAGGCCGAGTGCGATGAGATAGCGGTGCGATGCTGACGGCAGCACGCCGCGCTCATCACGGAAGATACCGGGGGCACAAAGGTTGGCACCCGTGGCTTTTCCGTCGCGTCCTTCGTGTTTGCGCCGCCTGGTGGTCATTCGCATTCGAGTAATCCTCATACGCTGACCTGGAACAGACAACGGAGCATACGGAGGGAACGGTATAACACAGAGCGGCAGAGCAACGGAGCCAAAACGGAGAAACCAGACTTCTTCTCTGCTCGTCTCCGTTGCTCCGTTTCTCTGTGTTATACCGTTTTCTCCGTCTCCTCCGTTACGTCCGGCACACAGCCTACTTGGAATTAGACGGACGGCGTCGATGTCGTGTTTCGAGAGTACACGAGCTGACCGCCAACATACGTCTGAACAACGGCAAAGCTGGCATCGAACACGACGAGATCGGCGACCGCGCCGGGAGCCAGGACGCCGAACCCGGCGAGGCCGAGCTCGCGCGCCGGTGTCGTCGCGCACAGCGTCACGGCGTCGACCAGCGACAGCCCGAGACGCTCCACCAGCATCCGAAACACGCGATCCATCGTCGCGGTGCTTCCGGCGATGGTCCCATCCTCGAGCAGCGCGGTTTCAGGGCCCGCCGTGATGGAACGGCCGCCCAGACACGCCCGCGCACCCTCAGGCAGGCCGGACAGGGCGGTACCGTCGGTGATAGCCATGACACGCGAGGGCTTCTTGGCCGCAATCACCGTTTTCACCATGCCAGGATGGACATGAAAGCCGTCGCAGACGACTTCGGCGGCGACTTCTTCCGATTCGAGGACGGCGCCCGCAAGCCCGGGGGCGCGATGAAGAAGCGGCGGCATGCGGTTGAACAGATGTGTGGCCTGCCGGGCGCCGGCAGAGATGGCGGCGATGGCTTGTTCGTAGGTCGCGGCCGAGTGCCCAAGCGAGACACGACAACCCTTTGAAACCAGCCACCAGATCAGGTCCAGACCGCCTTCGAGCTCCGGCGCCACCGTGACGATGCCGACATCGGGCGCGGCACGGGCGATTTCGGTGAGGACGTCCGAGGCGTCGAAGTCTGCCCCACCCGCCTCACGAGCCCTACCAGTCCCACCTGCCCTGCCTGTCCCACCTGGCCTAGCTGTCCTACCCCGCAAGGCTTCGAAGCCGTCGAGTGCCGCGCGCGGGCTCCGCAGGCAGACAGCAGGCTGTGCCCCGCGATACTCGGGATTGACGAAGTTGCTCTCGAGATGTGCGGGCAGCACGCGTGCGGAGCGCGCACCCGGCGTCTCGCGCGCCCGCCGCACGCCCGCGAACACGCGGGCGAGCGCGTCGGGCGGACAGGCCACGGTCGTAGGGCAGAACGCGGTCACGCCGTACCGCGGCAGCTGCTGCGCCATGGCCGCGATCGGATCGCCTTCATCCAGCGAATCGATTCCATCGACGCCGTGCACGTGGACGTCGATCAAGCCCGGCACGATGTGATGGCCGTGAAAGGCAAACAGCGAGTGGGTGCCCGCCGACGGCGCATCGGGCCGGATCTCTGCGATCCGGTCGCCCTCGATGATGAGCGTCCCGGGCGAGAGCACCGAGTCAGGCAGCACGAGCGCGGCGCCGGAGAGAACAATCATGCGTGATGAAGTTTTGAGTTTTGAGTTTTGTGTTTGAGTTCTGACTCACCACTCAGAGCGTGTAGAAAAATCGGCCGGCGGCCTCGGGTCGCGCAGGCCTTCAGGCCTGCATCACGGCCGCCGGGCAGCCCTGAAGGGCTGCGCGACAACCGATTTTTTCACACGCCCTCAGGACTCAACACTCACCACTCAGAACTCACGACTCACAACGACCGTTTCACCTCACTCCCGTCCCCAGTCCGAATTGATCTGCATCTTGCGGCCCAGCAGGGGCGGCGTAATCGCGGGATCCAGATCGTCGCGCCGAAAGAGCATGCGATCGACGCGGGTCAGAAGCGTCGACAGCTGCCGCTCGTCCGGCGCGTTGATGACGAGGACGCCGCCGCTCTCGGCAGGCGGAAACCGGCGGTCGTCGAGGTAATCCCGATCCATGGTCACCAGTGTGCGGCGGAGCTGCTGTGCGAGCTGATAGTGCTTAATGTCAGGCGCGCGACGAAGATCGGGCTGTTCGAGAACAAACAGCACATCCCACTGCAGCTGACGGCGCATGTGCGCGACAAGGCCGGCAGGCACGTTGGCGTCGGCATAAATGCGCGGGCGCGCCGCGAGGCGTTCGGCGTGCGGCCCGAGCTCGGAGAACAGCGTACCCATCCGCGATTTCTCTGGGAACGACCGCTGAGGTGTTCGGCCCGGCGTCAGTCGAGCGTCGAGACGCCTGACCGCTTCTCGCGCGCGGCCCTGGCTTCGCGCGCCAGATCCGCGACGAGTTGATCGCGCTTGTGCACCAGCTCCTTCCGCTGGCGCATGCCGTTGACCGATCCGACGGCGTACTCGCAGAAAATCGGAAACGCAATCGTGGAATCGCAGTACGCGACAACGGTGTCCGGCAGCACGCCTGGATTCACCTTGCCCCAGCTGACCGCCTCGGCAGGCGTGGCACCGGACAGGCCGCCCCACACGACCTGGTCCGTCGTGATCTGGATAAAGTAGTCGTTGCCGCCTTTCGGGATGCCGTACACTTCCCACAGTGTCGGCTGCGCCTGCAGGTAGAAATTCTTCGGTGAGCCGCCGCCGAGAATCACGCAGCCGTTGCGTTTGCCGGCGAGGACGATCGCGCACACCTCGTTCACGTCCCGGTTGGGATCGATCATCAGCCGGCTCTCATTCATCAGCTCGTGGTACGCGATGTTCATGCCGATAGAGCTGTCACCGGGCGATGAGGTATAGATGGGCACGCCCGTGCGGGCGGCCCTGGCGACGACCGAGTGTTCTTCGCAGCCCGGATGACGGTCGAGCAGGTCCAGGCCCAATCGATAATGAAACTCCGACGTCGCGATCGGCTCGTTGAGCCCTGAACGGCCGATGAAGTCGCGGATGTACGCGTCGGTCTCGAGCAGCACGGTCGCCGGAAACAGCACGTCGTAGATCCGGATGACGCCGTCTTCGTACAGCGCGACGTCATCGACGAACGGCGATCCCCGGTGAAGCGTGAAGTTCAGCGCGTAATGCAGATCATGATAGAGATTCGCGCCGGTCGAGATGATGAAGTCGACGAGCCCGCGCTCCATCATCTCGATCACGCAGCCGCCCAGCCCGGCGGGAGTCATGGCGCCGGCGATGGTCAGCGCGACCGTCGTGTCCTCGGCGGGATCCAGCATTTTCTCGGTGAAGATCCCGCACGCTTCCGACAGGCGGCCGGCGTTGAATGCCTGAAAGCCCTCGTCCACGAGATGCCGGATCTCAGCGCTGCCCCTGGGTCTGTAGTACCGGATTGGCTTGCCGGACAGGAACTGCTGGCGGGAGTGCCCGGGCGAGCCGGGGGCACGATGCGGCAAAGTGACTCCTTTATATGGGACTCTGCCCCATATCCCGGCTCGGTCGCTCGCGGAGGCCCCGTTGCCCCGCTCCCGCCTCCGCTAACGCTACGGCGTGGCACGCTGAAGCGCCTGCGGCGCGAAGGCGGCCGCTCCCTCGCATGGGTAGCCGGAGCTTCGTCAGCGCGAAGACTCGTCAGATAGCTTAACATCTGGGCTTGTGACTGGCGAACAGGCATGGCTGTGGTGGGTCGGCGGGGCCGGCGCGGCGCTCCTGGCCGTGCTGCTCGTCTGGGTGTGGCGAAAGGGAAAACCGTTCGCGCCCGGTGATGTTTTTCGTGCCAGTCGTCTGAGCTCGGGCAATCGCCTGTTCCCGACGCAGGTCCTCATTACACCGTCGAGCGTCGTGCAGTTTACGCCACGCTGGATCGGGAAGCGTGAAGAAACGATCCACATGGCGCACGTGGCGTCGGTAAAAATCGATACCGGCGTCGTCCTGGCCAATGTGTTCATCGAGACGAGCGGCGGCGCCAGCCCCATCGCCTGCCATGGTCACCGCAAAGGCGACGCGGTGCGGATGAAGAACCTGATCGAGCGCTACCAGACCGACTACTATCGCAGCGACCGCCCGGGCGGCCGCGCCGGCGTTTCCGGCCCCCCCTCTGTGGAGCCCCCCGGCATCGGCCGATAACCCATTCGAATACATGGATGATCTGACCTTTACCGCGCGCCGCGCGAGCACGGCGACCGCAGCCGCACGTACTGCCGAGCCTGCCGACGTCGACACGCGTTTCCGCACGCTGGTCCAATCGCCGCTCCGCGCCGGGATCCTTCGCTATTTGAGCGCCCGTCCGGAGGAAGCCTTCGACGTCGAAAGCCTGATGCAGACGTTCGGACGGCTGCGCCTGGACGTCGAGAACTGCGTGCGGGAGCTGGTGGACTTCGGCGTCGCTCAGACGGGCGCGGGCAGCCCGGCGCGCTATATGGCCGCGCGGCCGGCGAACCCGGCGGTCAGCGCGCTGCTCGACCGTTTCCTCGAGCGCCGTGCCGCCGTGAGCACCGAGGACCAGTCGCCGTCGGTGCAGCGATTCCGGGAAATGATCGGCCGCGATGAGAAGATGCTGATCGTCTTCGAGTGGATTCGCACCGCGGCCAAATCGGACATCTCGGTCCTGATCCTCGGGCCGACCGGGTCGGGCAAGGAAGTCGTCGCCCGCATGATCCACGAGCTGAGCCGGCGCAGCGTCGCCCGGTTCCAGGCGGTGAACACTGCTGCACTCCCTGACACGCTCTTCGAATCGGAAATCTTCGGCTACGAAAAAGGGGCCTTCACCGGGGCGCACGACCGGAAGCCCGGACGGCTCGAGCTGGCGAACGAAGGCACGCTGTTCCTCGACGAGATTGGCGACATGTCGCTCGTCGCGCAGGCGAAGCTCTTGCGCGTGCTCGAGGAGCGGCGGTTCGAACGGCTCGGCGGCCAGAAGTCGATCTCGGTCGACTTCCGCCTGATTTCCGCGACCAACCGGCCGCTCGATCAGTTCGTGCGCGACGGGCGGTTTCGTGAAGATCTGTATTACCGCGTGAACGCGTTTGCGATCCGGCTGCCGTCGCTCCGCGAGCGTCCGGTCGACATTCCTGTTCTTGCCCAGCGCTTCCTGGCGCGCTATTGCGCAGCGCAGGGCATGCCGCTCGACAGCAAGGCCTTCTCCCGCGAGGCACTGGATCTGCTCATCGGGTATCACTGGCCGGGAAATATCCGCGAACTGGAGAGCACGGTCTCGCGCGCGGCGTTGTCGGCGCCGGGCCGCTCGATCCGGGCGACCGACGTCGAGTTCCTGCACACGACGTCCACAAGTCCGCCGCCGAGCAGCGACCGCATGCCGTCGCTGGCCGAAGCGGAACGCGCCCACATCGTCCGCGTGCTCGAAGCGGTGCGCTGGAACAAGAAGGAAGCGGCGCGGGTACTCGAGATCAGCCGCGGCACGCTCTATCGCAAAATTGTCGAATATGGCCTCGAGCCCGAGCCGCGGTCGTCGGTCCGGCGGGCGCGGGAACTGGACGCCTGAGCACGGCGTCCTCGCGGCGGTTGTGTACATCGAACGGGCTCACGGTGCATCGTCATCCAGCAGATAGCGATATGAAGGATCTGCCGCTTGCGGCAAGATTGTACGTCGCCGCGGTTCTCGCGGCCGGCTTCACGACGCTGATTGCGTTCGCGCCGCATACGCTTTCGAACCCGATCCTGTTCCTCGTACTGATCTGCTGCTCGTCGCTCGCCTCGTCGCTGAAGGTGTCGCTGCCGCTGACGAACGGCCGCTCGACGATGTCGGTCTCGTACGCCGTCGACTTCGCGTCGCTGCTGCTCCTCGGCGCGGACGCCACGATGATCGTGGCGGCGATCGGCGCGTGGTCCCAGTGCACGTTCAAGATGGAGACGCCGACGTCGCGCTACCGCACGCTGTTCAGCGTGGCGTCGCTGGTGATCACGGTCAAGGCGGCGGGCACCGCCTACACCTGGCTCGGCGGCGGGCCGGCAGCGCAGGCGCTGTCGGCCAGCAATCTGTCCAAACCGCTCATCGTCGCGGCCGCGACGCATTTTGCCTGCAACACGCTGATGGTGGCGGCGGCGATCGGCCTGTCGACCCGGCAGTCGATCGCGCGCGTGTGGAAGCAGAACTTTCTCTGGAGCGTGCCGAGCTACTTCGTCGGCGCCGGCGTCGCGGCGGTGGCCGCGACGATCGTGTACAACGACGGCTACTGGATGGCGCTGCTCGCGGCGGCCCCGCCCTATTTCATCTATCGCACCTACAAGGTGTACATGGGCCGCATTCACGACCAGCAGCAGCACGTGCAGCAGGTGTCCGACCTGCACCTCGCCACGATCGAAGCGCTGGCGCTGGCCATCGACGCGAAGGATCACATGGCGCAGAGCCACGTACGGCGCGTCCAGGTGTACGCGGCCGGGCTCGCGCGCGCACTCGGCATGACCGAGAACGAAATCCAGGGCGTGAAGACCGCGGCGCTATTGCACGACATCGGCAAGCTCGCGGTCCCCGAGCACATCCTCTCGAAGCCCGGCCCGCTCACGCACGAGGAGTTCCAGAAGATCCGCATCCATCCGCAGGTCGGGGCCGAGATCATCAGCGGCGTGCCGTTTCCGTACCCGGTGGCGCCGCTCATTCTGAGCCATCACGAGCGCTATGACGGCAAGGGCTATCCCTCGGGACTGAGAGGCGAGGAGATCCCGCTCGGCGCCCGCATTCTGTCGGTGGTCGACTATTTCGACGCCCTGGTATCGGACCGGCCGTACCACCGCGCCATGACCGTCGATGCAGCGCTCGATCTGCTGCGGCAGGAAGCGGGCAAGGCGCTCGACCCGCGCGTGGTGCAGCTGTTCTGCGATCTGTACGCCACGCTCACCGCTGAAGCCGCGACGCAGGAGCCGGCGCGGAAGCTCACGCGGGTGGCGTCCTACGCCCCGGATGCAGCGCCGGCGGTCGGACTGGTGCACGATTCGGAACGCACGAACGTCTTCCACAACATCGCGCTGGCGCACCGCGAAATCTACGCGCTGTACGAGATTGCGCAGGCGATGGGCAGCAGTCTCGGCGTGTCCGATACGATGGCCCTGATCTCCTCGAAGCTGAGCAACATCGTCCCGCTGTCGTGCTGTGCGCTGTTTCTCTACAACGAAGACACCGAGATGCTCTGGTGCCGGTTCGCGACCGGAACCGACGCCGAGATCATTCAGCAGCTCCGCATCAAGAGCGGCCACGGCCTGACCGGCTGGGTGGCGCGCAACCGGCGGCCGCTCGTGAATGCCCGGCCCGGCACCGACCTGGACGCGGCCGGCCTGTCGTCCGAATTGACGACGCTGCAGTCGGCGCTGCTGTGCCCGCTGATGTTCAACGAGCGGTTCATCGGCACGATCGCCGTGTATCACACCGACGCGTCCATCTACACCGACGACCACCGCCGGCTGCTGGATCGGATTTCCGGACAGGCGGCCGCTGTTATTTACAATTCGATGGTCTTCGAGCAGACGCAGGAAGATTCGCTCACCGACCCGCTGACCGGGCTGCCGAACACGCGCTTCCTGTTCATGCACCTGACGCGCGAGCTGGCGCGCGCCGATCGTCTGAACACCGAAGTCTCGCTGCTCGTGATGGATCTCGACTCGTTCAAGGACATCAACGACACCTACGGCCATCACGTCGGCGACCGCGCCCTGCGCGACGTCGCGGACGTGCTGCGCGGCGCGATCCGCCCGTACGACATCTGTATCCGCTACGCCGGCGACGAATTCATCGTCGTATTGTCCGGGTGCGGCGCAGAGGAGGCGGAGCGGAAGCGGATCGAGCTCCAGCGCGCGGTCGACGGGCTGCGGTTCGAGCCCCGGCCGGGGAAGATGCACAGGCTCGCCATCAGCGTCGGAGCGGCGGTGTTCCCGCACGACGGCGACAGCTACGAGATGCTGCTCGCCACGGCCGACAGCCGGATGTATCGGGACAAAACCAGCCGCAAGCGGTCCGCCGATGCCGACGAAGACGCGGGCGGGACGATGGACGGAGCCGAGTCGTCTGCTCCCGGCGTCGCCCTCGGAGTCCTGTAGTCGTTAGTCGTGGTCGGTCGTCGTTGCCGTTCGACGAAGGACCAAAGACTAAAGACTAGTTGATCCAGTCGGGCGGCACCCCCCTCACAGCCGTCCAGAGAATCGCGACGCCGGTCGCGCCGGCGATCAAGGCAAGACCCTCGAGCCACCACTGGTCGATGCGCGCGGCACATTCGACCCAGGCGGCCGGCACGATGAGACAGATGCCGACGAGGACGGCCGATGTGCGCCGTCTCACCAGGCGCAGCACCATCCCGCGTCCGCGGCGAAAGCGCATGCGATAGCATAATTTGTGGTGCTGGTGACGTTGCCGATTCGCGAGGTCCTGCCCGCCACGCCGCGCGCGCGGATCGTGCGGCTCGACCTCGGTGGCCACCGGTTCGAGTACACCGCCGGCCAGGCGGTCATGATTGGCCGACAGCCTCATCGCAGGCGGAAGCCGTACTCGATCGCCGCGGCGCCCGAGGATGCACGGCGAGAACAGGTGCTCGAGCTGCTCATCGGTGTGGACGGCAAGGGACAGGCCGGCCCGCATCTGCCTCTCGTCGCCGGAACGGCCGTCGACGTCGAGGGCCCGGTGGGGACGTTTACGTTCCCCTCGACTCCGGCGGAGCGGCGCTTCGTGTTCATCGCCGGCGGCACCGGCATCGCGCCCTTGCGCGCCATGCTTCGTCACGCGCTGACCATCCCACACGACGACATCGGCCTGTTCTACAGCGCGCGCGGACCCGACGAGTTCGCGTACCAGTCAGAGTTTCGCGCGCTGGCCGACGCGGAGCGGATCCACCTGCGCCAGACGATCACGCGCGCACGGGAGGCGGAATGGAGCGGCGCCCGCGGGCGGCTCGATCGCGAGGCCCTGCGCGAGCTCGTGCACGATCCGGCGACGCTGTGTTTCGTGTGTGGCCCGCCGGCGCTGGTGGCCGAAATGCCCGCGCAGCTGACCGAGCTCGGGATCCCGCGTACCCGGATTCGAATGGAGGAGTGGGGTGTGACAGGCAGTGTCCGGCGGACCTGAAGGTCCGCACGACACCAGTTGTCGTGCAGCCCTTCAGGCCTGCCGTCTCTGAGCGGACGTGAAGGTCCGCACGACACAAGGCGAATGCGCTATTGCGATCCGACTTGCAGCGTCGATTTGACGTCCCTCACGCCAGGCGTCTTCCGCGCGAGCTCGATCGCGCGCGACTCTTCGGCCTTGTTCTTCACGATCCCGGACATGGTGACGACACCCTGCGTGGTGTCGACGTCGATCTTCATCGCGCCGACCTGCGGATCGTTCAGCAGCGCCGTCTTCACCCGCGCAGTGATCGTCGCATCGTCGATCGTCTCACCGACGGTCTTGCCACATGCGCTGAACGACAGCGGCAGCAGCCAGGCGAGCACTAGCGCCAACGCGACAGCGCGTAGATTCTTCGAACGCGGATCCATGATCAGCACCTCCGCCGTAAGACGTGCAATGGCGATGCCGCGGTGCGGTGACCCACCGGTCCCCGCGAGGGACGGCGATGGGGGGCCGGCGGGGCGAAGCCCCCGGCCTAGCTTGGGTCTCTGGTGTCGCGTGTGTGGGTGAAAACGGCGTTGCGGCCCTACGCCCCGCCGATCACGTGGAAGCCGGCGTCCACCATCAGGATCTCGCCGGTCACGGCGCGGCCGGCGGGGCTGAGCAGGAACAGGGCGGCATCCGCCACCTCTCCGAGCTCGACATTCCGGCGCAATGGCGCCCGATCCCGATACACCTGCAGGATATTGGAAAATCCCGAAATGCCCGACGCCGCGAGCGTCTTGATCGGGCCCGACGAAATGGCATTGACGCGGATGTTCTGCGGACCGAGATTCGCAGCCAGATAGCGCACCGACGCTTCGAGCGCGGCCTTGGCCACGCCCATCACGTTGTAGTTGGTGAAGACACGCTCACTCCCGAGATACGTGAGCGTCAGCACGCTGCCGCCGCCGCGCTTTTCCATCAGCGGCACGAGGGCACGCGTGACACCTATCAGCGAGTAGGCGCTGACATCGAGCGCAATCCGGAAGCCGTCCCGCGACGTCTGCACGAACGGGTTCGACAACTCGGGCTGTGGAGCAAAACCGGCTCCATGCACGAAGAAGTCGAGGCCGCCGAACTCGCGATCGAGCGTCGCGGCAAGATCCGCGATCTGCGCATCGCTGGTGACATCGCAGGCCACGACCACTGGATTCTCCAGTTTCGCCGCCAGCTCGCGGACGTTTTCTTCCAGGCGTTCGCTCGGATAGGTCAGCGCGATCCGCGCGCCGGCCGCGGCGGCCGCCTGGGCAATCGCCCAGCAGATCGAACGTTTGTTGGCAACGCCGAGGATCAGGCCATGCTGTCCGGAAAGGTCAGGCATGCGTCAGTGCGAATCGAGGAATGCAGACTGCGGCTTGCGCGTGGCTGATGTGCGGATTATGGATTCGGGTTCGATCGACGGATGCGGGGCGTTGAATTCCGCAATCCGTAGTCCGCAACGTTTACTTGGACCGTTTCCGCCCGTGGCCTTGTCTTCGGCCGCTGTGCGCCAGCGGCGGGCGGCCGCCGCTCGATCGCATCCCGCCGCGTGACGGTCCTCCGGCGACGTTGCCGTTCGAACGGTTGCCCTGAAACGGCTGGCCGCCGCGCGGCTGACGCTGACGGAACCGGTTCGGTCGTCCGCCCGGCTGACGGATGGTGAATTCGGGAATCGGACGCGACTGTGGAGGCTGGCCGTCCGGCCGCGGCAATGACGCGCGAATCAGCGGACGATGCACCGGCCCTTCATCGCGCTCCGGCTGGGGCGTGTGGCCATCCAGCGCCGGCTCGTTCACCGGATCGTCGGATGCGACGACGGCAATCGCATCTGCGGCGTCGATCGCCTCGTCACCAGCCGCCGGAACGACCTCGATCGGAGGCAGGGGCTTGACCTCGTCCTGCTCCGCGCCGTTGGAGCCGTTCGAGGATGTGTCCTCGTGAGTGACCCGTTTGGGCCCCTTCGCGAGCACCTGGGAGTACAAAGCCGCCCGCGTGTCGTTCTTGCGGCGCTGCCGCGGCACCTTCGCGTGCTTGTACTCGTGCTCCGCGTCGCAGGTGGTGCAGCGCGTCTGTTTCACGTCCTGCCCAACCATCGCCACGACAGCGTGGTTGGTCACGCGCCGTTCACGCGGACAATAATCGTCCAGAATGTCACCAAGCCGAAGCTGGCGCTGTTGCATCAACGCTCCCGGAAAACCGCTGGCAGGGAGAAAAATTGCGATGGGCGATACCTATCTTAGCAGAGCTGAACCGGGCGCGTCCAGCCATCTCCGAACCTCCGCCAACCGGGCCTCCACGGCGGCCGGAGCCGTCGACTGCGGCGTGGTTTTGGCTCCTACCGATACGCGAGGTGTCACTCGGCTGACGATATCGTCTTCGAACTGGTCGCAGGCTGTGCGCCATTCCCCTGTTGACAACGACGTAAAATCGCGACCTTCGGCCACTAGCTTGCGGACCAGGCCGCCGACAATTTCATGCGCCCGCCGAAACGGCACTCCGCGGCCCACCAGATAGTCCGCAACGTCTGTGGCCAGGAGCAAGCCTGATGCCGACGATTCCGTGCGATGGCGATTGAGCGTCAGACCCGAAACCACGGCTCGTACGATAGCGAGCGACCCACCCAGGGTATCTTCTGCGTCGAAGACCGCCTCTTTGTCCTCCTGCAGGTCCTTGTTGTAGCCGGTCGGCAGCGCTTTCACCGCCGTCAGCAAACCGACCAGATGCCCGACCGCCCGGCCGCTCTTCCCGCGCACGAGCTCCAGCGGATCCGGGTTTTTCTTCTGCGGCATCATGCTGCTTCCGGTGCTGAGCGTATCGGCGATCTCGAAGAACCGGTATCCATCGCTGCTCAAGACGATCAGATCCTCGGCCAGCCGGCTGAGATGCACCATGGTCAACGCTGACGCGTAGAGGAACGTCGCGGCAAAGTCGCGGTCCGACGAGGCGTCGATGCTGTTCTCGACGATGCGCGAAAAGCCGAGGTCCTCCGCCAGCACATTCACATCGACAGGATAGGCGGTGCCTGCAA
Organism: Acidobacteriota bacterium; assembly: GCA_046726355.1. Taxonomy (GTDB): domain Bacteria; phylum Acidobacteriota; class Vicinamibacteria; order Vicinamibacterales; family CAVVIG01; genus QHWF01. The sequence goes on along the minus strand of JBKPAI010000017.1, from coordinate 27,032 downwards.
TCGCGCCGGAGCCCAGTGGCAGCGCGTCGCTCTCATCGCGGGCGGCGGCCAGACGGGCGTAATCCCGCCGGAGCGGCGCGACGTGCGAGAGGAAGAAATGGGCGACCAGCACCGGCTGCGCGTGCCGGAAGTGGGTAAAGGCGGGCATCAGCGCGTCGGCTGCATCGGCCGCTCGATCGGCCAGCGCCTGCACCGCATCAATGAGCCCGCGCTGGAGCAGCGGGATGCGCCGGCGCAGATACAGGCGAAGGTCCAGCGACACCTGCTCGTTGCGCGAGCGTCCGGTATGAAGCCGGCGTCCAGCGTCCCCGATCCGCTCGACGAGCACCCGTTCGACGAAGCTGTGCACGTCCTCGTCCGGACCGTCGACGAAGTCGGGATTCGTCCGTGATTCCTCGAGCATGGCTGAGAGCGCCGAGTCGATTTGGACCATCTCGTCAGCTGACAGGACGCCGGCAGCCGCGAGCGCGCGCGCCCACGCTTGGCTGCCAGCCACCTCGTCTTCGAACAGCCGCCGATCGAACCGGAACGAGGCGCCGAACTCGAGCGCTTCGGCGTCAGGCGCGGTGTCGAAGCGGCCTGACCATAGTGTTGTCATCGTTCTTACGTGGGGCTCTGCCCCACACCCCGGCTCGGTCGCTCGCGGGGCCCCCTCCGCCCCGCTCCGCTTCGTCCCACCCCACGATGCACAAACCGCATCGTGGGGCCCCGGCTCGCGGGCGCGCTCCGCGCCTTAAGCCCCGCTGCACAGCAAACTTGCCACATCCTATACGCCGTCGGACCCGGGACCCTCGCTCCGCTCCGGCGGGCGCGCTGCGGTCGCCACCACGACGGACACCCAGGACACAAACATTAGGCCTGCGATGGCGTTCCTTCGTGTCCTTTGCTTCCTTTGTGTCCTTCCGTTGTGTCCGAATTCAGCAGTCCAATGCATTGCGAACTTTGACGCGGCAACCCGTGGACGATCTCGCAGACTCCCTCGAACAATTGGACGCGCACGATCCCGCTCACCGCGTCCTGCATTTTCTCGATGAAGGCATCAAGAGCCGCGCGCAGCACGCTGAACCAGGAGCCGTGGTCGATCAAGTCGGCGTACTGCCGGCTGGCGGCCCTGACGAAGCTCTCCGTCTCGCCGGTCATGGCGATCCGCTGGAGATGCCCGTGCGCCACGGCAAGCACCGACACCGCCGGCGTCTCGAACCGCTCGCGCCGGCCGACGCCGTTCTTCCCCGCCAGGAAATCGAGGCTGTCGATCAGATCGAGCAGCGTCATGCCGATCCCGTTGACGGCTACCGGCGTTCCGGCCTGAAACGTGATATCGACGGCGGCAGCTTCGTGCGCCCCAGGCGAGATCGCCTTCCCGGCCGCGGTACGCGTGTCGGTCACGGGCGCGGCGGGCAGCGGCAGCCGGCGCTCTCGAGCGAACGCCAGCAGCTCGGTGCGGTCGGCGCCAAATTCGGCCCTGGGCGCAGCAACAGTCAGCGAGGGGCGCAACGAGCGAAGGGCCGCGCCGATTCGCGCCGCGCTCGCGACACCACCGTGGGCGACCAGCGGCGCCTGCTCGATCTCCGCGATCTCGACGAGCTTTGCCGCAACGGCCGAGTGGCCGAGCGCGGCCGCCAGCCGCCGGTCGCCGCTGGACAGCACGCCGGCTTTCAACGCACGCAAAAGATAGTCCCGCGCGAATGCGTCGCGCACGTCGAGAACGTGGGCGCGGACGGCACCGAACGCGAACGCACGATCCCGGACGTCCTCGAGATCCCGGAGATCGCGGCCCTGCCCGAAGTCGAGCGTCAGCGTCACGACCTCGGCCCGATACTGCTCGGCGAGCCACGGAATCGCAATGGACGTGTCGGCGTCGCCGGAGTACGCCAGAACAATACGCGACGGGCGCCGCTTTCCTGAACGGTTCGTCATTCGGATGAGTAGCTCTTCAGGCGCTTGAGCAGTGCGGCCGCCGCCCTGGCGCCGCGCGCAATGATGAGAATCGTATCGTCACCGCCGATCGTACCTACCACCTCCGGCAACCGGGCGCGATCGAGGGCGAACGCCAGCGACTGCGCCTGTCCCGGCCCGGTGCGGACAACCACCAGCTGCTGGACCCGATCGACGCCGCGCAGGAAGTCGGCGGCGGCACGTTCGAGCGCCGTCAGCACGGCTGCGGGATTCGCCGCGTCGACGCCGGGGCGTTGGTACGCGCCGTCGCCGGCCCGCTTCACCAGCCCGAGCTCCTTGATGTCACGCGAAATCGTCGCCTGCGTCGTATCGAAGCCGTGCTGCTTCAACCGCCGCCGCAGCAGTTCCTGGCTGTGGAGCGCCTCGCGGTCGATCAGCTCCAGGATCACGGCTTGACGGCGCGATTTCATCGACGACCCCGCGCGATCGCACACCACGGAAGACGCACAGGACCGGAGGACAACTCCTGTTGTGTATTGAACCTCCGCGTCCTCGTCCTCCGCGGTAAGCGGCTGTGGCTATGACGCAGGTCCGCCTCACACCGCTGTGGCGCCGCTTTTGAGGCGGAGCCGGGTCAGTATACATCGATCGTCGTTGATCAAAACCGGTGCCGAGTGTATATTTATGCTTTTCGATGCATACAGCCGCACGTCCGGCCTCATCGCTCCCCGCGCCGCTTTCCGCGCCGGCGCGCGTGGCCGTGGCCGGCGCGACCGGCTACACGGGCCAGGAACTGCTGCGCCTGCTGGCCCGCCATCCCGCGGTCACGCTGACCACGGCCATGTCGTCCGGATCCTCGGCCGCCCGCGGCCTGCCGGCGCTCGGGCACCTGTGGAACGGAACAGTCGAGCCGTTCTCGCGCGAAACGCTCGAGCGCGACGCCGACGTGGCATTCCTCGCCCTGCCGGACGCCGCGGCCGCAGAGATCGCTCCGCTGCTCGTGCACGCCGGCCTCCGCGTCATCGATCTCTCGGGCGCCTTCCGGCTGCGCGACGATGCGGCCCGGGCGCACTGGTATCCGGAGAGCACGCAGCTCCCGGCCGGGACGGCGTACGGGCTTACCGAACGCCACCGCGGCGCGGTGGCGGCCGCGCGTCTGGTGGCCAATCCCGGCTGCTACCCGACGGCGGCGCTCCTCGCCCTTGCACCGCTTGTCGACGCCGGCCTGCTGCTTCCCGATCACGACATCATCGTCGACGCGAAATCCGGCGTGTCGGGCGCCGGCAAGACGCCGTCCGAGCGCACCCACTTCTCGGAATGCCACGGCAGCCTGTCGGCCTACGGCGTGTTCAACCATCGCCACGGCGCAGAAATCGATCAGGGTGTAGGGCGCGACGTCACCTTCACGCCGCACCTGGCGCCGCTCGACCGCGGCATTCTGGCCACCATCTACGTGCGCGTGCCGCGCGGTACCAGGCACGACGACCTCACCCATATCTTCGAGGGCGCCTACGCCGCCGCGCCCTTCGTCCGGCTCGTTGGCGAAGCGCTGCCGCATATCAAGCACGTCGTCTATACCAATTTCTGCGACATCGGCTGGCGCGTCGATTCCTCCGGCCGCGCCATCCTCGTCTCCGTCATCGACAACCTGCTCAAAGGCGCCTCCGGACAGGCGGTGCAGAACATGAATGTGATGCTCGGTGTGGACGAGACGGTGGGGTTGTTGTGATGGCGACCGGCTTCACCACGGAGGACGCGGAGGAAAGACCCAGCAGAATCAATGTTGCGGTATCTCAGGGGAAGAGCGGCAGGATGATCCTCGTGTCCTCCGCGTCCTCCGTGGGTGTGGCCCACAGTGCAGATTGAATCAGCCATGCGGCCGCTCGTCTTGAAGCTCGGCGGAGAACTGCTCGAGCATCCCGCGCACCTCGCCACGGTGGTATCGGCTGTCGCAGCGATCGCGTCGCCCGGCCGTGCGGTGATCCTGGTTCATGGCGGCGGAAAAGAAATCGACGCAGCGCTGAACGCTGCAGGCATCGAGAAGCGTCAGGTCGACGGCTTGCGGATCACGGACGCCGCAACGCTCACCATCGTCGTCTCGGTGCTGGCGGGCACGGTGAATACGCGGTTCGTCGCTGCGCTCACGGCCGCTGGGGTGCCGGCGGTTGGTTTGACCGGTGCCGACGCGCGCTGCGGGCTGTCGACGACGGCCGCGCCGCACCCGACCGCTGACGGTCGCCTGGTTGATCTGGGTCGTGTCGGCGTACCGGTCGAAGATGCCGATGTGAGTCTCCTCATGGCTCTCGTGGACGCCGGCTTCGTGCCTGTCGTCGCGAGCATCGGCTGCGATCGAGACGGCCGTCTCTTGAACGTGAATGCCGACACGCTCGCAGGACACCTTGCCGCACGGCTCCGAGCGGAGCGTCTGGTCGTGGCCGGCACGACCGCCGGGGTACTGGGACGCGATGGACGCACCGTCACGGCGCTCGATCAGACGGCCCTGGCCGCGCTCGTTGCCGACGGCACGGCGACGGCGGGAATGATCGCGAAGCTGCGCGCCTGCGAGTATGCGCTCGCCCACGGCGCCGGCGAGGTCGTCATCGTCGATGGACGCGATCAAGCGGCACTCGCCGCGGCGGCGATTGGTGAAGTTGGCGCCGGGATGACACGCGCGACGGCGCGAACAATCGGTTGTAGCGCAGGCCTGTAGGCCTGCCGTGCGGGGCGGACCTGAAGGTCCGCACGACACGAGCGCGTGATCGGAGGGAAGGAGAGGTCGCGATGACGATGGTTGCGGACGATGTGGTGGCTCGTGAAGCCCGGCACGTGTTGCAGACCTACCGCCGCAATCCGGTCACGTTCGTGCGCGGCGAGGGTGTGCGGCTGTACGACGCGAGCGGCCGTGAATACCTCGATCTGCTGTCAGGGATTGGCGTAGCGGCGCTCGGCCATGCACATCCCGGCCTGGCGCGCGCGCTCGCCGACCAGGCGCAGACGCTCGTGCACACCTCGAACCTCTTTTTTCACCCGTACCAGGGGGAAGTCGCGGAACGCCTGGCGGCGCTGTCAGGCCTGCCGCGGGCGTTCTTCTGCAACAGCGGCACCGAAGCGGTCGAGGCATGTCTCAAGTTTGCGCGCCGCTACTGGTATACGAAAGGCGAGCCGCGCGCCGAATTCGTCGCGCTGGACGAATCGTTCCACGGCCGCACGTTCGGCGCGCTGTCAGCCACCTCGGACGAACACTACCGCAAGCCGTTCGAGCCGCTGTTGCCCACGGTCACGTTCATCCCCCTCAACGATGCCGCGGCGCTGGCATCGGCCGTGACCCGATCGACCGCGGCGATCATCGCCGAGCCGATCATCGGCGAGGGCGGCATCCGTCCGCTCACACCGGAGTTCGCTGCCGCGATCCGGAGTGCCTGCGCGAAAACCGGCGCGCTGTTCATCGCCGATGAAATCCAGTGCGGCATGGGACGGACCGGGCAGCCGTTCCACTTCGCGTCGCTCGGACTGCAGCCCGACCTCGTGTCGATCGGCAAGGCCCTCGGCGCCGGCTTCCCCGTCGGCGCCGCACTGGTCAGCCAGAGGATCGCCGACGCGATCTCCTTCGGCGATCACGGCACAACGTATGGCGGCAATCTGCTGGCGTGCCGCGCGGCGCTGTGCGTGCTCGACGCTCTCGGGTCGGGATTGCTGGCGCACGTGGAACGGGTGGGCCGCCACTTCGAGCAGCGGCTGCGAGCCATCGCGGCGCGCCACGTGATCGTGAAAGAAGTCCGGGGCGTCGGCCTGATGTGGGGGCTGCAGCTCACCCGCGATGCGACGGCGGTCGTTCCCGCCGGCCTCGAGCGGGCCGTCGTCGTCAACCGTACGGCGGAGACGGTGGTACGGCTTCTGCCGCCGCTCATCATCACGGAAGCGGAGGTCGATGAGGCGCTCGGCCGCCTCGACGCGGCCCTGGCGGCCGTCGGAGCGGCATCATGAAGCGGATCGCACGCCCTCGGCTCACGCTGCGGACGGCGGAGAGCTCCGAAGCCGGCACGCTGTTTACGCTGATCCAGGCGAACCTCGAAGAAGGCCACCTGCTCCCGCGAACGCTCAGCGAGCTCGAGGCGCACGCCGGCCGGTTCGTGGTCGCGATGCGCGGGTCGAGGATCGCGGGGTGCGCGGAGCTTGCCGCGTTGAGCCCCCAGGTCGCGGAAGTCCGTTCCCTGGCCGTGGATCGCGCCGCCCGCGGCGGCGGCATCGGCATCATGATCGTGGACGAGCTGCGGCGCCGGGCCAGACGCGAGGGCTTCGAGAAGCTGTGCGCGTTCACCCACGCGCCAGGCTATTTCAGCCAGATGGGATTCTCGATCGTTCCGCATACGTGGCTGCTGGAAAAGATCTTCACCGATTGCGTGAAGTGTCCCCTCTTTCGCAAGTGCGGCCAGTACGCCATGGTCGTGCCCCTCGAGACGACATTCGACGCCGAACGAGGCTGCGGCAACGGCACAGCGGCGTCCCCGGTTGCGTGACACCGTCATGACCGACACCATGTGGGCACCAAAGACGGAAGGCGCCGGACGGGCCGGCGAACGGTCGGGGGTCACGTCGCCCGCGGGATTTCGCGCCGCCGGCGTCAGTTGCGGTATCAAGCCGGCGAACGGCCTGGATCTGGCGCTCGTCGTCTCGGAGATGCCGGCGGCGGCGGCGGCGGTGTTCACGATCAACCGCGCGCAGGCCGCGCCGGTCCTGATATCGCGGCAGCATCTCGCGCAGTCGGGATCGGTGGCGTCGGCGATTGTGGTGAACAGCGGCTGCGCGAACGCGTGCACCGGGGAGGCCGGGATCGGCGCCGCGCGCGAGATGGCCGCGGAGACGGCGCGGCTGGTGGACTGCCCGATCGATCAGGTCCTCGTCGCATCGACGGGCGTCATCGGCGTGGCGCTGCCGATCGACAGGATCCGCGCCGGTCTTCCCGCCGCCGTTCGCGCGCTCGCGGCCGATCAGGGCGCCGCGGCCGCGCGCGCCATCATGACGACGGATCCGTTCCCGAAGGAAGCGTCGACGCAGGTGCGCATCGGCTCACGCGAAGCCGGCATCGGCGGCACAGCCAAGGGCGCAGGGATGATTGAGCCGATGATGGCAACGATGCTGGCCTTCATCACCACCGATGCGGTGGTGCCGGCACCACTCCTCGATCGCGCACTCCGCGACGCGGTCAACGACACGTTCAACGCCATCACCGTCGACGGCGATTGCTCGACCAACGACTGCGCGATGCTGCTCGCCAACGGCGCCAGCGGCGCCGTGGTCGACGAGGTGACGTATCCGGCATTCGTCGACGGACTGCGGGGGGTATGCCGTGAACTGGCGCTCGGCATCGTGCGCGGCGGCGAGGGCGCGACCAAACTGGTGCAGGTGCTGGTGACCGGCGCGGCATCGGCCGCGGAGGCGCGCCGCGCGGCAAAGGCGATTGCGAATTCGCTGCTGGTCAAGACCGCCATTCACGGCGGCGATCCGAACTGGGGACGTCTGATTGCGGTCGCCGGCCGCGCCGGCGTGGCATTCGAGCTCGAGCACGCCGCCGTCTCGATTGGGCCGGTACTGCTGTTCAAGGACGGACGCCCGTACGACGAGGCGGCGCCCGAGGCGGCAGCGTATCTGAAGGGCGCCAACATCGAGGTGTCGGTACATCTCGGCGCAGGCGCCAACTCGTCGACCGTGTGGACCTGCGATCTGAGCGCGGAGTACGTGCGGATCAATGCGGAGTATCGAACGTAACCACCGAGGACGCGGAGGACACTGAGGCAAATCCGAATGCTGCACGGATCAATCCGCGACACGCGGTATGGAACGTCGGCATATCAACAGATTGATCCTCTGCGTCCTCCCGCCTTCGCTGAAGCTACGGCGGGCCACCGTAGCCTTGCGCGAAGGTGGCCGCGTCCTCTGTGGTGGAGAGTCCGTAGTGGAGAGCCATGACACCAACCACAATCGCCCGCCGGAAAGACTTCCTGTCGGTCCTCGATTTCGACGCGGCCGATTTCGAACGGTGCCTGCAACTGGCTGTGCAGCTGAAGGAGGAACGGCCGCTCGGTCGTCACGCTCCGGCCGCGACCCTGCTGAACGGCCGGCACGTCGGCCTGCTGTTCGACAAGCCGTCGCTGCGGACGCGGACGACGTTCGAGATCGCGGTGCGAGAGCTCGGCGGACAGGTCGTGGCGCTGCAGCCGGACGTGGCGCTCGGCCAGCGCGAGCCGGTTGCGGACGTTGCGCGCAATCTCGAACGATGGATCGATGCCGTCGTCATCCGGACGTTCTCGCAGCGGCTGCTCGTCGACTTTGCGGCGGCGGCGCGGTGTCTGCATGTCGTGAATGCGCTCACCGATGAAGAGCACCCCTGCCAGGCCATTGCGGATTTTCTGACGCTGCAGGAGCATCTCGGGCCGCTGCGCGGCCGCACGGTGGCCTACGTAGGAGACGGCAACAACGTCGCCACGTCGCTGGCGCACGCCGCAGCGATGCTTGGCGTGCACGTGCACGTCGCCAGCCCAGACGCGTATCAGCTGGCGCCCGCCGTCGTTCGACAGGCGGAAAACGCCGCGCGGCACGGCGCGCGGCTGCGGCTGTTCAACGATCCGGCCGATGCCGTATCCGGCGCTGATGCGGTGTACACCGACACCTGGACCTCGATGGGCCAGGAGGCACAAGCCGAAGCGCGTCGGCGGGCGTTCGCCCCGTATCAGGTCAATGAAGAGCTGATGGCGCGCGCCAGACCGGGCGCTCTGTTCATGCACTGCCTCCCCGCCCATCGCGGCGAGGAAGTCACGGGGGGTGTGTTCGAGTCGAAGGCCTCGGTGGTCTTCGATCAAGCGGAAAACCGGCTCCACGGTCAGAAAGCGTTGCTGTTGATGTTGCTCACGCCCGCTGCCATCATGTAGGTGCTGGAGACGATCATGAGAGCCAGGCACCGAATTCGCCGCATCGTTCCGCTCGCGGGCGCCGGACTGCTTCTTGTCACGCTCGCATCGCTCAGCGCTCAGCAGCAGCCGCCGCCACAGGCACCGGCGCAGCCGCAGGGTCAGCCCGCCACGCCGCCGCCACAGGCACCGGCGCAGCCGCAGGGTCAGCCCGCCGCGCCGCCGCCACCCGGAACGCCGCCAAAGCCCCTCGTGCCTCTGGCCGCCAGCACGCTGGCGGCGAATCCCGATCCCTACCTGGGCGAATGGGTCACCGTCACGGCCGCTGTCGAACAGATGCTGGGGCCGCTCGCTTTCTCGATGGATCAGGACAAGACGAAGAGCACAGGAAAGGAAGTCCTGGTCCTCGCGCCGCGGATGAACAGCGCCGTCGACCTCAACACCTACGTGACCGTCATCGGCGAGGTGGTCCGATTCGATCCGGATGAAATCGCAAAGAAGAGCAAGGATTACAAGGTCGACCTTTCAGCCGAGGCCCTGGCGAGATTCAAGGGGAAGCCGACCGTGCTCGCAACGGCGGTCGTCAATTCCGCCGGGCTCGACGTCGCCAAAAAGCCGCTGCCGCCGGTCACCGCCGACGATGAAGTCCTGACGAAAATCATGAAACAGGTCGGCCCCGCCAATACGGCGCTGCGCGGCGACATCGAGAAGATGGACGTGAACCTGACCAAGGAACACGCGAGCGCGTTGAAACAGGCGTTCACCGAAACCGAAGCCTTCTGGAAGAGCAAGGGGAAGCCGAATGCCGTTCAGTGGGCGCAGGAAGCGCGCAAGGCCGCGGAAAGCATCGATCAGGCGCTGACCGCGGGGAACTGGGACAACGTGAAGAGCTCAGCTACAACGCTCGGTCAGCAGTGCGGCGCGTGTCACGGCGTCTATCGCGAGCGGCTCGACGACGGATCATTCCGTGTCAAGCTCGGCGGATCGTGAGGTTGAAGGCGCGAGCGATGACCGCGGAGGACGCGGAGGTTCAATCCCGAGGATTTTTCCTCCTGTCCTCCGAATCCTCCGTGGTGGGATTGTAGTGACTGAGACACGGTCCTAAAATCGCCGCCGGCATGTCAGCGACCACGCCCTGGCTGGCGCATTACGACGAGCACGTTCCCGCAACGCTCGAACCCTATCCCCACCGGACGCTGGTTGACTACGTGGCCGACGCGGCGCGCGAACGGCCCACGCATCCGGCGCTGCTGTTCAAGGGCCGGACCATCACTTATGGTGAGCTCGATCGGCTCAGCAGCGCCTGTGCCGCCGCCTTCCAGGCGCTGGGCGTGAAGCCGGGCGACCGCGTCGCGCTGCTCCTCCCCAACTGCCCGCAGTTCTTGATCGCGGAGCTCGGCGCGTGGAAGATCGGCGCCGTTGTCGCGCCGTTGAATCCGATTTACACGGAGCACGAGCTCGAAGGCCCGCTCCGCGATCACGGTGTCGAAACCATCGTCACGCTGACGCGCTTTTACGATCGCGTGAAGACGGTGCAGGGGCGCACCAGGGTGCGCCGCGTGATCGCGACCAACATCAAGGAATACTTTCCGCCCGTGCTCAGGCTCTTGTTCACGCTGTTCCGTGAAACACGCGACGGCGACCGCGTCACCCTGCGTCCCGGCGATCACGATTTCGCGCACCTGCTGCTGATCAATCGGAACCGCCGTGCAGCGCGGCCGCTGAGCCCGGACGACGCGGCAGTGGTGCTGATGAGCGGCGGCACGACCGGCACGCCGAAAGGCGTGCTCGGCACCCACGCGGCGTACGTGTACGCTGGCCTGCAGATCAAAGCATGGAACGCGTCAGCCCTGCGCGGCCAGGACGACGTGCTGTTCCTCCCGCTGCCGTTGTTTCACGTGTACGCCAATGTCGGCGTGCAGTCGCTGGCGCTGATCAATCACAGCGCGATCGCACTCGTACCCAACCCGCGCGACCTGGCCGACCTGCTCGCGACGGTGCGGCGCGTGAAGCCGACATTCTTCAACGGCGTGCCGACGCTGTACAACGCCCTGTTGAACCATCCGGACGTGAAGAGCGGCAGGGTCGATTTCAAGTCGATTCGACTCTGCTTTTCCGGTGCATCGGCGCTGCTGGCCGAGACCAAGAGCCGGTTCGAATCGATCACCGGCGGCCGCATCGTCGAGGGCTACTCGCTCACCGAAGCGATGATGGCCCTCTGCGTCAATCCGGTGAAAGGCCCGAACAAGGTCGGATCGGTTGGCATGCCGCTGCCGGATGTGCAGGTGCGGATTTTCGATCCCGTCGACGGGACGCGGACGCTCGCGGCCGGCGAGATCGGCGAGATTGCGTTGACCGCGCCGCAACTGATGCTCGGCTACTTGAACCGTGCAGAGGAGACCGCCGTGGTGATACGCGAACATCCCGACGGCGACGGCCGCACGCGGCGATGGCTGCACACCGGTGATCTCGGGTATCTCGACGCCGACGGTTATCTCTTCATCGTGGATCGGCTGAAGGACATGATCAAAACCAGCGGCTACCAGGTCTGGCCGCGCGAGATTGAGGAAGTGCTCGGTGCGCATCCGGCGGTTGCCGAAGTCGGCGTGGCCGGCGTGCCCGATGCGGCAAAGGGCGAGGCGGTGAAAGCCTGGGCGGTCCTGCGGCCCGGCCAGGCGGCGACCGAGCAGGAACTGCGTGCGTTCTGCCGCGCGAAGCTCGCGCCGTACAAGGTGCCGTCGCAGATCGAGTTCCGCGCGGACCTGCCGAAGACGATGGTGGGCAAGGTGCTCAGACGCGCGCTCAAGGACGAGAGCGTGGGATAGCCGCTGGTCACGTAGGTCGGGTCGGTCGGGTAGGTCCGGTAGGTCGGGTGGGTCGCGTCGGGTCGGGTTGCAATGAACCGCTCCTGCTGTGCGGCAGCCTTCGCCTGCGCGAGCAGCTGATCGAGCGCATTCCTGTCCAGGAATCGTCCCGCACGGACCGCAGCCCGAATGCGGCGGACGTTGGCGATGTCTTCGAGCGGGTTCCCGTCCGGCAACACGAGATCGGCCGATCTGCCTGGCGCGATGGTTCCGAGTATACTCCCGCGGATCCGACTCTGAGGCCGTGCGACTGGCAAGAAGGAGAAGCTCATGGAACGCAAGAAAGCCTCTGACTATCCCCAGGAACTGCTGGATCTGTTCCACGAATACCAGCACGGCGACATCACGCGCCGGGACTTCCTCGATCGGGCGAAGAAGTTCGCGGTCGGCGGCCTGACGGTTGCTGCGATCTTCGAGAGCCTCAGACCGAACTACGCGTGGGCGCAGCAGGTGCCGAAAGACGACGCCCGGCTGAAGACCGAGTACGCGACGGTACCGTCGCCGCAGGGCAACGGCAGCATCAAGGGGTATCTGGCCAGGCCCGCCAACGCCAGCGGCAAGGTGCCGGGCGTCCTCGTGATTCATGAGAACCGCGGACTCAACCCGTACATCGAGGATGTCGCGCGCCGACTCGCCGTCGCGAACTTCGTCGCCTTCGCGCCGGACGGTCTGACGTCGGTCGGCGGCTTCCCCGGCAACGACGAGCAGGGAGCGGTGAAATTCCGCGAGGTCAACGGCCCGAAGATGTTCGAGGACTTCGTGGCGTCGGCAAAGTGGCTGAAAGCGCACCCGTCGTGCACCGGCAGGATCGGCGCCGTCGGCTTCTGCTTCGGCGGCGGCGTTGTCAACAATCTCGCCGTGCGGCTCGGCAACGACCTGGCCGCCGGTGCACCGTTCTACGGACGGCAGCCCGGCGCGGAAGACGCCGCGAAGATCACGGCGCCGCTGCTGCTTCACTATGCCGGCAACGATCAGGGCGTCAATCAGGGCATCGAGGCGTTCGAAGCCGCGCTCAAATCGAACAAGAAAACGTACACGCTGCACATGTACGAGGGGACGCAGCACGGCTTCCACAACGACACGACGCCGCGGTACGACGAAAAGGCCGCCAAGCTCGCCTGGCAGCGCACACTCGACCACTTCAACAAGTACTTGAGAGCGACGTCGTGAGAGCGAGAGATTGCTGATTTGTGATTGTTGATTGTTGATTGTTGATTGCTGAATGCTGAATGCTGATTGAATTGAGATCAGCAGCCAATCAGCAATCAGCAATCAGCAATCAGCAATCAACAATCACAAATCAGCAATCTCAAGTTAACTCACGGTTCGCGGTCTCGGGAATCCATATCCAGGCAACGGCCGCCAGCACAAACGCGGCGCCGGCGACAGCGAATGCCACGCCGAAGCCGCGCGTCGCGGCGAGCGTGCCGACCGTGTACGGTGCGGCGGCGCTCGCAATGCGGCCGAAGTTGTAGCCGATGCCGGCGGCGGTCGCGCGGACCGTGGTCGGGTAGATTTCAGCGATCAGCGCTCCCAGCCCGCTGAAGTAGCCGGTCCCGAAGAATGCCACGAACGGCCCGAGCACGAGCAGCGCCGCGGGCTGGCGCAGGATCCCGTAGGCGGGCAGCAGGACTGCGGCCACGAGCAGATACGTGACATACGTGCGCTTCCGCCCGATCGCATCCGCCATGAAGCCGAAGGTGACATAGCCGAACCACATCCCCACCTGCATGGCAATCACGAAGAACGACATGGTCGAGGACGACAGGCCGATGCCGCCCTGTGCGGGCGAGAGCCGCAGATACGCGGGCACCCAGCCATTCAGGCCCCACCAGGCGAACAGACAGCACGAGTTCATCAGCATGATGGCGATCGTGACCGTGGCCACGTGGGGCTCGAACAGCATCCCCAAGCGGCCCCGTTCGGCTGTCGCGGCCGACGCCCACATCGGCGGCTCTTCGACGCGGCGGCGAATCCAGAGCGTGAACAGCGCGGGCAGCACGCCGACGAAGAACACGCCCCGCCAGCCCCACAAGGGCATGACCAGCAGGTTCACCAGCGCGGCGAGTCCGTAGCCGATCGCCCAGGCGCTCTGCACGAACGCGAGCGCCTTGCCGCGGTGCCTCGCCGGAAACGTTTCCGACACGAGCGCCGCGCCGGTCGCCCATTCGCCGCCCATGCCGAGGCCGAGCAGCACGCGGAACACGGCCAGCTGCGCGGCCGACTGCGCGAAGCCGCACGCGGCCGTGAAGACGGAATAAATGAGGATGGCCGCCATCAATGCGCGCTTGCGGCCGATGCGATCGGCGATGACGCCGAAGGTCATGCCGCCGGCTGCGGCTGCGAGCAGGGTCACCGACCCCAGCGCGCCGGCAAGGCTGGTCGTCAGGCCGAGCGCCGGATCTTCGATGAGCGCCGCCAGCACAATGGCGTACAACATGACATCGAAGGAGTCGAGCATCCAGCCGAGCGACGCCGCAACGAACGCGCGGCGCGCCGGGATGTCGGCCTCGTACCACCAGCCGAGCAACGGGTTCTCGTGGGCAGGCGTGATGGGCGCGGTAACAGCCATGGAATTAGGGATTAGGGATTAGGAATTAGATCACGTTCCTGCGGGGCGAACCCGCGCCGACCACAAAGAACACGAAGGGAACAACGGCGTCCAGCACACGGACAATCGACGCAGAACTCGCGGAACACGCAGAAACACATGGTGGCTCTGCGGGTTCAGCGGTTTCCGCGTTGATCGTCGGTTCTGTCGGTTGATGCCACTCTGCGTCCTTGGTGTTGGCCGGCCCAGCGCTTGTATCAACCTGCCCCAACAGCTCTGACGACGATCCCGGCCTGCTCCAGACCGGCTCTGATTTTCGCGGCGAGATCGTCTGACCCGGGCGTGTCGCCGTGGACGCAGATGGTATCGGCCTCGAGGTCAACCACGCTGCCGTCCGACGCGACGACGGATCGGTCCTGCACCATCCGCACCGCGCGCGCAACCACGGCGCCGGGATCATGGATGACCGCGCCGGCTTTACGCCGCGACATCAATGACCCGTCCGGCTCGTAGGCCCGGTCGGCAAACACCTCGCTGACCGTGCGCAGCCCCGCGGCCTTGCCCGCGTTCAGCATTTCGGACTGCGGCAGGGCAAACAGGATCAGGGACCGGTCGTAGGCGACGACGGCCCGCGCGATGGCCATCGCCAGGCCGGGATCCTTCGCCGCCACGTTGAACAACTCGCCGTGCGGCTTCACGTGCTGCAGGCGGACGCCTTCTGCCTGCGCCACACCGCCTACCGCCGCGATCTGATAGAGCACGAAATCTTCCGCTTCCGTCGGCGACACCGCCATCGCGCGCCGTCCGAACCCGACGAGATCCGGATAACTCGGATGCGCGCCGACCGCCACGCCGTGGGTCTTCGCCAGCCGGATCGTGGCGCGCAGCACCGACGGATCGCCGGCATGAAAGCCGGCGGCGACATTCGCGGAGGTGATCGATTTCATCAAGCCGGCATCGTGCCCGATGGTATAGGCGCCGAACGATTCACCCAGATCGGCATTGATGTCTATTCGCATCATCGTCAGTGCCTTCGCGTCCCCGGTGTCCGTTGTTGGCTCGTGAACCGATGCGTGTGGTGTTGGCTCGCGCAGCGTCAATGATTCTGTGTCGTCTTCTCCTCTTTCTTGTCCTTTTCCGTCTTCGGCGGGCGGGGCCGGTTCATAGTCAGACTCACGCCGTTCCAGAACGGCTCGATCTTGCGCTCGACCTCGTGCCTGCCGCTGACGAGATATTCGAGAATGGCCGTGTCCCACTGGAGTCCCGCGTTGGCCACCAGCTTCAGCCAGTCGCCGCGCGCAGTCTCGTCTGGCGCTTCGGTCGAGCCGTCCCAGATCGTCACATTCGGCTGGCGCGTCATGAAGTCCTGGCTCTGGGGGTTGGCCCGGGCTCCCTTGATGGCCTTGTAGATCAACACGCCGTTCGTGAAATCGAGCTTGAAGTTCTTCTGGTCGAAATCGAAGCTGTAGCGCTTGTACCGATCGTAGGCACGCTGATTGAGCGCCACGGTCGCGGGCGCCGCTTTCACGTGCCGGGTGATGGTCTCGAGCAGCTTCATCTGCTCTTCCCTGTGCCGCGGGTATTTCGGATCGTCGAGCCAGCCGAACCCCGGCATCCACCAGCCGCGCATCGTCCAGTAGTCGCGCGTCTCGACGGCGCGGGTGCGGACCCACGCCGCGTACTCCGAGAAGAGCTGGACCCACTCGTGCGAAGGATAGCCGTGTGGATTGAGAAAGATATCCGGCAGCCACGTGCGCCAGATCTTCGGACGGATGCCGCTTTCCGGATAAATCGGATCCGGATCCCACTGAGCGCTGGTCACGTCGACGCCGAGCGCGCCGAGATAGCCGGCGTGCAGCATGTAGGTCGGATTGACCTTCTGCAGGTCATAGGCGAGCTGCGCGCCGTCGGCGTTAGTAATCGGGTGAATGACGACGTTTACTTTGTTCAAGTGGACGCGGTAAGCGGGATCGGTCAGGAGCAGCTCCGCCATCCTGAGCACATGGCTGGTCGACGAGACCTCGTTCGCGTGCTGGCGCGCCGAATAGACGATCGTCGGCCTCATCGTTGTCTGTTTGGCGTGGGACCAGTGCGACGCCTGCACCGGTGGCATCAGGTCCATCGCCCAGACTTCTTTGCCGAGATAGCTTTCGCCGACCTTGTAGACCGTGGCTTCCTTGAACGCCGACATCTTCGCGAGTATCTGATACGCCTCGGGCGGCGGGATCGGCGTGTCCCACTGGACGAGCGGACCTGCCTCTGCAGGAACGGTCTCGCTGCGGTCGCCGGCGCCTGGAGCCAGGTACTTCTTGATATCAGGAAATGGCGCCGGAGCACCAGGTTCGATGCTCGCCACGACTTCAGTATTCGGCTTGCTCTCATGCTCCCACGCGATGGTGAGGCGCAGACCTCCGACGTCGTGATAGGCGAGCGCATCGCGATACAGACCGGCCGCGCGCAGGCGGGCAAGATTGGCGAAGACCGCCTGCACCTGCTGAGCGGAAATCACCGTCCGGTCGACGCGCTCCTCGAGCGCACGCTTGACCAGTTCGTCGCGCTCGTCTTTCTCGGTATCGACCTTGATGCGCAGATCCAGCCGATCGACTCCATCATGGCCGGCCCGTACGAGAGCACCGAGCGTCTGCGGCCGATCGACCGCGATCCTCGGAACATCCAACCGCGCTTCATCACGCCGGCCGCCGCGCTCCGTGTACTCGACGATCACAGACGGACGAGACGCGTCGAAGCCGGTGACGGAAATCTTCGCGCGGCCCGGCGCGCCATCCGACGTGGCGTGCATGATCGGGATGATCCGCCCCGGGTAGGTCAGTCCGGCGCCGCGGGTAAACCGGCCCATCACGTCGAAGAAGTGCAGCGTGTTGAAGTAGATTTCCTCGTGCACGGCTTCCAGCGTTGAAATCTGTTCCTGATCGACAGGCAGCGGGTACTCGGGCTCGCTCAGGGTGAGATCGACGGTGATCTCTCCGAAGAACGGCGCGTCCTCGGCACGCGGCTTCCCCTTGCCGAGCGCCATGACGTGGTCGTAGAGCGCGGGCAGCGTGTTCGCCTGGAAATGGTCCCAGAACCGCTCGGGATCGGTGGCGATTCGGTCGTCGATCACGGTGCGTCCGCCGACGTCGGCTTTCACCCAGCCGGTGGTGACCCGGACGCGCTCGTAGTCCGGAAAGCGGTCGAAAAACGGACGGTCGACAATCTTCGGCTCGAACGTGCGCCGCAGCACCTCGTCGCCGCCCGGTCCGGCCGCGACGACTTCGTAGGCAGGCGATCCGACAGGCATCTTTTCGAAGCGAACCTTCCTGACATCCAGGTTCAATTCGCCGGCGAGGATCTCATCGATCGGATACAGTTCGAGCAGCCAGCGCGTGGGGGCGAACATTCCCTGCTGCTTCCATCCCGCCGGCGGGCCGATTTCTGCAAAGCGAATCGTGATGGCGTCGACAGGCTTGTCCTTCAGCTCCGGACGGATCACGTCATACAGCCAGCTGTAACCCTGCTTGTATGCCGACAGCACCGTGACCCTGGTCGCCGATTCGTCCGCGCCTGCGTGCAGGAGCTCGGCCTGCGCCTGCTGTGCGATCTTCCGCCTCAGTTCCGGCGGCTCGCTGAGGCGCGCCTCGATGCTCACCGGCTGCCGTTTCCTGACGGCGGGCAACACGCGCGTCCTGAATTTCGTCCAGAATTCCTCCACCTCGGAAGGAATGTCGAACTGGTCGTCAATCAACGTGCGCCCTTTCTGCACATCGATGTTCTGGACTTCGACGCTCACCGTGTCCGCCTTGATCTTCGCCGCGGCCTGCCGGACGGCTGTCGCCAGGCCATCCGGCGCTTTTTCGACGAACACCCTGACGCGCGCATTCGAAAGATCCTTGTCTTCGAGCTGCCTGGCCAGCTGATCGAGTTTGTAGAGGCTCATCGCGGCCTGACCCGCCGGGGACCTGCCGGCGACAAACTTCCTGACCTCGTCTTCGATGTCTTCCAGCGTCGTGCGATCTTTTCCGCGCGCCCAGATGTGCGGGAACTTCTCTGCCAGCTGACGGACTGCGCGATCGACGCCGGCGGCGTCGCCGCCGGTCACAATGACGGCGCTCTTCTCGCCAAACGCCTTTTTCACGATCTGAATCAGACCTTCACCAGGCTGCAGCGGCGGCCGCTCCCATTTCCCGTCCTTGATCAGCCGATCGACGATCGGATGCGAGACGCCGATGAGAACGAGTACGGGCTCGCCGTCCGGCGCGCGGATCGCAGAGGCAGGCCTGGCGATCGGGACAGCAATTCCGGTCGATTCGAGCCCGAGCCGGGCAGCAAGATCGACGATCGCCCCGGTGCCCCCGCCGTCGGGACTCAAGACGACATCGACGCGATCCGGAATCAGATTGTTGTCCGAATCGGTCAGGGCGCCGTCGATCGTGAAAAACGTCGACAGATCGAGGTTTTCCTTCGGGCCGCCGGGACGACGGCCGGGCGGCGGTGCCGGTGCGGGTTCGGGCGATGCTGCCCGCGGCAGATCGACGGTGACCGTTGCGGCGCCGGCTGCGTGCACGCTCAACGCGAGCGACCGGATGTGCGCAAACGACAACGCACGGTTCGGGTTGCGTTGTCCGGTGGCCTTCACCTGACTGAGCGCGACGTGCGCCTTGACCACATCCCCTGGCTCGTTCATCTGGAGATCGACCAGCGCTCGCTCGATGCCGTCGCCGCCGCGACGAACCGCCACCGCCGTTGTGACGGAGGAAGCCGGGTGCATCCCTTTCCCGCTCAGGAATTCCTTCGCATCTTCCGCCGGCTTGCTGATGTCCGGGCCCTTCTGGTCCCAGACGTACGGAAGATGACCCGCGAGCATCACCGCGGCCGCTTCGAGACCGTCGTCGTCGCCGAGGAGCGCTAGAGCGGGCCGGCCTGAGACGGCAACAGCCGCGACGAGGCCTTCTCCCGCCCTCAGCGTGCCGCCGCCGAGAGCGGCTGTCGTCACGCCGCTGCCGTCGAGCGCTCTCCTGCCAATGAACACCTGTGGAGCGGCCGGGGTGCCGTCGCTGCCCGGCCGCGCGCGGACCACCGGCAGGTCCATCGCCGTCGTCTCGAACCCGAGACGCGCCGCCACGTCCGCGGCCGCGGACAGCTCGCCGGCGCTCGGATTCTCAGGCAGCACCACCTGCGCGTTGACGAAGTCGACGACGCCGTCGCCGTTGCGGTCTTGGAACACCACGCCGGGCTTGAAGAAGTCCGACAGTGATACCGGCGGATCGCCTGGTGCCGCGCGGCCGCTGTCGCTCGCCGCGGTGACGAGAAGAACGACGATGAACGCACGCTTCATGGAACCAGTCATGCCTGTTCCCGCTTTATCTACGTGTCAATGCGGTATCAATGAACCACAACGAGCACAAAGAACACAAAGAAGACAGAGCGGAAGCCGGTTGCCGGCTGTGCTTTCTTTGCGGTCTTTGTGGCCTTTGTGGTTGTGGTTTCCACCATCGATGGCACCGTGGTTCAGAACTGGAAGCGCACCGCGAACTCGGCCTGCCGCGACGGGGCATTGATGTTCGGCAGCAGCGACGTCACCGTCCCGAACAGCGGCCGTCCGGTGGTCGCGTCGTTGCCGCTCCCGATGTTGTTGCTCGGCGTGTTGAAGTTCGCGCGGTTGAAGATGTTGAACAGCTGGGCGATGAGCTCGGCGCGGCTCGAGCCGAAACGCAGGAACTTCGAGAACCGGAGATCGACGTTCGCGAACCCCGGGCAATCCACCTGTGAGACCGGCGTGAGGTTCCGGGCGGTCCTGAACGCATTAATCGAATCGAGGTTCAAGGAGCGGCAGCCCGACCTTGGAATGACACCCGGCGGCAGATCGGAGTTGGGAGCGACCGTGTCGAACAACGTGTCGTTGTTCAGGTCGAGCCCTGAAGTGACCGGACCGAACGGCAGGCTCGATCGAAAGTCGCCAATCGCCGACAGCTGCATCCCATACGGCAGCTCGACGATACCGCTGGCTACGAGCCGATGACGGCGATCGGCGGCGCCCGGCCGCTTGACCTTGGCGTAACCATAGTGGTCCGAGAGCGCCGGCGTGAAACTGTTGTCGTCTGCTTTGCTCAGCGTGTACGAGACCAGCGCCTGATAGTGGCTCGACATCCGTTTCTCGAGCTTCAGCAGGAGGGCCTTGTAGGTGTTGTCGGCGGTCGGCTGCCAGAACTGGACGCGGACAAACGGCGGAAACGGCCGCTGCCGCGTCGCCTGATCCGGGATGTTGATCTCCACGGTGTCTCGATCGCCGTAGCGGTACACGTCGGTGAAGTCGGCCGTCAGTGCCACGCCGCGCGCCAGCGTCCGGTTGACGCCGACATTGAACTGATGCGCATACGCGTTGATTTGCGCGTTGCTGCCGATGGTCACGGTGGGCGGCGTGTTGCTCAGGAACGCCTCGCGCGAGCGCCCCCCGAACGGATCGGGGTAGGTGTTTTGAATCGTGATCGTCTTCGCCTGCGGCCAGGTCAGCTCGTTGAAGTTCGTCAGCGTGCGCACGTTGTCATAGAACAGCCCGTAGGCGGCGTGCAGGTTGGTCACGCCGTTGTTCGCTGGATCCCAGGCGATTCCGGCCCGCGGTCCGAAGTTGTTGTGATCGCCACGTCCCGGCCGCGGCTGCGGGAAGATCGACACGTCAAAGGGGAACGTCCCATCGCGTCCGAGCCTGTCCTGGATCCGGCCGAGCAACTCTGGCACGTTCTCGTTGAACGATCCAACCTGCAGGTCGTAGCGCACTCCGAGATTGAGCGTCAGCCCCTCGCTCACCTGCCAGTCGTCCTGGAGATAGCCGCCATAAATCTTCACCGGGATGTCGGCGTACGTCGGCAGCGAGTTCGTGTAGCTCGTCGGCCACGTCGTGCGGTCGTTCGGGTCGTAGGGCACGTCCCGTGGGAACGTCCAGCTTCCCAGCGGTGACATGGTGTTGTCGCCCTCGAACGGGACGTCGCTGAAATCGAATCCCAGCTTCCACTGGTGCGTCCCCCAGCGCCGCATCAGGTACGAGAAGTCGTCCTTCAGCTGCCATCGTCCTTCGGGTCCCATCTGCGCGTTGCCGCAGCCGCCGACCTGGATACTCGGGTAGCTGAGGACAGGCGTGCAGTACGGCAGCCGCGCTGCGAAGTCGCCCGGCGCCCAGTCGCCGTGGCTGTAGGGCGGTGAGACTTCGTACTTCGCGTAGGCATACTGGAAGCGGAAATCGTTGAGCGCGCGATCGCTCAGCACCCACGAATGCCCCACGACCGCGGATCGGCGGGGCACGGCGAAATCGAAGCTGGCGCTTGGTGTGGTGCGGCCGCCGGTCGTGATGATGGGCCGGTACTCGTCTTCGGCGCCGTAGCGGAAGAAGAGGCTCTGCGCCTGGGAGAGCTGATGATTGACCTTCGCGTTGTAGGTCCATCGATCCTGCGCGCTCTTGAACGTGCCTTCGTACTGCGGCCACAGGCCGCGCGCATTGACGGTAAAGAACTGGCTCTCGTCGGTCCCTTCGTAGGCGAAGAAATAGTGCGTCTTGTTCCTGACAATCGGGCCGCCGATCGTGCCCCCGTACTGATAGCGGCGGTACTCGGGTTTCGTCGTCTGAAAGAACTCCCTGGCGGTGATCGACGCATCGCGGAAGAACAAGAGGCCCGATCCGTGCAGCTGGTTGGTCCCCGACTTGGTCACCACCGACAGCACGCCGCCGGTCGCCAACCCGTACTCGGCCTTGTAGGTCGACGTCGACACCTTGAACTCCTGAATCGCATCCATCGCGAAGTTCTGGCGCGGCTCGCCCATCTCGGCCCACGTGTTGTTCACGCCGTCGACAACGAAGCCGTTGGAGTATTCACGGGTACCGGCGCCGAGGTTCACGTTCCCGCGGTAGAAGAAGCCGCGGATGTTGTCCTGCGACGAGCCCGGGGTCAGCATCGCCAGATCGATCCAGCGCCGCGATGCCACTGGCAGATCCTGAATCTGCTGGGTGGAGACCGAGGTCGACACGTCCGACCGCGTGATGTCGACGATGGGCGACTCGCCGGTGACGGTCACGGTTCGGCGATGGCCGCCGGCTTGAGCGTGAAGTTGATGGTCGCGGTCTGATCGATGATGAGCGTGACGTCGGGGCGCGTCTCGGTGGTGAAACCGCTCAATTCGGTCGTGAGGGCGTAGCGGCCCGGCGGCAGCGACGGCACGCGGTATTCGCCTTGTCCGTCGGTGACGGCCGTGCGGGTCAGCCCGGTGTCCACGTTGCGGGCGCTGATCGACGCGCCGGGAATGACGGCGCCGCTCGCGTCTTTGACAATGCCGACGATTTGCGCGTTCTGCGCGTAGGCCGACGGACCGATGGCCGTCGACACGACCAGCGCCGCGAACACGACCAGCGTTTTCTGCATTGATCCTCCCGTGAGAGGGCAATGTTACTACCGCAATTCGTGCGCTTCGACCGGGACGCTGCGCGGCTACCACTGTGTTTGCTCCCGCAGGGTGGTATGCGAGGCGGTCGCCGGAGAATCAGGTACAAAACAAAAGGGCACCGCAAAATGCGATGCCCCTCTGCCTCACTGGTCTGGCTCCCCCAGCATTCACGGCGCCCTGCCGTAATCAGACCAGCGACTCGCCAGTCCTCATCGCAACCTGCGTGCCCGCCGGTTTCTTCGGAAAACACCGAGATCGGAGACCAGGGGCCACCAGCGGCCCCACAGGTTTGTCCGCGCGGTTACAAATTTGATCGCAGGGCGGACCCGGTGTCGGCCGCCAGGGCCGACATGCAATCCGGCGTGGTGGGACTGGCGGTTCGCGCGCCCCTACCTGTGGGGCGTCGTCACGGGTGGTTTGTACAGCGGCAGCCTTTCGCCAAGCTGAGCAATGGTGGGATGATGACGGTCGCGGTCCGACAGCATCGGATCGGCAATCGGCCACGGAATCGCCAGGGCCGGATCGTTCCAGGCGATGCCGATTTCGCCGGCTCGGTCGTACACGTCCGTGCACTTGTACTCGACGTGCGCGGCGGCGCTCAGCACGCAGAACCCGTGCGCGAAGCCTGGCGGGATGAAGCACTGCTTGAAATTGTCGGAGGTCAACGTGACGGCCACCCATCGGCCGAAGGTCGGCGAGCCGCGGCGCACGTCCACGGCGATGTCGTAGATGCTGCCGTCGATCACGCGGATCAGCTTGCCCTGAGGCCGCTGCAACTGCAGATGCAGCCCGCGCAACGTGCGGCCGACCGACTTCGAGTAGTTGTCCTGCACGAACGGGCCCTCGATCCCGTGCGCCCGGTAACGCTCCGCGTGATACGTCTCCACGAAGAAGCCACGCGCGTCGTAGTAGACGCGAGGCTCGATGATCAGGACCTCCGGGATGTCGGTGGCGGAGACACGCACGTCACAACTCTTGCTCGAGCACGCGGAACAGGTACTGGCCGTAGGTGCTCGACTGCATCGCGCGAGCGAGCCGCTGCAGGTCGGCGGCGGAAATGTAGCCCATGCGATAGGCGATCTCCTCGAGACACGCGACCATCAGCCCTTGCCGCTCCTCGATGGCCTGAATGTAATTCGACGCCTGAATCAGGGACTCGTGGGTGCCGGTGTCGAGCCAGGCAATCCCGCGCGCGAGCTTCTCGACGTGCAGGAGCCCGCGATCGAGATATGCGCGATTGACGTCGGTGATCTCGAGCTCGCCGCGCGCCGAGGGCTGCAACTGCGACGCGAAGTCGACGACCTGATTGTCATAAAAATACAAGCCGGTCACTGCGTACGACGACTTCGGCTGCACCGGCTTCTCCTCGAGGCTCACGGCCCGGCCGTTCCGATCGAACTCCACCACTCCATAGCGCTCCGGATCGCGGACCTGATACCCGAACACGGTCGCGCCGGTCTCCCGCGCGGCGGCCTCGCGCAGGTAATCGGAAAAGTGCGCGCCATAAAAGATATTGTCGCCCAGCGCGAGCGCGACGCGGTCAGTGCCGATGAACTCGCGCCCGATCAGAAACGCCTGCGCCAGGCCGTCCGGACTCGGCTGCGATGCATAGTCGATCTGCAGCCCGATGTCGGAGCCGTCGGCAAGAAGGCGCCGGAACCCTTCCTGTTCGTGAGGGGTCGTGATCACCAGAACGCGCCGGATGCCCGACAGCATCAGCGTCGCCAGCGGGTAATACACCATCGGCTTGCTGTAGACGGGGACGAGCTGCTTGCTCACCGCGCGGGTCAGAGGGTGCAGTCTGGATCCGGAGCCGCCTGCGAGGATGATGCCTTTCAACACGGACCGCCACGCGAGTCAGAATGATGAAACGGGCTCACCTGGCAGCCCGTGGTGAGACTCCAGCTGCATTCGGCCGGCGATGCCTCGCCGCCCTCGGTGCGACGCTGGAGCTTCACCACCGACTGCTAGCCCAGGCCCAGTCGCTGCCGATCGTAGCGTCCGGCCTGGACCTCGGCGCACCAGTCGCGGTGATCGAGATACCAGCGGACCGTGTCGCGCAGGCCGGCCTCGAAGGTGTGGCGCGGCGCCCATCCCAGCTCGCGGCGGATCCTGCTCGCGTCGATGGCGTAGCGCCGATCGTGTCCGGGACGATCCGGCACGAACCTCCTGAGCGCGCGATGGCTCGTCGCCGACGGCCGCAGTTCGTCCAGCACGTCGCAGATACAATCGACGGTTTCGAGGTTGGTCCGCTCGTTCCCGGCGCCGATATTATACTTTTCACCCGCGCGTCCCCTGGCCAGCACCAGCAGCAGGCCGGCACAATGATCCTCCACGTGCAGCCAGTCGCGCACGTTGCCGCCGTCGCCGTAAATGGGCAGCGGCCGGCCGTCGATCGCGTTCAGGATCATCAGCGGGATCAGCTTCTCCGGAAACTGAAACGGGCCGTAATTGTTCGAACAATTCGTGATCAGCGCGGGAAGCCCGTAGGTGTGGACGTACGCGCGCACCAGGTGATCGGCACCGGCCTTGGTGGCTGCGTACGGCGAGTTCGGCGCGTACGGACACTCCTCGCTGAACCGTCCCGTGCCGCCGAGGGTCCCGTAGACCTCGTCGGTGGACACGTGAAGAAAGCGGAACCGCGCGCGCACGTCGGATCGTGCGGCGAGATACGTGCGCGAGGCTTCCAGCAGGACGAAGGTGCCGACGACGTTGGTCTCGATAAACGCCCGCGGCGAGTCGATGGACCGATCCACGTGCGTCTCCGCGGCCAGGTTCGCGACGGCGTCCGGAGCATGCTCCGCGAACACGCGCGCCATCGCGCCGGCGTCGGCGATGTCGGCACGCACAAACGTGACCCGGTCGTTCTCCAGCGCCCCCGCGAGATTCAGGAGACTCCCGGCATAGGTCAGCTTGTCGACAATGACGATGCGATCGGAGGTGTGGCTGAGCGCATAGTGGACCAGGTTCGCGCCGATGAAGCCGGCGCCGCCGGTGATGAGGAGCGTGGACATGGACTGCCTGCGAGTGGGTCGATTGCGAGCCTCACCACGGAGGACACGGAGGACAGGAGGAAAAATCCTGTTCCTTCTCGGGATTCATCCTCCGCGTCCTCTGCGTCCTCCGCGGTAGCAGCCTCAGCGGACCATGAATCAGAGGCAGCAAGACCCTCTGACAGGCGTCGTGAGCATAGTCGGCCTTCGCAGCTTCTTGAACTGCCCTCAAACGGCTGCACCTTCCGGGTACTGCAACGCCAGCCGCAGCTCCTTGGCCAGCGAATCGACCGTCGTGCCGGTGCGTTTCCACTGCCCTTCGGTCTCGAACCGCAGGTCGCCGATGCGCCGGCCCCACGGCGAGATCACGCGGCCGATTGCACGGAAGTCGCCGCGGTCGGCGTGCTCCTGATCGAGCCGCCGGATGACATCGGGCGAGACGCGGATGAACGCCCGTAGCGCTGCGGCGCTGCGGATGCTGTACTTACGGCCGTTCCAGGCGCCGCCGAACACGAGCGCAATCTGCTTGAAATAGTTGACGAAGAACTTCTTCGCTTCCTCGTGCATGTCGGCCGACCGGCGCCCGCTGAACACGCCGTCCTCGACAAAGAGCTTTTTCAGCTCCTGCGCCAGCGGCGCCTGCGCGACGCGGCCGCGGCCGACGCCGAGCAGCTTGATCTCGTCGTAGAGCGGCGAGTCCTCGCGATCGTTCAGCGCGCGGACGATATCGTGGCCGGTGGCCAGCGCTTCATCGCGATACAGTTGCCGTCCGGAGAGGCTGACCAGATGCGACGCGTTGAGGCGCGTATGCTTGGCATTGATCGTCACGAACATCTGGACGACGTGATCTTCGGGAAGGCGATCGAAGATGATGGCCGGAACCGCGAACTCCTCGCCGGCGAACCGATCGATGTCGGCATGGAGCGCCAGGAGCCGGTGCTGACCGTCGATGGCACGCAGGATGCCTTCACGCTCGGGGACCTTCAGCGTCCCCACCCGTCCCCCATCGTCGGCGGCGTGGAAGGTGAGCTTCTCGTCGCACGAAATGATGACCGCGCCCGGGATCGAAGGCAAATCGCGCGCCTGCCGGCACTGCTCGTAGTACTGCACGAGCTCGTCGATCTTTTTCCGGATGATCTGGCGCTGATACGCCTTGTCGCTCGACGCAATCCGCCGCTCGAGAAAGTCCCAATTGACTTTGGACGGCACGACACCGGGTTTTCGCCCGCCGCGCACGGGCGCTTGTGTGTTCTCTCCGTAGCTCAGGACCTCGAACCGGACCAGCTTATCGATGTCACTTGCCGTCAGCGAAGCTTGGTAGAATTGCACCCCGAACTGCTGCATCTGGATTGCGGCAACATTGATCATAGGTGTAGGACCGAGCCGGGTGGGCCGA
>JBKPAI010000016.1:0-23755 GCA_046726355.1 Acidobacteriota bacterium | reverse complement strand
CAGGATCTGGGGACCAACCCGTTCAAGTTCGGGATGGCGGGCGGAACCGACACCCATAACGGCCTCGTGGCGGCCGAAGAGGACAACTTCTTCGCCAAATTCCCGAGTGCCGAGCCCCGGCCGGATCGGTGGGACGAGGATGCGATGAACTTCGGCCCCAACCGCATCGTGAAAGGCTGGGAGATGACGGCGGCCGGCTACACCGCCGTGTGGGCGACCGGCAACACGCGTGCGGAGCTGTGGGACGCGATGATGCGCCGTGAGACTTACGCGACGAGTGGTCCCCGCATGATCGTCCGGTTTTTCGGTGGCTACGACTTCACTCAGGCTGACGCCACGCGCACGCCGGCGGTGGCCGGCTACGCGAAAGGTGTGCCGATGGGCGCCGACCTTCCCGCTGCGCCGGCCGGCAAGGCGCCGACGTTCCTCGTCGCCGCGCTCAAAGACAGGTTCAGTGGCAATCTCGATCGCATCCAGATCATCAAGGGATGTCTGGGCAAGGACGGCAAGCCACAGGAGAAGATCTACGACGTGGTCTGGGGCAACAAGGACCGGCGCCGGATCGTCAACGGCAAGCTGACCCCGGTTGGAAACACCGTGGATGTCGCCACCGCCACGTTTACCAACACCATCGGTGATCCGGAACTTGTGACGGTGTGGAAGGACCCCGACTTCGATCCGTCGGTCCGCGCGGTCTACTACGCGCGCGTCCTCGAGATTCCGACGCCGCGTTGGACCGCGTACGACGCAGCCTACTTCAAGATCAAGATCACGGACCCGAAGGTGCCGATGACGACGCAGGAGCGGGCGTTCACGTCGCCCATCTGGTATTCGCCAAGGTAGCGGTGCGACGCTCGCGTCATCGGGAATGTGGCGTTCAGGTAGACCGCATGCGCATTCGAAAACTTCTCGACGAGCCGCTGCTGCACTTCCTGCTGATCGGCATCGCGCTCTTCGGCGCCTATCGATGCGTGTCGCCTGGCGATTCCGGTGGGCGCCGCATCGTCATCACCCAGGGTGTGGTAGACGACCTGGTTACACAGCATGTGGCGGCGAGAGGGCGCGAACCGTTCACCACCGAGTTGAACGACCTGATTGAGTCGTACGTACGCGACGAGATCTTGTACCGGGAAGGTGTGAGACTCGGGCTCGAACGTGACGACGTGGTCGTGAAGCGTCGAGTCCGTCAGAAGATCGAGATGATCGCGGAGGAGGACGCCTCGACACGGGCGCCAACCGACGCGGACCTGTCCGCGTTCCTGACGGCGAACCAGGCGCGCTTCGTTCAGCCGGCCATCCTCACCTTCGAGCAGGTTTTCCTTGGACAACCCACGTCCGGTCCCGGAGTGGTGCACGCCGTGGCGGTCACGCGTGACGGACTTCGAAGCGGTACTGACCCCGAGAAACTTGGCAAGCCGACGTTGCTGCCGTATCGGATGACCCTGACTCCTGCTGATCTCGTGACGCGCGACTTTGGCGCCTCCTTTGCCACTGCTCTCGAGAAAGTGCCGGTCGGCGAATGGGTGGGGCCGATCGACTCGAGCTTCGGCGCGCACTACGTGCGCGTCTCGGATCGCACGCCGGCCGTAGCGCCGCAACTCGCGGCCGTGCGCGACCATGTCGTGCGCGAATGGGAGAACGAACGCCGCCAGCGCGCGCGCAACGACGCCTACACGAAGATGCGCGGTGAATATCAGGTCAGTATCGAGACAGAGCTGCCGACGGAACGGCGATGAGAACAGTTTCTCTCCCGCTCGTCGTCGTGGCATTGCTCCTCGCCGCGATAGTTCCAGGTCGCGCGGACGAGTTCAAGCCGGGGTACCTGCAGCTCACGCAGCTGGATCGGGAGACGTACGACGTCCTCTGGAAGGTCCCAGCGATCGACGAGTCGACCACCCTCAAGGCGAAGGCGCAGTTCCCCGATGGGACCGAGGCACTGACGGAGGTGCGCAGCACCTTCTCGCGCGGTGTGACGGTGCAGCGCTGGCGCATCCGTGTGCCGGACGGGCTCGACGGGAAGCCCATCTTCTTTTCCCAGCTCTCGGAAACTCGGATCGACGTGCTCGCGCGGGTCGTGCGCCTAGACGGCACTGTGCAGCTCGAGCGCATCCTGCCAGTGCACCCCAGCTTCGTCGGCAGGCCCAGCCCTGGCCGGCTGGAAGTGGTCAGGACCTATACGATCCTGGGGATCGAACACATCCTGTCAGGGATCGATCACCTGCTGTTCGTGCTCGCTCTGGTGCTCTTGGTGCAAGGGACCCGACGACTGCTTGCCACCATCACGGCGTTCACCGCCGCGCATAGTCTGACGCTTGCCGGGGCAACGCTCGGCTGGGTGCAGGTGGCCGGGCCCCCAGTTGAAGCGTCGATTGCGCTGAGCATTGTCTTCGTCGCGTCGGAGATCGTCCACATGCGGCAGGGCCGCCACAGCGTGACGCAACACTATCCGTGGGTTGTGGCTTTCACCTTCGGCCTGCTGCACGGCTTCGGCTTTGCCGGCGCGCTGGCGCAGGTCGGCTTGCCGCAGTCGTCCATTCCGATCGCCTTGCTGTTTTTCAATGTGGGCGTGGAGATTGGGCAGTTGCTGTTTGTCGGAATTGTGTTGGCAGTAATCGCAGTTGGCTGGCGCGCGGGACAACGGCTTCGATTGTCGCAACCGGCTTGGCTCTGGCGCATCGCTCCGTATGCCATCGGTGCGCTCGCGAGCTTTTGGCTGGTCGAACGCATCGCCGCGTTCTGACCACAGGGTGCGCCCGTTCGCGTCGATCGATGAATCTCGAAGTGGTGTACCAGATCATCTGGCGCGCAGGGGGCGCGCCGCCGCTACAGCGGGCTAAGAAGGCTCATGAGCCTCAGCGATTGGCGGTCCAGCTAACTAATGGTCGCCAAAAAGCTGCTGATCGTGACTGCGTTAGCCGAGACGGCGACCGGCTTGATGCTGCTGGTATCACCGACGCGTGTCGTCGCGTTCTTGCTCGGCGCATCGCTCGAATCGCCCGCGGCACTCGTCGTGGCCCGTATGGCCGGCGCTGCCTTGATCTCGTTGGGCTGCGCCTGCTGGCTAGCGCACAATGACGGCCCGAACCGCGCCGTGGGCGGGATGGTGGCGGCGATGCTGCTGTACAACAGCGTTGCGGTCGCGGTTCTCGCAAACGCTGGTACCGGCGCGAGGCTCGTCGGCGTTCTTACGTGGCCGGCGGTTGCTCTGCACGCAGCGCTCGCCGTCTGGTGCATCGCCTGCCTGCGGAGAATTGTGTCAGACCTCTTAATGTCATCCGATCACTTACGGGTTTTTCCCCGCGATTGGTTCGAACTCGTAGGTGCCGCCGTCGGCCATGAGCGACAGGAACAGGTCGCCGTCTTTGACGACGTACGATCGGATGTTCCCCCACTGCTTCACGATCTGATCGTGCAGTGAACCGGCCGGGCACTTGGCTCGACTGAGCGCTAGTGATCCGAATTCGATCTGGTTCGAGCCGCTCGACTTCCAAGTCCCGCGTCCTCGATTACAGTCGACGCGCGCCGTGAGTCGGCCGCCGGAACCGAATTCGATCGTGTACTTCGAGCGGTCATCGGGCGTTCGCGTCGTGTCGTCGCTACCTTGAAACTTGACCAGCTGCCACGCCGTCTCTGCGAGGTTGGTCGAGGACGACGCGGCAGCCGTTTGACTGCCGGCGGCAAACACCGCGAGCCGCGTCCCTGCCGCGTCGGACAGTTCCAGCCGATCGCCGGCAACGGTCAATTTCGTGGCGGACTTCAGCGCGTCTCGGAACGGGCTCTCGGTCCCGCCTGGATTCACGCACGCCATCTGAGTTCCGGCCATCTGTCCGAATGCCACACGATCGCCGTTCAACTGATACGTACCCGTGAGGCGGTTGCAGCCGTCCGACCCTGACAGACGGCGTCCCTGAAACTGAAGGTGAGCCTCGCGCTTCGGATCCTGCGTGGGCGTTGGTTTGCCCGCCAGCTCGATCGCCTTCCAGTAAGTCCCCTCCAGTGGTCTGCTGCCGCCTGAGCCCGGCGACGTTTGACCCGTACCGACGCGACGCCACATCAGCGACACGCTGACCGGGCTGCCACACGCGATCACCGGCGTGGCGGTGTCAGTCGCAAACCGCGGCTTGTCATCGACGAGAATCCTCGCGCGGAGGACGTACCGATGATCAAGCGCGATCTTGCTCGGGTCGTAGGCAATGGTAAACGCGATTGGCGGATTCCCCGGCGACGCCATGCGCGTTCGGGCGATTGTCTCGGCTGGCGCGTCAGCACGCGTCACGTCTTCGAGCACTGCTTCGAACACCGCGGCTGGTTCCAGGGCGATGCGTTCCCGATATGTTGCGGTGCCCTGAATCGATTGAGCGATGACCGCGCTCGCCGACACGGAGATGAATCCTGCAACGGCGATGCCAATAACGGCTCGGGCGCGCATGTTGAAATCGGCTCTCATACTGCTTCCTCCATTCCTCAGTCTGTGCGCCTGGAGGTGAGGCACTGGGTCCGAAGACCGTTCCGTCGCTCGCGGCCGCCCGGCGCCACCGGCCCGATGCCACCGTAGCCATCCTCGCCTACATCTTTGTCAGGGAAGTGTCCCTGATATGTGTTGAAGACGACTTACCAATTCTCGTAGCGCCGAGCGACAAGGTCGCCGTCGTCATTGAAGTAGAAGAATTCCCTGCGCGCCCCGCGCGGCTCCTGGCCCGTGAGGTAGGGCAGTTGGTTGTACCCGTCCTGGTGAACCTTGAAGGTTTTGCCGGCCGCCTCATGACCCTTGAGCAATCGTTCCTTGATATCCGGGACACGAGCAGCGGCAAGCAGCGTTGGGCTCCAATCGAGCGCTCGATCATGCCATCGGCATACTCGGTTCAGGCGGTCAGCCCCGGCTGGTCGCGGTGCTCGGGCCGCACATGGGTGCGACGGTGCATGCGGTTGGCGTTCATCCAGACGAAAAACGGCTTGCCGGCGTTTACCTGCCGCTCCATGAAATCCACGGCCGCGGCGGAGGTCTCGTCATCGACCGTCTCCATCCGCTTCTTCGTGAGCGCTCCAGTGTCCTCGATTCTCTGCTTGCCAATGCGGCCGAAACGCCCCTGGTCGGTGGGATCGTCCTTCTCCGTCGCCCAGGTGTGCAGTACGCCGCGTGGGCCCATCACCTCTTTGTCTCTCGGGTCTCGAGGATACGTGAACAACTCCGGCTCCTCTTCCGCATTGAGGTGATAGAGGTTCCCGAAGAACTCGTCGAAGCCGTGCGCGGTCGGCAGATACTCGTTGCGATCGCCCAGATGGTTCTTGCCGAATTGGCCGGTGGCATATCCCAGCGGCTTGAGCAGCTCCGCGATGGTCGGATCCTTTGCCTGCAGCCCCGACGTCGCGCCGGGCGAGCCGACCTTGGAGAGACCGGTGCGCAGAGTTGCAATGCCCGTGATGAAGGCCGACCGCCCCGCGGTGCAGCGCTGTTCGGCGTAGCAGTCAGTGAACATCATGCCTTCCCGGGCGATCCGGTCGATGGCTGGATTGCGGCTCGTGCACGTGACGTCCCCTTGGTCGGTTCGGCCTCAGGTGATTGGCCCGGCCAACGCGGCACAGACGTCGGCGCGCTCCATGACCTGCCCGCTGAGCAGTACTGCGTATTGGCCGGACCTGACGATTCCGTGCGATTTTGCCCACTCGACGCCAAACGCCAGCAAGCGCTCCGCCCATGATGCTTCGGCGAGCACGACCGGCGTGACGCCCCAGCACAGGCTCAAACTCCGCGCAACCTGTTCGGTCCGTGACAGTGCCAGGATTGAGGCCGCGGGTCTGCGATTGCTGAGGGCCAGCGCCGTACGGCCCGAAGTGGCGGAGACAACGATCAGCGTGGCGTCGAGCTGCTCGGTCATCAGGCACGCGGCGTCGACGGAGGCCTTGGTAATCGGATCGACAAATCCTGACAACGGTGAAACCGCGGCCGCGGAGTGGCATCTCACTGATTTCCGGTAGGCTTCAGCTTCTGCACAGATCTGGCGCATGGTCATCACCGTTTCAACCGGATACTGACCGACCGCACTTTCGCCCGACAGCATGACGGCATCGGCGCCGTCGAGGACGGCGTTGAAGACGTCGCTGGCTTCGGCCCTCGTCGGACGGCTCGAGTGTTCCATGCTGTTGAGCATCTGGGTGGCGGTGATCACCGGCCGGTGCGCCTGATTGCACAGCGCGATGATGCGTTTCTGGACGGCCGGCACCCGCTGCACGTCCATCTCGACGCCCAGATCTCCCCGCGCCACCATCACCGCATCGGTGGCGGCGACGATCTCCTCGAGATGCTGTACGGCCTGCGGCTTCTCGATCTTGACCACGATATGCGCCGGGCAGTTCCTCGATCGGAGCGCCTGACGCAACCGCACGACATCCTCGGCGCTGCGCGCGAACGACAAACCGACGAAATCGACGTCGCCGGCGTGGCGCGCGGTCCAGTCGAGATCCCGAAGATCCTTGTCGGTCAGCGAGCTGACGGCGAGATTCGAACCGGGCAGGTTCAGTCCCTGCCGCGAGCGCAGACGCCCTGGCAGCGTCACCTTCAGGCGCGCGCGACCAGGCGCGGCCTCGATCACGGTCATGGCGACAGTGCCGTCGGCGAACAAGATGGTCTCTCCGACCTTGAGGTCGTTCGGCAACTCCCGGTACGAGCACGTCAGTTCCTGCGCAGAGGACGACGTGGCTTCGGCCACCAGCGTGAACTCGTCATCGAGATTGCAGTCCACGACGTCGCCGGGGAACGGGTTCAGTCTCATCTTCGGCCCGCAGAGGTCCTGCAGAATGGCGACGTGGCGCTGCAGCTCGCGGCTCAGCGCTCGGATGTCGGAAAGGACAGCGCTGTGTTCCTCATGCGTGCCGTGAGAAAAGTTGAGGCGGAACACATCGACGCCCGCCTCGAGGAGCTGACGCAATACCTGCGGCGCTCGTGAAGCCGGGCCGATCGTCGCAACGATCTTCGTGCGACTCGTCACCAATCCCTGGCAAGGACCGCTCGTGGTTGCGGCCTTCTTTTCGGGCGTCACCGTCCCGGCCATGGGCGTCCTGGTGTGAACGTTTTCATCGCAGTGACATGCGGAAATTCGCGCGCTCGTAAGCCGCGGGATCGGGAATCCGCTCGAGGCTCATGTTGCCTCGCATCTCGTTCAGTGAGCTCCACTCGTGTTCCTCCATCCACGACTCGACTTCCTTGCGGACCTTGCTGAGATGAGCGGGACCATGACGAAGGAGGGCCGAAACCATCTGCGCGGCATGGGCGCCGGCCATCGTGGCCTTGATCACGTCGATGCCGGTATGGATGCCTCCGGTGATCGCGATGGATGCTTTGACTCGTCCGGCCAGGGCGGCGGCGCCGCGGAGACGCAGCGGCAGCTCGGAGGAATCCGACAGCGGCAGCGTACGAATCACCTCGAGCTCGTCCACGTCGATGTCGACGCGATGGAAGCGCGTGAAGAGGACGAGGCCATCGGCGCCGGCCCCATCGAGCTGTTTGGCGAAATGGGCATAGGCCGTGAGGAGCGGCGCCAGTTTGACGGCGACCGGGATGCGGAGACTGCGCTTCACCTCCCGCACGATCTCGATGGCCTGACGTTCGACCTCCGCGGCGCTGGACGTCATGTCGCTGGCGGCGTGATAGATGTGGAGCTCAAGACCGTCCGCGCCAGCCTGCTCGAGCAGTCTGGCGTAGGAAATCCAGCCTCCGCGGGTCACGCCGTTGAGTGAAGCAATCACAGGGATCCGGACCGCGGACTTGACCATCCGCAGATGTTCCAGATACTCCTCGGGTCCGAGCGCCAGGATAGGGTCGGGCGCATACGTTTCGGCCTCGGCAAAGGATTCGCTGTGTCGCTCGACATTGAGAAACGCATCCATCTGCTCGCCGATGATTTCCTCCTCGAACAGCGAACGGAGCACCAGCAGCGCGGCGCCGGCGTCTTCGAGCGCTTTCACCGTATCCAAGTCGTCGCCGAGCGGCCCGGCGCCGACGATTAGTGGATGGGGCAAGCGCATCCGGAGGTACGTGCTGCTGAGATCCATCACTCTCCCCTGGATTCAGGCTGCGCCGGTTCCTCGTCGGGCGGCTGAATGACCGGCACGGTAATGCCGGCGAGCTGCTGGTACACGGCGTAGCGACGCTGGGCGGCCGCTTGAGACTCGGCGACAAAGGTCTTGTACAAGGCGGGATCGGCACGCTCGACTGTCCGGAAGCGCGACTCGTTGCGCAGATAGTCGGCGACTCTCCCCTTGGGCGGCCCGTAGTCGAGCTTCAACGGCGGTTCGCCTTTCACGAGCCGACGCGGATCGAACCGGTAGAGCGGCCACACGCCGGTGTCCACGGCGAGCTTCTGCTGCTCGGCGCCACGCGCCATGTCGTAACCGTGGGCGATGCAGTGGCTGTAGGCGATGATCAAGGACGGACCGGGATAGGACTCTGCTTCGAGAAAGGCCTGCGCCGTCTGAGCCATCTTGGCGCCAAACGCGACTTTCGCCACGTACACATGTCCGTACATGTTGGCGAGCAGACCCAGGTCCTTTTTTCCAATCGGCTTGCCGGCGGCGGCGAACTTGGCGGCCGCGCCCAGCGGCGTCGCTTTCGACTGCTGGCCTCCGGTATTCGAGTACACCTCCGTGTCCATGACCAGAATGTTGACGTCACGCCGGTTCGCCAGCACGTGATCGAGCCCGCCGTAGCCGATGTCGTACGCCCATCCGTCTCCACCAACGAGCCACACGCTCTTCTTGACCAGGTAGTCGGCGAGCGTGTCGAGCCGGCGTGCCTCGTCGGCGGCAATCCCGGCGAGTCGGCGTCGGAGCGCTTCGACCCGCCGACGCTGTTCGGCGATGCCGGCCTCGTTGGTCTGATCCGCCTCGAGGATCGCCGTCACCAGAGCCTCGCCAACCGGCGGCGCGAGCGTCTGAAGCAGGCGGCGAGCCGTCGCGACATGCGCATCGAGTGCCATCCGAAACCCGAATCCGAACTCGGCGTTGTCCTCGAAGAGCGAGTTCGACCAGGCTGGACCGCGCCCATCGCGATTGGTCGTGTACGGCGTCGTCGGCAGGTTGCCGCCGTAAATCGACGAACAGCCGGTCGCATTCGCCACGAGCAGCCGATCGCCGAAGAGTTGGGTGAGCAGCTTGAGGTAGGGCGTCTCGCCGCAGCCAGCGCACGCGCCGGAGTACTCGAACAGCGGCTCCATGAATTGCGACTGCTTGTGATCGATCCGCGCCATGGCGGCCCGATCCACTTCAGGCAGATTCAGGAAGAACTCGTAGTTGACACGTTCGTCGCTCCGCAGCGGCGCCTGCGGCTGCATGTTGATGGCTTTGTGCCTGGGGTTGGTGCGATCTTTGGCGGGACAGACGTTGACGCAGAGATTGCAGCCGGTGCAATCCTCGGGCGCGACCTGGATGGTGAAGTGCTTACCTTTGTATTCATTCCCTTTGTACAAAGTCGACTTGAACGTCGGCGGGGCAGCGGCCAGCGCGCTCTCGTCGTACACCTTGGCGCGAATCGCGGCGTGCGGGCACACGAGGGCGCACTGATTGCACTGAATGCAGACCTTCGTGTCCCAGACCGGAATCTCGAGCGCGATGTTTCGCTTTTCCCATTTCGCGGTCGCAACAGGCCATGTGCCGTCGACCGGAAAGGCGCTCACCGGGAGCAGATCGCCTTTGCCGGCGAGCATCACAGCCGTCACCTTCTGAACGAAATCGGGGGCCCGCTCGGATACGAGCGGTGGCCGGCTGTAGCGAGCACTCACCGCATCCGGCACCCGAATCTCGTGCAGATGCGCGAGCGCCTGATCGACCACCTCGCCGTTGCGACGGACGACCTCGGGGCCGCGCTTGCCGTAGGTCTTCTCGATGGATTTCTTGATGTGGGCAATCGCTTCGTTGCGGGGCAGGAGGCCCGCGAGCGCGAAAAAGCACGTCTGCATGATCGTATTGATGCGCGTGCCCATGCCAGCGCCCTTCGCGAGGTCGTCCGCATCGATGGCAAAGAAGCGGAGCTTCTGTTCGATGATCTGTTCCTGCACCTCTCTAGGCAGGTGGTCCCAGACCTCCTTGGCGGGAAAGGGAGCATTCAGCAGGAATATAGAACCGGGCGCCGCGTGTTCGAGCACGTCGATCTTGTCCACGAATTCGAACTGGTGGCAGGCCACGAACCCGGCGCGATCCACGAGGTACGCCGACCGGATGGGTCGCTTGCTTGTACGCAGGTGGGAGATGGTGATCGCACCCGATTTCTTCGAGTCGTAGACGAAGTAGCCCTGCGCGAAGAGATCCGTCTCCTGGCCGACGATCTTGATCGAGTTCTTGTTGGCGCCGACGGTGCCGTCGGCGCCGAGGCCGTAGAACACCGAAGCCGACACGTCGTCTGCTTCGGTCCGGAACGAAGGATCCACGGGAAGCGACGTATGCGTCACGTCGTCGACAATGCCGACCGTGAAATGCCGCTTTGGTCGGTCTTTGCCGAGCTCATCGAAGACCGCCTTCACCATCGCGGGCGTGAACTCCTTCGACGACAGGCCGTAGCGGCCGGCGATGATCCTCGGCGGAACCGCGAAAGGAGAGAGGCCCTCGGCCTGAGCCTCGGCAAGCGCGGTCGTCACGTCGAGGTAAAGCGGGTCGCCCGGGGCGCCGGGCTCCTTCGTCCGATCGAGCACGGCGAGGCCACGGACACTCGCGGGTAACGCCGCGAGGAGCGCGCTCCGTAATAGCGGGCGATACAGTCGGACCTTCAGCATCCCCACGTTCTCGCCGCGAGCCACGAGGGACTCGACGGCTTCGTGCGCCGTTTCCGCACCCGATCCCATGAGGACGACGACGCGGTCGGCGCTGGCGTTGCCGACGTAATCGAACAACTTGTAGTGCCGGCCGGTGAGCTCGGCGAACGACTGCATCGTGCGTTCGACAATCGCCGGACACGCGTCGTAGAAGCTGTTCGCGGCCTCTCGCGCTTGAAAGAACACGTCCGGGTTTTGAGCCGTGCCGCGGAGTACGGGACGATCGGGTGTCAGCGCGCGCCTGCGGTGAGCGAAGATCGATGATTCTGAGATCAGCGCCCGCAGGTCATCGTCGGTGAGCTCCTCGATTTTCGCGACCTCGTGCGACGTCCGGAACCCGTCGAAGAAGTGCAAGAAGGGGATGCGTGTCTCGAGCGTCGCGGCGTGCGCCACGGCGGCCATGTCGTGCGCCTCCTGCACGGAGTTCGAGCACAAGAGTGCGAAGCCCGTCTGACGGCACGCCATGACGTCGGAATGGTCCCCGAAGATCGACAACGCATGCGTGGCGAGCGTCCGCGCGGCCACGTGCATCGTGAAGGGCGAGAGCTCACCCGCGATCTTGTACATGTTGGGGATCATCAGGAGCAGGCCCTGCGAGGCGGTGAAGGTGGTCGCGAGCGCGCCAGCCTGGAGCGCACCATGGACGGCGCCGGCCGCGCCGCCTTCCGATTGCATTTCGGCAAGCTCGGGGATGGCGCCCCAGAGGTTCGGTTTCTTTCGACTCGACCACTCGTCACAGACTTCCGCCATCGGGCTGCTCGGCGTGATCGGATATATCGCAATCGTCTCGCTCGCCCGATACGCGACCGATGCGGCGGCCTCGTTTCCGTCAACTGTGATCCGCCGCCGGTTTGTCATGTCACATGCCTCATCACATCATCAGACCCGCTGCCAACGACCTGTCTAACGACTCGGATGTGACGCCTGTCGTGGCTCGATTCAGCAAGGAACGCTCCTCAGGCGCGAAACGGCCGGTGGCCCTCCATATGAAGGAAGGCACGGTATCCGGTACCTGGTCACCGCTCGGATCATCAGAGGATTCCACGCGCCCGGAGTTCCTCCCAAATATCGGAGATCCAACAGCTGCCTCCATGACAATCCTGTAGAAGGCTGTTCGTTGAGACAGTCTTCGCGCGCCGCGGTGAAGGCACAAGCAATGACTGAACCAGTTTGGAGCATCGGCCTGGGAGTTGCAGTGGCGTACGCGCAGGTCGAGGGCGGATGCTGCTCGCGCTCTCTCCAGGAGGGTCTATGGGTCGAGATCTCGTCTATGCCGCCTTGATCTCACTGGTACCGATCGGGTCGGCTGCCGCGCAGGATCTGGTGGCCCGCGGCGCGACGGTCTACGCCGATCAGAAGTGCGGCGTGTGCCATTCAATCGCCGGAAAGGGCAACGTCAAAGGCTCGCTGGACGGGGTCGGGACCAAGCTCTCCGCCGACGACATTCGCGCGTGGATTGTGGACGCCACAGGCCAGACTGCGAAAACGAAAGCGGCTCGCAAGCCGGCGATGAAGAACTACACCCTTCCGAAAGAAGACGTGGACGCGCTCGTCGCCTACCTCTCCACGCTGAAAAAGTAAGACGCAAATGGCCCGGGACGTTCGGCTGATCAGGCGCCCGATCTCGATCGCCGGCATGGTGCTCACGACGGTTGGCGCCGTCGTGTTCATCGTCGTTTTGCTTGCCGACCTGTTCGGCCTTCACACGAACCCGTACCTGGGCATCGTCTTGTTTCTCTTTTTGCCCGCGTTGTTCGTTCTAGGGCTCCTCCTCATACCTCTCGGGGCCTGGGTCGAGCGGCGGCGACGTGCCGCCGGCAAGCCCCCGGCCTCGGTGGACTGGCCTCGCATAGACCTCAACGATCCGGCTCAGCGGAGGGTGGCGGTCATCATCTTCGCCCTCACGATGG
Organism: Acidobacteriota bacterium; assembly: GCA_046726355.1. Taxonomy (GTDB): domain Bacteria; phylum Acidobacteriota; class Vicinamibacteria; order Vicinamibacterales; family CAVVIG01; genus QHWF01. The sequence continues at coordinate 11,046 of JBKPAI010000016.1, read as the reverse complement.
CCAACATCGTGATCGTCTCACTCGGTGCCTATAGGGGCGTCGAGTAAATGGATTCCGTCGGCTTCTGTGGACAGGTTTGCCACACGGCGATGAAGCCGGAGCTCGTCGCCCATCAGCAGGGGCCGCACGCGCGCATCACATGCGTCAAGTGCCACGTCGCCCCTGGCGCCGATTCATTCGTCAGGTCCAAGCTGGCAGGTACACGCCGGCTGCTGGCGGCCAGCCGTGGCAGCTACTCGCGGCCGATCGTCGCGGCACCCGAGGATTTGGTCGCCTCGCGCGAGACCTGCGAGGAGTGCCACTCACCCAACCGCTTCCGCGGGGATGTGACCCGGCGAATCTCGGAATACGCGGACACTGAAAAGAACAGCGAATCGGTCACGACTCTTCACCTCCGCGTCGGCGGCACCGATCAGGTGGGCCGGACGATGGGCATCCATTGGCACGCCGATCCGGCCACGGTCGTCGAGTACATCGCCACGGACGATCAACGGCAAACGATTCCGTGGGTGCGCGTGACGGATGGGAAGAACGGCGCCCGCGAATACGCGGTCGGAACCGTGTCGCCGGATGAGCTGGGGCGCGGTGAGCGGCGGCGTATGGAATGCACCGACTGCCACAATTGTCCAAGTCATGCGATTCCGGCGACGCCGAATCGAGCGGTCAACCTTGCGATCTCACGCGGCGAGATCCCGGCGACGCTGCCGTTTGTCCGTCGCGAAGCGGTGAAAGCGCTCAAGGGGAGCGATCCATCGCAGGCGTCGGCGGTCGACGCGATTTCGCGCTCTCTCCGCGATTTCTATAAGCCTCAACAGGCTCAAAGCGCCGGCGCTGAGGGCCCCGCGATCGACCGAGCCGTGCTCGCGACGCAGAACATCTATCGTCGCAGCGTCTTTCCGGAGATGAAGGCGACGTTCGGGACCTGCATGTGGCGAAGGACGGGAAGAAGATTGGCCAGGATTGCGAGACGTATCATGCCATCGAGTAGAGGAGACCGCACATGGCGACCAGCGGAGGGCATTCATGAATAGGCGCTTCATGTCGCTGCTCTCCGTGGCAATCAGCATCCTGCTCTGGTCGGCCGGAGCCTCGCTGACTGCGGAACCTGTGGTGTCCCGGCGAGTGGTCGCGCACATCGGGCCGTTGCTGACCGGCTCCGCGCAGCAGTCATCAGCGCCTCAGGCCGGTGGGGCAAACTTCGCCGGCGACGACACCTGCACGGCCTGCCACGAGACCGAAGGCAAAACGCTGCCGTCCTCGTTGCACGGGAAGTCGGCGAACGCGCGCACGCCGGCCGCGAAACCCAATCAGGCTTGTGAAACGTGTCACGGTCCGGGGCGTGAGCACGCAGAATCGGGAGACAAAACGAAGATTCGCGTCTTTCCCGCCACGGCGCCTCACGAAGCATCGGCCGTGTGCCTCACGTGCCATAACCGCAGTAATCACGCGGGCTGGGAAGGGAGCACGCACGAAGCGCGGAATCTCAGCTGCACCACGTGCCACAGCGTGCACAACCCGCGGTCATTCGAGCGGCAGCTGGTGAAGGCGACCGAGACGCAGTTGTGTGCAACGTGCCATCGCCTGCAGGTCGTAAAAACCGAGCGGGCGGTGGCGCACATGCCGGTGCGCGAAGGCAAGCTGTCGTGCTCGTCGTGCCATAACCCGCACGGGTCGATCGCCAACGTGAAGGCCCTCAAGGTCGGGAATTCCGTCAACGAAAGCTGTACGAGCTGTCACGCCGAGATGCGCGGACCGGTGTTGTTCGAACATACGCCGGTGCGCGAGAACTGCACGACCTGTCACGATCCGCACGGTTCCTCGAACGATCGCATGCTGAACGTGCGCATGCCGATGCTGTGTCAGCGCTGTCATGTCGCGACCAGACATCCCTCCTCGGTCTACGACAACGCCGCCATTACGACGAACAAGAGCAATCGCATGTTCGGACGATCGTGCGTGAACTGCCACTCGAACATCCACGGGTCCAACCACCCGTCTGGGCAGTTCTTCATGCGTTAGGCGGGAGCTGGGCATATGCGGCGACTATTTCTCGCAAGTATGTGTGGTCAGCTGATACTGGCCGTGTCGATGTCGGTACACGCGCAGGTCCCTGCGGCGGCCACCAGCGCTGACACGTCGGGAGTTGCCTCTGCATCCGCGATGACACAAGCAGCTCCCCCGAAGCCAAATCAGAACCCGCCCTCCGCGGGGCCGACAGGGCCGCTCGCGGACGTTTCAAAAAGCCTGTTCGATCCCAGTTGGAACATGTTTCAGCTCTCGGGCCGATTGAGCAGCGTCGAGGGCGACCCGGCGCGCTGGCAGCGATACGAGGATCTTCGCGACGGTCTTCTCTTCACCAACGGGCGCCTGCTGCGCGAGACACCCGAGTGGACTGCCACGGCGGGCGTGAACAATCTCGGCTGGCGTGATCAGCGCTTTTTCGGCACCTACGAACGGATTGGCCGCTTCAATATCAATGGACTCTGGGACGAAATCCCGCAGTTTTACAGCGTCGACACCCGTACCGCGTTCACGCGCCAGACCGAGGGGGTGCTGGTGCTGGACGATGCCGCACAGGCCGCGAAGAATCTCAACGTGTACGTTCCCATCTCGCCCCAATTCGACCTGCGCGAGCGGCGCGACATCGGAACCGTTCGACTCAGCGCGACGCCGACGACACAACTCGACCTGACGGGCGGTTTCACGACGACGAAGCACTCGGGCGAGCTCCCGTGGGGAGCCAGCTTCGGGTTCAGTAACGACAACGAGGTGGCGCTGCCTTACAACTCCCGCACCAACGACATGGACTTCGGTGCCCAGTGGACGAACGCGCGGGCGATGATTCGCGGCGCATACAGCGGTTCGTGGTTCAACAACATCGACGACACGCTGACATGGGACAACCCGCTCGAGTTGACCGACTCGACGTCGGCCTCCGGTCGTGGCCGAACAGCGCTCTGGCCGTCCAACTCGCTGCAGACGCTGAGCACGGCGGGCTACGCGAAGTTCGCGCGTCGAACGCAGGTGACCGGTTCTCTGGCCTTCGGCTGGTGGGACAACAACGAGGCCCTGCTGCCGTTCACGATCAACAGCGCGCTGGCCCAGTTCCCGCTGCCGCGCCCGACCGCCGAGGCTGCGGCTCATACCACCGCCACGAACGTCGGCCTCGTGTCACATCCGCAGGACGACTGGCGGTTCAGCGCACGGGTCCGCCGCTACGACTTCGACAACGAGAGCCCCGAGACCGCCATCCCGCAGTACATCAGCTACGACACGTCGGTTGCCACCAGCCCGACCGGCGGCCCGGCTCTGTTGGCGCACAGTCGCAATACGTTCGACGCCGACGCCACGTGGACCAAGCTCCGTCCCGTGGCTCTCACCGTCGGGTATACCAACAACCACAACGGCTACGACTTTCGCATCTTCGAGTCGACGAACGAGAACGTGTTGCAGCTGAAGGCGGATACCGTGGGCTCGCAGTGGGCAATCTTCCGAGCGCACTACGAGTATGGCAGCCGCACCGGCTCGGGCCTCGACCAGCAGTCGCTGGTCGACATCGGCGAGCAGCCCGAGATGCGGCACTACGATCTCGCGAACCGCACGCGTCATCGCTTCGTCGGTCAGGTGGACGTGTTGCCGAGCGAGGCGCTGACGCTCAGTCTGAACGCGGGACTCGGCAGAGACGGCTTCGACGACAGCTATTTCGGGTTGCAGGAAGCCGCGTTCCGCAACGTTTCAGTGAGCGCCGACTGCGAGCTCCAGCATGGTTTCGTCGTCGGCGGCACGTACAACTACGAGCGGTACGCAGGGCTGCAGCAATCGCGATCGGCGAGTCCTGGCGAACAGGCGGCGGATCCCAACCGGAACTGGAGCGCCGATAGCAAAGAACGCGTCCACTATTTCTCGATCTACCTACGGCCGCCTCGCTTCGGCGCCAACACGGAAGCGCGCCTCTCCTACGACTTCGCGTACGCGTACGGCGATTTCGTGTATGCCGTCGGACCTGCACTGCCGACACCGTCACAGTTGCCGGAGACCTATAACAAGCTGCAGGATTTCCGCCTCGACGTCCGGCATCGGCTGACGGGGCGGCTGGCCGCGACCCTGTCGTACGTCTACGAGCCGTCCCGGATCTTCGATTTTGCGTTTGATCCGAGCGTCATCAACAGCATCGTGCAGCCGAGCTCTCTCATCCTCGGTTACACGTACCGACCGTACACGACACACTCTGCTGTGTTCGGTCTCTTGTATCACTGGTGAGCGCGCCATCGGGACAGCTGGCCCTAAGGCGCAACATGTTGTGAGAGACGCCCACATCTCGAGAGAGGGGGCGCCGTCAAAATCTGATCCTGCGCAGAAAAATCCTGCAGGCGGCCCGACAAAGTGGAGCGCTTCTCCGAATGGATGGAGATGCGGCGCCCGCACCGTCCATCCAGAACGCACAAACCATGTCGTTTCAGCGACTTCCAGCCGGGCTGCCGCCACGCGCGGCGGGCACGGCCTCTGCTCTGTCGCCTAAGTACTGGAGGAACCTGTGCGCAACACTCTTCTGCCCGTCGTCGGTGTGTGTCTCTTCAGCGTGTCGGCGACTGCGTGGATGGCGGCCCAGCAGGTTCGGCGCGTCAATACGGCTCCGACGTCGATCGACAAGTCTGCTGCCGCTTACGCGGCCATCACGTAAAGGCCTGAACACTCACACCTGGAGCCAGCACAGATCGTGCTACTGATCATTGATGGACCATTCCTGACTTCAGAGGGCTTGCTTGCCCTCGTCACGCTTTTCATGACCGCTTCGGATGGGTGTCATGGAGTCGAGCGACGGACCGACGAGGGCTCCCCTCGATGCTTACACGGCTGCTCGTTGCCTGCGGTCTGATGGCCGGTTGCGTCACGATTCACGCCGCCGGGCTGGCGCTGGCGTTCCGGCGGCTGCGCCGACTGGCGGTGCCCGCAGGATTTCTGTCCGCGACACGGCTGTTCATTCTTGTCGCCGTCTGGATCGTGCTGCTGCACACCCTGGAGATCGGCGTCTGGGCCGCCGCCTATGCATGGAGCGGTGCGATGCCGGATCTGCCGTCCGCCTTCTACTTCAGCGCGGTCACCTACACGACCACCGGCTACGGCGACCTCGTGCTTCCGCCACCATGGCGGCTCGACGGCGCGATCGAGGCGCTGACCGGCATCCTGATGTGCGGATGGTCGACAGGGTTCTTTTTCGCAATCGTCAACCGCGTGTATGAGCCAGACGCTCGAGCAACGAATCGCTGACGCGCCGCTCTCCTTCCGGCCGTCGATCAACTGGCTGCTGGTGTTCGTCCCTGTGTCGGTGGCCCTCGAATACGCGCACGTGAACCCGCCGGTGCTGTTTTTTTCCGCGGCGCTGGCCATCGTGCCGATCGCGCGCCTGATCGTGCTCTCGACCGAACAGCTCGCCACGCGCACCGGAGACGCGATCGGCGGCCTGCTCAACGCCACGTTCGGGAACGCGCCGGAGCTGATCATTGCGCTCGTGGCGTTTCGCGCTGGCTTCTTCGACATGGTGCGTGCCTCGATCATCGGCGCGATTCTCGCCAATCTGCTGCTCGCCATCGGCATGGCGTTCCTGATCGGCGGACTCCGCCATCACACGCAGGAGTACAACGCCGGCGCGGCGCGGCTCTACAGCTCGATGATGCTGATTTCAGCCGTGAGCCTCGGCGTCCCGAGCGCGTTCAACCGTTTCTTCTCGCCCGACGGCACCATCCACGAAGAGAAGCTTGTCAACCTGGGGACCGCCTTCGTGCTGCTCGCCGCCTACGGCTTCTACCTCGTGTTCCTGCTGAAGACGCATCCGGACTACTTCCAGAGCGTGACGGTGACCGAAACGGAGCAGGGGCCACGAGGGTCCGCGGTGGAGTCTGGGGCGAGCGGTCGGCAGCCTGGTCGGTGCGTCGGTCCTGGCCGCGGTGATGAGTGAAATTCTCGTCGGCGCCGCCGAAGGGACGGGCAAGGCGCTCGGCATGTCCGAGGTCTTCATCGGCATCGTCCTTCTGGCCATCATCGGCGGGGCCGCCGAGAGCGGATCGGCGATCGCGATGGCACGCAAGAACAAGCTCGATCTGACGGTCGGGATCGCGATGGGCAGCAGTATCCAGATCGCGCTGTTCGTTGCGCCGGTCCTCGTGCTCGCGAGTGGCGTCGTCGCGCCGCAGCCGCTGGAGCTCTCCTTCAGCCGCGCGGAGCTCGGGACGCTGTTCCTCGCCGTGCTGGTGGGCGCAATCGTGGCCGGCGACGGCCGGTCCAACTGGTACAAGGGCGTTCAACTCGTGCTGATGTACTCGATGATCGCGATCCTGTTCTACTTCCTCCCGCAGGGAGCGCGCTGACAGGTAACAGCAGGTTTCTGTCCGAGCTAAACCTACGAAGAACCAACAAAACAGCTAATCTGCATTAACCTACGAACCAGGAGGTCGCAGGTTCGAGTCCTGCTGGGCCCGCCACAAGTTATTGCTACGCAATAACTTGCAATCAAAAACGAACGCAAAAACAGAGGGCAAAGGAGCCGTATGGACCCTCTGTCTGCGCGTTCATCGAAATCGCTGTTTGAGCAATTTCTCACCGAACGCCGATACCTCAAGAACGTCACGCCGGCGACCATCGAGTGGTATGAGACGGCGTTCAAGGCGTGGCAGCGCGCCTCTGGCGCCGACTCTCCGCCGCTCACGAAGCCGGCCTTACAGCAGTTCGTGGTGTCGCTCCGGCAGCGCGGCGTGAAGCCGATCTCCTGCAATACCTGGATCAGGGCGCTAAATACCTTCTGTCTTGGCGCACACGGAGGGGCATCTCTCGGAACGGCTCGAACTTCCCCGCTGAAGGTCGAGAAGCGCATCCTTCAGACGCTCACTGACGAACAGATGCAGGCGTTGCTCTCGGCGAAGCCCAAGCGGTTCGATCAATTCCGGCTGCGCGCGCTCGTCTGCCTCGTGCTAGATACAGGACTCCGCATCGAGGAGGCGCTCACGCTGCGACGGCCCGATGTCGATTTCGACAACCTGCTCGTGACCGTGTTCGGCAAGGGCCGCAAGGAGCGGCGCGTTCCGTTCTCGTTCGAGCTGCGGAAGGTGCTGTTTCGGTGGGACCGGAAGAAGACGGCTCAGTGTCCTCGCTGTGAGCTGATGTTTCCGTCACGCCAGGGCACGTCGTGGGACCAGCGGAACAGCCTGCGTGGTCTACACCTCCTGCAACAGAAGCTTGGACTCCCCACCTTCGGCTGGCACCGGCTCCGCCACACGTTCGCGACGAATTACCTCCGGCAAGGCGGCGACATCGTGCGGCTGTCAATGGTCCTCGGGCACACGCAGATCACCACCACGCAAAGGTATCTGCACCTACTGACGGAGGATCTGAGCGCGAGCCATCAGAAGGTGTCGATCTTGAATCGGCTTGGATAAACGCGGCCGTCCACCCGGTCAAGGCTGTCCATGCTGTTCTATATCCTTGGTGATCGAGTTCTTGATCTGACAGGGAATGGCAAACGGCTGGACAACGTGGACGGCACGGACCGGGACCGACACAACCTACGTCGCCGGCCTACAATTCCGCCGTGACTCTCGACGGCATCGACCGCGCACTCCCGAATGGGTTCCACGACGCTTTCCTCCGCGAACTCGCCATCGACTACGTGCGCCGCCAAGCGCGCCTGAGACTCGACCTATCAGTGGGCGATCCGGCCGCACCCAACGAAGCGGATCGCGAGGCGTATCGACCGGCCGCCGTCCTGATTTCCGAATTGCACTGGTGCATCATCGAGCCGCCAGCTACGACTGTTGAAGGGCGCTCGAAACACACAGGGCTCGGGATCGACGCCGGGCCGGTCAGCGGTTTGCCATCGCGCCCGACCTTGCCCGCCGCACCAGCCGGTGCGTTCGTGTGGTGGTTCTTCGTGAGGGATTGGAACGCCTTCATTTACGTTGCGGCGAACGACGCGACGTTGGGGTGGACGGAAGGTCAGAACTGAATCGACGCGGGGTGGGCACAACACCCACCCCACGCCGCGTGGTGAGATTTACGCTGCTTTGGCGCTCTGGAAGTGGGTTCAGTAGCCGTTGATCCGTTGCCGCTTCGCGACGTTGTTGACGAACGGGCCGAGCGGGATTATCGCGCGTGTTTCTGTGGTGACGATCCGGGCGCTTCCCGTCCTGCTTCCCGCCCGTCTACGCCAACATCTCCCTCAAACTCCGCTTCCGCACGTCTCCTCCGGGCTGACGGCCACACCGTCACACCATCGACGTAGGTGCGCTACGGTCACGCAGTGCGTCGTCGCCGCCTGCCGCACCTGGATCTCAAGCTGTGTCCCCGGCGCGATCACATCCACCCACCCATCCTGGCGAGCAGGCTCACCTCGTCGAGGATCGCCGCCTCGTAGAGACTCTCGGCCGTTACCTCAACCGGGTGCCGCACGCTGCTCGGTGCGAGGAAGCTGACGGTGCAGGTGCGGAGGGCCATCGGACGGCAGGGTAGCACATTCGCTTTTCATTCGCTCTAACGGATATTCTGGTGCCGTATTTAAGAGGCGATCCGCACTCAGAATCCAGCATCGAGCCGATAAGCGAGACGACCTAATGTTCGTCAGACGGATCCGGGCCTACCTCGACGTTGAGCGCCGCATCAGACGTCGGGAGCAACGAAACTCGGCCGCCGATCAAAACGAGGCGAGGCCCGGTTCATTGAGCCCAACGCTGTTCGGCGTCGCACGCCTGATCGCGGCGATGACGGCCGTCATTGCTGTAGGGCGATGGCCCTACGCCTACTACGTGCTGAGCGCGTTGTCTGTTGCTCAGCCGCCGCTTACGGCTGGTTTGTGTCGGCCGAACGCGACTCACTGTTCGCCTGGGCTTTCGCAGCAATCGCACTGGCTCTCAATCCCGTGGTGCCTTTGCGTCTCGACCGCAGTGTTTGGCAAGTGCTCGACTTTGCCGCCGCATTGGTGTTAGTGGCGTCGGTCATCGACTCGCTGGTGTTTCACGGTAACCGTTCGACGAACACCGTCGTGACGGATACAGGGTCAAGGCGATAAGGCGGGGTCGTTGTCAGGCAGTGGCGGAAGGACCGAAGGTCCTCGCCCAGCCCCTCGGAGTTAGTTGATCGAGCAGCCGCTGCGGGTGGGTCGCGAGGCGCAGCAGGACGTCCTTGAGTAGAGGAACGGCGACACGTCAATCAATTTGCAGCTCTGCACGAGCGAGTAGAGGAGCGCCGCTCGACGGGCGCCCTCGAAGCTGCCGGCAAACAACCAGTTCTTTCGTCCGACGGCAACGAGGCGCAGTTGGTTCTCGGCACGATTGTTGTCGATCGCGCCGCGGCCGTCGTCGACGTAGCGCTGCAACGCCGCCCATTGATTCGTGAGATACCGGACGGCATCGCCGAGCGGGGATTTCGGCAAGACGATGGGGCCGAGGGCCTGCCGCTCCGCGTCGATCTTCGCGAGCAACGGGACGGATTGCTCCTGGCGAAGCGCCTGCCGCGCCGCAGGATCGAGCTCGGCGGCCGCATGCTGAATCAGGGCGATCATGAGGGCGGCCGACGTATCGATCAAGAACGCCTCGATGAAACGCCTCCGAGCATGCGCCCAGCAGCCAATCTCGATCACGCGCCCGCTTTTGATACAGCGCGTCATAGCCGCTGTAAGCGTCCGCTTGCAGCGCACCCCGAAACTCGGCGAGAAACGCGGCGGGGCCGTCGCGCTCGTGGGTCGTCGTCGCGTCGAAGACCACCTGGTTGGTGAGCGGATCGAGATACGTCCACACGCGGCCTTTGAAGCTCCCACCGCGATCATCCAGGACCGTGATCGTCGTGTCGTCGGTCTGGAGGTAGTCGGCAGCGACCACCTCGCGGCGCAGTTGCTCACCGATCGGCGTCAGCGCCGTCGCCACGTCGGCCACCCACCCGCATAACGTGCTGCGCGGCAGATAAGGCGTTCGCGCGCGAAGATGCCTTCGAGCCGATGCAGCGGGAGGCCGTCGGTCATCGTGAAGAGCAGCGCGCGCACGTCGGGATGGAGCGCCGCGGCGAGCTTCGATGATCGACGTATTTGGACACCACCACATGCGCGAGCAGGCCTTCGCCAGCCAGCGATTTCTCCACCGCCTGGGGCGGGGCTGGGGCTTCGATCACGCCTTCACGACAGTGCGGACAGGCGTATTTCGGACGGATCGTTTCGATGACCACGAAACTCGCGGGCTCGTATTCGAGTTTTTCGGACACGTCCGCGCCGATCCGAGTCCGCATATGACCGCAGCGGCATCTGTTTGTCGGCCTCCGCGATGTCGATCTCGACTCGCCGTCGCGGCAAGTGCGCCGGCAGTGGTCGGCGGCCGGTTGGGCGCCGCCGCGAATGGCCGCGCACCGGCGTCTCGCCCGAGTCCATTTCCACCGGCTCGGTGACGGGCCCGGGCTCGTTCGCCAATTGCTCAAGGGCCAATTGCAGCTGTCGGGGGTCAACGCGTTCCGACTTCTTGCCGAACAGCCGCTGACAGAGCACGTCGAGCTGATGCCGCAACGCGGCGACTTCACGTTGCGAATTCGTGAGTTGATCCTGCAAGGACGCGATGAGGGCGCGCGCTGTTGCGAGATCGTCCACCGCGTGGTTGCGCGCGCGTCTGATCCATTCACAGCATATTACGACGGCCGCTCGACCACCGCTTACATCGGATCGCGATAGGTTGTGGGTCACGCCACTCGCTCATACCACCGGCGGCGCCGTGTGTGCGATAGATCGACGCCTGATAGCAGCAGCCACAAGTCGCTGCTGCGGATCGTCACCGGGGTGCCCTCCGTATCGGCAGGCCAGGCAAAGGTGCCCCGCTCGAGGCGCTTGTACAACACCCAGAACCCCCCTTGATCCCACGCCAGAATCTTCAGGCGGTCGCCGAATCAAACGACATTCCGCATACCAATCGAGCACTGTCGTCATCGAATATCGGTGGCACCCACTTCATGGTCAGTGTGTCCCACTGTTGCGGCGTACTGGACGTGGCGGCCAGACCGTGTGTCACGTCGACGTAGAACGCG
>JBKPAI010000015.1:0-54720 GCA_046726355.1 Acidobacteriota bacterium | reverse complement strand
CATCGTCCGTGAGAACCGCAGCGTGATGGATTTGATCACGGGCGACTACACGTTCGTGAACGAGCGGCTGGCGCGGCATTACGGCATTGCCAACGTCACCGGTCCGGAGTTCCGTCGCGTGTCGCTCGACGAGCCGCGCCGTGGTCTGCTGACGCAGGGGAGCATCCTGCTGCTCACGTCGGTCGCCGATCGCACCTCGCCGGTGCAGCGGGGCAAGTGGGTGCTGCAGGTGCTGCTTGGTTCGCCGCCCCCGCCACCGCCGCCCGACGTGCCGGCACTCGAGGATACGAAAGCCGCCGTGGACGGCCGACTCCTGTCGGTCCGCGAGCGGATGGAGCAGCATCGTTCGAATCCGGCGTGCATGTCCTGTCATCGGGTGATCGACCCGCTCGGTCTCGCGCTCGAGAACTTCGACGTGGTGGGCCGCTACCGGATCAAGGACAACGGCGTGACCGTGGATTCGACGGGGCAGCTCTACGACGGAACGCAGATGGAAGGCGCGGCCGGCCTGCGGAACGCGCTGATCAAGCACAAAGACGCGTTCCTCATGACGTTTGCCGAAAATCTCATGACCTACGCGCTCGGCCGCCGCGTCGAGGCCTACGACATGCCGGCGTTGCGTGCGATCGTGCGCGATGCCGGCAAGCAGAACGATCGGATTGGCGCGTTCATCGCCGGGGTCACGCGAAGCGCGGCGTTTCAGATGAGCCGTCACGCTCCGGCGGAGACCACCGCGGCGGAGAGACGCTAGGCGCGCCGCGGGCGCGTCCGCCGTAGCGTTAGCGGAGGCCGAAGCGGGGCAGGGTCCCCCGCGAGCGGAGGCGGGGGGCGGCCGCGGCCGCCTTCGCGCCGCAGGCGCTCCGGCGAGCCTCGCCGTAGCTTCAGCGGAGGCGGGGGGCGAAGCCTCCCGGACCAGAGGAGAGCGAGATGATCATCACGAAGCGGCATCTTTCGCGTCGCGCGGTGCTGAAAGGCATGGGCGTCACTGTTGCCCTTCCATTCCTCGACGCGATGGCGCCGGCGGCGACGGCCCTCGCCAGCACCGCCGCGAAGGCGAAGATCAGGTTCGTCGCCATCGAGATGGTACACGGGGCTGCGGGCAGCTCGAGCTACGGCGCGCAGCACAACCTGTGGTCGCCGGCGGCCCTCGGCCACAGCTTCGATCTGTCGCCGACGTCCCTGGCGCCGCTCGAGCCGTTCCGCGACTACATCACCATCGTCAGCAACACCGACGTGCGCATGGCGGAAGCGTTCACGACGCCGGAGATCGGCGGCGATCACTTCCGCGCCAGCTCCGTCTTCCTCACCCAGGCGCATCCCAAGCAGACGATGGGATCGGATCTGTTCGTGGGAACATCGTTCGACCAGATTTGTGCGCGGCAGTTCGGCCAGGACACGGCGATTCCGTCGATGCAGCTCTGCATCGAGGCGGTGGATCATTCCGGCGGCTGTGAATATAACTACTCGTGCGCGTATACGGATGCGATCAGCTGGGCGTCGCCGAGCGAGCCGCTGCCGATGCTTCGCGATCCGCGCGCGATCTTCGACACGATGTTCGGAGCGGGCGCGACGCCTGAAGACCGCGCCCGCCGCCGCCGCGAAGACCGGAGCGTGCTCGACACGATCGTCACCGCCATCGACCGCATGAAGCGGCAGCTCGGCGCGGCCGATCGCGCCCGGCTCAGCGAGTACCTGGACGACGTGCGCGAGATCGAGCGGCGCATCCAGAACATCGAGGCGGCCAATCGCAGCGGTGAGACGCGCGAGCTGCCGGATGCGCCGATGGGCGTGCCCGATTCGTACGACGAGCACGTCAAGCTGATGTTCGATCTGCAGGCGGTGGCGCTGTCGTCGGACATCACGCGCGTGTTTGCGTTCAAGCTCTCGCGAGACGTCTCGGGCCGCGTATTCCCGTCCACCGGCGTCACCACCGGCTTCCACAACGCGTCGCATCACAACGAACGGGCCGAACGGATTCTCGACTTCGCCAGGATCAACAAGTACCACGTCAGCCTGGTGCCGTATTTCCTGGAACGCCTGAAGCGGACGCCAGATGGCGACGGCAGCCTCCTGGACAACACGCTGATGGTGTACGGGTCGCCGATGGGCAACCCGAACGTACACAACCACAAGCGCTGCCCGTTGTTCGTGGCGGGCAAGGCCGGCGGACAACTGACGGGCGGACTGCACATCAAGGCGCCGGACGGGACGCCGATGGCGAACGTGTTCCTGACGATGGCGCACCTGCTCGGAATGACCGACATCCCGTCGTTCGGCGACAGCACGGGTGCGCTCGACCTCAATAACGCTGTGTGATTCCTATGCCGCGAACAGCCTCGGTTCTGATCGGCGTTATTCTGGCTCTCACGGCGCTTCGCGCTGCCGACTCCATCGCCGACGCGGCGATGCGCGGCGATCGCGCCGGCGTCCTGGCGATGATCAAGCAGGGCGGGGACGTGAACGCACCGCAGGGTGACGGCGTCAGCGCGCTGCACTGGGCAGCGCGCCATGGCGATGCCGAGTTGGTGAACGCGCTCGTCGCTGCCGGAGCGAAGGCCGGCACTGAGACGCGGTTCGGCTCGTATACGCCGCTGCATCTCGCGGCCGAGCGTGGTTCGGCGGCGATCGTCAAGGCCCTCCTCACGGCCGGCGCGCCGGTCGACGCGACGACCGCCACCGGCGCGACGCCGTTGATGTTTGCCGCGGCCGCCGGCGATACCGGCGCGATCGCGGCGCTCCTGGATGCCGGTGCCGACGTCACTGCCCGCGAAAACGACCGTCTGCAGACGCCGCTGATCTTTGCGGCGGCCAGCGGCCGCCTCGATGCGGTCAAGCTGCTCATCGCGCACGGCGCCGATCCGAACGCGGCGACGAAGCTGACGGATCTGGGCGCCCTGAGCCGCAACGGCGTGAACCCGGACGGGCGCAACCTCGCGGTGAAGCCCGAAACCAGGCGTACGGCGCCGCCGCGCGTCCTGACGCCGGGCGTCCAGCGCCAGCACATGTTCAACGAGCAGGTGGCGTGGCAGGGCGGTATGACGCCGCTTCTCTACGCCGCCCGCCAGGGCTACGTCGACGTCGCCGCGGCGCTCCTGGACGCAGGCGTCGACGTGAATCAGCGCAAAGGCGGCGACAGCGCCTCGGCGCTGCTCATCGCCACGGTGAACGGTCAGTTCGATCTCGCCGGCATGCTGCTCGATCGCGGCGCCAACCCGAACCTGGTCGCCGAAAACGGCGTCGCCCCGCTCTACGCGACGATCAACCTGATGTGGGCGCCGCGAGCCGGCTATCCGCAGCCGCGGGCGCACGTCAACCAGAAACAGAGCTATCTCGAGCTCATGAAGCGCCTTCTCGACAAGGGCGCGGATCCGAATCAGCGCGTCAACAAGAAGGTCTGGTACACGAACTACAACTTCGATCAGTCCGGCGTGGACGAAACCGGCGCGACCGCGTTCTGGCGCGCCGCGTACGGCGCGGATGTCGAGGCGATGAAGCTGCTCATTTCGTACGGCGCCGATCCGGTGATTCCGACGATGAAGCCTGCCGAGCGTCCGGAGATCGGCGATGTCGGCCGCCGCGAGTCGCGCGACGTCTCAGGGCTGCCGCCGGTCCCGCTCGGTGGTCCCGGCGTGCCGCCGCTGCTTGCGGCTGCGGGCGTCGGCTACGGCGAAGGCTTCGCCGGCAACTCCCATCGTCATGCTCCGGGCGGGATGGTGGCCGCGGTCAAGTACCTCGTCGAGGTGGCCGGCGCGGACGTCAATGCGCGGGATCACGAAGGCAATACGGCGATCCACCATGCCGCGGCGCGAGGAGACACGGAAATGATTCAGTATCTCGTGTCCAAGGGCGCCGACCCCAAAGCCGTGAACCGCGAAGGCCAGACGACGGTGGACATGGCGAACGGTCCGGTGCAGCGCGTGCAGCCGTGGCCCGAGACGATCAAATACCTCGAGAGCCTCGGCGCGAAGAACAATCACAAATGCCTGTCCTGCTGAGCCGCTGCACGGTTAGTTGTCCAGCGCCTAACAAGTACAGCCGCTACGACACCTTCCGCCCACGCCGCATCGCTTGATGCAGGTCCCAGTCCGCCTGCAGTCGCATCCAGAGTTGCGGCGAGGTCTTCAGCAACCGCGAGAGTCGAAGCGCCGTGTCCGCCGTGATGCCGCGCTTGCCAAGGACGATCTCGTTCAAGCGGTTGAGAGAAATGCCCAGTCGCCGTGCCGCGTCGACCTGACCGAGGCCCATCGGCTTCAAATACTCCTCGAGGAGGATTTCGCCAGGCGGGATCGCTGGACCCAGCCAGCTCAGCCCTCTAGTGATAATCTTCGACGCGGACTTCGCAGGCATTTCCGTTCTCCTGCCGGAACGTGACGCGGTATTGATCGTTTACGCGAATGCGGTGGCGACCCGCCTGATCTCTCTTCAACAACTCCACACGATTGCCGCGAGAAGCAGCTGGATCGTCGAGTTTTGCAGCAGCATCGAGCAGCTTCAGCTTTCGCTGAACGATGCGCCAAATCCCGCGCGGCACGGCTCGAGCGGCACGCGTGTTTTCTTCCTGGAAGAGATCAGCCGTCGTCTTGCCGGCAAACGACTGAATCACATCGATTACATATGACACGGATAGCATGTAAGGCAACCGCGGCTGCTCGACCGGGCCCGCGATAAAGATGAGCTGAGGACACGGTCGCGCCGGCGCCGAGAAAACTTGACATCCATAGACAGACAAAAACAACATCTTCTCATGGGAATGTTCAGCCGTCCCGCCTGCCGTAATCTGGGTCGAGGCCTCCTCTGACAAGTTTCACTCGACGCGCCGCAGGAAAAACCGAAAGCCGCTGGTCCGCGCCGAGGCTTCGTTTCTCTGAACACTAGTCGATCCGCCGCCCGCGCGGCTGGTGAGCCGTTGCCAGCCGATTCACCAGATAAAGGAGGCCACGATGCAAGCGCTCGTCGACAACGTCAAGAACACGATCATTGGAACCATCAGGGGAACCGGCGAAATCGTGAACGCGGTCACCGAAACGGTCAGCGGTTCATTGACAACGGCGATCAAGGGCACCGGATCGGTTGGCAAGGCCTTTACCGAAGCGGTCGCCGACATCTCAAGCGGCGTCATCCAGGGAACGACGCAGGTCGGCGGCGACCTTGGCCAGGCAACGAAGGGCGCCGTCATCGGCGTGCTGAAAGGGACGAAGGAAGTCGGCGGGGAGGCGGTCGAAGCCGTCGGCTCCACTGTGAAGTCGCTCGTCAGAGGGACCGCCGACGTCGGCGGAGACGTTGGGAGTGCGGCACGACAAGCCATGGAGGGCACAATCGAGGGCGCCGGTCGTGTAGGCATCAAGAGTGCCGACACAATCGGGGCGGCCGCCGCCGGCGCGATTCAAGGGATCGGCGGGGTTGGCACAGCCGCGGCGCAGGCGACAACCCAGGTCGCCCGCGGGCTGATTCAGGGAGCCTCGAACATCGGCGGCGATCTCGGCTCGGTGGCCAGAGGCGCTATCATCGGCGTGCTCCGCACCACGAAGAACCTCACTGGTGAGTCGGTCGAGACGATCTCCGCGACCGCTGGAAGCATCGTCAAGGGGGCCGCCGACGTCGGGGGCGACGTTGCCAGTACCGCCAGAGCCGCTGTTGACGGCGCGATTCAGGGTGCGAAAGAGGTTGGTGTCGACGCGGCGGAGGCCGCATCGGCCGCGGCGACTGGTGCGATACGAGCCGCAGGCGACATCAGCTATGCAGCCGTTGAACAGGTGCAGAAGGCGACCACGGGCGTCATCTCCGGCGTGAAGGTCGTCGCAAAGGCGCCATTCGCCTAGCAGCCGCGTGGACCCCGGTCGGGCCTGAAGGACGAGGCGGACGTGTTGGATCCTCTTCAGGCCCGACTCGCGGCGACGGTGTTCGGCCGGCGATCCCGTGTGTCAGCCGGCGAGCTCGGTGCTGGCGGCGCTTGGTCAGATGCGTCGCGAACGGTTGGCGGAAGTGCCCGGGCCGGGTTGCTACGGCGTCCAGCTAGACACGTTGTCGGGAACAGCCGTCGTAGTGTTTGAAGCGACATAGAACGGCTCCGAATCAACACCCGAGTGATCTGACGCAGGCTCACGGATTCACGATTCCTTCCGCACAAGCTATCGTGCGGCCTCAGACCGCTCAATGAGCGCATCAACCAGACGGTCAATATCTGCTCTGGTCGAATACACGTATGCAGACGCGCGTGCGGCCTCGGACGCGCCGAATCGTCTGAGGAGTGGCAACGCGGCCATGTCGCCGGCGCGAATCGCGATGCCCTTCGAATCCAACGCCGTGGCGATCGCTACGGGCGATTTCCCCTCGATCACGAACGTAAATACCGGGATGCGATTCTGTGCCGATGCCGGCCCAATCAGTCGCAAGCCCTTGACCTCGCGCAATCGCGTCAGACCGTGGCGTACCAGATCCTGATCGTGCTGCCACGTCGCCTCCTTTCCTATACTGGTCAAGAAGTCGATGGCCGCCGCCAACCCAACCGGACCCGCGACATCAGGCGTTCCTGCCTGGAACTTCAGGGCTCCGCGCTCCATCGATGCGCGCTCGAAATCGACTTCGTGCGCCATGTTGCTGCCCACGTGGTACGCAGGCATCGCGTCCAGCAGCTCCAGGCGGCCCCACACCACCCCCGTTGCCATCGGACCGAGCATTTTGTGACCTGAGAACACGTAGAAGTCGCAGCCGAGGTCCTGAACATCGACACTCACGTGCGGCACCGACTGCGCACCGTCGATGACGACACGCGCGCCGACCTGCCGGGCGAGGGCGCAGATCTCCTTGGCAGGATTGACGAGCCCGAGAACGTTCGAGACGTGGCTGAACGCGATGAGTCGCGTCTTCGTCGAGATCAACTCCTTCGGTCCATCGAGCCGGAGGTGTCCCTCGTCATCGACGTCGACGACGCGCACCGTGGCACCAGCCTGCTTTGCCGCACGCGTCCACGGCAGCAGATTGGAGTTGTGTTCCGCCCGGGTGAGGACCACCTCGTCACCCGAACGCAGGTTGGCACCGGCCCACGAGCTGGCAACGAGGTTGATCCCCTCGGTCGTGCCTCGGGTGAAGACGATTTCGTTCGGATTTGCGGCGTTGATGAATCGCGCCACGGTTTGACGGGCGGCCGTCAGGCGAGACGCCGCGCGACGAGCGAGCGTGTGCACCGGCGCGGGGTTCGCATTATCGGTCGTGTAGAAATCAACCAGCGCGTCGATCACTGTCTGCGGGCGCAGCGTGGTCGCGGCGCTGTCCAGATACGTCAGTGGCCGCTCGCCAATCTGCTGACGCAGTGCGGGAAACGGTGCCGCGCTCCGCTGGGCCTGAGAGCGCCCTTCCTGCGGCGACAAGACCGGAGGAACGAATGTGGCTGCGGTGAACATCGTCAACAGCTGGCGGCGGTCGAGGCTCATTTATGAAGTGTAACAAGTGTTACATTTCAATGTCAATTGGTTACAGTACCAGACACGCCGCCCGGCGTTTCGATGGGACGAATGAGCGCTATACTGGACAACAGTCGTTACACAGACATGCCGACGCCACTTGCCACGGTCAAAGCCGTCGACCCGGTTCAGCCGACGACCACTGCCGGTACACGCCGGTGGTTGATTCTGGTTCACCAACTTCCGCCAACCCCCTCGAATCTGCGCGTCCGCACGTGGCGCCGCCTTCAGGAACTGGGCGCGGTTGCCGTGAAACAGTCCGTCTACGTGCTGCCAGACACGGCCGGCACGCGCGAGGACTTCGAGTGGCTGAAGGTCGAGATCGAAGGGGCCGGGGGCGACGCTTCTGTGTACTCCGCCCACCATCTCGATGCGGCCGGCGAGGCCGCATTGATCGATCAATTCCGTCATGTCAGCCAGCAGGCATACTCGGAACTTGCCAGCGAGCTGCAGCGGATTCACCGCGCCGGATCGTCTCGACGACGGCGCCCGGAGCGGCGTCGCGATCTCACCCGCTATCGACAGCGACTCGCGGCGATCGAGCGCGTCGATTTCTTTGGCGGCGCTGGCCGCGATCGCGTCGTGACGTTACTTGGGGACTTGGAAGCCGCTGCTCCATCCGCGGCAAAGGGAAGCAGCCGGCAGGTCGCCGCCGCCGAACGTGTTGACGCCGTCGGGTACGAGGGGCGCCTCTGGGTGACCCGTCCGCGACCCGGCGTCGATCGAATGGCCTCGGCGTGGCTCGTTCGGCGGTTCATCGATCCCGAGGCGCGCTTTGGCTTCATGACCGACGTCAAGGCCGCGGGCGACGCAGTTGCCTTCGACATGTTCGGCGGAGGATTCGGTCACGAAGGGGATCGCTGCACGTTCGAAACGCTGATGAGCCGCTTTGGCATCCGCGATGGCGCGGTCGCCAGAATCTCCGAAATCGTCCACGACCTCGATCTCAAGGACGGCAAATTCGGCGCGCCTGAGTCGGCCACGCTCGGCATTGCGATCGATGGATTGCAATTGTCGTCGGCAGACGACAACACGCTGCTCGAACAGGGCATGGCCCTCTTCGAAGCGCTGTATCGATCGTTCGCGCAGTCGATTCGGCCGCCGCGCCCTCGCTCGGTAGTCACCCGCAAGCCGAAGAGTCGCCGACCGAAGTAGGCCGCTTGCTGCCCGGCTTACTTCGCGGCTTGCTGTACCGCGCGCACACGCGTGCCCGCTCGGAGCTCGTCTGTGGCTCGCACTGCAACTTGATCGCCTGTTTTCAAGTTCCCGAACACTTCGACAAGATCGTTCATCGCCGCGCCGCGTTTCACGTCAACCCACTCAGCCACGCCGTCTCGCACGCGAACGACGAACGTGCGTTCCGTGGTTGTCGCAACCGCCGATTTCGGAACGAACAGCGAGGAACCGACGCGACGTGCCGGCCATCGAATCTCAGCGAACATTCCTGGGGCGAGCCGCCCGCCGGGATTGTTCACGTCGAGTTCGGCGGCCATGGTACGCGTCTTTACATCGAGCGCTCGCGCCAAGCGCGCGAGCTTGCCGGTGAACACCTCTCCAGGAAACGCGGCGACGGTGAACTCGATCGGCTGTCCCACCGTAGCACCTGCGACGTACGCTTCCGGAATTGCTGCGATCAATCGGAGCGGAGAGACTTGCTGGATCCGAACCAGTGGTCCCGAGCTCGGGCCGACCAGGCTACCCACGTGCGCGGAGCGTTCAGTCACGACGCCGTCAAACGGTGCCGTTACCTGCAGGTACGCTTCGATGTCCCGGACCGATTGCGCAGCCTGACGGGCAGCTTCGACGTTTCGAGTCGCTCCTTCCACACGCGCCCTCGCCGCTTCAACCTTCTGCTGCGCAACCTCGATGTCGTTTCCGGCGACGACGCCTGGGGTCTCGGAGGCTTTTTTCAAGCGATCGAACGTCGAGCGCTCGGATGCCATAGCTGCCTGGGCCTCGAGCAGTTGCGCTTCAGCGGCCTGCACTTTGGCCTCCGCTTCGCTCACGTGAGCCTTCAATTCGGGGGCGTCGATCCGCGCCAGAGCGGCACCGCGACGAACGACAGAGCCCCGGTCGACAGAAATGGATTGCACGAAGCCCTGCACTCTGGCGTGGATGGCCACATCCTGAAAGGCCAGCAGATCGCCTGGGAGTGGAAGCGTCTGGTTCAGCGCGCGAGAAACGACTGACACCACCGGCACTGAGCGTTCCTCGGCTGGCTTGGCGGCACTGTGGGTGCCGCCCTGCGCTGCAGCCGCAGCCGGCACGTCTGAGTTGTACGCGCACACCATAAGTGCGGCGACGACGGTGACCAACCACAATCCACGGCGAGGCATTGTCATCGGCCGTCTACTCCGAGTGGAAGGCAGTAGCAACCTTGCCCCAAGTACCCTCCTCATCACATCGCCTCCCGTGGCCCGGACACGTAGAAGGATGACATCGCATCATGTGGATCAAGTGACGCCGAGCCACGCCGCGCTTTCGACTGCACGAGCGCGAACGACGACGGGAGGATGAACAACGTCGCGACCGTTCCGCCCATCAGGCCGCCGATCACGGCGCGCCCGAGCGGCGCCGTTTGGGCAGCGCCGAGCGCCAACGGCACCATCCCGAGAATCATCGCGGAGGTCGTCATCAAAATCGGTCGTAAACGGCTCTGCGCTCCGTCGATAGCGGCGTCCGACGACGATGCGCCAGCCGCGCGAGATCGTTCGGCGAACGTCGTCAGCAGAATCGCATTGGCCACCGCCACGCCGAGCGCAACGATCGCTCCCATGAAGGACTGCACGTTCAGGGTGCCGCGAGCCACGAAGAGCGCCACCAGTACTCCGGCGACCACTGCTGGAATCGTCGCCATCACGACCAGCGCGATTCGTAGCGACTGAAAGTACGCGCCGAGCAGAATGAAGATAGCGGCGATCGCGAGGAGGAGACCAGTCTCGAGGCCGTTCAAGGTCTCTGCCATCGGAGCGGCTTGTCCGCGCATGGCGACGGTCACGCCGCGAGGCGGATGACCAGCAGCGATGAGTGCCGACTGGACTTGTGCGGCAGCCGTGCCTAGGTCGACCCGATTCACGTCGGCCGTGATCGTGAGCATGCGCTGCTGATTGATCCGGTCGTACTGTCCGATACTGGTCCCTTCCGTGACGGTGGCAACGTCGCCGACAAGCGGATAGGCCGTATCTCCGCGTGCCACGGGAATCGTCTGCACACTGTCGATTGAATTCGTCATCGACTGCGGAACTTCGACCTGAACCTGGTATGACACGCCGTTCGGAGCAGCCCAGTAGAGTGGCTGGATGAACCGCGTCGACGACGTCGCCGCCACCAGCGCTCGACCCACGTCCTCCACGGTCACGCCGAGCTGTCCGGCGCGCTCGCGGTCGACCTGAATGTTCAGGCTCGGAGACGCGAGCAACTGCGCGAACTGCACGTCGCGCAAGCTCGGTATCTCGGCGATCTTGGCACGCAGATGCTCGGCGTACTTCCGGCTCGCCGCATAATCGGCTCCCCACACTGCCACCTCGATGGGTGTGGAGGCTCCAAAGCTCATCACTTGGCTGACGAGATCGGCGGGCTCGAAGGCGACCACCGTGCCAGGCGCCAACCGTGGCAGGTGCTGACGCAGCCGCTCCTTCAAGTCTTCCGTGGACACGCCGCTGTCTGGTTTCAGCGCCACACGCAAGACCGCTTCGTGTGGGCCGCTCGTCCACAACAGGATCGTATTAATTGGGTAGCTCGTCGGCTGAATGCCGACGTACCCGATCGATCCCTGGACATTGGCAGTGCCAGCCTGTTCAGAGATGAACTGCAGAATGTTCTGCGCGATCAGCTCGGTTCGTTCCACGCGTGTGCCTGCGGGGGCCTTGATCCGCATCTGAAGCTGCCCGGTATCCACGGTCGGGAAAATCTCTGTACCGATCGCTCTCCCGAGCACGAGTACGAGGCCGACCGCCACGAGGAGGTAGACGCCGACGACCGACCTGCGGAGCCTCACGAGTCGGTTGAGCACGCGAGCGTACCGACCGCGCACTCTCTCGAGCGAACCAAGCCTTTGGGTTTCGTTTTCTGGCCTGGTGCGCAGCAACCAGGTCGCCATGACTGGCACGAACGTGCGTGCCAGGACGTACGACGCCGCCATCGCGAAGGCTACCGCCGACGCGAGCGGTACGAACAGCGCCCTGCCCGGTCCGACCATGAAGAGCGCGGGCGTAAACACCGCGGCGACACACAACATCGCGAGGAACTGCGGAATCGCGACCTCCGCGCCAGCCGTCAAGATCGCCAATGCCTTGTTGCGCTGACGGGCGATCTGCGTATGCATGTTCTCGATTGCGACGGTGGATTCGTCGACGAGAATGCCGATCGCCAGGGTCAGACCGCCCAGCGTCATGATGTTGATCGTCTGACCCGTCAGCCACAAGCCGACAACGGAAGCCAGCAAGGCTAACGGAATCGTGGCAACCACGATCACGGCCCCTCGGACGTCGCGCAGGAACAGAAGCACGGCGAGGCCCGTCAGGAACGCGCCCAGAATGCCTTCCGTCGTCAGCGAACGGATTGCACTCGTCACGTACTGCGACTGGTCGAATTCGAATTTGACCGCGATGTCCTCAGGGACCAGCGCTTGCATCTGCGGAAGCGCGCTCCGGACCTCATTCACGACATCGAGCGTTGAGGCATCGGCCCGCTTGATGACCGGCAGGTACACGCTGCGTTGACCGTTGACGAGGGCGTAGCCGGCCAAGATGTCCATCGTGTCCTGAACCATGCCGACGTCGCGGAGGAACACGGTGGCACCAGGGCCCGGTCGAAGCGGAATCTCGAGCAGCTCGTCGATGTTTCGAACGACGGAGTTGATCGGTGCCGCCTTGGCTTGGTCTCCCACACGTACGTAGCCTGACGGAACGATCACGTTGTTCTTTGCCACGGCCTGGACGACTTCGTTGCCGGACAATCCATAGGCGCGAAGCCGATTCGGATCGACGCTGATCACGATGGTCCGCTGGTTGCCTCCAAACGGCGGTCGACCCGAGACGCCGGGCAGCGTGCCGAACATCGGTCGCACGCGGAAGAGCGCCAGGTCCTGAATCTCATTCAGGCTGCGGGTCTCGCTCGAAAACGTCACGTAGCCGACCGGCATGCTGCCGGCGTCTTGTCGAAGAACCACTGGCGGCACGGTGCCGGGCGGCATGAACGCGCGCGCGCGATTCACTTGCGCCACGGTCTCCGCCAGCGCCTGCGCCATGTCGGTGCCCGGGTGAAAGTACAGGGTCACGAGCCCTACGTCCTGAATCGATTTGGACTCTACGCGGTCGATGCCGTTGATGTAGAGAAAATGGAACTCGTAATAGTTCACGAGATAGCCTTCCATCTGCGCCGGGTCCATGCCCCCGTACGCCTGAGCGACGTACAGGACAGGCGTCCCGAGATCCGGGAGGATGTCGGCGCGCATACGCTGTAACGCGAGGATTGATGTCGCTCCGGCACCGAGCACGAGCATCAGGACCGTGATCGGTCTGCGTAAAGCGGCGCGAATCAGCCACATGGTCTTCGGCTCCTACTGAATGGGCGTCGTCGGCGATTGAGGATGGCGGACTTGATCCAAGAACGGCCGTGGGTCGCCCCCGGAGAACAGCTTCGGCCAGCAGCGCCCGCCAAACTGGAACGCTCATTGGACTACGTCGTTAACGCTCTTCCCCGACGGGGGACATCATCGAAGGGACGCGATTCATCGACAATGCAAGTCCATGGTCATTTTCGCTCGTGTTCGTTCTCCCCATCGCGCCCTTCTAGGGCTCACGCCGACTCGGAGGCCAGCGGCGAGGAAGCCCGGCGACCAAACCGTTCGTACAAGATCGGGACCACGATCATGTTGAGCGCCGTCGAGCTCAAGAGGCCGCACATGATCACCATCGCCATCGGTGCCTGAATCTCGCTGCCCGGCTCGCCGGCGGACAGTGCAATCGGCACCAACGCCAGTCCCGCGGCGAGCGCAGTCATGAGAATCGGGACGAGCCGCTCGGTTGCGCCCCGGACCACGGCCGTCTTGAAATCCGTGACGCCTTCTTGTTCCTGCAAATGGCGGATGTGCGACACGAGCATGATGCCGTTGCGCGTGGCAATCCCGAAGAGTGTGATGAACCCGACGATCGATGCGACGGACAGGACGCCGCCTGCGAGGTACACGCCAATGACGCCGCCAATGAGCGCGAGCGGCAGATTGAGCATGATCAGCAGCCCATCGCGCGGCGACCCGAATGCCGCCGACAGAATGAAGACAATTGCAACGACGACGCCGAGCGACAGCCAGAGCAACCGCCGCGACGCCTGTGCCTCGCTCTCGAACTGGCCGCCGTACTCGATGTGATATCCCTGTGGCAGCCGGACGCTCTGACCGACGCGTTCCTGGATGTCGTTGACAACGCTGCGCAGGTCACGTCCGGAGACGTTGCTCTGGACCACGATTCGGCGCTGGACGTTCTCGCGCATTACGAAGTTGGGCCCGCGATCTTCCTGAACCGTGGCGACGGAGGACAAGGGAATCTGACGGCGGTCTGGCGTCTGAATCAGCGTACTGCCAACCGAGTCGAGCGCCGTCGTGTCGTCGAGGGCGTAACGAACGACCAGCGGGAACGTGATCTGCCCCTGCAGGATCTGACCGACGGCATGACCGACGCGGGCGGTTTGCAACGCTTCCGCGACGGTGCCGGATTCGAGGCCCTGACGAGCGGCTGCGGCCGGATCCACACGTACTTTCAGGGTCGGAATATCGGTCTGCGCCTCTGTGGCGAGGTCGACAACTCCCTCGACCTGTGACATCTCGGCTTGCACTTGGCCGGCCAGTTGGCGAAGAGTCGGTAAGTCGTCCCCGAAAATTTTGACCGCGATGTTGGCACGGGTGCCCGAAAGCATGTGATCGATGCGATGCGAGATCGGCTGGCCAATCGTCACGTTCGTTCCTGGGAGCAGCGACACCTTCTGCCGCAGCTCCTCGATCACCGCTTCGCGAGGCCGATCCTTCATC
The DNA here is from genome assembly GCA_046726355.1 of Acidobacteriota bacterium. Taxonomy (GTDB): domain Bacteria; phylum Acidobacteriota; class Vicinamibacteria; order Vicinamibacterales; family CAVVIG01; genus QHWF01. The sequence continues at coordinate 40,233 of JBKPAI010000015.1, read as the reverse complement.
TCGAGTCGGACGTCGATCTCGGCCGATTCGACGCCTTGCACATGCTCATCGAGCTCCGCGCGTCCCGTTCGACGCGCAGTGGACGTCACTTCTGGAACACTCAACATGAGGCGTTCGAGCGCATTGCCCAGCGCGTTCGAGTCAGCGAGGCTCGTGCCTGGGATCGTGACAGCGCTCACGGTCAACGCACCTTCGTTGAACTCGGGAAGGAACGAGCGGCCAGCCGCCAGGATTCCGACGAGCGCGGCCACCAGAAGTGCAGCGGCGACGGCCACCACCGAGCGCCGGTATGTGAACGCATGCCCCAGCCAACGTTGGTAGGCCGCCTTCATTCGTCGTGTGATCGCCGGTTCTGTGCCTAGCGCGATGCGTCGGGAATGTGGCAGCAGCCAGGAGCAGAGCACCGGCGTTACTGTCAGCGCCACCACCAACGACGCGACCAACGCAACGACGTAGGAGAATCCGAGTGGACGCAACAGCCGGCCCTCGACGCTACTCAGCAGGAAGAGGGGCAAAAACACCAGCGCGACGATGACGGTCGCGAAGACAACGGACTGTCGGATCTCACTGCTGGCGCGATACACGACTTCCAGTACCGGCAGCCGCTCTGAATCAGGTCGTGTCGCGTTGTCGCGCAGGCGACGGACGACGTTCTCCACGTCGATAATCGCGTCGTCGACGAGCTCACCAATCGCGATCGCCAGGCCGCCAAGGCTCATGCTGTTGATCGTCAGGCCAAATCGGTCCATAGCGATCACTGCCGCCACCAACGAGAGCGGCAGGGCGAGCAGCGTGATCATCGCCGCACGCACGTTCGTCAGGAAGACGACGACCACGACGATCACCAGCCCTCCCCCTTCGATGAAGGCAGTGAGCAGGTTCCCGAGCGACTGTTCGATGAAGTCGGCCTGCCTGAACAGATCGCGATGGATCTGCATGCCTTGCGGCAGCGCCCGCTGGATGTCCTCCAGCGTGGTATCAATTCGCGCGGTCAGTTCCAGGGTATTGACGGCGGGCTGCTTGTGAATCCCGATAATGACGGCGGGCTTCGCGTTGTGTGAGCCTTCGCCCCGCTTGATTGCGGCGCCTTCGCGCACGATCCCCACGTCGCGTACCAGCACCGGTGCTGCGGTTGTCATCTTGACGTGAACGGCCGCGATGGCATCGATATCCCCAAGACGGCCGACACCGCGGACGAGGTATTCCTGCCCCTGGGCTACGTGAAATCCCGCGGTCGCGTTCTGGTTCGCTGCCGTCAGCGCGCGCTCGACTTCCTCGAGCGTGACCTGATGCGCGGCAAGCCGCGCCGGGTCGAGCAGGACCTCGTACTGTTTCTGCTCGCCGCCTGTGGCGATCACCTGCGAGATGCCGGGAACCGCCAGGAGGCGGCGCCTCACCACGGTCTCCGCAACCGTACGAAGCGCTAACGGGGAGTGACGGTCTGACTCGAGATCGATGAACAGCACCTCGCCCATGATCGAAGAGACGGGTGCGAGGAAAGGCGGCTCAACGTTTGGCGGCAGCGAACCGGAGACCAAAGTGAGTTTCTCGGTGACGGTCTGACGGGCTCTGTTGATGTCCTGTCCCCAATCGAACTCCACCCACACGATCGCGACGCCGACTGCCGTCGCCGAGCGCACGCGGCGAACGCCCGCCGCCCCGTGTAACGACGACTCGATCGGGAATGTCACGAAAGATTCAATTTCGAGCGGGTCCATGCCCGGCGCTTCGGCCAGGATGGTCACCGTGGGCGCCGTCAGATCAGGCAGCACGTCCAGGGGAATACGCGTGGCTGTCCACCCGCCCCAAATCACGAATGCCGCTGCCAGGACGACGACGATCGTGCGATGTCGGAGCGACCAGCGAATCAGTCCGTCGATCATCACCGGCCCTCTCAGTGCACATGTCCATGTGCAGGCACGGACGCGGACAACGATGCGAGACGGACGAGATACGCACCCTTCGTCACGACTCGATCGCCAGGCTTGACGCCTTCTGTAATCTGCACAACGTTGCCGGACCTCGGTCCAAGCGCCACTGCGCGCCGCTCGAACCTTTCACCCTCACGCTGCACGAACACGATCGGACGGCCGGCATCGTCCACGATGGCGTCGGCCGGCACGACTGGTCTCGGTGCCGTCGGGTCCATGAGCAAGTGGAGAAACACCGCCTGACCGACGGGCAACCCGAGCGCTCGGTTGTCGAAGGCAAACGTGACCGGCACTGTGCGGGATTGCGGATCCAACACCTTCCCGACGCTCACCAACCGGCCTGTCGGAATGCGATCGGGTTGCCCGGAGACCTCGATCTCGGCCGCATGCGCGAGACGAGCTCGTGCTGCCTCCGCTTCAGGAACCTGCCCGACAACGTGCACTTGCGCCGCATCCACGACACGGAACAGGACGGACCCCGCGCTGACATTTGATCCGGCGGCGGCATCGCGGTGGGCAATTACGCCGCTGACGGGAGCTCGAATGACGAACAATCCTTCGGCGTCCGTCGCCCCTCCCGATCGGGCCGCGTTGTCCTGGGCCAGACTGGCTTCGGCGGCTGTCAGGCGCGCCTTGGCCTGATCCTCGACCGAACGAGCCTCGTCGAGGCGCTTGGCAGGCGCAGCGCCAGCGCTCGTCAGGCGCTCTGCCCGTTCACGGTCGCGCGTGGCCAGTGCCAGCGCCGTCTGCGCCTCTGCTCGCGCCCGTTGAAGCTGCGGCAAGTCGGCCGGCGCCGATGGCGGCGGCAAGAGGCGCGCGAGCTCCTGGCCGCGGGAAACCACTGCTCCGAGCGCCACTTCGACGACGCGTGTCAAACGCCCGTCGATTGGCGCGACGACATCAGCCGCACCGCTGGGTCTTGCCTCAAGCCGCGCTGGAACACGAATCGATTCACGCACCGACTGTTCCTTCACGACTGCGGTGCCGAAGTCCAGACTCCATTGCTGCTCCTTCAAGAAGCTGATGCCCGGCGTTTCCTCTCCGGCTGCTCGTGAAGCGGCACGCGCCGCTTCAGCATTCGCGTACACGTCGACCTCACCGAGGCGATGTTCATCGTTCAATCCTGTCGACCGGAGCACGATGACGAGCTCGCGCCTACCGGCCTGCGCCGGCTTCACATCGACACCGAAAATTCCCGGGCGGGACGGCGCGTCCACGCGAAAGACCTCGGGCTGGCCGGAAACTCCCTGAAGACGAACCTCCACGCTCCCTTCGGTGAGGGGCTTGAAGGAATCCAGCCTGGTCAGGTGAATGGCGAAGCGCGAGGTGGATCCGATCGCGAGCGGCGGATACTCCGCGAACAGCTCCGTCTCATCAGTCCATCGCGTCACGCTCAGCGCCTCGGGTTCCTCTGCGGTGGCCGCCGGCGTCGCGGATCGATTGCAGCCCGCCGTAAAGACGCAGAGCAGTGCCATCGAGCAGAAGAATGTCAGGGCCACAATGTGTCTCCCACTGCGCGTTCCAACGCGATTTGCGCCAATCGCACGTCCAGTCGCAAATCGATACTGCGATTCCTCGCACGTGCCGCCGTCCGAACCGCGTCGAGCAGTTCCAGGATGCCGACCTCGCCCTCGCGATAGGCGACTTCAGCAATTTGCACGAGTTCGTCCGCGGCCCCTGCCGGCTCTTGAGCCAATGCGGTCTGGCGAACGGCCAGCGCCTCCGACGCGCCGGTAATCTCGCTGCGAATGCGGGATTCGACAGCCGCTCGCTCGGCCTGCACACGCGCGCCCTCCGCTTGCCACCTGGCTGCTTCGCGACGGCCGGCGTCGAACAGGGGGACCGCCACGCGCAGTCCGAATACACCGCCGGTGTCCCGCTCCGCGGAATCGACGGCTCGTTTCAGCCCGCCGAAGACGTTGGGAGAAGGCAGCCGAGCACGTCGCGCGGCTTCGGCTTCCACCGTTGCCCGCTCACCCAGGTGCTGAAGCGCGCGCAGTTCTGCGCGCGTCGATGTCGCTCGCGTTAACAAGCTCTCGATCGGTGTTGGGGGCTGCTGCGGAACCTGCGCGGCTGCAATCCTTGTCAACGACACATCGCGCGGCAGCAGGCCACTCAGCGTTGCTCGCGCCTCGGTCAGCGCCACGGTCGCTGACGTCACGAGCTGGTTCGTGTCGCGGAGCTCCTGTTCGGCGCGCAGGCGATCGAATCGCGAGCCCTCACCCTCTCGCTCCCGGGTGCGGAGGATGTCGATCAGCCGCTCGACTGCTCGGACCTGTGCACGGGCCGACTCGAGGCGTCCCTGCTCGGCGACGACGCGAGCGACCGCCGTGGCGGCCTCCGACCGAAGAAGCCAGAGCCGTACGTCGCGTTCCGCTTCAGCGGCGGCCGTGGCCGCAACACCTGCGCGCGACAATGCCGCGCGCGCTCCGAAGATTGGCAGCGACTGTTCGGCCTGAAAGAATTCCGTGAAACCTGCGCCCTCGCGGCTGTACATCACCGAAGGATTCGGATACGCGAGCCGGGCGAGCTGCTCGCGACGCGTGACTTCGATTTCAGCTCGGATGGCCTGCGCCCGGGGCCCATCGCGCAGGATCAGTTCCACGACTTCGCGCTCGGTTCGGTCCTGGCCGGCGGCGACGCACGGCACCAGCAGACCGGCCGCAGCGATCCAGGTACAGACCTGGGCTCGGGTCGGCATAGACAGTCCTCGGTGGTTCGAACTGACGGACGACCGGCGACGTGCCGGTCAAGTGATCAGGCGACGTGGCTCAGAGGCGGGGCGCGAGGGGATGATTCCGTGCAAGGCGGCGGGCCGTGCACCCGAAGGTCCGGTCGTCGAACGCTGCACTGGATTTGTATCTCGGGAGCGGGCGTTGCAGGGAGGATGATTTCCGCGTCGACAACGTTCACCGGGGTCACGGCCGCACGGACAAACGCGAATGAAACCGCGTGGTTTCCCGGTTCGCACGCGTCCAGATGGGCACGTCCATCGTCGGGCCGGTGGGCCATCCGATGATGCGCATGGGCGGCCAATCCGTGGTGGTGCTCAGGATGATCGTGATCGTCGTAGACGTGGGTGTGCAGAGACGCTGCCCCCGACGTCGCTATGAGTCCCGGAATGAGCAGCAACGCAACGACGCGGTGCACAACGATGAGTCTATGGGACCAGGGCAATCAACGTCAAAGTGCCCGCGATCAGGTACCGAGCTTCCTGTTGTCATTGAGTCAGCGAACTGTAAGCCTATAGTCTGAATGGGTACCCTTGAGTCGTGAGTCGTGCCCAAGTGAAATCTGACGGAAATGCATCGAACGACGATTGAGGCGATATGAATAGACGCGACTTTCTCATCACCGCTGGAGCGGCGGTCACACTGCCGTTAACGAAGATTGCCGCGGCCGCGACGAGGCGGCGTTTTCTCTACATCGCACAGCCAGGCATCCGCAATTACGTTCGCTACGGCGGCGTCGGCGTGCTCGTGTACGACATCGATGCTGGCTACAAGTTCGTGAGGCGCATCCCGACGTGGAGCGTGGCGCCTGGTGCGGAGCCGGAAAACGTGAAAGGCATTGCCGCGTCGGCGACAACCGGCCGGTTCTATGTCACGACGCTTCGTCACATCGGCTGCATCGACCTGACGAACGACAAACTGGTGTGGGACAAGACGCCGGAGGGCGGCTGCGATCGCCCGTCGATTTCACCGGACGGCCGCGTGCTCTACGTGCCGTCGTTCGAAGGGCCGCACTGGAATGTGATCGACGCGGGGAGCGGCGACACGATCAAAAAGATCGTGTTGAACAACCGCGCCCACAACACCGTCTGGGGACCAGGCGGACGCCATGTCTACCTCGAAGGGCTCGCGTCCAACAACCTGCATGTCGCCGACGCGGAGAGGCACGAAGTCGTGAAGCAGGTGGGTCCGTTCGCAGATCACATCCGTCCGTTCACCGTGAACGGCGCCGAGACGCGCTGCTACGTCAACTGCGACAACCTGCTCGGATTCGAGATCGGAGACATCACAACAGGTCAGAGGCTTCACCACATCGAGGTCTCCGGCTATGAAAAAGGACCGGTCGATCGCCACGGCTGCCCCAGCCACGGCATCGGGCTGACGCCGGACGAAACCGAAATTTGGGTGAGCGACGGCCACAACAAGGCGATGCACGTCTTCGACAACACGTCGATGCCGCCGAAGCAGATCGCGACGCTGAAAGTGCGCGATCAGCCGGGCTGGATCACGTTCAGCGTCGACGGCACACATGCCTGGCCGTCGACGGGCGAAGTGTTCGACGTCAAATCGAAGAACCGGATCGCGTCACTCACCGACGAGGACGACCGGGAAATCGGCAGCGAGAAGCTGCTGGAAATCGAATTCGACGGGGAAACGCCGATTCGAAACGGCGATCAGTTCGGGATCGGCGCTCGGGCAGTTCGGCGATAAGAGTGTCTATGCGACATGCCGAACTCCGTTGAGCGCGGCGGCGAGCTGCGCTTCCTGGAGGAAGCGGGAGCGGCGCTCCTGGTTGGCGACGCATGCGGCCGGCAGAATCTTGAGGGCGACCGTGCGGTTCAGGCGGGGATCGCGCGATTGGTAGACCTCACCCAGCCTCCCGCGCCGATGAAGCCGCGGATCTCGTAGGGACCGAGCCGGTCGCCTGCCTGGAACGGCATGGCGACGTGATTCTACAGCTTACCAGTGCGTTAACGAGCCATCCGGCCGCCGGTACACATTGCGGCGCCCCGCCTCCGTCACCTCTCCGATCATCGTCAACCGCCTCATGTCGGCGGTGACGCCGAGGCCCGGGCGCGCGTTCGGGTACATCTTGCCGTTCCGGAAATCGAAGCTCTCGGGCAAGTACTCCGGGGTGCGCCCCCCGAAGTTGTATTCGAGCATCACCGGCCCGGCGAAGGTCGAGAGGCAGTTCACGAGCGCGGCCGTTGCAATCGGTCCGGTGAAGTGCGGAATGATTCCGACCGCGTGCGTTTCGCAGATGCCGGCGATTTTCATCATCTCGGTGATGCCCCCGACGTTCGGCAGCGTCGCGCGAATGAAATCGATGTCGTGATTTTCGACGAGCTTCACGAAATCCCACCGCAGTCCCCATTCCTCGCCATGCGTCAGCGGAACAGTCGTCATCGGCCGCAGCTTCGGGATATCCTGCAGCGCGTGCTCATCGCGGACGGGATCCTCGACGAAGAACGGTTCGTACTCTTCCATCGCCTTGCAGCAGCGGAGCGCGTCGTTGAAATCGAATCGCTGATGGAGGTCGATGCACCAGTTACCGGCGGGACCGACCGCCTCGCGTACGTCCCGCGACTCCTGGGCGATGCGCTTCACAATCGACCGCGTGTCGTACACGTCGCCGATCGGCACGTCGGCGGCGCCCATCCGGAACGCGCGGAATCCGGCCTCGATCGTCGCACGCGCGCGTTCCTTCAGACCGACTGGCGCACCCTCGGGCGCGCCGGGCGGCCGGACGACGCTCGTGGCGTAGCATTCGCAATAGTCGCGCGCGGTGCCGCCAAGCAGCTCGTGCACCGGAACGTTGAGCGCCTTGCCTTTGATGTCCCACAACGCGAGGTCGAGCGCGCCGAGCGCGTGCGCTTTCTCGCGCCCCGGAGGGTAGAACCAGGCGATGTAGGCTTCCTGCCAGATCGCTTCGATCTTGAACGGGTTCTTGCCGATCAACGTGCCCGCGCACTGCTCGAGCGTGTCCTTCGAGCCGCCTTCACCGATCCCGGTGATGCCGAAGTCGGTCTCCACCGTGACGACCATGTTGCTCTGATTGAACAGCGGGTTGAGGTCGGGCGGCCGGTAGATTCGGACCCGCGTGATCTTCCCCTTCGGGAGCTCGGCGGCCGCCGTGCCGGGCTTCAGCAGCCCGAAGCCCGGTGCCATCGCAGCCGCGCTCAGGAACGCTCGTCGATTCATGATTGCACCTGTTGATGCCGTGTGACGTGGGCAATCGCCGTTCAGCGCGGATTGTATACTCGCCGCGACATGGGGCGCGGCTCGGCGGGATGTCCGGAGCGAACGTGTGGTCGTCGGAGACGTATGGTGGCACTGTTGTGCTCAGCTGCGATCAGGAATCGAGATTTCACCTCTTGTCCTCCGTGGTGAAATATCAGGAGTGATCACGTCGGACGTCGGCATCGCACCTCCCGGGTTCCGGCTTCCACGCGACGCCAGGGTGGGCGCGGTGCGTCTCCAGATCGGCGATCTGCAGCGATCCATCGATTATTACCAGGAGGTTCTCGGCCTGCGCGTGGTGACGCGGGCGGCCGACCGGGCGGCGCTGGCGGCGCATGGTGACGATCGACCGCTGGTCTGGCTGCACGTGAGCAGCGGCGTGCGCCCGGTTCCGCACAGCGGTCGGCTCGGCCTGTACCATTTCGCATTGCTGCTGCCGGACCGCGCCGCGCTGGGCCGATTCGTCGCGCACCTGTCCCGTATCGGCGCGCGCGCGGGATCGGCTGATCACCTGGTGAGCGAAGCGCTGTATCTCAGGGATCCTGACGGTCTCGGCATCGAGGTCTACGCCGACCGCCCGCGATCGGCGTGGCGTTACCGCGATCGCGAGGTCGTGATGGCCGTCGATCCTCTCGACGTCGACAGCCTGATTGAAGCAGGCAGGCAGCAGCCGTGGAACGGCGTTCCCGCCGGTTCGACGATGGGGCACATTCATCTGCATGTGGGCGATCTCAACGTGGCGTCGGCGTTCTACCACGACGTGCTCGGTTTCGATAAGACGGCCTGGACGTTTCCCGGCGCGCTGTTCTTTTCAGTCGGCGGCTATCATCATCATCTCGGGACCAACACCTGGGCCCAGGGACCCGCTGCGGCAGAAGACGAGGCGCGGCTTCTCGGCTGGGAGTTGCTCGTGCCGGACCACGACGAGGCGGCGGCTGCAGCGCGCAGGCTCGAAGCGGCCGGCTACAGGGTTCAGGCTCCCGGCTCCGGCTGGACCACCGCGGATCCTTGGGGGACGCCGCTCCGGATCGTCAGCACGTCCGCCGCCGACGACCTGACCGCACCCTGGGGAGTCGGACGATGATCATGGAATCGACCGCGTGCGCTCGCATGTTTCGCATCAGCGCTGGCCGTCCTCTGCGTCGGCGGGCGCGATCGCGGCTCAATCGCGACAGCATCCGCCGACATATCCGGCGCTGCCCAGTGCGGGGCCCGCACTCTTCGAGCCCGCGATCGACGACTTCGAGTACGTCAAGCGCCACGAAATGATTCCGATGCGCGACGGCGTGAAGGTACACACGGTCATCATCGTTCCCGAGAGGACGAGCACCCGTGGCTCCCGACAGGACGAGATGAAGTCCACGGGTCTACGAAATGGAGTCAACATGAGCCTGCTGAGCCACAGAGAAATGTGGACGGAAGGTAGGACGGTTGGCTCAAGCAGAGCTATAAGTCTTTTTGATGCAGTATTTAGTAACTAGTCTGGCGGAGAGGGTGGGATTCGAACCCACGTGCCGGTTACCCGACAAGACGCTTTCGAGGCGCCCCCGTTACGACCACTTCGGTACCTCTCCGCATCATTAGAATCAACGACTTAGAGGCGCCCAGCCGCGGCTGAAGTCGCGATCCATCGCGAAATTGTGATCGCGCGCCCGCAAAGCCGCATTCTATTCATTCTACCCTCTCGCGGCCGGCCGGATCGCGCATCAACAGTCCCACGCAAACCAATCCGCCCGCGGGTTCACATAGGCGTATACGCGACGTAGGCCGACGCGCGCAACCGGCCTCACCGCTCAGACGCTCACAGCTCGTGCGCCCCCCGTACGACGATTCGCTGAATGCGGGCTTCGACATTCGACTTCGTACCGGCGTCGCGCGTACGATCGACAGCGTAGAAATGTTTCGTCGTCACCGGGGGACTCAGCTGTGACCGATCCAACCGAAGACTTCGCCGCGATGTTCGAGGCCTCTGTCCGGGCGAAGCGGTTCGAGAAGGGTCAGATGCTCGAAGGCACCATCGTCGGGATTGGTTCGGACGTGGCCTTCGTCGACGTCGGCGGCAAGGGAGAAGCGACGATCGACACCGAAGAGCTGAAGAATGAGGACGGCAGAGTTGATGTTGCCGTTGGCGACCGGATCCAGGCGATCGTGACGTCGACCGCTGGAGGGCTGACTCTCTCGCGAACCCTGGTACGCCGCGCGGTCAGCGATCGCCAGGTCGAAGATGCCTTCCACACCGGCCTTCCCGTCGAAGGGAAGGTCGAACGGGCGGTGAAAGGCGGATACGAGGTGCGAATCGGGCGTCAGCGCGCGTTCTGCCCCATCTCGCAGATCGATACCGCACGCACCGATCCGTCAGCGCACGATGGCCGTGTCTACCGTTTCCGAATCATCGAATACAAGGAGGGCGGCAGGAACATCGTCCTCTCGCGGCGTGCGCTGCTCGAGGAAGAGCAGCGCGCGGCAGCCGAGGAAGTACGGCGGTCCGTTGTCGAAGGGGCCGTGTTGACCGGGCGTGTGACGTCGGTGCGCGATTTTGGCGCATTCGTCGACCTCGGAGGCGGCGTGCAAGGCTTGCTGCACGTCTCAGAGATGGACTGGGCCCGCGTGTCCGACGCATCGCAACTCGTGAAGCCAGGCGAGCCGATTACGGTGAAGGTTCTGCGCGTCGACGAGGACAAGCAGAAGATCTCGCTGGGACTGAAGCAGCTCACGGAGGATCCGTGGACGAGGGTGCACGGGGCGTATCAGGTTGGTCAGGTGCGCGCGGGGCGCGTCACGCGCGTGACCGAATTCGGAGCCTTCGTCGAGCTCGAGCCCGGCGTGGAGGCATTGGCGCACGCCTCAACGTTCCCGCCGACAGGACAATCGTTCTCACGGCAGGTGACGCCTGGACTGACAGGATCGTTCGAGATCCTCAGTCTTGACGTTGAAAGGCGGCGCATCGGTGTGGCGCTCCTTCCCGAAGGCTCGGCGCGAGCCGGGCGCGCGGAGACGCCCGGGGCCGGCCGCGCACCGGCGGTCGTGCCGGGCGCACGACTGACCGGAAAAGTGGAGCGCCACGAGAAGTACGGCGTGTTCGTGTTCCTTGCTCCGGGGCGGACGGGCCTCATCCCGTCGAGCGAAACAGGTGTCGCGAAGGACGCCGACCTGGCCCGCGCGTTTCCAGTCGGCGGCGACGTCGATGTGATCGTGCTCGAAGTCGATCCGTCAGGCCGACGCATACGCCTCAGCGCCAAAGCGGTCGCCGAGGCGCAGGAGGCCGAGGAGCTGCGCGCGTACACCGCCCGGGCAGACGCGGCCGCGCCGGACGAATTCGGATCGCTCGCCGAGAAGCTGCGCCGCGCGCTCGAACCGAAGAGGCGCTGAAGGCGTCGTCGGCCCAGTCGGGCCCGGCACGAGCCCGCAGCAGCTCGGCCGCCAGCGTCCTGGGGTTGACGTCTGACCCAAGCGGCACCACACTCAGGTCAGATGTCGACCCGAGCGGCGTCCAGCCGCGATGCGCTCCTGCAAGGCACGCTCGATCTGCTCATCCTGCGCACACTCGTGTTCGGCCCTGAGCACGGTCATTCGATTTTGGACATGGGGCAGCGCCCGCTCGATTGACTAGCAGGCTCACGGTTCGGATTCCGTTGCCGCGTGGTCACGCTCGAGAAGCTGATCGAGCTGAAGCGCGCCTCTGGACGGCCGCTGGATCTCGACGTGATCGCCGAGCTCGAGGCCATCGGTGAAGAGCGCGACCGCTGAGACACCGATGACGGTGCAGGGCGATCGTCGAGGACGATCGAGCGGCCGACGATCGGCGCGGCGCCTACCGCGTTCCTTACAGCTGAGATGCGTGCGCATTTTTTCATCGGAAACACCGTCGCCGGCCGATTTTGTTGAACGTCAACATCGCGCACTACTATCATTTCCGTCTCGGTTCGGCCGGCGCGGCGACACGCGCGCGATCGGTCAGCCAACCAATGCACCATACACGCCCGGCGTCATCCGTGCCGGCCCCGGCCCCGTGGATCGTCCGCAGTGCGCCGTGGGCCGCCCGTCTGCCTCCGGTGTTCGTGGCAGGGATCGGCGCGACGGTGATCCTCGGATGGATCCTCCACATCGACCTGCTGCGCAATCCGTTCGGCGGCGGCGTCATGAAAACGAACACCGCGCTCGGGTTCATTGTCCTCGCCCTGGCGCTGGTCGGACGGCGATCGCCGGTTCCCGCGATCCGCCGTGCAAGTACGGCGGGTGCCGTGATGCTCGTCGTCCTCAGCCTCCTCACGTCAGCTGAGTACGCGTTCACGCTCGATCTCCATATCGATCAGATCATCGCGGTCGACTCGGCGTCCACGGCCACGTATCCGGGTCGCATGTCGCTTCTGACGGCATTGAGCTTCGGCCTCATGGGTGTCACGCTGCTCGTCTGGGACACGCGGACACAATCAGGAATCTGGCCCGCGCACGTGCTGCTGTTCATCACCGCCGGGATCGCCTTCGCCGTAATGGTGTTTCATCTGTACGGCGTCAGCGGCATGGAACTGATCGCGCAATCGGGCGACATGCCCGTGTACACAGCGCTCGCCTTTCAGGCGAGCGTCGTTGCTGCCCTCGCCGAGCGCCGCGATCGCGGCCTCATCGCGATCATCTGCAGTCGTACCGACAGCGCGGCTGCGGCGCGGCGATTCCTCGTTTCGGCCGTGCTCCTGGTCACGACGCTCGGATATCTGCGGCTCGCCGGCGAGCGCGCCGGGCTGTACCCGACGGCCGTCGGCACGTCGTTACTCGTCGACGTCAACGTCTTCGTGTTCGTCGCGCTGATCCTGTGGGGGGCGCGAACGCTCATCCAGGCCGAGGGCGAACGGCGCCAGCTGGCCGAAGAGCTCCAGGCTGTGATGGAGGTCATGCCCGCGGCCATCGGCATCGCTCACGACCCGCAGTGCACGCGAATCACAGGCAACCCGTTCCTGATGCGCATGATGGGCCTCACGCCGGGGGCAAACGTCTCGAAAAGCGCGCCCTCGGATGCGCCGCAAAGCTACCGAATCATGCGCAGCGGCGAAGAAGTCATGCCGCACGACCTGCCGATACAGATGGCTGCGCGCGAACAGAAAACCATCTTCGACTGGGAATGCGATGTCGTGCGCGACGATGGAACGACGGTGACGGTGCTGGGAAATGCGGCCCCGCTGCTGGATGCCAACCAGCGGGTGCGCGGCAGCGTCGGGGCGTTCGTCGACATCACCGACCGGAAGCGCGCCGAAACCGAGCGCGAACTGATGCTGGCGCGCGAACGCGAGGCGCGCGCCGCCGCCGAAGCCGCAAACCGCTCGAAGGACGAGTTCGTCTCGAACCTCTCGCACGAGCTGCGCACGCCGTTGAACGCCATCCTCGGGTGGCTGCGCCTGCTGCGGTCAGGAAAGCTGACGCCGGCGCGGCAGGAGCACGCCATCGAGACCATCGAGCGAAACGCGACGGCGCAGTTGAACCTGGTCGAGGATCTGCTCGACCTGTCGGGCGTGGTCACCGGCAAGCTGCAGCTGGACATCCGTCCGGTCGATCTCGCGGCGGTCGCCGAGGCGGCCATCGAGGCGTCGCGACCGGCGGCGCAGGCGAAGCACATCGAGCTCAGCCTCCGTGCGGAGATCGCGGCGCGGCCGTGTGCGGGCGATCCGCGGCGGCTCGAGCAGGTAATCTCGAACCTGATCTCGAACGCGGTCAAGTTCACACCGGCTGGCGGCACCGTGGATGTGGTGCTCGAGTACACGGACGACACCGCACGGATCGCGGTGCGCGACACCGGTCACGGCATCTCGCCTCAATTCCTGCCGTATGTGTTCGACCGCTTCCGTCAGGAGGACGCCGGGTCGACGCGGCTCTACAGCGGCATGGGGCTGGGCCTCGCCATCGTGAAACACCTCGTCGAACTGCACGAAGGATCGGTCTCGGTCGAGAGCCAGGGCCGGGGAACCGGCGCCCGGTTCGTCGTCACGCTGCCGCTGATGCCGGCCATCGTGGCACGCTCGGCAACGGTCCAGCGGCGCGCCGAGGCCGCGGCGCGCGAGCCCACGGACGTGTCGCTGCACGGCATCAGCGTTCTGGTCGTCGAAGACGATCCGGATGGCCGCGCGCTCCTTGTCTTCATCCTGGTGCAGAGTGGCGCGACCGTCGCCGCCGCGGGGTCAGTCGCCGAGGCGCTCGAGATCCTGCGGCGTCAGCGGCCGCACGTCGTGGTCACCGATATCGGCATGGCCGATGCCGATGGGTTCGATTTGATCCGGGACCTTCGACGCGATCCGGACCAGGTGGTCCGGTCGATCCCGGCCGTCGCCGTCACCGGCTACGCGCGCGCCGAGGATCGGACCAGAACGCTCGCGGCTGGATTTCAGGCTCACCTGAGCAAACCGGTGAACGCCACGGAACTCTGCGTCACGATCGCCGCTCTCGGCCGTTTGTCGACCGCGGCCGCGCGTCATTCGGATGTCAGAATCTGAAGTGGAGGCACACATGCTGCACGCGCTCACGGCATACCCGGAGGTACCGGAGGTACTTGATGCCGATGAGTCGTGTTTGGATTGCGATGCTGTTCACATGGTCGGCAATGAGCGCGCTCGGGCATGCACAATCGCCAGCGCGCAGCAACCGGCAGCCTTCAATCGACCTCTCCCGTATTGACGCACTCACCAGTAACGTCGTTGCCGCCGACTTCAACGGCGACGGCATCATCGATCTCGCGGCGAGCGCCGCCGTGCCGTCCTCGTCCGGAGCCGATCAGCCGCCCGCGCCGTTGCCGCAACGAATGCTACGCGCTGCAACGGACACATCCGAAGGGGACCCGCGGGTCCGTCCCGCGCGTGAGCGCGCGGGTCCGAGACGGGCTCAGCGTCTCTCTCTGAAGAAATCCTGCATCAGCGCTCTACACTCGTCCTCCAGAACACCCGCGACGATCGCGAACCTGTGATTGTGACCGGGCAGTTCGGCGCCGCGTACGGTCGAGCTGATCGCCCCCATCCTCGGCTCCGCGGCACCAAACACCAGTGTCGTAATGCGCGCGTGCACCAGCGCACCGACACACATCAGGCAGGGTTCGATGGTGACGCACAGCGTCGCGCCGCTCAGACGATAGTTGCCCACATGCCTGGCAGCGGCGCGAATCGCGATGATCTCGGCGTGGGCGGTGGGATCGACTGACGACCGCGGCTGGTTGAAGCCACGGCCGACAATCGCGTCCGCCACAGACACCACGGCGCCGATGGGCACCTCGTTGGCGTCGCGCGCCTGGCGCGCCAGCTTCAACGCCTCCGTCATCAACAGTTCATGAGTCACTCAACGTGGATAATAAATGATGAATGGTACTGCTTGTGTTCCTTCTTGCCGTGTTCGAGCAGCCGGCGTCGGCCCCGGCGCCTGCGAATCCCATCGTCATCGAGAACCAGAAGCCGTCCACCAACTGGGAACTCACCGATCCGGCGCTCGAACGCGAGATTGAAGGCTACGCATCGTCCACGAGCATCAATCGCGGTGAGGCGATCGATCTCTTCGTCAGCACCCGCGACCCGCGGTACACCATCGACGTCTTCCGGATGGGGTGGTACGGCGGTGGCGGGGCCAGACGCGTCGCCGGGCCGCTCGAACGGCCGGGAATTTTGCAGGACGCGGCATCTCCCGATCCGGCTACGGGAATCGTCGAATGTCGATGGCGGGAGCCGGTCCGTCTGCTCACAGCAGACGAGGAGGGCGCGTGGACGAGCGGCGTGTATCTCGCGCGTCTCACGGCGCACCCGTCCGGCAAACAGTCATTCATCGTGTTCGTCGTCCGCGACGATCAGCGGGAGTCGGCGCTCGTGTTTCAGTCGAGCGTGACCACGTTCGCCGCGTACAACAACTGGGGAGGCAAATCGCTGTACGCCTTCAACAGCGGCAACGCGCCGGCGAAGAAGGTGTCGCTCGACCGTCCGTACGCGACGAACCCCTACGGTGTCCGGCTGGACGGCGCCGGAGACTTTCTCCGCCGCTGGGAATACAACGCGGTGCGGTTCCTCGAGCGCGAAGGCTACGACGTCTCGTACATCACCGATATCGACACTCATACACAGTCGGAGCGGCTGCAGCGGCATCTGGTATTTCTGTCGGTCGGGCACGACGAGTACTGGTCGCCCGAGATGCGCAGACACGTTGAAGCGGCGCGCGATGATGGCGTCCATCTGGCGTTCCTCGGATCCGATGTGTGCTACTGGCGCATCCGGTTCGAGCCGAGCCGCGCCGGCGCGGCGAACCGCACGATCGTCGCCTACAAGGAACACGCGGGCGACGAAGATCCGCTCGCACTCGACGGCAATCCGGCGAATGATCGCGCGATTACCGGCCGGTGGCGCGAGCGCCCCGCGGCGCGTTCTGAAGAGCGGCTGGTCGGCGTCATGTACGCCGCCGATCCGGTGGACGGCGACATCGTCATCGACGACGCCTCACACTGGGCGTTCACCGGCACGGGCCTGAAGCGCGGCGATGCGCTGCCGGGCCTGCTCGGGTATGAAGTGGATGCGATATCCGGCGAGGGCCCGGCGCGGCTCGTCCGGCTCGCACATTCGCCGTTCGGCGAGCGCGGCAGAACGCGCTACGCGGACATGACGCTCTACACGGCCGACAGCGGCGCGCTCGTGTTCGCGACCGGATCCATGCAGTGGAACTGGGGGCTCGACGGCTACAACGCGCCCCGATGGCACTCTCTGCGGACGAACGCGGCGGCGCAGCAGATCACGAGGAACATTCTCGGCCGAATGCTCGAACGCCGCGGCGAGCGGCAGCGCCTGTCGCGGATCAGCCGCTCCAATATTGTCGTGCTGAGCGCGACAGCTGTGGCGGGGCTGTTCGTGCTGCGTGCGTGGATATCGAGTAGGATGGTTCGCCGTGGCTCCAATCGATGAGCATCGCCGGCACCCCGATCGCCGCAAACAGGCGCGCGGCGGACGGCGTCCCGACGATCGTCCCGGATTCGCGCCGTTGGTCCTCGTGGCGGACGAAGAATCGCACAGCCTCGAAATGTGCGAAGCGATCCTGGCGAAGCTGCACTTCGCGGTCGCACCCGTGAATTCCGTCGAAAAGGCCGTTGCCATCTTCGAAACCCTGCACCCGGACGTCATTGTCGCGCACGCCAAGGATGTGATGCCGCTTCAACGCGTCGCCTGGCCGAGCGGGGTGCCGTTCGTGACCGTGACCGAAGACATGCGCGATCCCAATGCCGTTGTCGAAGCGATTCGGCAGGCAATCAGAACCGCACGGGTCGCGTCGTGATCCGGTGTCGGGCCGCGAACAGAATGCTTAAAAAGCATGAACACGCAGAACCCGCAGAGTCTTTTTCCTAAGAATTCTCTGCGGGTTCAGCAGGTTCTGCGTTGAATGTCGGGTTTTTCAGCAACCTGTTACGGGTCCCCGCGAGCGACCGAGCCGGGGGGTCCGCGGCAGAGCCCCGCCTGGTTTTAACGCTCGCACTCGTGAGTCGCGCAGAACTCGGCGAGGGCGCGCCGGACTTCCTCGCGGGCGGCTTTCTCAGCGCCCGCCCGGCGGGCGTTCGCGATTGCCGTCCGAACTGACGCGGCCATCGACAGCAAATCGACGGACAGCATCGGCTGCGACCATTGTTCGCCGAGCCGCTGGCGCTGCTCGAATGCACGGAGTCCACCCGGCGGAACCGGACCAGCGGCAGTCGACCACAGAGTTTCCACGGGGCCGAGGAGGTTGGGGGAGTACAGCGGCCGATCACGAATCTCGACGTGAAAGTCGGCTTTCGGCTTCGGCAGCGCGATGCGCAATGGCGCGGGCCGGTCGAGCGCCGCGCGAATTCGCACAAGCGACACAGGACCAGCCGGACTGGCCTCAGGCGCCGATGCCGTATCGGGCGACTGTATGCCGAGTGCGAGCGCCAGGCCGATGAGTACACCGATCATTACTCGATCCGGGGGGCTTCGCCCCCGCGGACCCCCCACGCCTTCGCTCGCGGGGCCCCCGTCGCCCCGCTCCGCTCCGGCGGGCGCGCCTGTGGCGCGCCTCACGTCATTAGATCCCGGGGGGCTTCGCCCCCACGAACCCACGAACCCCGCACGCCTTCCCACGCCACGGCGCACAGTCCGCGCTGTAGGGACCCCGTCCCGCCAGCGCGCCTGCGGCGCGCCTAACCTTGGGCTCCGCCCGACGTTAATAGGACGCTGGGCAGCCACAATCAGGCTGATCGCCCCTGTTATTCGGGCTTCGTCTTGAGCTCTGACTCGTGTTCTTTGATGAACTCGCGGATCTCGTCGGCCATGCCGAGCAGTTTCGCCCACTGTTCCTTGTAGAGCGTCACGGGGAACCGCCCCAGGCCGTACACCGATACGCCACCCTTTTCGCTGACTTTCAAACCACCACTGCGGCCGCGCCCGGTCTTGAGCCGTTCGTTCTCCGCACGCAGCCGTTCCAGTTCGGCCCTGAGATCTTCGTCGTCTGCCATCGCGAGTGCCTCGAGTGATCACGACGTCACCGGCTTGCGGCGAGCTGACCACAGCTGCCCGTCCTTGTGACCAGTACCAGGAACAGGGGTCCGCGGAAGAGACAATCATGTCACCGCGGCGGCGGGTTGATCAAACTCCTTCTGACGGTGGCTTCGCCTCACCCGCAGGCGCTCTCACGAGCGAACGCAAGGCCGGCAAGACAGACGTATTCGAAGGATTTCGCGGCGTTTGCGTGCCAGCGCGACGTCATTGAGACACGGTGCCAGCGGCCAATTCAGGTCCGGATCCTGGTGGCCCCCGAACAGGACGCAGCCACGCGCTGGAGCGTCAGCACGCGCATCTCACGGTTCGCCAGCGTGCCGGTCACGCTGACACGCTCCCCGACGTGAGTTGACAGATTCACCCGGTTCGCCGCACTGACGATCGCGAGGGACGGCGACGCTTTCTTCAGAAAGCCCGATCTCCAGCTTCGGGCCTTGGGAACGTCGGCGCCGGCCGCGTCCTTGAGGCGGAACGCCTCGTCCGACCGCTCGAGACAGCCGGTGATCGTCACCGATGAATCCGCCGGAGCCGGCGCTCGGTCAATCGCAGGTGTGTCGGCGACCGGCCGCTCGACAAAGGCTCTCTCTCCGGCCGTCGCTCTCGATGGACGTAATGTCGATTTGTTTCGAACCGGCTCGGATCGTTGCACCGTCTCGTTGGGTTCGGTTGGCGCGCTGGCGCCACTCGAGCCATCGGAAGAGGCGAACACGGCGCCGACGACAGCCACGAGCGTCAGGCCAATCACCGACGCGGCGACGGCGGGTGTACCGGTCCACCAGACGGCCCGCTTCGAGGTCTTCGGCCGCGTCGCCTTGTTCGCACGCACCACTCGCTTCATCCGGATCGGTTTCATCGAGCGCATGCCGGTTCTCCTTCGTGAAATCCTGGAAACCTGCGACTTCAGTCTGGGAGCGCTCGTGAGTCTCGAGCAAACCAGGTGCCGGCGGCCAGGACCGGGACAGGCCACCGGTAAGGTGGTCGGCAGGCACCAGTTAGCCAACGTCGTTCGCACGGTGAGACCCGTTGCGGCGAAATGTGTCAGTCAGTTCCGTGATCGTTCGGGCGAAAGGCGGTCGGAATTCTCGCCAGCCGCGACCCACGCCTCTTCGCCCGCGCATCACTTTTCTCCATCATCAGCCGAAGAGCATGCCGGCGATGGCTTCGAGATCGGCGATCCCGTGGATGTCCGAGCGGCGCTCCATCACCTGCACCAGCGCGTCTCCCGGAAACCGCCGATCGATTTCCTCGAGATACACGAGTTGCTGGCGGCGCCTCGCCTCGATGAAATCGCCGGTGGCAGCTGCGGGCAGCACGCGATTGACGACGACGGCGCTGACCTTGACGCCGATTTCCGCGAGTTGCGTGGCGGCGCGGATCGATTCGTCGATCGGCAGCCGTTCGGGCGTCAGGACGAGGACGAACGCGGTCACGTTGGCAGACGTCAGCCGCGCCCGCACCACCTGGAGCCGATCGATGCGCGACTCGAGCGACGCGAGGATCTCATCGGTCTCGACGCGATCTTCGGGCAGCATGTGCCGCCGTGTGTCGGCGAGCGCCCGCAGCCAGCCGGAAATCGCCAGCGGTGTCCGGAGCAGCTGCAGCATGTGGCCGGTCGGCGCCGTGTCGACGACCATCAGATCGTAGGTCGTCGATGGCGTCGCGATAAGCTCGGCAACGCGATCGAACAGCGCTGCCTCTTCGATGCCGGGCATCGAGGCGGCCACGTCAATCTGTTCCAGCGCTCGAGCGCTCGACGGCCCTCTGAAGAGGGCCGCCGCCCGCCGTTTGACCTCAGCGACGTATCGGCGCGCTTCCGCCGCCGCATCGATCTCCAGCCCGTACAGAAGCGGCAGGATCTGCTGCGGCGTCGACGTGAACGCACAGCCGAAGATGTCCGAGGTGGAATGCGCCGGGTCGGTCGACGCGAGCAGGACGCGGCGGCCCGCGCGGCTCGCCGACAGCGCGGTCGCCGCCGCGCACGTCGTCTTGCCGACGCCCCCTTTGCCACCGAAGAACAGCACCTGATGCCGGAGCAGGTTTCGCACGTCAGCAGCAGGGGAGCGAGCCGAGGGGAGAATGATCGATCCCCATGCGCCGGTGCCACAGATGGAACTCCTCGAGCAGGAGCGGGTAGAGATCGAGGAGATAGAACGTCGCCGGATTCGGCACGCCCATCAGCTCCAGATAACAGAGGAGCATGAACAGGTCGTTCAGCGCCAGGGTGTGCTGGAGCAGCTCGCGCTGATAGCCGCCATAGGCCGCGCCCCAGAGAATGTCGCCGAGCGCGCTGCACACGTCTCTCCAGGCCATGGTCAAAGAGCTTATCGCGGATGGCTGTGGGCTCCGGGCTTTCGGCTTCACGCTTTCAGGCGTGCAATCTCGTCGCGCGATCGCACCTCGAGCGGGACGGCGCGATCGCCGAGGCTGATCGTCAGGCCCTCATCGGCCGGCCGGACCTCGCCAATGGTTCCGACGTCGATGCCACGGCCGCGCAGGTCGGCAACGACCGCCTCGACACCGGCCGGCGCGAGGGCGATCAGCAAGGCACCAGACGCCAGGAGATTCAGCGGATCGAGGCCGAGCACCGGAGCAATGGCCGCCGTTTCGGGGAGCACGTGAACGTGCTCGCGAGTGATTCTGAGCCCGAGTCCCGCGGGAGCCACGAGCTCGGCCAGGCCGGCCGCCAGCCCGCCTTCAGTCGGATCGTGCATGCCGTGAACGACCGCGCCAGCCTCGGCCGCCGCGAGCGCTGCCGTCACGATGCTGATTCCGGGATCGATCAGCAGCTGCTCGGCGCGACCGAGGAGGCCGGCATCAACGCGACCGCGGAGCCGTTCTGAATACTCGCGAGCGAGAATCGCCGTCCCTTCGATGGCAATGCCTCGCGTCAGCAGGACTTGATCGCCCACCTCTACCCGGATTTTGTTCACGAGACGCGCAGGTGGCACTTCCCCAAGCATCTGCCCGATCACAATCGGCCGATCGATGGCGTGCGTGATCTCCGTATGGCCGCCGCACACCGATGCGCCGATCTCGTCGCACGCAGCGACGACATCGACCATAATCCGTTCGGCCAGCTGCGCGTCTGCCATCTCTGGAAGCAGGATGACCAGCGAAAACCACATCGGGCGTGCGCCCATCACGGCCACATCGTTCGCGTTGATATGAACGGCATACCAGCCGATGCGGTCGCTCGCCAGCGTAATGGGGTCGGTCGAGACAACCAGATAACGATCGCCGGCGTCGATGACCGCGGCGTCTTCGCCGATTCGAGGGCCGACGATCAGGCGTGGCTGAGACGGCAGGCGACCCAGCAGGCGCCGGAGGTCATCCGCCGGGAGCTTTCCGACGGGTAACGGGCCGCGGGTGTGCGCCATTCAGGGAGCAATTCTGGATCACAGACCGGCAGCCTCGCGACGTCTCTCACGTGTGTCCACCGTGTCCTGTGTGCTGGTCCTCACAAGAATTCTCTCCTTGAAGCGTCTCCGATCGCGTGCGTGAAAGTCCCCGCGACGGACAGTGAAATTTTCGGACGGCCCCGATGGGATGGAGTGACGGCACTAGCTGTTCCGCCTCGATGGAGCGCCGGAAACAAGGGTCCGCGGTTTGGCATTGTTGTTGCCAGCAAGTCAGGCGAAGAAGATCGGAGAAGGGACATGACTGGCGGACAGAACAAGTTGGACGGAGAGCGAGGCGCTCTTCCCGAGATTCGGACCAGCATCTGGGACATCACTTTCGTGATGGCACCACCGGGTGCTCCGCAGGGTGATCGGCTGGTCATCCGGTGCGACGCTCAGGGTGAAGTGTGGGCCTCGATTCAGGCGCCCCGGTCTGATGGCAACCGTTAAGTCGGAGACGAAAATGCGCCGCCGGCCATGGCGACTGGTGTAGCATGCTGGCGGCAACGCTCAATTCCTGCATGCTCCGACTGAGCGGAGGTGACTATGAAGATCGTCACCGGCACCATGGCAATTGTCTGCACGGTGTCCGTTACGCTGTCCGCCCAGTGGCTGAAATATCCGACGGCGGGAGTTCCACGAACGTCCGACGGCAAAGCTGACCTCAGCGCACCCGCTCCTCGCACTGCAGACGGCAAACCTGATCTCTCCGGCATCTGGGATATCGAACACAACAGACCGTGTCCACCTGGCGGCTGCGCCGACATGGAGGTGGGCCAGGAGTTCGTCAACATCGGATGGAGTCTCGAGGGCGGTCTGCCGTATCAACTGTGGGCCGCCGACCTCCGGACGGAACGGATGAAGGCCAACGGGAAGGACGATCCCGGCTCTCATTGCCTGCCCGGCGGCGTCGTGAAGTCGCACACAACGCCATTGCTGAGAAAGATCATCCAGGTCCCCGGCCTGGTCGTGATCTTGAAGGAAGCCAACGCATCCTACCGGCAGATCTTCACCGACGGCCGACCACTGCCCGAAATCGAACAACCATCGTTCAATGGCTACTCGGCCGGAAGATGGGAGGGCGATACGCTGGTCGTGGAGACAATCGGGTTCAAGGACGGACAGTGGCTCGATCGCAGCGGAAGCCCGCTGACCGACGCAGCCAGAATGACGGAGCGGTTCAGGCGGCCGAATTACGGGAAGCTCGAAATCGAAATCACGGTGGACGATCACAAGGCCTATACGGCGCCCTGGACCGTCAGGTTGACGCATTCAATCGTGGTCGACACGGAACTGCTCGACTACATCTGCCTGGAAAACGAAAAGAGCCTCGCGCACATGGTCGGCCAGTAGCGGTGCCGACCGCCCGACCCGGGCCCGGCTGAAGCCGGACAGGACCCACGGAAGTTTCGGTCGTGTCCGGCTTGAGCCGGACACGAGTGCTAGTGCGTCGTGCTCCGCACCAGATTGACGATCGCCGTCGTGAATGCCTGCACGTAGGGCGCCCCGGCGGTGACGAGATTCGTGCGCGTCATGTAGTCCTGCACGATGTCCGGCCGCACACCGATGTTCTCGATGTACGGCGCAGGCGGGAAGTCGGCTGTCTGAATCAGGCGACCTCTGTTCATCAGCGACACCGTCACCCGGAAGAAGCTCTCGGTATACGCGGTCGCGTTGAAGCCGACGACGGATCCGCCGGCGCCCATCGTCCGCATGCCGAAGATCGGGCCGCGGTGGTTGTCCTGAATGATCGCCGGGAACATGTCAGCGCCGGACGCCGAGAACTCATCGGTCATCACCATGAGCGGCCTGCTATACGCGACGGCCGCTGGAGCGAGCGTCAGGCTCCCGCTGGAGTTGAGCGAAACCGGCGCGCTCCTTCCCCGCTCCTCGTTGTACGCGCGCAGCACTTCATCGAAGTTGTTCTGCAGGTTCCGGATGATCTCCGGCGGCGCATTCGAGGCCCGCGCCGCATTGAGCTGCGAAGCAAAGGCGAACAGCCATGCTCCCGTGGCACGGATTTCGAAGCCCATGGTCCGGAACGACGTGGGGATGAGCCGCTGGGCGAGCGCTTCGACAAAGGAAACCGTCCCGCCGGGATTGCGCGTCACGTCGACGATCAGCGCGTCGGTGTTCAGGTTGAAGTAGGCAATCTCCTGCTCCAGCTGCTGTAACGCAAGCGCGGTGCTCGGCGGCGCCATTGTCGGCACGCGGACGAAGCCGATTCGGAGCCCGCCCGCGGGGAATGTTCCGGTGAGAAAGAAATCCGTCGGCGCGAGGCCGAGGCGCAGGACAAAGCCGGCCGGAAGCGCGTAAATCGGGAACCTGCTGCCAAAGTTCAGGATGCCGTAGTACTCCGGCGGTACCGAGACGTTCAGCAGCGACGCGACCGGCTGCATGTAATACGGCAGCGTGTTGTCGACCGCGGCCGCGTCGGTCACGCGAAACAGGAGAGGCGGCGCACCCGCGCCAGCTCCGGACTCGGTTCCAGGTGTCTGTTCGGACTCGCGGAACGGACGCCGTCCGGGACTCGGAACCGGCCCTTGCGACGTGATCGGGATGCCGCTCTTGCTCCAGGGAATGACGAACGCGTTCTGCGCGCCGGTTGCGGCCAGGCGGATGACCAGGGTCGCGGTATCTCCCAGCTCGGGGAGGTGCGGCATGATTTGCTGGCTGCGGGCGACAATGCGGGTCGCCGCAACCCGATCGGTGCTCCGTTGATTCGCCGCGATGGCGTACTTGCGGAACGATCTGATGACGTCCTGGACCGGACGACCATCGACCGCGACGACCTCATCGCCAATCGCAAACGGGAACTGTGCCGGCGGGAGCGCCGCACGGTTGATGAAGTCAATCAACACTTTGCCGTCGTAGATGTCGAGGGTCAGCGGGAGGGACGCGAAGAAAGTGGTTGGGAACGCAATGTAATCGTGCGCATCGTTCAGCGAGGCCACGTACTCGATCAGCGCCTCCTGAAAGTCGAGATCCCCGGTCTTGTGGATGTCGCGCAGCCATTCGTTGAGGCGCAGCAGATCGAATCCGAACACGTCGCGCTTCCATTCGTACGGCGCGTAGTTCTTCGCGTAGAAACTCGACAGCTGATTCAGGTCGGCGATCCGCTGCGGCTCGGTGAGCGCAGTCTGAGCACCTGGTCTTGCGGCGGTGAGGGTCGCAAGCACGATGGTTGTCGCGATGCAGAGTCGTCGACGCATGTGGCCTCCGGTCTGTGGAGCTGGTAACAGGGATCGCGGGAGCGAGCGAGGTTCAGAACATCAGCTTCACCGAGAGTTGGACCTGGCGCGGGCTGTTGGCCTGGCCGCTGACGACACCGAAGTTGCTGGAATCGACCCGCGTCGCCGGCGGGTTGAATTGCACGCGGTTGAAGGCGTTGAAGAACTCGGCGCGGAACTGGGCATTGTACCTGCCGCCATTGAACGAGTTGTTCTTGAAGAACGACAGATCGAAGTTTTTCGTGCCGTCCGCGCGCAGGTTGGGCATGACGCGCGGCGTGTTGCCCCAGGTGAACGCCGGCGTAATCGAGAATGCCGACGTGTCGAACCACTTTCGCAGTTTCTCGTCCGTGCTGCCGGTCAGGTTGGCATCGTTCCCGTTCCACGTCGGGCGCTGCGTCGGGTTGAACAGGCCGACGTTGTTCTGCCCCTGGGTAATGATGAGCGGCAGACCGCTCTGGAACGTGACAATGCCGTTGAACTGCCAGCCGCCAATCATCCGGTTCACCGCGGGACGTGCGTCCCGCCCGAACTTCTGCCCGCTGCCGAACGGCAGATCGTAGACGAAGCTGGTGACAAGGCGATGCCGGATGTCCTGTGAGCCGATCGCCCGCTCGGCCTTGAGGTCATACGCGTTCTGCCGCGCGCTCGACTGCCCGAGGAAATTGACGGTGGTCGAGACATCATCGATCAGCCGGTTCCAGGTATAGGCCGTGAGGAAGCTCACTCCATTGGAGAAGCGCTTGTCCGCTTTCAACGTTGCACCGTGATAGATCGAGTGCCCGTAGGGGACGCGGAAGGCGTTCACGCTGTCGTATTGCGGGTACGGCCGCAGGAGCCGGCCACGGGCCACAGTCTGAAAGCGGAGCGGCGACGAAGGGTTGGTGATGATGCCGAAGAACGGGTTCGGCACCTGGTCCTGCAACTGCGTCCCCAGGCTCAGATACGATTCCGGCAGCTGCGACAGCGTGACGCCGCTCTCGCCGGCCAGCAGCCGCGTTCCCTTGCTGCCGATGTAGGCGGCTTCGAACAGGATCCTACCCGGCAGCTCGCGCTGCAGGTTCACATTCCATTGCTGCATGTAGGGGCTGCGATAATCGATGAACACACCTTCACCGATCCCGAGCCCAAGAGACGTCGACGGGCCGAGCGAGTTGCCCGTCGGCAGATTGAAGCCGTTCGGAAACGGATTGTCGAGGAACGCGATCGGCGTGCGCCCGTCAAGGCTGACGATCATCGAGCTGGTCGTGCGATAGCCGACCATCCCCGCCGAACCGGTGTGGCCGGCCGCCTGCATCGACGATGCGAGATAGAAAATGCCATAGGCGCTGCGCACGACAGTCTTGTCCGTGAGCCGATACGCGAAGCCGGCGCGCGGCCCGAAGTGCTTGAAGTCCGTCGGCGTCTGGTGGCGATGATCCGGAGTGACAAAGCCAATCGCGCCGGTCAGGGCCTGCGGCTCGAAGAACGGATTGGCCGGCACGACGCCGGCAATCGGCGATCGAGCGTCGAATTCGAAGAAGCTCAATCGATCGGAGCGCTCGGTGCGGGGCACGTCGAAGTCATAACGGAAGCCGAGATTGACCGTGAGATTCGCCGTGACCTTCCAGTCGTCCTGCGCGTAGAACCCCCAGTAAGCGCTGGCCGACGACGGTGATGGATCGTGGCTGAGCGCACCAGTGTCGGGAACGCCGAGCAGCATCGAGGCCAATCCGAAGCCGGCCGTCCCACTGCCCTGGTTTGGATCGGCCTGGGTCCAGCGTTCGCTGAACGAATACTGCCCCGACGGGAAGCCGAATTGCAGGAAGTTGAGCAGGAACTTACGGGAGTCCATGCCCGCCTTCATCGTGTGGCTGGACAGGATCTTGGTGACGTTGGCGTTGAAGCTGTGAGTGGTCGGATCGATCACCAGATCGTTGTAGGTTTCCTGTCCGAGCGACGAGAGGCCGTTGACGTCGAAGCGCGGGAATTCCAGCGCCTGGATGGCCGCCACCTGTCTGACCGCGGCCGGGAATCCGAGCTGCGTGATGTCGAACCCGGTCGAGAACGGCGTGCGACTGACGTACCGCTGGTTGAGGCCGTAGCGCACATTGAGCATGAGCGTGGGATTCACCGTGTAGAGATTGTCCACCGACAGGCTGCGCGCGCTGTTATCGGTCGGCCCCGCGTTGGTGGGTGTCGCCACGTTGCCGTAGGCGTTGAACGGCCGGGTCGGCGCCTTGAACAACGACGAATAGCGCACGAATGCGCGCCACGAGGCGCTGAACTCGTGGTCGACCCGCGAGTCGATCTGGTTGTTCTCGGTCACCGTCGTGCCCGCGACCGTGTAGTTGTTGGCCTGGGTGTTGGCATTGGTCGGCGCGGTGTTGGGCGACGGCCAGTACTGCATCACACTGCGCGCGATGGGGCTGATCCGGGCCGAAGGGATGACGTTGTTGGGAAACGGATCGCGGATGAAACGGCCCGGATTGTTCGGATCGGGCCTGGTCGTCAGCGGATCGTAAATGATGATCGGCTGACCCGCCGCGTTCCTCAGCGTGGAAAAGTCACCCCGCCGCCACTCGGGCAGCGGCACGGTGAAGGTGCCGACGCTGGCCGTCCGTTGCCGCAGCCCTTCGTAGTTGATGAAAAAGAACGTGCGCCCTCTGGTGATCGGACCGCCAACGTTTCCGCCGAACTGATTGCGGTTGAAGCGGCCTTTCGGGATGCCGGCGCGATTGCTGAAGAAATTGTTGGCATCGAGCGCGCTGTCGCGGAGGAATTCGAACAAGGTCCCGCGAAACTGGTTCGTGCCGCTCTTGGTCACGAGGTTGATCACGCCGCCTCCGAGCCGGCCGAACTCGGCACTCACGGCATTGGTCTGGACGCTGAACTCCTGCACCGCATCGACCGACGGCGTGTAGTTCAGATCGAGGATCGACACGTTGTTTTCGGCGTTCACGTTCGAGATGCCGTCAATGGTCACTTCGCTCGTCGCGTTGCGGCCGCCGCTGATGAAGGGCGACGAGCCGGGAGCGGGAATGACGCCCGGACTCAGAGTGGCGAGCGAAAACGGGTTGCGGCCGTTGAGCGGCAGATCGACGATGCGTTTGTTCTCGATGTTCTGGCTGATCGTGGAGCTGACCGTCGCCACCGGCGCCGCCGTTGCCAGCACGACGACGGTCTCCGTCGTCCCGCCGACGTCGAGCCGGACGTCGACGGCGCGGATCTGCTGCACGTCGAGCTTGATCTGATCGACGGTGGCGGTCTTGAAGCCGGCCAGCTCGACAACCACGCGATAGAGCCCCGGCTTTAATTGCGGGACCACATACGCGCCGTCACGGCCCGTGGTCACGTGACGGACGTCATTCGTGGCGAGCTCGATGACCGAGACGTCAGCGCCGGGAACGACGCTGCTGGTCGAATCCTGAACGATTCCTTGGATGGTGCCGGTGAATTGCTGCGCGGCGGCCGGCGATGCAAAGACCGCGAGCACAAGCAGACATCCGGTCACCGGCCGCCAGGCACGCGATCTGTTCTGCATGATGCCTCCGACTGACGTCTCAACGTGGGCTCTGCCCCACAGCCCGGCTCACACCAGCCCACGGCACACAGTCCGCGCCGTTGGCACCCCGGGGTTGCTCGCAGGGACCCCTTGGCCCCGCTCCGGCCCACTCCACGATGCACAACCGCATCGTGGGGCCTCGGCTCGCGGGCCGTGCTCGTTACCGCCAAACTTGATACGTGGCCCGATCCTGGCGCGACGACCGGCACGGCGGCTGCCAACTGTTCCGGGTCGGATTGAACACCTCCGGGTTGCGGCGCTAGACTGCTTCTACAGTTCGGCGGGCGTCGCGTGGAAGCGTCCGGCGGCCGCGAAGACGACGACGGGAATGCATGCGACTGAACCTCCCGATGTCGCGGCGCGCGGAAGCGTATCATGAGTTCGGATACCGGTAATGAGGTCTTCGATGAAGAATGGTGGAAGGCGAATCACACGGCGGCAGTTCGTCGGCGGGGCGCTGACGGCGGCAGGGACCGTCGCCGCCATGCCGGCGTTTCTGCGCGGACAGAATCTCAACAACAAGCTGAATATCGCGATCATCGGCGCCGGCGGTCGTGGTGTCACCAACACGGCGGCAGTGGCCTCCGAAAACATCGTGATCCTGTGCGACGTGGACGCAAACGCGCTGGAGAAGGCGGGCGCGAAGTACCCGCAGGCGAAGAAGTTCCTCGATTTCCGCAAGGTGTTCGACAAGCCGGGCGAGTTCGACGCGGTCGTGGTCAGCACCTGCGAGCACACGCACGTCTTCGCGACCATGCTGGCCCTCAAGGCGGGGAAACATGTCTATTGCGAAAAGCCGCTCACGCACAACATCTGGGAGGCGCGGCTGGTGCGCGAGACCGCTTCGAAGCTGAAGGTTGCCACACAAATGGGCAACCAGGGCCACGCCTCCAACAACCATCGGCGCGTGAAAGAGCTGATTCGGAGCGGCGCGATCGGTCCCGTTCGTGAAGTGCACGTGTGGGTGAACCGGGCATGGGGGTTCCAGAGCGAGGAGGCAGCCAGGCGCAACAAGGACATCGTCGTCCTCACCGATCGTCCAAAAGAGACCGATCCGGTGCCCCCGGGACTGGACTGGGATCTGTGGCTGGGGCCGGCGCCGGAGCGGCCGTTCCACTCCGTCTACGTCCCCGGGCCGAAGTGGTATCGCTGGTGGGATTTCGGCAACGGCACGATGAGCGATCTCGGAAGTCACCGCAACGATCTGGCGTTCTACGCTCTGGATCTCCGGGCGCCGCTCACCGTCGAGGCGACTGCCGACGGTCCGGCGCATCCGGAGCTCGCGCCAGCCACGATGAACGTCACCTACGAGTATGGCCCGCGCGGCGAGATGCCGCCGTTGAAGCTCACGTGGTACCAAGGTGAGGCCCGGCCGCAGATCTGGACCGAGGGCGGAATCCCGCAGTGGCCCGATGCGCAGCTGTTCGTCGGCGACAAGGGCATGATTCTGTCAACTGCGGACAAACACCTGCTGCTGCCGGAGAAACAATTTGCCGACTTCGTGCCGCCGCCCGAGACGATTCCGAATTCACCGGGCCACTACGCCGAGTGGATTGAGGCGTGCAAAAGCGGAACGCCCTCGCTCGCGAATTTCGACTACGCCGGATGGACGACGGAAGCGAACCATCTCGGGAACGTGGCGTATCGGACGGGAAAGAAACTCCACTGGGATGCGACGGCGATGAAGGCGACCAACGCGCCGGAGGCGGACAAGTTCATTCGCCGGGAGTATCGCAAAGGGTGGAAAGGTCTGCTGGCCAGTTGATGGCTCCTTCGTTCACGGCCGATTCACCCGTTCGATGGCGGCAAGCTGCTGTGGCGTCAGACCGGCCTCGCGCAGGACCTGGAGCACAAAGTCGGTCTTGCCGAACACGTAGCGGTCGATGTCGTCGGGAAACCGCACAGCGAGCTCCTTCTTCAGCTCACCGTAGCGGCGCGCCGCGTCCGGATGCCCACGCAGATAGTCTCGGACCGCGACCTGGTTGACGATGCCGATGGTGCCCTGCGGACACACATACAGGTTATGGCGCGGCAGGTCTCCGGGATGGTCGAACGCCTCGCGATCCTCGATGCCGAGATTGCCCCGATGCGAGTACCCGATCGTTGCCAGCCGCTCGATCGCCAGCGGCACGTCCGCTCGATCTCGTACGACGACGGTCATGTCGATGATCGGTTTGGCGGCAAGACCAACCACCGACGTGCTGCCCACGTGTTCGATGCCGAGCGCGAAATCAGCGACGACCGGCCAGGCGCGAGAACGCAGCATCTCGAACCGGGTCGGCCAGATCTCGTCGTAATCGACCACGACAACCGTCTGGTTCATGAGCAATCGAGTTTCGAGTTTTGAGTTGTGAGTCTTGAGCCGAGGGCAGCCGAGGCCGTCAGCCCGGAGCCACGGATAATTGAGCCACGCGGGGCGTGCTGTCAACGGGAGTCAGCTCGGAAGCTGGCCGCGGGCGGCGGTGACATCGCGTCGATGCGGCCCAGCACCAGTCGCACCACCCGGTCGCATCGGGGTACCATGAACGCGAAGACGGCGCGAATCGCGGTCATCCCGCCACGCTGAAACAGATGGCTGCGCAGGAGCACGCGCGCGCGGTGCAGGCGGGTCCGGACGCTCTGCTCGGTAATCGCCAGACAAACGGCGGTCTCAGCCGTAGTCATCCCTTCAACGTCCCTCAGCACGAAAACCGCCCGGTACCGCGCCGGTAAAGTCTCAACAGCGGATTCGAGACGCGCCCGCAACTCGCCCAGGAACGCCTGCTGTTCCGGATCGGGCGCCGGTGCCCGTAAGGCGTCCATCGGATTGTCGCCGTCACCGGTGTCCACGTTCTCGAAGCGCCGGCGTCGCCGGACGCGCGCGAGCGCTTCGTACACGGCAATCCTGGTCAGCCACGTCGCGAACGCCGCCTGATTGGCAAACTGGTCGAGATGGACGTAGGCATTGACGTACGCGTGCTGCATGACGTCTTCGGCTTCATCATCGTCGGAAAGAAAGCTGCGGGCCACGCGAAACAGGCGCTGGTTGTATCGCCGCATGAGAATCTCGAAGAGACCCGTCTCCCCACCGCGCACGCGATCAACGATCTCGTTGTCCGACATCTGACAATCACCAGCAGCCGGTCCCAACAGCGTGCGGATCATCGAGCCCATCGGTTGACTCCAGGCAAAAGACAGCGCGTCGCGACCCGGAAACACACTCCGCTGTCACCTTTTCCACCGTGCCCACTCTGTACGTCTGTGCCATGTCCCGAAACGCGGAACCCGATCGAGCGTCGCGCTTTGATACGCGCAGCCGTCGGAATGCGGTTCTTACGAAAACCTGGAAACAGTCCGAGGCTCGTAAGACAGCGTGGGCGCGGCGACCCTCGAGTGCTCCATCCGTCGGCTGCGGGGATCAGCCCGATAGCCGCCGTTTAGCAACCCGCAAGCCAGCCATGGGCATGTGCTGTTGGGGTTCTTTGTTGTGAAGGAGATCACACCGATGAGACGACCGGCATCCCGCATATGGCTTGTCGTGATGGCCGCCGCCTGGCTGCTGACGATAGTTCTCGCCATCACGCGGACAACTTATGGCAAGCAGGTCAAGAGAGGGGCGAGCGACGACCTCTTCGCCAATGCAATCGACAAGGTGACACGCGGCCGTGAAGTGTTCCGGTTCGATACGTTTGGCGATCAGGCATTCTGGGGAGCCACGCTGAGATTGCACGAAGCCATTGAGGGCGCGGGCTTCGGCGGCGTGGGCCCGGGCGTGAGCCCGAGGACGGCGCTGGCCGTCGGACTCAAAGTCGATGTCGACGCCCTGCCCGGGAACCTCGTGGCGCAGATCCCGAGAGGTGCCATCAACCTCGATGATCCCGCGGTGACGCTTGCGTTGCTGAAGTTGAACGCGGTGGTCGGCCTGACCGGCATCTTCAACAGCAACGGCTCGCTCAAGTCAGTTGGGATTCAATGTGCGTTGTGTCACTCAACCGTCGATCAATCCAGTCCCGCTCTCTGCGCCGGCGCGATTACGCCCAATCCCGGCACGGGCTGCATCGGCCACCGGCTGGACGGGTGGGCCAATCGTGACCTCAACGTCGGCGCCATCGTCGCCCTTGCACCTGATCTGAGTGCGCTGGCCAGCCTGCTGGGCGTCAACCAGACGGCGGTCAGAACCGTCCTCAACAGCTGGGGGCCGGGAAAATTCGATGCCGAGCTGATCCTCGACGGCAAAGCCTTCAACCCGCAGCGAATCACCGACGGCGTCGTCACGGCCAGGAACGTCCCAGGTGCGACACTCATTCCACCCGCGTTCGGTCTCGGCGGTGTCAACCTGCACACGTGGACGGGATGGGGTTCGGTGCCGCACTGGAACGCGTTCGTCGGGAACCTGGAAATGCACGGCATCGGACGATTCTGGGATCCGCGGCTGAACAATGCTGCCCAGTTCCCGATCGCCGCGACGCACGGATTCGCCGATCTTCCCCACATCAGCCCGGACGATGACTTGATCACGTCGAAGTTGTCGGCCTTGCAGTTCTATCAGCTGGCCATACCATCACCGGAGCCGCCGGCCGGAAGCTTCGACGCCGCGGCGGCCGAACGCGGTGATGAACTCTTCAGCGGCAAGGCAGGCTGCAACAACTGCCATGTGGAGCCGTTATGGACCGATCCAGGCTGGAACCTGCACACGCCGGCGGAAGTCTGCATTGATGATTTCCAAGCCCAGCGCGCACCCGATCTGCGCTATCGCACAGCACCGATTGGTGCGCTCTTCACGCATTTCAAGGGCGGGTTCTATCACGACGGCCGCTTCCCCACGCTGAACTCGGTGGTGGATCACTACAACACGTGCATGGGACTGGGACTGACTCCGGGCGAGAAATCAGATTTGATCAACTATTTGTTAAGTCTCACGTTCTAGCTACCACACGAGCTTTGCCGCGAGCTCTCCCTGCGTGCCGGGCCTCGCGGTCAGAATCCGGCCGAAGCTCGCCGACAGGGCATTGGTCACGCGGCCGCCGCCGTCTTGGGCCTGCAGATTGGCGGTGTTGAACAGGTTGAACGCCTACGCGACGAGCTCGACGCGGGTGCGGCCGGCCAGCCGGATGCTCTTGCTCGCGCGAACATCTACCACGTTGATGCGGGAACTCTCGATCTGCGAGAGGTCAACGGCCGAACGCGCGTTCGCCGCCCGCCACGCGTTCACGGCGTCGAGGTTCAAGCGGCGGCT
Organism: Acidobacteriota bacterium; assembly: GCA_046726355.1. Classification (GTDB taxonomy): domain Bacteria; phylum Acidobacteriota; class Vicinamibacteria; order Vicinamibacterales; family CAVVIG01; genus QHWF01. The sequence continues at coordinate 6,432 of JBKPAI010000015.1, read as the reverse complement.
GCCCGAGTTCCGGGTCGTCCCGGGCACCAGGTCGGTGTTGAAGCCATCGCCGTTCAGATCGCGGCCGGCAGTGGCGTTCCACGGCAGCTGAGACCGTGCCGTCCACACGATGCCGAGCGTCACGTCCCACGGCGCCAGCACCGCGCCGCTCGCCACCAGCGCATGTCGCCGATCGCCGTTCGACGCACCGGTATCCAGCGCAGGGTTGAACGGATCGAGATCTTCGTTGCAGCAGCCATACAGCCGCTCGTAGCGGAGGCCCAGGTTCAGCGTCAGGTTGGGCCGGAGCTTCCAGTCGTCCTGCACGAACGCGACGCCGTACTGCGATCACGGAAGTACTCGAAGGCGTCGCCGTGCACGGCGTTCGTGCCCGATTTGGTCACGACTTCGACGATGCCGCCCGTCGCCAGACCGAACTGCGCCGGCGCCTGCACGTTGCTGACTTTGAACTCCTCGACCGCATCCTGCGGCAGATCCTGCCGCGGCTCGCCGTCCTCGTCCCAGTTGTTGATCATCCCGTCGACAATGTTTCCCAGCTGAAACGCTTCATGTCGGCTCCTCCACACGTGCCGGGATCTGGCGCTGCAGCGTGCTTGGGGCCTGACGCTGCACCGTGCTGGGAGCCTGACGGTGCACCGTGCTGGGGGTCTGGACGCCGCATCGGATGGGTCTATCATATGCGGCGCTCGAAAGATCGCCGCCCGTCCGCAACATTGAGAGCTCCCCGGAGGAATCGTATGCCGCTGTCACATCACATCCGGCGCGCCGCCGCACTGGCTGCGGTCGGTGCGCTGATTGCCGCAGGAACCGCCTGCGGCCGATCGTCCGGTGAGACTGCCAAACCAGCCGCTGCCGATGCGGGCGCCGCACCGGATCCGATTCCGCCGCGGTCGAATGGCGACAAGCTGCAGCCCGCCGATCTGTATCACCTGCGATCGGTCGGCGAGGTGCGCCTCTCTCCGGATGCATCGCGCATTGCCTACGCGGTCGTCAACAACGACCGGCCGGGACGACCCTATTCCCAGATCTGGATCATGGATCTCCGATCGCGGCAGTCGGCGCGGCTCGGTTCGCCCGCAGGCACGGCCTCGAGCCCGCACTGGTCGCCTGACGGACGCGCGATCGCGTACGTCGGCAGCGACGGCGAACGATACGGGCTGCAGGTGGCAAACGCCGATGGGACGCAGCCGCGCCTGATCGCGCCGATCGTCACGACGAACCATCCCTTGCCCAGCTCCGGAGACGCGATCGCGTGGTCCCCTGACGGGAAGCGGCTGGCATTCATCTCGGCCACGCCGGGCCCTGAGCAGGACGCCAACGGCGACCCGATGGTCATCACGCGGTACCTGTACAAGCCGACGGCATCGGAGGGCTCGACACGATTCAACGACAACCGCCGGCTTCACATCTTCGCCGCCGACGTGGGTTCCGGAGCCGTCAAGCAGCTGACGGCTGGCAACTACTACGAGCATTCGCTCGACTGGTCGGCGGCGGGCGACCGTATTCTCTTCGTCTCGAATCGCGAACCCGATCCCGACCGCTTCTTCAACTACGACGTCTTCACCGTCGCCGTCGCCGACGGCTCCGTCGCGCAGCTGACGCAGACGAAGAACGCCGAGTATCGGCCGGCCTGGTCGCCCGACGGCCGGCAGATCGCGTATCTGGGCACGACGCGCCCGCTCACCTCATCGGAAACGACGATGGAAGATACGCACGTGTGGGTGATGAACGCCGATGGCAGCGGCCGGCGTGAGGTGCGCGAGTCAATCGACAATCGCCAGGGACCGCCGCGATGGTCGCGGGACGGTCAGAGCCTGTATTTCACCGTGCAGGAACGCGGCGAGACGCACCTGTACCGGATTCCGGCGGCGGGCGGCAGGCCGGAACGCGTGTTGAGCGACGAGGGATCCGTCGGCGCCTGGTCGATCGCGAGCCAGAACGGCGACGCGGCCATCGCGTACGCGCTCTCCACGCGGATGCGGCCATCGGACTTGTATCTGCGTTCCGGCGACGGTCCCGCTTCGGGTCTGACCGATCTGAATCGGGATCTTCTCGCGAGCCGGAAGATCGGCGCGGTTGAAGCGTTCACGTTTCCCAGTTTCGACGGGATGCCGATCGAGGCATTCCTCACGAAACCAAGCGATCTCGACAACGCTCCCGGCTCAAAACACCCGTTGATCGTGATGATGCACGGAGGACCCCACGGCCAGCAGGGGCCGGAATTCAACAGCAAGGCGCAGGTGTATGCCGCTCGAGGCTGGGCCGCATTGATGGTGAACTATCGCGGGTCGACCGGCTACGGCCAGAAGCTCGCCGACGCGATTTTCGGCGACCAGAACGGCGGTGAAGCGAAGGACGTGCTGGCGGGAGTCGATGCGGCCCTGAAGCGCTACTCATGGCTCGATGGCAGCCGGATGGGTCTCGAAGGCGGCAGCTACGGCGGCCAGCTCACCAACTGGATCGTCACGCAGACCGACCGCTTCAAGGCGGCGGTTCCGGCCGCAAGCATCTCAAACCTGGTGACGCAGAACTACCTGTCCTACTACCACGACTACCTCGCGGTGGAGTTCGGCGGATTTCCCCATCAGAAGGGGATCATCGACAAACTCTGGGAGCGATCGGCCATCCGCTACGCCAACCGGGTGAAAACGCCGACTTTGTTCGTGCACGGCGAGAACGACAACGACGTGCCGATCCCCGAGGCCGAGCAGTTCTACATTGCGCTGAAGGATGTCGGCGTCGAAACCATCATGGTCCGCTATCCGCGCGAAGGGCACGGCCTGCGAGAAGTACAGCACGTGATCGACATGATCAACCGGAGCATCGACTGGTACGAGCGCCACTTCGGCGGATCCGGAGGACGGACGACGAACTAGATCCGGGGGGCTCCGCCCCGGCGGACCCCCCTACGCGCTCACTCGCGGGGACCCCACGATCCCCGCTCCGTTCGCGCGGGGCGCGCCTGTAGCGCGCCTGAGCCGCTTATGCGGCTCGTGGTGAAACGAGTGCAAAATTCTCGTGTCGAGCCGCATAAGCGGTTAATTTAAAGGCGCGGCGTCTCGCCGCGCCGGATCGCAGCAGCCGCCTCGCGCAGTTCGGTGCGATCGGCGAGGTTGATCTCGGCCATCCGCTCGAGGAACCGCAGCACCGGCTCGCGCTCGCCGGCTTTGAGCAGATCGGAAGCGAGATGCCAGTGCAGCTCGAACACGAGATGGTCGGAATAGACCAGCTCTTCAGATGCGGGCGCCTGCGCGGCCTTCCGCAGAAAATCAACCGCCGCTTTCCTGTCACGCTCCTCGAATGCAAGGGTGCCGAGCGTCATGTTCGCGATGTAGATTGCCAGACCGGCTCTGGGGTGACGGCGGTACTTCGGTGCCAGACGCAGAGCGTCTTCCGCGTACTTGCGTGCCTGCTGCCGCGCAAGCTCGCGACGATCCCGAAGGTTCGGATCATCCCAGCGGGCAAGATCGCCAAGCGATCTGATGGCTGACCGGGCAAGGTTTGGGAGCAGTTCGAACCGCTCCCCTTCGGGCAGCGCCGCAATGGCGTCGTACTGCAATGCCGGCGGCGCAGACCATAGCGCCTCACCGCCATTCGTCCTCTGCGTGCGGACTTTGAGGAACTCGGTATGGGCCAGTACCGCATGCGGATTCACCTGCATCGCTCGCTTGAAACATGACGCGGCCCACACAACTGGATCGAAACCCGTCCATGGATCGCGTGGCGAACGCATAAGAAACCATCCGGCGGCCGCGAGCAGCACGTCATCGGTCGACTCGCCGAGCATCCTGCGAACGCGGAGCCCGTACGCGCTGCGTGGCTCGCCGACCGTGACTCTGAGCAGGACGTTCTTTGCGAAAGGCATCTCCGAGCCGACCAGCACAGTGGCGTAGAACTGCCCGAGCCGCGCCGACCAGGGCCCCTGCGGATCGAGCGCCCGGGCACGGATAAGCATCTGTTCGGCGAGCGGCTTGTCGCTCGACTCGAAGAAAGAAGCGGCGCTTCCCAGAATCGTGGCGGTCACGTCGGGGCGGCTCGCGTGCGCGAGCCACAGGTTTTTCGCACGCTCGTAGCCATCGGGATCACCCGTGAGCAGGACTCCCAGTTCAGCGCCAACGGCAAATGGCGCGTAGTGATGGCGATCGCTCGCAAAGATGCGCGCTTCGATGGAACCCGCGAGCGCTGTCTCGGGGTGCCGCTCGATCAGCCGCAGGATGTGCATCCGCCGCTTCTCGGCATCCGGCTGAATCCAGTAGGCAAGCAGAAGATCTCTCAACGCGTCGAGATTGTCTGGATCCTGCTTCAGCGCGGCTTCGAGCGGCTCGATCTGTCCTGCGCCGTTCTCCCAGTCGACCCGGCCGAAATCCCTGCCGGTCTCGTCCCAGACGCGACGGAGATCGCGGCGGAGCTTGTGATCGCGTTGCTCGATCGCACTGTCGTCGTCCACGCGCGGAGAAGTCGACTGTGGGCGGCACGCCGCGACGAGCACAACGGCCGCGGCACATGTTGATGCGACGAGGGCCGTGCGAGCCGTCGAGAGGCGGGGCGACAGGTCCCCGCCAACAATCCGATCGATTCGCCGGCCGAGCAGACCGCCGCCGATGCTCATGCCATGCCATGACACACGGCCGCCGCCCTCGCCCACGGCGCGTGTGATGTCGAGGAGCGTCCGGGCATATTCGCGAGGATCCCCGATCGCGTGAATCGCGGCAGCATCGCAGGCCTGTTCCGCGTTGCAGGCCAGGGTGCGCGGCAGCCACCACGCGAGCGGATGGAACCAGAACAGACAGCGATTGACCTGGGCGAGACATGCGACGAGGGGATCACGGCGCAAGACGTGCGCGAGCTCGTGCGCGAGGATCGCGCGCAGCCTCGTCTCGGACCACGTTCGCCAAGCCAGAGGCAGGAGGATCGTGGGCGCAAGAATGCTGACCGTGACCGGCGTCAGGATCGCCCCTGATTCGACAATGCGGATCGTGGGAGAACCGTGGTCATTCATGAGACGGACCGGTTGTCCGCTCCGCCCGAGGCGTCTGGCGTGGCGCCAGCCGATCCAGCACCGCGACAACAAAATAAGGCTGCCGAAGCCATACACGAAGAGTGCAACGTCCGGCCAGACTGGTTGCCACTGTTGGCTCGAACCCGGCGATGATGCGATGGGAACGTCACCCCCGGCAGTCTGCGCTCGTTCGTCCGGGACCCGGGCCGCCGGTAACGTCGGCCCATTCGAAGGGCTTGCCGAATCGGTGACCGCGGGTGGGTGGTCAACGACGACAGGGTCGGAAACGTAGGGGAGGGTCACCGGGATCCCAATCGGCGGAACGACGTACGGCAGGGCGGGCATGAGCAGCATCGTGCACAGGACCGCGGTCCAGGCGGCGTGCCGCACTGCGCTCGAGCGGACGCGGACCGCGCTGAGAATCGCCGCGACCAGCAGCGCGACGACCGAGATTCGAAGAGACGCGTCTGCGAGGAGGCGCAACAGCAGCATGCTCATGGCGATCGCTTCACCTTTCGTGCGAGGCGCTCGATCTCGCGGATCGGAACGACCTTCTCATCAACCAGGCCGACCAGGAACTGTTCCACCGATCCGGCGCAGAACCGATCGATGATGTGCTGCACGGCGCGGGCGGCGACGCTCCGTGCCGGCAGCCGGGCACGATACACGAACGCCTTCCCGTCGACGTCGTGCGTCAGATAGCCACGCGCCTCGAGACGACGGAGCAGGGTGCGGACGGTCGAGTCCTTGAGCGTGTAACGGGGCCGGAGACCTTCACGGACTTCTTCGGATGTCGCGGCGCCGGTGGACCAGATGAAATCGAGAATCGCCTGCTGCAGCTCGGTGAGCGGGCGGCGAGACATGTTACGGTCTGTCACGTTACAGGTTGTAACAGATAGTGAGCGGCGGGCGCAAGTCGAACCATGCACGACGTCAGAAAACGACCGGGCACGCCCTTTCAGCCGTGCGGGCCGGCCCGGCGGCCTGCCTCCCGGGTGACTTGGGAGCGGGACAGTCGCCGATCGTCGCACACGCCCAGAATGACACGCCGCTGCACGCGCTTCGGTCCTTCCCGATTCCGCCGTGTTCCATTTTCATCCGCGTCGAACGAGTCCATCGTGAGACGTCACGAGCAACGTCGTCACGCTCATACGAACTGCGTTCAAGCGTTGGACACGCCGCTGCGAGTCGTGTCCCGCCTCGACGCATCTCGCACGCCCGTCGCGGCACGTTGCGACAACGACGGTTTCGTGATCCCGCGTAACTGACTGTTGCCGAAGGTCTTCACCCACGCGGCTGCGAATCCAACCTGATCGGTACACCGGTTGCTCAACACATCGCCGGCACGTTCATGTGATTCGTGCCGCCCCCTGGACTCGTTCTTCTCGTTGCGGTAACCGGACATGCTCAAACGATACCTGCTCCCTCTTGGA
>JBKPAI010000014.1:0-154751 GCA_046726355.1 Acidobacteriota bacterium | reverse complement strand
TCCGAGCAGGAGGTGCTCGGTCTCAATCGAGATGCTGCCGAGCTGGCTGGCTTCGTAGCGGGCGAAGAAGAGGACCCGTCGTGCCCTTTCGGTGTACCGTTCGAACATCCGGCTTACCTACGTGAATGCAGATCGTTTTGGGGTCACGGAGACGTTCACCACATTATAAGGCATCGTTCACTCTAAACCCAACGCTCTTCCGAGTTTAGACGCCGCCGCCCCGGGCTCGCCCCCTATAGTCGCGTAGGCGGTCTGAACGCAATGGGCGTGCCCGCTCATCATTGCCCGCCGCCTGGCGATTCTGCACGGTGACAGTCGCAAGAGGGCGAGTAAAGCCCGCCAATTAGTCTGGTCCCAGCCGGCCACTCTCCAACCGCAGGACTCGGTCGCAGCGCGCGGCCAGCCGCGGGTTGTGCGTCGCAATGACCGACGTCAGGCCGAAATCGCGATGCATCTCACGGAGCAGCTGGTGCAGCGAGTCGGCCGTGCCTTCGTCCAGGTCGCCGGTCGGTTCGTCCGCCAACAGCACCGACGGCCGCATCGCGAGCGCGCGCGCGACCGCCACCCGCTGCTGTTCGCCCCCGGAGAGCATGCCAGGCCGATGCTCGAGCCGGTTGCCCAGCCCGACGCGTCGCAGGAACTCATCCGCACGGGGACGTGCCTCTGCGATCCGCATCCTCGCAATCCGCATCGGCATTTCTGCGTTCTCGAGCGCCGTGAACTCCGGCAAGAGGTGATGGAACTGGAACACGAACCCGACGTGCCGGTTGCGGAAGGCGACCAGGCGGTCGTCGGCCAGCGCCGTCAGTTCGATTCCGGCGACCACAATGGTGCCCGCGTCGACCCGGTCGAGGCCGCCAAGCAGGTGCAGCAGGGTGCTCTTTCCCACGCCAGACGCCCCGACGATCGCAATCATTTCGCCCGCGGCCACCTGCAGATCGAGGTCGCGCAGAACGGTCAGCGACGTGCCGCCGACCGGGTAGCTTTTCACGATGCCTGCTGCGGTGATGAAGGACATTGGCGAACGAGACTCCGTAGGCGCGGCTCGCGAGCCGCCCTACCTGCCGCCGCCTTCCGATTTTCGCCACGGCCCAGTCATTCGTATCTCAGCGCCTGCGACGGATCGAGCCGGGCCGCCTGCCGTGATGGATAGATGGTCGCGACGAAGCACACGGCGACCGCGGCCACGATCACCATGACGAAGTTGACCGGCTCGACGTGGAACGGCACGTGCGAGACCTGGTAGACATCGACCGGCACTCGAATGAGCTTGTAGCGATCCAGGACGAACGACAGTCCGTAGCCGGCGGCCGCGCCGACCGTCGTGCCGACCAGCCCGATGATCAGCCCCTGCATCATGAAGATCGCGGTGATGCTGCCGGCGCCGGCGCCCATGGTTTTCAGGATCGCGATGTCGCGGTGCTTCTCCATGACCAGCAGAATCAGCGACGCGACGATGTTCAAGGCGGCCACCATGACGATAAGTCCGATCGTCAGCGAGATGGCCATCTTTTCGAGCCACAGCGCCGAGAAGAGCGACCGGTTCATCTCGGTCCAGTCATCCGTGAAGTACTGTTCGCCGAGCCGGGACGAGATTTCGCGGGCAATCTGCGGCGCCGCATACACATCGTCGACGCGCAGCTGGATCAGATCGGCCTGTTCCTTGCCGAACATCCGCTTGGCCACCTTGAGCGACACGAATCCGGTCGTCGAGTCGAGCTCGTAGAGGCCCAGGCTGAAGATCCCGGCGACACGGAGCGGCCGCGGCACCGGCAGAAAGCCCATTGGTGACAGCGTCCCGTGCAGCGTCATGAGGGTGACCGAATCGCCGACGGTCACGCCGAGCTTCGTGGCGAGATCCTTGCCGATCAGGATGCCGCCCACCACGCCCTCCGGATTCGGCGCATTGAGCCCGTCGAGCGATCCCTGCTGCATGGATGCGCGAAGGTCGGTCACGCCGCCTTCCAGCGCCGGGTCGATCCCGGTCAGGTTGACGAACTCCTCCGACCGCGCTGCCGTCATCAGCGCCTTGCCGAGAATCGCGGGCGCGGCGCCCACGACGTGCGGGAAGCGGCGAAGCTTCTCCGACTCCGCCCGGTCATTCTCAATTCCGCTGGTCTTCCAGACGTAGATGTGCGGGTTCGCGCCGACGATCCGGTCGCGGATTTCGCCCTGCAACCCGGTCATCAGCGCCAGGGCGATGACGAGCGCCATGACGCCGACCGTCACGCCCAGCGTGGAGATGAGCGAGATCACGGAGATGAACGCCTGTTTGCGCTTCGCCAGCAGGTAGCGCATTGCGACGTGGAGCTCGAAGGGGAGGTCCATTTTTCAATCAGCAAAACCGCTCGCGATCAGTGACCTTTACCACGGAGGACGCGGAGGACGCGGAGGATCAATCCTGAAGGTGCTGAGCGTGTCAGAGTGGCACTCAGCATCCGGAATCCGCGCACGACCCGCATCTCGCCGGGACGCACGGACGCGCACGTGGGCCCGCAACCCGTCTGGACGCACCCTCCGCGTCCTCCGCGTCCTTCGTGGTGACATCATTCCCGTTTCCGCATCAACGGAAACAGAATCACATCCCGGATCGACGGGCTGTTGGTGAGCAGCATGACCAGGCGGTCAATCCCCACGCCCTCTCCGGCAGTCGGCGGCAGCCCGTACTCGAGCGCCCGGATGTAATCCTCGTCCATGGCGTGGGCCTCGAGGCTGCCGCGGGCGCGATGCCGGATCTGCGCTTCGAACCGTCGCCGCTGCTCGACGGGATCGTTCAGCTCGCTGAACGCGTTGGCGACCTCGAAGGTGCCGATGTAGAGCTCGAACCGCTCGACCGTGTCGGGGTCATCGGGCTTCTGCTTGGAGAGCGGCGACACCTCGGTCGGAAAGTCGTACACGAACGTCGGTTGAATGATTTGGTCCTCACACAATGTTTCGAAAATGTGCGTGGTAATGGTCCCGGCGCCATCGTCCGGTTCGACGTCGACATGGAGCTGCCGCGCCAGCGCCGCGGCCGCATCGCGCGTGCGCAGGTCGGTCTCCGCTACCGGCCGCTGCAGGCGCCGCGATGCGGCCTCGCGCGCGGCCTCGCGCAGGGAGAGCCGGGCAAATGGCGCCGCCAGCGAGATCTCGTGCTCGCCGAACGTGACCCGGTCGGCGCCGATCGCCTGGCGGGCCACGGTGCTGATCATCTCTTCGGTCATGGCCATCAGCGCCTGGTAGTCGGCGTACGCCTCATAGAACTCCATCATCGTGAATTCGGGATTGTGCTGCGTCGAGATCCCCTCATTGCGGAAATTCCGGTTGATCTCGAACACCTTCTCGAAGCCGCCGACCGTCAGCCGTTTCAGGTACAACTCGGGTGCGATCCGCAGGTACAGGTCCATGTCGAGCACGTTGTGGTGCGTGACGAACGGGCGGGCCAGCGCGCCGCCCGCGATCGGCTGCATCATCGGCGTTTCGACTTCCAGATATCCGCGCGCGGTCATGAACTCGCGCAGCGCGGCAACGATGCGGCTCCGCGCCTCGAAGACGCGCCGCGAATCCGGATTCACCACCAGGTCCAGATACCGCTGACGGTAACGGGTTTCCACGTCGGTGAGCCCGTGCCATTTCTCGGGCAGCGGGAGGAGGCATTTCGCCAGAAAATGAAGACGCGTCGCGAAGATCGTGAGCTCGTTCGTCTTGGTGCGGAACAGGTGCCCCTCGACGCCCACCCAGTCGCCGAAGTCCAGCAGCTTGAAGATCTTGAATTCCACGTCCGGCAGCGAGTCCTGCCGGATGTAGACCTGCAGCTTCGCGTGCCCGTCGGAGAGCACCAGAAAATTCGCCTTGCCGAACGATCGAATCGCCAGAATGCGCCCGCTGGTCACGGTCGCGATCTTCTGCGCCTCGAGCTCGTCGTGGGTGCGGGCGCCGTGCGCAGCCACCAGCTCCGAAACGGTGTGCCGCCGCTCGAACTTGCGCGGGTAGATCTCGATGCCGAGCTTCGCCAGCTCTTCGAGATTCGAACGGCGTTGCTGGATTTGTTCTTCAAGCGAAGTCATACGTTCACCACGGAGGACGCGGCCACCTTCGCGCAAGGCTACGGTGGCCCGCCGTAGCTTCAGCGAAGGCGGGAGGACGCGGGGGATCAATCCTGCACGTGTCTCAGCGCCCTTCGCCGGCTTGCGAAGTCCGGCCAAATCAGTCTGCTGCGTGCCGACAACGTCGCCTCCGCGACCTGCCAACCTGCCGCTCACTGAGGTCCACTCGCCCTTCAGGATTTGATTATCCCTCCGCGTCCGCCGCGTCCTCCGTGGTGGCCCGGCTATCCAGTTTCTTCCGGATCGCATCCAACATCCCGTTGATGAACCCCACCGACTCTTCTGTGCTGAACGTACGCGCCAGCTCCAGCGCTTCGTTGATCACCACGGCCGGGGGCGTCTGCCGATCGCGCAGGAGCTCACAGACGGCCATGCGAAGAATCAGGCGATCCAGTACCGCCATGCGCTCCGGGCGCCAGCGTTCGGTCGTCCCCGCAATCAGCGGGTCGATCGTCTCGAGCCGCTGAACGGTGTCGCGGGCGAGCAGCGACGCGAACGTCCGCACGTCCTCCGCCGGGGCCTCGACGGCCGGCCACTGCTGGCTGAAAAACGTATCGGCCGCGCGATCGACGTCACGACGCCCGATCTCCCACTGATACAGGATCTGCAGCGCCGACTCGCGCGCCACGCGGCGGGGATCTTTCCTCGCGGTCATTTTCCCAACCGCGTCAGCTCGGAAACGACCTGCGCCATTTCAATCGCCGCGATCGCCGCTTCGCGCCCTTTGTTGCCCGCGCCTTCACCTGCCCGCGCCAGCGCCTCCTCGACGGAGTTCGTCGTCAGCACGCCGAATGCCATTGGCACACCGGTCGCGGCTGCAGCCGTGGTCAATCCATGCGCAACGGCCGAGCAGATATAGTCGAAATGCGGCGTCTCGCCCCGGATGACGCACCCGAGACAGACGATGGCATCGAAGAGTCCCGACTCCGCGGCCGCTTGCGCCGCAATGGGAATTTCAAACGCGCCGGGGACGCGAATGACGGTGACGGCGGCCGCCGCGACACTCGCCGCTGAAAGGGCGGCCATCGCGCCGTTCTGCAGGCGATCGGTGACGAAGTCGTGATATTTCGAGACGACCAGCGCGAAACGTAATCCGGTCGCGGACCTGCTTCCTTCGATTGTGGGCATTAAACCAGTCGTCAGTCGGCAGTCCCAGTCAGCAGTGCGGGTCTTCAGTCATCAGTCATCAGTGCCGCTTCTTAATCGTCTGACGACTGTGGACTCAGACTCGGCGACTGTTGACTTCGACTGATGACTGACGACTGGCGACTGGCGACTGACGACTGTATTATTTCCCTTTGAATTCCGGCTTCCGCTTCTCCAGGAACGCTCTCGTGCCTTCCTTCATGTCCTCGGTAGACGCGACCAGGCCGAACAGCGTCGCCTCGTACTGGCACGCCTCCGCCAACGGCATCTCGATGCCTCTGTTCACGGCAGTAATGATGTAGCGCATGGCGATCGGCGCGCTTCGCGCGAGGTGCTCCGCGAGTTGTTGGGTTTCCGCCAGCAACTCCGCGGCGGGGACCACGCGATTGACCAGTCCCATCCGGAGGGCTTCCTCGGCGCTGACCTGCGCGCCGGTGAGACACATCTCCATTGCCCGGCCCCTGCCGACGAGCCGGGCCAGGCGCTGTGTACCTGCATAGCCGGGCATCAACCCGAGACCGATCTCCGGTTGTCCCAGCCTGGCCGTGTCCGCCGCCACACGGAGCGTACAGGCCATCGCGAGCTCGCAGCCGCCGCCCAACGCGAACCCGTTGATCGCTGCAATGACCGGCTTGCCCAGATTCTCGATGACGTCGAAGACATGTTGTCCGGTAAGTGCGTGCTCGCGTCCGGCCGCCGGCGTCAGCGTCGCGAGTTCGTTGATGTCGGCACCGGCGACGAACGCCTTCTCTCCCGACCCGGTCAGGATCACGACGCGAACGCCCTCATCGCGCCGGCAATCGAGCATCGCGCGCCGCAGCTCGTCGACGGTCTGAGCATTCAAGGCGTTCAGGACCCTGGGCCGATGAATCGTCAGGACGACGACGGCACCTTCACGCTTCACCAGCAGGTTGTCGAAGGCCATGGCGAGCTCAGAGCGGAAACGGATACATGAGCCAGCCCAGGACGAAAGCCGAAAGCAGAAAGCCGCCGAACATCAGGCCGCCGAACCGGAGCTGCTCGGCCACATCGTCCTTCGCGATCACGGCGAACACCAGCGACACGAAAAACGCAAACAGGATCATCAACAGGACATGACTCTGCATCGGTGAATCATTTCCTCCCCAGGGCGACGTCGTATGCATCGATGACGACGAGCAGGTTCAGCAGGCCCGCCACGATCAGAAAGGCGTTCCCGTATTCGTAGGTCACGGCCCGCACGTCTCCGGCACCATATCCAAGCGCGCTCGCAATGAAATAGGGAATGCCGATGCCGACGTCGGCGATCGCGGCCAGACCGACCAGCCACTCCGACATGTCGAAGGGAAACAGCCGGCCCTGGACTCCCAGGCCGATCGCAAACATCACCGGCAGCGCCACCAGAAAGACGAGACCCTTCGATCGGCGCCCGAGCCACAGATGACCGGCGCCGGGAATGGCCCACGACGCGAGGCACAGCAGCACGAGCCACCCCGATTGCGTGTGTTCGGCGGCGGTGGCGCGCACGGATTGTTAGTTTACTTCACGCGACGCGACAGCGGATCCGATCGCCCACGCAACGGCGCCGCCCAGCGGAACGCCCGCCACCGCCCTGACCCAGTTGGAGGTCGTGACACTGCCGCTCCATTCCGCGACCAGTGTCACAACCGTCGGGAGTGCTGCGACGACCAGAGCGCGCCGGACCGCATGGCCGCCGCTCTCGAATCTGGAGTTTCTCAGGGATTCAGCCGCCCGCCCGAACATCAGAACGACCACCGCGACGGCGGCGCCCGCATAAATGCCGGCGCACCGCGCGCATACCGGCATCTGCGTGGACCAGAGCCGGAAGCTGCGTTGCGGCAGCTGGTGACAGACGACGCTGCCGGCCGCATACACGGTCAGCGCCAGCACGTCCATGGATGTCGATGAGTGCGGGCTGGAGACCTGGAACGTGGCGAACAGCAGCGCAATGGGCCACATCAAGGCCGCGGCGAGAAAGGCTCGGCGGACTGTCTCAAGACTCACGGCTTTCAGGGCTCACGGCTTCGGGCACCGCCATGATGGAACGCAAAGGCCCAGCCTTCGCTCGACGGCGATTCGCGCGAGCTACGGCCTGGCAAGCGCGAAGGCCGAGCCTTTGCGTTTCGATTGTCACGGCCCTCAGGCTTTCGGCTCTCGCCTCAGGGCTCTTCGTCCCGGCTCACGGCTCTTGGCCCTCGGCTCAGGGCTTTCGGCGTCGGGCGGGCCGCAATGCGTGAATGGTACACTCTCGCGGATGACCGCTCCGTCCGATGCATCGCGGCCGCGCCTGTTCGGCGTGGCGCTCGTCTCGGCCACATTGTTGATGATCGAGCTGGCGCTCACGCGCATTTTCTCGGTCATCATGTACTATCATTTCGCATTCCTGGCCGTCTCGATTGCGCTGTTCGGCCTGAGCGCCAGCGGCGTCTTTGCCTACGTCGCGCGCCGCCGTCTGAGCGCGTACGGCACGAGCGCCCTGCTCTCGTCGGCATCGCTCGTGTACGCCGCGTGCACCATCGTCTCGCTGTTCGCGCTCGTCCGCCTCCGCGTCGGCCTCAATTACTCGCCGGCGAACCTGGCCTTGATGCTGACGATCTATGCGCTCGCCGCCCTGCCGTTCTTCACTGGCGGCTTCGTGGTGACGATGGCCGTCTCGCGCTTCACCTCTCGCATCAACGCGGTCTACGCCGCCGACCTGCTGGGCGCGGCGTCCGGATGCGTCATCCTGATCCCGCTGCTCGATCGGCTCGGCGCGCCCGGCGTCGTGCTCGCAGCTGCTGTCATGGCGATCGGCGCCGCGACGCTGTTCGCCGCGGAAGAGACCCGCCAGCGCGCCGCCGCCGCCGGCGCCATGCTGCTCGCCGTCCCGCTCGCCGGGCAGGTGACCGGTATCGCCGGGTTCGATGTCGCCAATACGAAGGGGCACCAAGGCGACCGCGTGCTGTTTTCGAAATGGAATTCGTTTTCACGCATCGCGGTTTACGACCGGACACATGGCGACTGGTCGTTGAGTCACACGTATCGGGGTCCTCTGCCGCGCACACGGTACATGGACATCGATTCCGCCGCCTCGACGCCGATTCTCGGTCTTGCCCAGGATCTCTCCAACGTGCAGTATCTGCGCTACGAGCTGACGGCGCTCGCCTATCACCTGGCAGAGATGAGACCCGGCTTCAAGGCGCTGGTGATCGGCCCCGGCGGCGGCCGCGATCTCGTCTCGGCGCTCGTGTTCGGTGCGGCTCACGTCGACGGGGTCGAGATCAATCCGATCATTGCCGACGACGTGATGCGGAGCAGGTTTCGCGATTTTTCCGGCAGCATTTATACGCATCCCCGCGTCAGCATCGCCGTCGATGACGGCCGCAGCTTCGTGCGCCGCTCGACGGACACCTACGATGTCATTCAGGCATCGCTGGTTGATACCTGGGCCGCCACGGCGGCGGGCGCCTATACGCTGACCGAGAACACCTTGTACACCGTGCAGGCGTTCAACGATTATCTCGATCACCTCACCGACGCAGGGATTCTGACGATTACCCGGTGGGTCTTCGACGGGCTGCGTCTGGTTTCGCTGGCCCGCAGCGCCGCCGAAGCGCGCGGATGGTCGATGGCCGACCGGATCGCGGTCGTCCGCTACGGCCGCGTCGCGACATTCCTGTTCAAGAAGACGCCATTCACCACCGCGGAGATTTCACGACTGCGGCAGGTCGCCGAGCGGCTCCAGTTCGACCCGGTCTATCTGCCCGGCGAGAGCGACAAGGACGAGGCGTCGGAGGACGAGGTCGACGGCACGCCGGTGAGCGATTACCCGCGGCTCATACGCGCGGCAGATCCCCGGCAAGTGTATGCGGCCCTCAAGACCGACGTCAGACCGACGACCGACGACCGACCGTTTTTCTTCCACACCACCAAGCTGCAGGATCAGTTTTCCGTCGCATTCGGGCGGTCAATGCTGTTTGGAAACGGTCTGAGCGCGCTGTTGACGCTGCTGGGAATTTCGGCTGGCCTGGTGGTGGCGTTCGTCATCGGACCGCTGGCGCTCGCCAGCCGGGGCGCCCGGCGGCCGGCCGGCTGGTTCTCGTGGCTCGTGTTCTTCGGCGCACTCGGCGCCGGGTTCATGCTGATCGAGGTCGCCACGCTGCAGCAGTTCGTGCTGCTGCTGGGCCATCCGGTGTACTCGTTGACGGTTACCTTGTTCTCGCTCCTGCTGGGGACCGGACTCGGTGCGGCATTGAGCCGGCGCATCGCTCAGGGATCGCTTCCGCGTACGGGCGCGGTCGTTCTCCTGGGCATTTCCGGGATGGCGGTCGTGGTGACCGTCGGCGTGGCTTCGCTCGTCGCCTGGGCCATTCCGTTTTCGCGGGCGGCCAGGATGGCGGTGGCCCTTGCGACGCTGCTGCCGATGGGCCTGGTGCTCGGAATTCCCATGCCCTCGGGGCTTCGACTGCTCAGCTCGCGCGCGCCCGACATGGTGCCGTGGGCGTGGGGCATGAACGGCGCCTGGTCGGTGCTCGGGGCGACGCTGGCCATCTTCATCGCGATGAACTGGGGCTTTCACACCACGCTCCTGGCAGCGGCGGCGACATACCTCATCGGGTTCATCGCGTTCCTGCGAGCCTCATCACCAACCCGTCGTGCCGGCCTCTAGGCCTGCCCAGTGCGGGGCGGATTCCGTCACAGGCGGGGAACCTCACATCTGGCAACGGCGTCTAACGATGTTAAGCTTGTGAACACTGTTTACCAGCGAGGGAGCGACGCCGTAGCTGTAGCGGAGGCGGAGGCAGGGCCAGGGCCGCCGGAAGTGACCCCGGGCCCCCCCGGCGCAGACTGTGCGCCGTGGGGTTGGTGTGAGCCGGGGAGAGTGCGGCGGGGCCCCCACGTTAGAGGAACATCGGTCAATGGGGATCAAAGAACGACAAGAACGCGATCGCGAGGCCGTCCGACGGTCCATTCTGGACGCCGCCCGCGAGCTGTTCACCACCGAAGGCTACCGCACGGTATCGATCCGCAAGATCGCGGAGCGGATCGAATACAGCCCGGCCGCCATCTACAGCTACTTTCCAAGCAAAGACGACATCTTCTTTGCCCTCGCCGAGGAGGGCTTCCGGCTGCTTGGCGATCCCGCCACGTGCCCGCAGGCCCAATCGCTCGGCCCGCTCGAGCGGATCCGCGCGATCTACTGGCGTCTCTACCAGTTCAGCCGCGAGCAGCCGCAGTACTTCGCGCTGATGTTCCTCGATCGCTCGGTCCCTCGCATCAACCGTGAATACGAACGGTTCGCGTTCGTGCGCGAGACGAAGCGCCACCTGATCGCCGAGATCGACCGCGGCATCGCGGCGGGGGTGTTTCCGGCGGGCTTGAGCGCCGCGGTCGCGGCCAGGCTGCTGATGGTCGGTCTGCTTGGCGTCGCCGTGGTCACGCTGTCCGAGCGCCTCGCCCCCGGCGAGGATCCCGATCGCCTTGCGAGCGACGTGATCGATACGACGCTGGCCGGCCTGCAGGCGGGGGTCGCGCTGAAATCGAGCGGTCTGCTGGACTGCGGCGCCGCTGAACCGGTTTCTGACGAACGCGCATCCTAGTCAGGAGTAAACATGCGTCGTCGACTTCTCGTGTGTGTTTCAAGCGTGATGAGCGCTGCGGCCCTGGCCGCGTGCAGCGCGGGTGATGCGAAGACCAAGGAGGCGCCGCAGACTGCGGCCAGACCGATCGCCGTTGCACCGGTCGCCGCCATCGAACAGCCGATCGCCCGCTTCATCCGCGCCACGGGCACGTTGACGGCGGAAGAAGAAGCGGAGGTTGCCGCGGAGACTCCTGGGCGGGTCGTGTCGGCCCCCGTGGAGCTCGGGACCCGCGTCGCACAGGGCGCCGAGCTGGTTCGGTTGTCGGCTGATGAGACGGAAGCGCAGCTCAAGGAAGCCGAAGCCAACGCGGCGCAGATCGAGGCGCGTCTCGGGCTCGCAGCCGGCGCAGCCTTCGAAGTCGATTCGGTGCCCGAGGTGCAGAACGCGAGAGCGGCGTACACCCTCGCGCAGAGCGAGTTCGCTCGAATTCAGTCCCTGCTCGATCAGAATGTCGTCTCGCGCTCCGAGTTCGATCAAAGACGGACGCAGATGGAAGCGGCGCGCCAGCAGCACGAGGCGTCCAGGAACGCCGCCGCGCAGCTCTATCAATCGCTCCAGGCGGCCCGTGCGCGCATCGCGCTCGCCCGCAAAGCGTTCGCAGACACCATGGTTCGCGCGCCGTTCACCGGCGTGGTCGCGCAGCGCCTGGTGTCGGTCGGCGACTACGTGACCAAGGGCATGAAGGTGGCGGTTGTCGTCCGAGTGAACCCTCTCCGCGTGAAGCTCACGATTCCCGAACAGTTCATTGCGGCCGTCGGGATCGGTCAACCGGTCGGTTTCGGTGTCGACGCGTATCCCGGCCGCGAATTCGAGGGGAAGGTCCGGTACGTCTCGCCGGCGCTGCAGGCTGACCAGCGCGCGCTCATCGTCGAAGCGATCGTGCCGAATCCGGGGGACGAGCTGAAGCCGGGGCTGTTCGCGACTGCCCGCATTGAGCAGCCGGCGCGCACGCCCGGCATTCTCGTCCCGCTGACCGCCGTCCAGACGACCGGTGGGACCGGCCGCGTGTTCGTCGTCAGCGGCGATCACGTCGAAGAACGGATCGTCACCACCGGCCAGACCGTCGGTCAGTCTATCGAGATCACTAAAGGCCTCAAAGCCGGAGAACAGGTCGCGACGAAAAACGTCGGTCAGCTGATTGACGGCATACGGGTGACCTCGTAGCCGCCTGAACGGCGGACGATCGAGACCTGAGGACCAACGATCAACGACTAACGACCCACGACCAGAGACTAAGGACAAGATATGCAGTGGCTCGCCGCCCTTTGCGTCAAGCGGCCCGTCTTCGCGACGGTACTCATTCTCTCCTTGACCGTGATCGGCGCGTTCTCGTTCACGCGCCTCGGCGTCGACCGCTTCCCGAAAATCGACTTCCCGACCATCACGGTGACGACCGTGCAGCGCGGCGCTGCGCCGGAGCAGATTGAAACCGAGATTACCGACAAAATCGAAGAGGCGGTCAACACGATCAGCGGCATCGACGACCTCCGATCGATTTCGTCTGAAGGCATCTCGCAGGTCATCATCGCGTTCCTGCTCGAGAAGGACACCGATGTGGCCGCACAGGAAGTCCGCGACAAGGTCAACGGCGTGCTGCCACGCCTCCCGAAGACGATCGAGCAGCCGCGCGTGGACAAGCTCGATCCGGATGCCGCTCCGGTCCTGAGCCTGGCGCTCACCGCGTCGAAGCCGGTCCGCGATATCACCGAATACGCGGACAAAGTGCTGCGGCGGCAGCTCGAAAGCGTGAACGGCGTCGGCCAGGTGCTCATCCTCGGCGGCCGCCAGCGCCAGATCAACGTCTGGCTCGATGCCGACCGGCTGCGCGCGTACAACCTGACCGTCACCGACGTCTCCCGCGCCCTGCAGGGCCAGAACATCGAGATTCCCGGCGGCCGCGTCGACCAGGGTCCGCAGTCGCTCACGCTGCGGACGCGCGGCCGCGTCCAGACGGTTGCCGATTTCAACGACATCGTGGTGCGCGAGAAGGAGGGCCATCCCGTGCGCATCGGCGATGTCGCGCGCGTCGAGGATGGTGAAGCCGAAGCGGAGACGCTCGCCAACGTCAACGGGACCGGTACCGTGCTGCTGCAGGTGCGCCGCCAGTCGGGCACCAATACCGTGGAAGTGGTGCGCGAGGTCAAGGAGCGGCTCGCCACGTTGAAACGTGGTCTGCCTGCCGGTTATTCAGTCCGTATCGTCCGCGACACGTCCGAGTTCATTCAGGCGGCGATTCACAACGTCGAAGAACACCTCGTGGTCGGTTCCATTCTCGCGGCCGTCGTCGTCCTGCTGTTCCTGACCAACCTGCGGTCGACGATTATCTCGGCCATCGCGATTCCCACCTCGATTGTGGCGACGTTCGGTCTGATCTGGTACATGGGCTTCACGCTGAATCTCATGACCATGCTCGCGCTGACGCTGTCGGTGGGCATCGTGATCGACGACGCAATCGTAGTCCTGGAAAACATCTACCGCTTCATCGAGGAGAAGCACGAGGACAAGTTCGAGGCTGCCATCGAGGCAACAAAAGAGATCGGCCTGGCCGTACTGGCCACGACCCTGTCCCTGGTCGCGATTTTCGTCCCGGTCGGGTTCATGGGCGGCATCGTCGGACGGTTCATGAAGAGCTTCGGGCTGACGATGGCGTTCGCGATCCTGGTGTCGCTGCTCGTCAGCTTCACGCTCACACCGATGCTGTCGGCGCGCTGGCTGAAAATCGATCCGCACGGCAGGGACAAACATTCATCGAAGGATGCCCGGATCTTCCATGCGATCGACGCCTTCTACACCTGGCTGCTGGAGTGGTCGATGGCGCACCGCGCGGTCGTCGCGGGACTGGCTGTCCTGGTGCTGCTGTCGAGCGTGCCCCTCTTCATGGCCGCGAACAAGAATTTCCTGCCGCCGGACGATCAAGGCGAGTTCGAGGTCAATCTCCGTGCGCCGGAGGGCACGAGCCTCGAAGCGAGCGAGGTCATCACCAACCGGATAGCGAATGCCATTCGCGAACGCGTGCCGGAAGTCGACTACACGCTCGTGACGGTTGCCGGGGACCCGGCGAAGACGCGCAATCTCAGCAACGTTTATGTGCGGCTCAAGTCCATCGAGCAGCGCGGGCGCGATCAGTTCACGATCATGAACGCGATCCGGACGGACATCCTGCCGCCGCTGTCGGCGAACCTGCGGACGTCCGTGCAGGAGGTGGCGGTCATTGGCGGGAGCGGCGCGCAGGCGGCGCCGATTCAGTTCGTCATCAACGGCCCCGATCTCGACAAGCTCGAAGCAATCAGCCGGCAGGTGGTGGAGAAGGTGAAACCGATTCCGGGCGTTGTGGACATCGATACGTCGCTCAACACAGGCAAGCCCGAGCTGTCGGTGCAGGTGGATCGGCCGAAGGCGGCGGATCTCGGCGTCCAGATCGGCGACGCCGCGGAAGCCCTTCGCCTCCTGGTCGGTGGCGACCAGGTGTCGACGTACAACGAAGGCGGCGAGCAGTACGAGGTGCACCTGCGCGCCCGGACGGAGGACCGCAGCACCGAGAGCGCCATCGCCAGCCTGACGGTGCCCTCCTCGCGGCTGGGCAGCGTCTCGCTCGACAACGTGGCGGACTTCCAGGCGGCCACGTCCCCGACCGACATCAACCGGCAGGCGCGGCAGCGGCAGGTGACCGTTTACTGCAACCTCCTGCCGACGGCCTCGCAGGCAGCGATCCAGAACGCGATTCTCAACGAGTTCAACCGGCTGAATACCGGCAGCGATTACCGTGGCGTCTTTGCCGGCCGCTCGCGCGAGCTTGGACGGGCGGCGCAGAACTTCCTCACCGCCTTCGTGCTGTCGCTGGTGTTCATGTATCTCATCCTCGCGGCGCAGTTCGAATCGTGGCTGCACCCGATCACGATTCTCCTGTCGCTGCCGTTGACGCTGCCGTTTGCGCTCCTGTCGATCATCATCTTCCGGCAGTCGTTGAACATCTTCTCTGCGCTCGGCCTGCTCGTGCTCTTCGGCGTGGTCAAGAAGAACTCCATCCTTCAGATCGATCACGCCAATCAGCTCAAGGAGACCGGCCTCTCGACCCACGACGCCATCGTCCGGGCCAGCCGCGACCGGCTGCGGCCGATCCTGATGACGACGTTTGCCTTCGTCGCCGGCATGCTGCCGCTCATCGTGTCGCGCGGCATCGGCGCGGGGACGAACCACGCGATCGGCTTTGTCATCTTCGGCGGCCAGTCGCTCGCGCTCCTGCTGACCCTGCTGGTCACGCCGGTGGCCTACTCACTGTTCGACGACGCCTCGAAGCTGCACCTGTTCGGCACGCGCCGGCAGGAGCGCTTCGAGGCGGCCGCCCTTTCGTCAGGTGCTGTGGTGCGTAGAACCTCTCTGCTCGTCCTTTTCGCGCTCGCGCTCGCTGCGACCTCGTCGGCGCAGACATCGCCGTCCCCGCTTCGCCTCACTGCCGACGATGCCGTGCAGATGGCGCTCGAACACAATATCGATCTGAATGCTGATCGGCTGGATCCGCAGATCAGCGACACCCGGGTGGCGGCTGCGTTTGCCGCTTTCCGGCCGACCTTTACCACGAACGTTCAACGCAACAGCCAGGTGCAGCCGCCGGCGAGCTTCCTCGTGCCCGTCGCTACCGAAAGCCACGTCGTGAGCTCGAATGCCGGCGTCGCGCAGCGGCTGCCGTGGTTCGGCACCTCCTACAACGTGTCATGGACGGCGACGCACACGAACAGCAACAGCTTTCTGAACAGCTATAACCCGCTGGTGCAGTCGGGGCTCGGCCTCAATGTCTCGCAGCCGCTGGTCCGCGACCTGACAATCGACCCGGCGCGGCAGCTGCTCGCGGTCAGCCGCACGAACCGCGATATCGCGGACACGCGGCTTCGCGAGAGCGTCGTGCACACGACGGCTGACGTCAAAGCCGCCTATTGGAACCTGGTGTCCGCCGTGGCCAATGTCGAGGCCCGCCGTTCGGCGCTCGCGCTGGCGCAGGAGCTGGTGCGCGTCAACAAGGCAAAAGTCGACGTCGGCACGTCTCCGCCGCTCGACCTCGTCTCGGCGCAGGCTGAAGTCGCGGCCAATCAGGAGCAGTTGATCATCGCCGAGACATCGGTCAAACAGATCGAGGACCGCCTGCGGATGTTGATCTTCGATACGACGCAGCGGGACAACTGGAACGTGCGGATTGAGCCGGTCGACTCGCCACCGGTCGCCACGCCTCTGGTCGACGTCGATGCCGCCGTTTCCCGCGCACTGAGCCAGCGCGCCGATCTCGTCCGCGCACAGAAGGAAATCGACAACGCCCGGATCACTGTGAAATACGCGGCCAATCAGAAACTGCCGGATGTGCGGCTGAATGCCAGCTATCAGGCCAGCGGGCTCGGCGGCACGCAGGTGCTGCGGACCGGCGGCTTCCCCGGCACCATCGTCGGGCCCGGCACGGTGACGGATTTCGGCGGCGTGCTGAATCAACTGTTTGCCCGCGACTTTCCCACGTGGACGGTCGGTGCCAGCATCTCGTACCCGATCGGGGAGAGCACCGAACAGGCGAATTATGCGCGGGCGAAGCTCGAACAGTCGCAGGCCGCTGAGCGCCTCAGGAGCGCCCAGGCGCGGGCGATTCAGCAGATCCGGGACGCGGGATGGAAGATCGACATGAACGCGAAGCGCATTGAAACGACGCGCGCGGCGCGCGAGCTGGCCGAGCAGCGCCTGGATGCCGAACAGAAACGGCTGGAAGTGGGGATGTCAACCAGCTTCCTCGTGATTCAGGCGCAGCGCGACCTGGCGCAGGCCAGGACGAACGAGCTCGGCGCGGTTCTCGCCTACGATCTCGCGCTGGTTGACTTCGAGGCGTTGCAGGAAGCCGCCCCGGCGAACGCCGCGGGCAGCCCGGCCTCGAGCGGGAGCAATAACGCGTCCGGCCAACCCGCGGTGACTCCCCCAGCGGCCGCCGCACCGGCCCTGGTCCCCACGCCCAGGACGACGACTGCGATTCCTGGCGTCTCGGAATTCGGAATTAGGAATTAGGAATTTGGAATGCGGACACGCATTCCTAATTCCAAATTCCGAATTCCGAATTCTTCAGCGCGATCACCGGATCGACGTGCGTGGCGCGGCGCGCCGGGATCAACGATGCGACCAGGAGCAGCGCGCCGACCGCGGCAAACGTGAGCGGATCGTGGACGCCGATGCCGAACAGGAGCGTTGCCATCACCGTGACCGGGCTGGCGACCGGAACGATCGCGGCGCTGGCGCTGACGCGACTGAGCGGTGCGCCGTCGGAGAGAACGAACCACAGCACCCGGAGCCGATGCGCGCCCGCGCGACGCGGATGCCCAGCTCACGCGTCCGCTGCTCGACATTGAACGCCGTCACACCACAGAGGTCGAGTCACCTCTCAGGAGCGCGTCGGGCCCGTTCAGACCTCGCGGGCCGCCGCGTTCATCACGCGCGCGATCGCCTCCTGCAGCCGTTTCCATTTCGACTCGGCCTATGTGGGTAGAGTTCCTACCCTCAGCGCAGTCCGGGATCGGTGGGAATTCCGTTCGCGGCCGGCGGCGTCGGGCCGGCGCGGCAACCGGGACTCCGACGGGCGCAGACCGCACGCAGTAAGTTCCCACCACCGAGGACACGGAGGACACACAGAGGACACGGAGGTAAAATCCCGTTGGTTTTCAGCATTGCCACCTCCGCGTCCTCAGCCCTTCGCGGTGGATCCGGTCTGAGTACAATCTCCGGTTTCGATGCCTGCCGCGACCTTCCGCTTCGGTCCTTTCGTCGCGGACCGCCACGCCTACCGTGTCCTGCGAGCCGGCGAGGTCGTCGAGCTGACGCCAAAGCTCCTCGATCTGCTGTTTCATCTGCTCGACCATGCCGGCTCGCTGGTGACCAAGGAACAGCTGCTGGACACGTTGTGGCCGGGTGCAAATGTCACTGAAAACGCCCTGTCACAAGCGGTGTCCGACCTCCGGCACGCGCTCGACGATGATGCCGGCGCCCCGAAATTCATCAGGACCGTCGCCCGCCGCGGCTACCGGTTCATCGCGCCAGTCGAGACGCTCGACTCTCATCCGGCCGGGCCCGAGCCCAGGCCGGCTCCGGCTGTCGATGATTCCCTCATTGCCGTCATGGATTTCGTCAACGTGACCGGGGACCCGGATTCGGCGTGGCTCGCTGCCGGGATTGCTGAAACGGTCACCGGAGACCTGCGCGCGCTGGGTCACTTTCGCGTCATCGACCGCTGGCGCGTGATGGAAGCGGCCCGGCGGGCCGGCGGATCGTTACAGGACGTCGCGGCCGATCTGGGCACGCGGCTGGCAGTGGTCGGCAGCTATCAGCGCAGCAGCGGCCGCATCCGAATCACCGCTCGGGTTGTCGACGTCGTCAGCAGTGAAGCGCTCGCGGACGCGAAGGTGGATGGACCGTTCGATGGAATCTTCGCGCTGCAGGATCAGGTGGTCGCCCAGTTTTCAGAGAAGCTGGGACTGCCGGTCAGGCCGGTCCGCGCAGCCGCGCGGCGCGATACCGCGAGCCTCGAAGCGTATCGCGCCTTCAGTGAAGGCTGGGTACGTCTGGAGTCGCTCGATATCCGGGAAATGCCGCAGGCCATTGCCGACTTCGAGCGCGCCGCCGCCGCCGATCCGCGCTACGCGCTCGCTCACACCGGGCTCGCGAACGCAGCCATCGTGCTCTACGAGAGCACGCGGTCCGACAATGAGCCGAGGCTCGATCTCCTCGAGCGGGCCGTGCGGCACGCGCAGCACGCGGCGCAACTCGAAGACGGTCTGGCCGAGGCGCACGCCACGCTGGCGCATGCGCTCGTCGGGCTGTGGCGCACCGGCGAGGCGATTGCTGCTGCCCGGCGCGCGGTCGCGCTCGAACCGTCGAACTGGCGCCACCGCTTTCGACTCGGCCACGCATCGTGGGGCGACGAACGCCTGCGCGCGGCCAACAGCGCGCTCGCCCTGTATTCCGACTTGGCGTTCGCACACTTTCAGATCGCGATGGTGCACGTCGCCCGCGGTCGCCTGTCCGATGCGGAAACCGTGTTGCGCCAGGGTGCGGCCGTCCAGGACCGCCAGATCGGCCGCCGGAGCCGGTATCCGGCGCTGGGGTTGCACTGGCTGCTCGGCCTCGTGCGATTGGCGCAGGACGATGTCGATGAAGCCATCGAGCAGTTCGAACGCGAGGGCGCGCTTGCCGAGCCGCACCGTCTTTATGGACGCGAGTTCGCGATGTACGCGCTGCACGGCATGGGCGCAGCGCTGCTTCGGGGCGGGCGGGCCGGCGAGGCCCTCGCCACCTTTCGCCGCGCGCTGGAGCTCTATCCGGATCACGCGCCTACGCTTCTCGGTCTGGCACGCAGTCAGCGGCCCGGCGGCTCGGTCGACGCGGGCGCGATGGATCGCGCCGACCGCGCGCTGGCAACGCTCGCCCGGACGAGACCGATCGAAGCGGCACTGGTCGAAGCGCAGCTTCAGACCGCCCGCGGGGACCAGGCGGGGGCGGTCGCAACGCTCAGACGCCTCCTCGCCGACGCGCCGCCCGGGTTCGCCGCGTGGACGCTGCCCGTCGAACCATTCCTCCAGGACCTCCATGGTCTGCCTGCCTTTGCACAGATTCTCACCCGTTTGGCCGAGCGCGCCCGATAACGTGGTCGACTTGGTACCGGAATCGTCCAGCCGGACTGAGGTCGGAGTGAGGCCTGATCGAGGTTTGATCGCACTCCGATTGAAGTCCGAGCGAGGTCCGAGCGAGCTCCGACTGGACTTCGACTGCGGTCGGAGCTCATTTGGACCAAGTCCTTACATTAGAGACACTTGCCGAGCCAGATGAGGTCCTGTGGACCCGCGTTTCGCCGGTCGCGACAGCGTTTCTCAGCCTTTTTCAGGGACAGCTCAAGACCTGCGGGCAGCCCGGAGCTCATCCTTGTGTTGACCGGCGCACTCGACCGGCCGATACAAGAGAGGACATATGACCGGCACGTATCGCGAAACGCTCGCTCACAAAGGACTGCAGCCATTTCTCTGGACCCAGTTCCTCGGCGCCTTCAACGACAACCTGTTCAAGATGGTTGTTTCGCTTTTTGCGGTGCGGCTGGCGACAGGCGCCGGCGATCGCGAGCTGTCGATGATCGGCGCCATTTTCATCCTGCCGTTTCTTCTCTTCTCCGGCTATGCCGGCCAGGCCGCCGACGTCTACAGCAAGCGGACGGTGCTGGTGGTCACCAAATCGCTGGAGATTGTCGCGGCGGGTCTCGGTTTGTATGCCTTCCTGCTCGGACATCTCAATCTGACGTACGTGGTGCTGTTCCTCCTCGCGCTGCAAGCCACGTTCTTCAGTCCGGCGAAGTACGGCATTCTGCCCGAGATGCTGCCCGACCGCGATCTCTCGCGCGCCAACGGCGTGCTGGAAATGAGCACCTTCGTGGCCATCGTCGCCGGCGCCGCGGGGGGCAGCGCGATGTTCCAGTTGTGGACCGATCGCCTGTGGCTCATCGGCGTCATCGTGGTGGCCGTAGCTGTCGCCGGCACTCTGTGCAGTTTCGGCATCCCTTCAGTCGCGGCGTCGGCCCCTGCCCGCCGCATCGATCTCAATCCGTGGCGTGAGGTCGGGCTCGGTCTGAAACGGCTGCGCGGCGATCGCGTGCTCGGACTTAGCGTGATCGGCCTCTCGTACTTCTGGTTTCTCGGCGCCCTGCTGCAGACCGTCATGATTCTGTTCGGCATGCACCTGATGGCGCTGAACAACCTGTGGGCGGGGATCCTGACGACGTTCGCGGCGATCGGCATCGGCGCCGGCAGCATGGCCGCCGGCCGTCTGTCGGGCGACAAAGTGGAGCTGGGGCTGGCGCCAATCGGCTCCATCGGCATGGGCGTCTTCGCTGTGCTTCTGTCCCAATCGGCAGGCTCGTTCACGCTGGCCGCGATCAACCTGACGCTGATCGGATTCTGCGGCGGCCTTTTCGCCGTTCCGCTCAACGCGCTGCTGCAGCAGCGTGCCGGCGGACAGGAAAAGGGCCGCTTGATGGCGACGAACAACTTCCTGAATATGGTGGGCGTTCTGCTGTCGGCCGGCACTCTTCGTGTCTGCACGACCGTACTCGGCCTGAGCGCCGATCGCGTGATCCTTGTCTTCGGGCTGCTGACGCTCGCCTCCAGCATCTACGTGCTGGCCGTCGTTCCCGAGTTCCTCGTCCGGTTCTCGCTCTGGCTCCTGACGCACACGATCTACCGCATCAGGATCGTCGGTCAGGAACACGTTCCGACGCGCGGCCCCGCGCTGCTCGTGTGCAACCACCTTTCGCACGTCGACGGCTTTCTCGTTGGCGCGTGCGTGCAGCGATTCATCCGCTTCATGGTCTACCGGCCGATTTACGAGCACTGGCTGCTGCACCGCCCGCTCAAATGGATGAACGCGATTCCCGTGGCCGCTGGACGCGAGGGGCTCGCCTCGCTCGACCGCGCGCGGCAGGAGCTCGCGAACGGCCACGTCGTCTGCATTTTCGTGGAAGGTGCCATCAGCCGGACCGGAAACCTGCTGCCGTTCAAGCGCGGGTTCGAGCGCATCGCCTCCGGCCTCGACGTGCCGATCATTCCCGTGTACCTCGATCAGGTCTGGGGCAGCATTTTCAGCTTCAAGGGCGGCCGCTTCTTCTGGAAACGGCCAGTGCGTATTCCATATCCGGTCACCGTGGCGTTCGGCAAACCGCTGCCGTCCTCGACGACCGCCGCCGAGGCGCGGCTGGCGATGATGGAGCTGGGATCCGATGCCGCGTCCAGGCGGCGGCCCGCCGATGAAGCGCTCGGGCGGCAGTTCGTTCGCACCGCGAAACACCAGTGGTTCTCGTTCTGCATGGCCGATTCGAGCCGGCGCCGGCTGACCTTCGGCCAGGCGCTGGTCGCCAGTCTGCTGCTGTCGCGATGGCTTCGCCGGCGCTCGCCGGACGAGGTGAATATCGGCCTTCTGCTGCCCGCCTCCGTCGGCGGGGCGCTCGCCAACCTCGCGACTTCGATGAGCGGCAAGGTTCCGGTCAACCTGAACTTCACCGCCGGCCGCGAAGCGATGGCCGTCGCCATCGAACGCTGTCAGATCCGGACGATCCTGACCTCAAAGGCATTCCTCTCGAGAGCGGGCCTCGAGCAGACCGAAGGCATGGTCTTTCTCGAAGACGTACTCGTGCAGTTCGGCGCCTTCGCGAAACTCTGCACGTTCGCGGCCGCGTTCGTACTGCCGGCGTGGGTGATCAACCGCTTGTTCGTGCGCGAACGCGGCGCCGACCAGCTTGCCACGATCGTGTTCTCGAGCGGCAGCACCGGTATCCCAAAGGGCGTGATGTTGACGCATCGCAACGTCCTGGCCAACGTCGACGCCGCCAGCCAGTTGTTCCAGCTGACCCGGCATGATGTGATGCTGGGCGTTCTGCCGCTCTTTCATTCGTTCGGATTCACCGGCACGCTGTGGCTGCCGCTGATTGCGGGCTTCGGTGTCGTGTATCACCCGAATCCGATGGATGCGAAGACGATAGGCGAGCTCGCGCAGCGGTACCGGGGGACCCTCATCATCACGACGCCGACATTTGCCGCCACCTACGTCCGCAAGTGCCACAAGGAGCAGTTTGCGTACCTCCGCTACGCCATCGTCGGCGCGGAGAAGCTCCGCGAACCGGTGGCGACCGCGTTCAAGGAGAAGTTCGGCATCGACCTGCTCGAAGGGTACGGCTGCACTGAGATGGCGCCGATTGTCGCGGTCGGGATTCCGGACGTCCGCGATGGCCAGGAGCGGCAGCGCGGTTGGCAGCCGGGATCGGTTGGACATCCCCTGCCCGGCGTCGCCACGAAGATCGTCGATCCGAACACGGGGGAGGGGCCGCTGTTCGGTCAGGAAGGCCTCCTGCTCGTCAAGGGCCCGAACCGGATGGCGGGCTACCTCGGCGAGCCGGACAAGACCGCGGCCGTGATCCGCGACGGTTGGTACGTCACCGGCGACATCGCCACGATCGACGAGTCCGGATTCATCCGTATAACGGATCGGCTGTCGCGCTTCAGCAAGATTGCCGGGGAGATGGTGCCGCACATGAAGGTTGAAGATCAGGTGCGCGCTCTGCTGTCCGAGCACCACAGCTGCGTCGTGACCGGCGTCCCCGACCCGGCGAAGGGCGAACGTCTCGTCCTCTTCTACACCGATCCCACGCTTCGGCCGCAGGATCTGTGGGATCGACTGTGCCAGTCGGATCTTCCCAGACTCTGGCTGCCGAAACGCGAAGACCTCCATCTGATCGAGGCGATTCCTGCGCTCGGCACCGGTAAGACCGACCTCCGCGCCGTCCGGCAGCTTGCACTGGAACGGTCAGAGGCGGTCGGCGCTCGCTGATCGGCCGCTCGAACGGAGTGGACAGCGTGTTCGCCCTCGCGGAGGCCACCTGCGTGTGTGGCCATCAGCACGCGCGTCTGGCAGGAGAGCGCAAATGCTTCTCGATTCTGAAGGTCTTTACCGTCGACCTGGCTGAGCTCGATCGCATTTACCGGATTTCCAGTATCGTAGGGCTGGGCATTGCCCTTCTCATCTCGTCTTATCTGTACCAGCGGCTCGAGAAGGAGTGCAATCAGTGAAGTCTCAATCGATCAGGAGTTCAGCCCGTTATGCGGCTCGAAACGAGACCTCTGCACTCGTTCCTCACCGAGCCGCATAATGGGCAAGGCGCGCGCGGCGCGTCCGCCGGAGCTTTAGCGGAGGCGGAAGCGGGGCTGGCGTCCCCGCGAGCGACGGCGATCCGGGGCCCCCACGGCGCGGACTTTGCGCGGTGGGGTGGAGTGGGGGGCCGGCGGGGCGAAGCCCCCCGGTTTAATCGATGACGGTTGGGTTCGAGCGAGAGGATGGCATCGGCACGGTCACGTTGAACCGGCCCGAGAAGCTCAACGCAATCTCCAGCGAACTGGCGCGCGAACTCGTCGAGGTGCTCGGACGCGTTGAATCGGACGATCAGATCCGGGGCGTGATCATCACCGGTGCCGGGCGGGCGTTCAGCGCCGGAGGAGACGTCGAGTTCATGCAACAGCACGTGGAGGCCGCCAACTGGACGGCCGTGCGCGAGCTCCTGGATGCCGGCGCGCGAGTGGTCTCGCTGCTGCATGGAATGCCCAAGCCGACCATTGCCGCGCTGAACGGACCTGCCGTCGGCGCCGGCGCGAGCCTCGCGCTCGCGTGCGACCTGCGGATCGCATCGCCGGCTGCTTCGTTCGGGCTCGTCTTCAGCCGCCTCGGTCTGCATCCCGATTGGGGCGGCACCTATTTCCTGCCGCGGCTCGTCGGCACCGGCAAGGCACTCGAGCTGATTCTCAGCGGCGACGTCATTCCGGCAGACGACGCCTTCCGCCTGGGGATCTTCAACCGGATCGTGCCCGCCGATCAGCTTTTGACGGCGGCGCGCGAGACCGCGCACACGTTTGCCGCCACATCACCGCTCGCCTTGAGGCTGGCGCGCCGGGCGGTCCACGACAGCGTGAACATGCCGCTCGCCGAGGTGCTCGATCTCGAAATCGTGAATCAGCTGCAATGTTTCCCCAGTCCGCAGGCGAAGGCCGGCATCGCGGCGTTTCTCACGAAACGGCAGCCCAAGTCATGAAGCTCGTCGTCACCGGATCCATCGCGTTCGACTATCTGATGTCGTTCCCGGGCAGGTTCACCGACCACTTCCTCCCCGAGCACATGAACCGAGTCAGTCTCAGCTTCCTCGTCGACTCGATGGACAAGCGCCGCGGCGGCTGCGCCCCGAACATCGCGTACACGCTCGCGCTGCTCGGCGAGCGGCCGCGGCTCATGGCGACCGCCGGCGAGGACTTCGGCGAGTACCGGCAGTGGCTCGAGGCGGCCGGGATCGATACGTCGCTGGTGAAACTGGTGCCGGGGAAGTTCTGTGCTTCGTTTTTCTGCAGCACCGACGAGGACAACAACCAGATCGCCTCGTTCTACACCGGTGCGATGGCAAACGCGGGCGAGCTGTCGTTCAGGACCGTCCGCGATTGCGGCCTGGCCATCATCTCGCCGAACGATCCGGGCGCCATGGTGCAATACGCCGAAGAGTGCCGCACGCTCGGAATCCGCTTCATCTTCGATCCGGGACAGCAGTGCGCCCGGATGTCCGGGATCGAGTTGCGCGACGGCATCACCGGCGCGAACGTCGTCGTCGTCAATGATTACGAGCTCGAGCTCCTGCGCAACAAGACAGAGCTCAGCGAGAACGACATCCTCGCGCGGGCACGCGTGCTGATCGTGACCAGGGGCGAACGCGGGTGCTCGGTGATCTCCAGGGACGAGCGAACCGACGTCCCCGCTGTGCCGCCCGAGCGGATTATCGACCCGACCGGCGTGGGCGACGCGTTCCGCGGCGGGCTGATGAAAGGTCTCGCCATGGGGCTGCCGTACGACGTGTCGGCGCGCATCGGGAGCGTCGCCGCGACCTACGCCCTTGAACATCTCGGCGGCCAGAGCCACGCCTACACCTGGGAGGAGTTCAAGCGGCGGTACGAGGAACACTTTGAGCCGCTGACCACGACACGCTGACACGATCCCGGAAGATCTCGGCGCTGACGCGACTCCGAGCCCGCCTGCTATCGCATGGCCGTTTCATTTCGATAGGGTGCCAGGCATTTGACTGCCGTTGCGATCGTCGCCATCACTTCCGCGTCTTACGGTGCAGCGTGGCTGCTCAATGTGCCTCTGCTCGTTCCTGTCCTCAACACCGCCTCCAGCTTCCCATTCATGGTCGTTGCGCTGAAACGCCGCGACCTGCGGCTCGCGGTCTCACGGATGCTCGTGTGGGCCTTCATGCTCGGGCTGTGTGCGACGTCGCTCTCTTATCTGCGGCCGGCGGCGACCGACACGTTGTTCTTGCGCGGCGCGGCGTATCGCACCGAGATGTTTCTGTGGGTCATGACGGGACGAGGCGCCGAGAGCACGCCGGCTGACTTCATCCCGCAACAGGCGGCGCAGACCGCGGCATTTGCCGGGTTGACGCTCGCGAGCGGCGGCGTCCTCGCGATGCCAATGGGCGCAATGCTGATGAACTACATGGGCCACTATGCCGGGACGCTCGCGGCCCGCAGCGCACATCCCGCGCTGACGATGGCGCTGGCGTGGCACCCATGGGCGGTGATCCGGGTCATCAGCTTCGTGATACTTGGTGTCGTGCTCTCCATGCCGCTGCTGTCGCGTCTTGCCGCGTTCGAGCCGGACTGGCGCACGGCGCGCGGGCTGGGCCTTCTCGCCGCCAGCGGACTCGTGATCGACGTGGCGCTCAAATGGCTGCTGGCGCCGACGTGGCAGCGGCTGCTGCTGCGGAGCGTGGGCTGGTAGCACTCTTCTTTGTGTTCCTGCTGTCTAACATTGGAACGCAAAGGCCGTTTTTGGCCGTTGTGGTGTTCCTTTCCTTTCTTCGTGGTTCTCACACGCCCGTCAGGTACTTTCCGATAATCGGCCAGAGATCCTTCCGCGTCTGTTCCGGGATAAGCGGCGCCTGCGTGACGATCGCCGTGGCCAGTGCGTCTTTGCACGGGCACCCGCGCGCGCCCTCAATCCGCGCGACCGCTTCGGCGATGCTCTTCTGTGCCGTTGCCGCGTTCTGCAACAGGTTGGCAATGATCAAATCCGCGGTGACCGAGTCGTGATCCGGATGCCACGAGTCGTAATCGGTCACCAGCGCCAGCGTCGCGTAGCACATCTCGGCCTCGCGCGCGAGCTTCGCTTCCTGCAGGTTGGTCATGCCGATGACGTCCATCCCCCACGCTCGATACAGGCGCGATTCGGCGAGCGTCGAGAACTGCGGCCCCTCCATGTTCACGTAGGTCCCGCCGCGATGAACGGTTGCGCCGACGGCTTCGGCCGCATCGGCCGCGATCCGCGACAGATCGTCACACACAGGATGCGCGAACGCGACATGGGCGACCACCCCCCGGCCGAAGAACGTGCTCGCGCGGGCCTTCGTTCGATCGAAGAACTGATCCGGCACGACGATGTCGAGCGGCTTGTACTCGTGCTTCAGGCTGCCGACGGCGCTCGCGGAGAGCACCCGCTCCACGCCGAGCACCTTGAAGCCGTAGATGTTCGCGCGGAAGTTGAGCTCTGACGGCAGGATGCGATGGCCCGGGCCGTGGCGTGCGAGAAACGCCACGCGCTTTCCCCGCAACGTGCCGATCACGTATCGTCCGGACGGGTCTCCGAACGGCGTCTCGATCGTGCGCTCTTCACGATCGGCGAGCTCGCTCATGTCGTAGAGGCCGCTGCCGCCGATGATGCCGATGCTCGCGGTGGTCATTGATTCACGTGGGGCTCCGCCCCACACCCCGGCTCGCACCACCCCGCGGCACACAGTCCGCGCCGTGGGGGCCCCGGCTCGCCGGCGCGCCGGGCGCAGCTATTCCTTCTCGCCATGCTGGATCTTCCTGCCTCCACCGTTCACATCGTACGCAGAACGCAAGCCGCGACCGACCAGCTCGCCGGCGGCAGTATACGGGTCGATCTCACGGGCGGCAATACGATCGACCATCGCAGCCAGTTCGTCGGGCGCCAGCACCCGCTGCTCGAGATGATCCATGAATCGCCGCGATACGAGCTCGCGCAGTCGGTACTCGCCGCGTGTCCGCCGCCGCGCCGCCTGCGTCTGCTCCGAGTGCGCTCGAAAACGCCAGATGGCCTGGACCAGGTCCGCCACCCCGGCCCCGGTTGTGGCGGTGGTCTTCACAATCGGCGGCCGCCATTCCGAAGGACCGAACGTCTGCAGCGCCAGGTTCGCTTCGACCGCCGAGACGAGCCGGTCAGTGCCCTCGCGATCGGCCTTGTTCACGACGAAGATATCGGCAATCTCCATAATGCCCGCTTTGAGCGCCTGGACCTCATCTCCGGTTCCAGGAACGAGCGTGACGATCGCGACATCGGCCGTACGGACGATATCCACTTCGTCCTGCCCGACACCGACCGTTTCGATGATCACGATCTCCTTCCCGGCCGCGTCGAGCAGGAGCGCCGCGTCGCCGGTTCCGCGCGCCAGCCCGCCGAGATGACCGCGCGTTGCCATGCTGCGGATGAACACACCGTCGTCGCCCGCATGCGCCTGCATCCGCAGGCGATCCCCCAGCACCGCGCCGCCGGTGAACGGACTCGTGGGATCGACGGCGATAACGCCAACGGTGGGCCGAGCGGCGGCGCCTCCACCACTCGATGACGACGCGCCGCCGTGCGGTTGGGGGGATGACGGCGACGCCGACTCGGAATCTGCCGGAAGGGATCCTGGCGGTCGTGTTCTAATCGCCGCAATCAGCCGATCGACGAGCGTGCTCTTTCCCGCGCCCGGTGGCCCGGTCACACCAATCAGATAGGCGCGGCCCGTCCGCGGAAAAATCGACCGCACGAGCTCGGCGCCGGCGGGATCCTCGTCCTCAATCAGCGAGATTCCCCGGGCAATCGCTCTCGGGTCGCCCGTCAGCACGCGGTCTGCGAGCGTGCTCACCGCGCCAGGAGCTGACGGGCGATGACCAGCCGCTGGATTTCACTGGTCCCCTCACCGATCGTCGTGAGCTTGACGTCGCGGAAGTATTTCTCGGCGGGATAATCCTTCACGAACCCGTAGCCGCCGTGAATCTGCACGCACTCGTCGGCGACGCGCACCGCAACCTCGCTCGCGTACAGCTTGGCGATCGACGATTCGAGCGTCGTCCGGCTTCCCCGCTGCTTCAGGTACGCGGCCCGGTAGGTCAGCAGCCGCGCTGCCTCGATGCGGGTTGCCGCATCGGCGAGCTTCCATTGAATCGCCTGGAACGTGCCAATGGGTTTTCCGAAGGCCTTGCGCTCGCGCGCGTAGCTCAAGGCCGCTTCGTAGGCCCCCTGCGCCAGGCCGACGGCCAGCGCGGCGATGCCGATCCGTCCGGCATCGAGCACCTCCATCGTGTTGACGAATCCCAGCCCTTCTTCGCCGACCAGTTGATCGGCCGGAATGCGGCAGTTGTCGAACAGCACTTCGCTGGTGTCGCTGGCGCGCATGCCGAGCTTGTCTTCTTTCTTGCCCGGCGTCATGCCCGGCGTCCCGCGTTCGACGATGAACGCTGAAATCCCCTTGGACCCGCGGCCGCGGCTCGTGACGGCCATGACGACCATGGTGTCCCCTACGCGGCCGTGCGTCGTGAAGGTTTTCGATCCGCTGATCGACCAGCAGTTTCCCGCTCGAGTCGCCGTGGTCCGCATGCCGGCCGCGTCGCTGCCCGAGGTCGATTCGGTGAGGCCCCAGGCGCCAATCTTCTCGCCGCGCGCGAGCGGCGTGAGGAATCGCTGCTTCTGTTCTTCGGTCCCGAACATCAAAATGTGCGCCGAGCACAGGCCGTTGTGCGCGGCCACCGAGAGCGCCACGCCCGGATCGATCCGCGCCAGCTCTTCGATGCAGATGCAGTAATCGATACCGGACATGGCGGCGCCGCCGAACCGTTCCGGAATCTGAATGCCGAGCAGCCCCAGCGCCGCGAGCTTCGGGAAAAGCTCGATCGGACAATGCTGCTCCTGATCCCATTCGCGCACGTGCGGTCGGATTTCGGTCTCCGCAAACTCACGCACGGTGCGGCGCAGCAGGGCCTGCTCTTCCGTCGGACGGAAGTCCATGAACCCGACTTTACCATGCAGCGCCGGCTGTCAGCGCTGGTGAACGAACTCGGCGTTCGGTGAATTGATGCCGAATCTCCGCGTTTGCATCACAGCGGCCGGCGGGTCGCCATCAACGGGCCACGACACGTGAGGCGTCGCGACGGCGGTGCACCGGGAGGTCGCCGTACCAGTTCGTGTGCGGCGCGCGGTTCTCGATGAGCCACCCGTATAACAACCCCGAGTACGTCTGCCACCGCATCGCGTGGCGTTCGTAGAACGGGATCAGCGCCCGCTGAAGCGCGGGCAGGCGGTAGAAAGGAACGCCGGCGAAGTAGTGGTGCTCGAGGTGGTAGTTCGAATTCAAGAACGCGAAGTCCCAGAACCAGTGTCCCCGCATCAGCGTCCCCCATCTCGCTGGATCCGAGGGATCGATGTCGTAGTGCTGCCCGAGCCGATTCAGGGTGAACGCGATCGGGAACACGAAAAACACGGGGACGATATAGGCGCGCAGTGCGGCGGGGAGACCGGCGAGGGTCCACAGCAGCGTCAGGACCAGCAGGTGCGCGGCAATTGAGACCTTCCGTTCGAACCTGATCTGCCGCTGCAGCGCCGCCGGATAGGTGGCGTTTTCCTGACGCGCCGCTCGAAAGTACATCGGGAAGAGTGCGGGGGACGCGTAGAGCAGCTTGAACCACCGCGCGTTGATTTTCGGCGACAGGTGATGCCGCTTCGGATCGTCCTCGCTCGAGCCGAGCTCGGCATGATGATCGAGATGCCATCGCGTGAACTGGCTGGACGAGATGCCGCTGGGTACGGCATAGAGCCACGCCAGGACGCGTTCGGCGCGCGGCCGACGTCCGTCGAAGACGGTGTGGTGAACGACCTCGTGCAGCAGCACCGTGAAGTTGAACACCGTGAACCCCTGCACCAGGGCCAGCGGCACCCAGACGAACGGGCTCGAGAAGACCACCAGCCCCCAGGTTGCGAGCGCGAGCATGGCGAACTGGCGGGCCGCGATGATCAGATGGCGGCCACCGCTCTTCCGATGGAGCGCCTGTAACTGCTCGCGAGAGAGAGTGCGGCCGAGCTCGGTGCGCAGGGCCGCTGCCCGCTGGCTGTAATAATGCTGTTTCACCGGGGCTTCAATTGTACAACCAGCTGGTACCATGCAATCCATGAAACGCGTACTTGTCTCGGTGATGTTTCTGCTCGCGGCGAGGCCAGCATGGGCCGACGCGACGCTCTTCCTGGGCGTCAATACGACCCCTGCCAACCGTGCCGTGCGCGGGGGCGCCCTCGGGGCCGGCCTGCTCGTCATCGGTTTCGAGGGCGAGTACGCCTTCACGCCCGACGATCCCCAGGCCGCCGCACCGTCGCTGACCACTGGAAGCGGCAACGTGCTGATTCAAACACCGGTTGCGGTGCTCGGGCTGCAACCATACCTGACGACCGGCGCCGGCCTGTATCGGGAAACGCTCGGCACTCACCACGACACGAGCTTCTCGCTCAATACCGGAGGCGGCGTCAAGATTTCGCTGGTTGGGCCGCTTCGCCTTCGCGTGGACTATCGAGTGTTCAAACTTGGCAGCGATGCGATCTATTCGCCGGCGCACCGCCTCTACGCAGGATTGAATCTGAAGTTCTGACGCAATTCGCCGAACGCCTGACCGGATTGGAATCAGGTGGACGCTCGCTCCCGATGGCTCGGAGCCGACCGGCCGTCTCTCCCACCGCGAGGGAGCGGAGCGGGGCAATGCGAGCCGCGCGAGCGACCGAGCCGGGGTCCGGGGCAGAGCCCCGGTTGGGTCGTCCGCCGAACGCGCCTCGGCGTGCTACTTCCCCAAATCCGCAACGAGCGACAGATTGACGAAATTCATGCCGCTGGCGTACGACTCGCCGTATTTCTTATAAAGATCGTTGACCTCTGTGGGAAATGCCTCGTTCAGGATGTTCGAGACGGTGTAATCCGCGCCTTTGACCGGCGGATCGATGATGAACACGTAGAGTGCGTTCCCGCCCTGCGCCGGGTCCGGCGACTTGAAGACCTTCCAGCTTCTGGCCTGGTCTTTCCGTTCCGGTTTTTCACTCTTCGCCAGCGCCTCCTTCAACTTGGTAATGACCGCTTCGAAATCAGCGGTCTTGTCCGGCTTGATGAAATTCAGCACCATCGCGGCATCCGACGGGAACGTTCGCGTCGTCGGTGCGGCTTGTGCCTGCTGGGCCGGCGCAGGCGGCTGCTGCGCGGGCGGCTGCTGCGCGTAGATGATGGTCGCCGACAAGGTGCCGGCAACGAAGCCCAAGACGATCCATCCCAGTCTGGTAGCGGCCACCGGCGCAGCGATTCGAACCATCGCGTCCTCCTCTGCGAAAGCGCGTTACTTTAGCGTACTTGTCGAGCCAACGGGATCACATCTTCTCCGTTTCTTCAGCCATTTTCCGAATCGGCACGTCACCCGCGCGGTCACGCGGCGCGTGCTGCGCCCGGTGCAGACGCGGCTCACACGAAAACAGTCATGATCTCGTGAGCAAGGAGCATTCCGGCACGCGTCAGCCATAGCCGCCGTCCGTCCCGGCGCAGCCAGCCGCCTTCAACGAAGCGTTCGAGGTCACGACCGTACCGCCCCCAGACATCGACGCTATAACGGGACCCGATCGCGGTCAAATCGATGCCCTCATTGAGGCGCAATCCGGTGAACAGCGCCTCCCCGACGTGTTCGTCACGTGTCAACGCGCGAACGTCGACGGCCGTGGATTCGCCGCGGTCGATCCGCTGGACGTACTCCTCGGTGGACGAGAGGTTCTTCCAGCGGACACCCGCACGCGTCGAGTGTGCGCCGCATCCGAACCCGAGCCACTCACCGTCGCTCCAGTATTTCAGATTGTGCCGGGACCGGTACCCCGGCCGGGCGACGTTCGAAATCTCGTATTGCTCATATCCCGCGGTTTCCAGACGCTCCATCGCGGTCAGGTACATCACCGCCGCGTCGTCATCCGGCGCCTGGGACCAGCGGCCCCGCGCCATATCATCTTTGAGCGGCGCGTTCGGGTAGAGCTCGAGCAGATAAAGCGACAGATGCTCCGGCCGTAGCGCCGCGGCTTCGTCCACTGACTCCAGCCATTCGTCGACGCTCTGCTGCGGCAGCCACATCATGAGATCGAGACTGACGTTGTCGAATCCTGCGACGCGCGCCTCGGTCACAGCTCGGCGGGCGCGATCGGCGCTGTGCAGCCGCGACAGACGGCGGAGCTCCTCGTCCCGCAAGGATTGGACACCGAAACTGAGTCGAGTGACGCCGGCCTGGCGAAACGCCTTCAGTTTCGACTCTGAGACAGTCTCCGGATTCGCCTCGAGCGTCACCTCAGGGTCTGAGGCGACGGCGAACGACTGCCCGCAGGCCCGGAGGATGCGGTCGACGTCGGCAGGGTCGAGGAGCGAGGGGGTCCCGCCGCCGAAATAAATCGTATCTGCTGGGACGGCGCTCGGGAGCCCGTCACAAGATCGCCCAGCGTTCAGGATTTCCGCGACGAGCGCGTCGACATAACGCGCTTTCAGCTTCTCGTCGAACAGACCGCGATTGAAGTTGCAATAATTGCAAATGGCGGAGCAGAAAGGGACGTGAACATAGACGCCCAGCATAGGAATCTGGAATTTGGAATTCCGAATTCGGAATTGGAGTCACGCATTCCACATTCCTCATTCTGAATTCCAATTGTGTCTTCAGCTGCCAGCCCTGCCTCCCGGCCATGGTAGATCGGCCCGGCTATCGCGGGCGGGCGGGTCGCGCAGCTCCGCGCGTGCCTGCCTGCCCGCGCGGGACGGCAGCACCCGCTTCCGATTCTTCCACATCGCCAACAAATCGTCGCGGCTGGCGTTCTGGGGCCGCTCGCGGTAGTCGGCCGCATCGAGATGGATGAACTCACACATTTCCCGCAGCCGCGAATAGACCCGGAACCCGACGCGGCATTGCAGGCTGTCCGGATCGGTCATGTCGCTGCCGATCTCGAAGTTCGTCGAAAAAATCGTCAATCGCCGTTCGCTGTAGCGCGTGTTGACGATCAAGTGCAGCATCTCGTCGCGCCACTCTGTCGACCGCTCACGGCCGAGCTCGTCGAGCACCAGCACGTCGGCGGCCGCGATCGCGCGAAGCATCTGCGATTCCGTCGCCTTCTCCTCGCCGGTGTAGGTGCTGCGCAGCAGCGCCATCAGATCGCTGGTGGTGTAGAAGAGCCCGTGCGCCCCGCGATCGAAAATACAGGCCTTGAGAATCGCGACCGCCAGATGCGTCTTGCCGACGCCGGGCAGGCCGGTCAGCAGCAATCCACGATCGCTGCTCTCACCGGCCGGAAAACTGTCGATCACCCGCTGCGCGCGTGCCACAGCACGCTTCAGCGAGTCGTTGTAGGCCTCGAAGTTGGCGAGCGTGCAATGCTGGTATCGCTTGTAGATATTCGCGGTACCCAGCCGCCGATGCCGGGCGTCGTCGCGCCAGCAGTCGCAGCGCTCGACCCGGCGGGCTCCGTCGATCTCGACCGGCTTCCAGCCCGTTCCATCACAGAGGGGACAGGACATCTCCAGTTCTTCCTGTCAGTTGAGGCGTGATCGGAGCTTGTCGGAGCGCCGGAGCTTTTCCTTCGCGCGAGTCTCGATCTGCCGGACCCGTTCCCGCGAGAGATGCAGCCGATCGCCGATCTCCTGGAGGGTCCGCGGCTCGTCGTCCTCAAAACCGAAGCGAAGGCGGACGACCTCGCGCTCCTTGCGATCGAGATCGCGGAGTGCCGCCGTCAGGTCGTTGAGATCCGACTGATGGATCATCTCGTCCTCGACCGGGCGCACGAGGTCCAGCGCCAGGATGTCACCGAGCTCGCCGACCGACCGCTGATCGCGGCCGCTCACGGGATCGTTCAGCGACACGTCGGCGGATCTGCTGTGAAGCAGCGCGAACAGTTTGGGCGGAAAGGAGAACGCACGCGTCTGATCAGCGAGCACGTGCATCATCGCCTCGCGGATCCACCACACGGCGTAGGTGATGAACTTCACGTTGCGGGAAGGATCGAACCGGTGCGCCGCCTCGATCAGCCCGAGGTTGCCTTCGTGAATGAGATCCAGGAACGAGACCCCCAGGCCGCGATAG
Organism: Acidobacteriota bacterium; assembly: GCA_046726355.1. GTDB lineage: Bacteria > Acidobacteriota > Vicinamibacteria > Vicinamibacterales > CAVVIG01 > QHWF01. Next base: position 120,137 of record JBKPAI010000014.1, on the reverse strand, counting down.
CGCTTGGCGTACGAGACGACGAAGCGCAGGTTGGCCTCGACCAGTCGGGTCAGCGCTTCGTGCGCCGCGGCGCCGCGATCGCGCTGGATGCAGTTTCCGAGCGTCCGCTCTTCGTCGGCGGTCAGACGCGGAAGTTTTGCAATGTCGCGCAGGTAGACGGCAAGCGAGCCGGAATCGTCTTCGTCGCGCCGTGACACGCGAAGAGCATACATCCATTACTGCGTTTTGGATCGTGGACTCTCGGACTCCGGTTTGGGCGAGTGCGTACGGACGAGATCGGTCGGCGATGATTTCACCAGCGCGGTCGAGAGGCGCTGCTCCCAGTCGTCGATGCCGCGCACCATTTCACGCTTCACGTACTCCATGAATTCGTTCACTTCGCCTTGCATCTGCTCGATCTTGCGGCGCATATTGAGAATGATCTCCACGCCCGCGAGATTGACGCCCAGATCTCGGGTAAGTGACAGAATCGTTTCGAGCTGCTCCAGATCCTCTTCGGAGTACAGGCGCGTGTTTCCTTCGGTGCGCGACGGCTTCAACAGCCCTTCGCGTTCGTACAGGCGCAGCGTCTGCGGGTGGATGTTGTACTTCTGCGCCACCGCGCTGATCATGTAGTACGCCTTGCCGGTTTTCTTCATCGCCTGCCACACTCCTTACGGCGGAGGAGAATGCTGCAGCTGCCGATCGCTCGCTCCGCGTGTCCGACTTGACGGCGAGGAGCTATGTGACTCTCGTTCCCTGGGTTTGACCTTCGCGTCCTCCGCCTCCTCCGCGGTAAAGCGGTTCATCATCTCCCGGCTACGGTTTCAGGTCGCGCCTCACATCGTCGGAATTGATCCGCCCGAATTCCCGCAGCAGCTCCTTTGATCGCTCATCGAGGAGTGCCGGCAGGACAATTCGGACCTCGACGACGAGATCACCTCGACGGCCGTCCCGGGCGGACGGCACGCCGCGCTCACGGAGACGGAAACGCTGCCCCGACTGCGTGCCCGGAGGCACGCGCAGCCTGGCCCAGCCGTCGATCGACGGCACTTCGATGCGGGCGCCGAGCGCCGCTTCGTGAACCGCGACCGGCACCGCGACATGAATGTCGTCGCCCTCGCGGCGGAACAGCGCATGCGGCTGGACGTTCACCGTGACGTAGAGATCGCCGGTTTCGCCGCCGTTGCGCCCGACGTGCCCTTTTCCTGCGACGCGCACGCGCGTGCCGTCAGGAAGTCCGGGCGGCACGTGGATGGTGAGCGGCTCGGTCCGCATTTCCACCTGCTGGCCGGCGCAGGTGGGACACCGCGCGTGGCGGAGGTGTCCCGATCCGCCGCACGTCGCGCAGGCCTTCGAGAAGACCATGTGGCCGCGGGCCGATTTCACGGCGCCGCTGCCGTGGCACTGCGGGCACCGCGTCTCGGACACGTGGAGCCGCCCGAGCCCCTTGCAGGTCCGGCAGTGCGCGTGACGCGTCACCGAGACCGGCCACTCGGTGCCGCGCATCGCCGTCTCGAATGTGAGCGTGATGGATTGGTGCAGGTCGGCCCCGCGCTCGGGCGTGCTGTCCTGGCGCCGCGCTTCGCGCTGGGACAGCACGCCGCCGAACAGATCGCCGAATGTCGGGGCGTCGGCGCCGCTGACCCTGACGCTGAAGTCAAACCCTTCGAACCCGAAGGTCTGTTCCTCGGCCTGCGCGGCAACCATCCCGGTCGCATCATATGTGCGGCGGCGATCCGGGTCGCTCAGCGTCTCGTACGCTTCGGCGATCCGGCGGAACTGTGCCGCCGCCATCCGGTCACCGGGATTGATGTCCGGATGATACTTGCGCGCCAGGCGCTTGTACGCCCGCTTGACGTCGGCGAGCGATGCGCCCCGCTCGAGACCGAGGATGATGTAAAGATCCATGGAATTGAAGATTGCAGATTGAAGATTTCAGATTGCGGCTGAAGAACTTGCACTCTGAAATGTTCCGCAATCCACTATCAGCAATCCGCAATCAACAATCAGCAATCTGAAATCTGCAATCTCAGCATCTCTACTGCTTCCCCTCATCCACCACTTCAGCGTCGATGACGTCGCCGGTCTTGCGCTCGCCTGTCTGGCCCTGCGCGGCACCGCCGCCGCTCGATGCGCCCGCACCGGCACCACCGCCGGCCTGCTGCCGATACAGCGATTCGGCAGCCTTGTGTTGCGCCGCCGTGAGCTGATCGAGCGCCCGCTGGACCGCCGCCGCGTCAGTGCCGGTATTGGCCGTCTTCACCGCCTCCATCGCAGTCTCGATGTCTTTCCTGTCCGCCGCACTCAGCCTGTCGCCGCTGTCCTGCAGCATCCGCTCGGCCGCGTAGGCCGCCTGGTCGGCACGATTCCGCAGCTCGATCTCCTCGCGCCGTTGCTTGTCTTCCGACGCATGCGACTCTGCGTCCTTCGTCATGCGGTCGACTTCTTCCTTGCTGAGGCCGCTCGACGCGGTGATCGTGATCTTCTGCTCCTTCCCGGTGCCGAGATCCTTCGCCTGGACGTTGACGATCCCGTTGGCGTCGATGTCGAACGTCACTTCGATCTGCGGAACCCCGCGCGGCGCCGGCGGCAGTCCGATCAGGTGAAACTTGCCCAGCGTCCGGTTGTCGCGCGCCAACGACCGCTCGCCCTGCAGGACGTGCACTTCGACGCTCGTCTGGTTGTCGGAGGCCGTGGAAAAGATCTCGCTCTTGCGCGTCGGAATCGTCGTGTTCCGCGGAATCAGCGTGGTCATGACGCCGCCCATCGTCTCGATCCCGAGCGACAGCGGCGTCACATCGAGGAGGAGCAGGTCCTTGACATCGCCGGCCAGCACGCCCGCCTGCACCGCCGCCCCGATCGCGACGACTTCGTCGGGATTGACGCCCTTGTGCGGTTCCTTCCTGAACAGGTCCTTGACGATCTGCTGCACCTTGGGAATGCGCGTCGATCCGCCGACCAGCACGACCTCGTCGATCTTGGCCGGATCGACGCCGGCATCGGCCAGCGCCTGCTTGGTCGGACCCACCGTCTTCTGGAGCAGGTCCTCGACGAGCTGCTCGAACTTCGCCCGCGAGAGCCTCATCTGGAGGTGCTTGGGTCCGGTCTGATCGGCGGTGATGAACGGCAGGTTGATGTCGGTCTCCATCACCGTGGAGAGCTCCATTTTGGCCTTCTCCGCCGCCTCCTTCAGCCGCTGCAGCGCCATGCGATCTCTGCCCAGATCGATTCCGTCGGTCTTCCGGAATTCCGACGTGATCCAGTCGATCACGCGCTGGTCGAGATTGTCGCCGCCCAGGTGTGTATCGCCGTTGGTCGCTTTGACCTCGACCACTCCTTCGCCAACTTCGAGGATTGAGATATCGAATGTGCCGCCGCCGAAGTCGTACACCGCGATCGTTTCGTCCCTCTTTTTGTCGAGCCCGTAGGCGAGCGCGGCGGCGGTCGGCTCGTTGACGATGCGCATCACTTCGAGCCCGGCGATGCGGCCGGCGTCCTTAGTCGCCTGGCGCTGCGCGTCGTTGAAATACGCCGGCACGGTGATGACGGCCTTCTCGACCGACTGGCCCAGGTACTCCTCCGCCGCCTGCTTCAGCTTCTGCAGGATCATCGCGGAGATCTCAGGCGGTGAATATTGCTTGCCGTTGGCCTCGATGCGAACGTCGCCGTTGGTTGCGCGCTCGACCTTGTAGGGCACCATCTTCATTTCTTCGGTGACCTCGTCGAACTTGCGGCCCATGAAGCGCTTGATCGAGAAAATCGTATTCTCGGGATTGGTGACCGCCTGGCGCTTGGCGACCTGGCCGACGAGCCGTTCCGCGCTCTTGGTGAACGCGACGACCGACGGCGTCAGCCGGCTGCCTTCGGGGTTGGTGATGACCACCGGTTCGCCACCTTCCATCACGGCCACAACCGAGTTCGTGGTGCCCAGGTCGATTCCGATGATTTTGCTCATTCGATACCTCTGATCGTGATTCTATGATAAAAGTTGAGTCGATCACTGTCAAACCTTGGCTGCGGGAGCACTTCGAAGTGGCGACACGGTTCGGCCCTTTCTGGTTCGCCCGCGGGTTTGCCAAACTGCGGTGTTATACTGAATTTGCCAGCCTGACCTGCCTCGCGATCAAGGCGTCGTTATGCTTTCCTGTCGAATCAGTCGGACGCTTGCTGCCCGGCTCGTGTGTTCGGCGATTCTGGTTGCAGCCTCGGCGAGCACTCTGCGGGGACAGGACACGCCGCCTCCTTACCTCGCCATCGTCGAAGGCGCCGCCAATATCGAGCGGGAAGGCGACGTCCAGCCTGCCGTGTTGAACATGCCGCTCGTTTCCGGCGATCGCGTCAGCACGCTGAACGGGCGCGTCGAAATCCTGTTTCCTGATGGCAGCGCGCTCGACCTCGATCAGTATTCCAGCGTAGATCTCGTCACGCCCATCCGGGTCAGCCTCTTGACCGGCCGCGTCATTTTCGTCGTGCCCCGCGACGGCGACCGCCGTTATGCCACGCGGTACGAGATCGATACGCCGGCCAACATCATCGTGACCAACGGGTTCGGCACGTACAGGGCTGATGCGGCCTCGGCGTCGACGACATGGCCCGCCGATTCTTTCGACGAGTGGGCGCAGGCGAGTTACGGAGAGCGAACCGCTGCGGCCTCGGGTCAATACTTGCCAGGCGACCTCAAAGTCTACGGCAGCACGCTCGACCGTAACGGACAGTGGCAGTACGACGCGTCGTACGGCTACGTCTGGTACCCCAGTGTCGCGACCGGCTGGCGACCCTATTACAGCGGCTACTGGGAGCCCATCCGGCCGTACGGATGGACGTGGATCGGCGCGGACGCGTGGGCGTGGCCGACCCACCACTACGGTCGCTGGGGCCGCTCGCGAGCCGGGTGGTTCTGGATTCCAGGCAGAACCTTCGGCCCGGCGTGGGTCTCGTGGGGCGCTGCGGATGGCTATGTCAGCTGGTGTCCGCTCGGGTTCGATAACCGACCCGTCTTCGCGTTCTCAATGGGCTTGGGTTTTCCGTCCGATGGCTGGGTTGTCGTGCCGCGAACGCATTTCGGATCACGGGGAGTGTTCGTCAGCCGATATGCCGTCGCACCGCATCACCTGACGCGCGCCGCTTTCGTCACCCAGTCGGTGCCTCCAGTGGCGATGCCCCGCGATAGCCGTCGCGCTTCGTTGAGTACTTCTCAGGATTCGCTTCCCGCATCATCCGCTCGCGCATCCCGCAGCGCTAATGGAGGAGGAATCGCGGTTCCCAGAAATCCTGCCCCTGGTCAATCCGGGGCTGTGGCGGCGGCGCCAGTCGACCAGTCGCCTTCGGCCGTTGCGCAACCGCCCTCTACCCTTCCAGGAGTCCGCCGTCGCTCAGTGCGCGACTCATCGTCCGTCCGGGATGACGCCCCGCGTGCGGTCGGAAGAGCTCCCGATCGGCGAACGATGCCCGCTGCTCCCGGCGTCACTCCACCGGCGCCGGCGGCGGTCCCCCGTGCACAGCCGCCAGCAGGGAATGAACTTCCCCGATTCAGAACGCCGGCAGTGGTGAACGGCACTCCGCACGAGAGTGCCGCCCCCGGGTACGCCGCGCCGCGACCCTCGCCTCGTCTGGTTGCGCCCACCGGTGTTGCGCCACAGTTGCCTGCACAGCCGCCGAACGATGTCCCACGGTTCAGGTCGCCGGAAACGATACACGGCACTCCGCGTGAGCGGGCAGCGCCTGGATACGGCGCGCCGCAGGCCGGACCTCGATGGACGCCGGGGCCAGCGGCAAGCGTTCCTGCATCGCCTGGCGTACGTGCGCTGCCGCCCAGCGCCCCCGCCGCGCCGGCACCGGCGATGGCGGTGCCTCGCACAGCGCCGGCCGCACCGCCGTCCTCACCGCCCGTCGCGGCCCCATCGCGTGCCGCGCCGGCGGCACCGCCGTCCCCACCGCCCGCCGCGGCTCCATCGCGTGCGGCGCCCTCACGATCCGGAAGTGGCACTGGCGGCGGTGAGGGTCGTGTTGAGGGACACGCGCGACGGCGCGGGTGAGTAGGGCCAGCGTCGGCACGCGTAGTCTGAAAGTAGTCTGAAATTGGTAGCGGTTTTGCTCCCTGCAGCCAGCTTCCAACTCGTACTCGTCGCATGACGCACATCGTCGTCAAAGTTGCGCGGAATGCCGGCATCGTCGCGTTGTTCGTGGTTGCGGCGATGCTCGGTACGCTCAGCGGCGTCCTCTTCGCGTACGCCGGCGACCTGCCCCAGGTTTCGGCGCTCGACAATTACATGCCGAGCACGATTACGCGCATCTACGCGTCGAGCGGCCAGCTCATTGGTGAATTCGCGACACAGCGGCGCGTCGTGGTTTCATACGACGACATTAACCCGCTGTTGCGTCAGGCGATCGTCGCGACCGAGGACGCCGAATTCGATCGCCATTTTGGCGTCAACGTCTGGCGGATTGCAATGGCCGCGCTCACCGACATTCTGGAGCGCCGGCGCGCGCAGGGCGCAAGCACGCTTACTCAGCAGCTCGCACGCAACCTGAAGGACCAGTTCGGGTTGACGAAGGAGAAATCGTTCGAGCGCAAGATCCGCGAAGCCATCCTCGCCATTCAGATTGAAAAGCGGTACACGAAAAAGGAAATCTTCACCATCTACTGCAATCAGATGTATCTCGGCCACGGTGCCTACGGTGTGGAAGCCGCGTCGCGTCTCTATTTCAACAAAACGAACAGGCAACTGACGCTTGACGAGGCGGCGCTCATTGCCGGCATCTTCCAGACGCCGGAACGCCAGAGTCCGTATGTCGACATGAAACGCGCGATCCAGCGGCGCAACGTGGTGCTGCAGCGGATGGCAGACGAGCGTTACATCACCCAGGCACAGGCCGATGCCGCCAAGGCCAGACCGATCGTCACGCGCGGACAGCCGAACCAGCCGCCGGGTATTGCTCCATTTTTCGTTGAGGAGGTCCGCAAGCACCTCGAACACCAGTACGGCGCCAAGGTTCTGTACGAGAACGGCCTCTCGGTGACAACGACGCTCGATCCGAAGCTGCAGGAGATCGCGAACAAGGCGATCGAACACGGCCTGCGCGCCTATGACAAGCGTCATGGCTGGCGCCGGCCGCGCCGCAACGTCCTCAGCGAAGGCCACACGCTCGAGGGATTCAAAGACGATCGCTGGGCGCGCCCGCTCCTTGTCGGGGACGTCGTGCCTGCCGTCGTGATGACGGCACCGAAGACCGGGCCGGCCCGGCTGCGTCTGGGGCCGTACCATGCGGACGTCACGAAGGACGGCTACGCGTGGACGCGCAAGACGTCAGCGGTCGACCTGTTCCGGCCGGGCGACCTCATCGAGGTCGCGATTACGAAAGTCGACGACGCCGCGGCTACGGCTTCCGTCACGCTCGACCAGACGCCGGTGGCGGAAGCAGCGCTGGTGGCGATCGAGAACCGGACGGGTCAGATCAAAGCGATGGTGGGCGGGTGGAACTTCAACCGCAGCAAGTTCAACCGCGCGGTCCAGGCCTATCGCCAGCTCGGCTCGACGTTCAAGCCCGTCGTCTATACCGCCGCCATCGATCGCGGATTCACCCCGGCGTCGATCCTGGTCGACGCGCCGGTGAGCTATCCCTCAGGTAACGGGCAGATCTACAGCCCGCACAATTACGACCACAAGTTCGAGGGCCCGATCACCCTCCGCTGGGCGCTCGAGGAATCGCGCAACGTTCCAGCGATCAAGATGATGGACACGCTCGGACCCAGGAACGTGCTCGAGTATGCAAAGCGGTTCGGCTTTACGGAGGACTTCCCGCCTTACCTGCCGATCGCGCTGGGCGCGGGCGATGCCACGCTGCTCGAAGTGACCAGCGCCTACACGGTGTTCCCGAACCAGGGTGTGCGGATGAAGCCGTTCGAGGTGTTGACTGTGAAGGACCGCGACGGCAACCTGCTCGAGGAAAACCGCGCCGAGCCGTCGGACGTCATCCGTGCGGACACCGCGTACGTGATGACCAACCTGCTGCGCGGGGTTGTCGTGCGCGGGACCGCAATGCGCGCGGCCGAGCTCGCCAGAAAATGGCCGATCGCCGGCAAGACGGGAACCGTCGACGACAACACGGACGCCTGGTTCATCGGGTTCGATCCGGACATCTCGGTCGGCGTCTGGATCGGCCTGGACGAGAAGAAATCGCTCGGCGGGGCGGAGCAGGGCTCGTTGGCCGCGCTGCCGATGTGGATGGAGTTCATGCAGGCGTATATCGATCAACGGCCTGACAAAAACCAGCCGCCGCAGTTCGCCGCACCCGGCAATATCGTGTTTCTTGCGGTGGATAAATCGACCGGTGACATCCTGCCGCCGGAAACGCCGGGCGCCATCAACGAAGCGTTTATTGCCGGAACCCAACCCGGCGGTCTGAGCGGCAGGTAGGGTCGGGTCGGTCGGCCCTCCCTCCTATCTGCCCTACCTGCCCCAGCTGCCCTTCACTCGAGCAATCAGAGGACCTGCTTCTGGAACGCGCAGCGCGACGGTCGCGCCGATATAGACCACCCCGTACGCACCGAGTACGACGGCGGCGAGCAGGATCGGATCCCGAGGAGCGATCGTCAGCTTCAGCGCCCAGGCCGTGCCCGCACCCGCAGCCGCCGAACCCCATAACTGCGCGACATATGGCGATGTGAGCCCGGTATCGCCGATGCGCCGATTCAACGTGGTCCGCAGCAGCAGCATTTCCACCCATCCGGCGATGCCCGCCGACGCAGTCAAGCCCGCGGCGCCCCACATCGGCGCCAGCCCGAGCGCCGGTGGCAGCGGGATCGCGAAGAGATACCCCAGCACAGTTGTCAGCACGACGCGCACAATCGCGAACCGGAGCGGCGTCCTGGTGTCGCGGAGCGCGTAGTAGGTCGAGGAATACAGCCGGCCCAGGGTCGACGCCAGCAGGCCGACCGCCGACCCGGCCAGAATGCCCCACACGTACAGCGAGTCGATCCGATCGAACCGCCCGGTTTGAAAGAGCGCTCCAACCACCACGTCGCCGAGCGCGAGAAATGCCATCGCCGACGGCACGACGAAGTACGCGATTCGGCGGAGACCGGTGTCGAGCCGCCGGCGAAGCGCGTCGATGGCCGCCGCATCGCCGCTGGCGATGCTCGACATCGTGGGCAATTCCGCGGCTGAGACCGACATGCCGAAGAGGCTCACGGGCAGGGTGTACAGCGTCGACGCGTTCTGCAGGCCGGTTACCGCGCCGGTCCCTAGCAGGCTCGCGAGCAGCGCATCGACGTACGCACTCACCTGGACAACGCCGCGGCTCACGAGAACGGGCATGAAATTGCGGGCGATGGTGCGGACGTGATCGGACGTCGTATCGAGCGCGAACTTCAAGTCGGCGGCAACACGCCACACGACGGGCACCTGGACGAGAAACTGCAGCGCCCCGCCGGCGACCGATCCCCACGCCAGGAGGATCGCAAGCCGCGGCAGCTCGGTGCGCGCGCCGAAGACCAGGAGGGTCGCAATCATCGCCACGTTCCACATCACGCTGCTGGCGTACGACAGCAGAAAACGATGGTGGCTGTTGAGGACGCCGAGACACCAGGCCGACATCACCAGCAGCCCGGTGCCCGGGAACAGCACGCGGACGATCTGAACCGTCAGGGCACGCTTCTCGTCATGGAACCCGGGGGCGATTGCGGCGATGAAGATCGGCGTCGCGACAATGCCGAGGAGCACGAGAATCGAGACGATGAGCGCGAGCAGCGAGGCGATCGCCCCCGCGACGCGATCGGCTTCGCGCCGGTCCCCCCGCGCCAGAAGCGACGCGTACACCGGGATGAACGATGCCGACAACGCCCCTTCACCGAACAGATTCTGCAGAAAGTTCGGAATGCGGACCGCAGCCGTGAACGCATCGGCCACGTCGTTGCGAAGGCCGAAATAGTGGGAGAAGACGCGCTGGCGTACCAATCCGGTGAGGCGGCTGAGGAGGATCCCCGCTGCCACGAAGACCGCCCACCGTCCGCCGCCCGCGCGGACAGGACGACGCTCGGCGGCGCTACTCACGGACGCCCTGGGTTGGATATGCGGTGGCGAACAGGATCCGCCGTCGGCGTCCTGAGTATCGGCTGACAAACAGGATTTGGCCCCCGCGTCCTCCGCGTCCTCCGTGGTTAATCAACGTCCTCGTCGGCGATCGGCTCCCCGAGCGTGCCGCTCGACCGCTTCATCAGGTAGGCCTTGATGAAGCCGTCGATGTCGCCGTCCAGCACCCGATTGATGTCGCCGACCTGTTCCTTCGTGCGGTGGTCCTTGACGAGCTGGTAGGGATGCAGCACGTAGCTGCGGATCTGGCTGCCGAACCCGATTTCCTTCTTCGCACCGCTGATCTGTTCCAGCTTCGCCTGGTTTTCCTTCATCTTCATGTCGTACAGGCGCGCCTTCAGAACCCGCATCGCCGAATCGCGGTTCCGGTGCTGCGATCGCTCGTTCTGACACGACACGACGAGCCCGGTGGGCAGATGGGTGATGCGGACCGCGGAATCGGTGACGTTGACGTGCTGACCGCCCGCGCCGCTCGACCGGTATGTATCGATGCGAATGTCTTTCTCATCGACCTGGATGTCGACATCTTCCGGCAGCTCCGGCCAGACGTAGACCGACGCAAACGAGGTGTGGCGCCGCGCCGCCTGGTCGAACGGCGAAATCCGCACCAGCCGGTGAACGCCCGCTTCCGCCGACAGCAGGCCGAAGGCGTATTCGCCGCTCACCGTGAACGTCACGCTCTTGAGCCCGGCTTCTTCCGCGGGCTGATAGTCGATCAGCTCGCGCTTGAAGCCGCGTCGCTCGGTCCACCGCAGGTACATGCGCAGGAGCATTTCCGCCCAGTCCTGCGACTCCGTTCCGCCGGCGCCCGGATGGATGGTGACGATGGCATTCTTGCGATCGTGCTCGCCACCGAGCATTTTCTTGATCTCACCTGCCTGGACTTCCTGATCCAGCGCCTCGAGCGCGTTCGCAAACTCGCTGTCGACGGCCTCGCCGGCCTCGGCCCATTCGACGAGCACCGCCAGGTCGTCGCTCTTGCGGCGCAGGGACAGCACGAGATCGCGATCCTGTTCGAGCCGCCGGCGGCGTTGCAGGATCTTCTGCGCTTCGGCCTGATCTTTCCAGAAATCGGGCGCGGCGGTGCGCGCTTCGAGGCGGTTCAGCTCTTCCTGCGGGCGGGCGGCTTCAAAGATAGCTCCGGAGATCGGCAGCGCGTCTGTTGAGATCCTCGTAGCGGCGCATCAGATCTTCGACTGTCGGCATAGACGTCCTTTGAAAGCGTCAACTAAGGTGGGGCTCTGCCCCACACCCCGGCTCGGTCGCTCGCGGGGCCCCTCCGCCCCGCTCCGCTCCCTCGCGGGCGCGCTGCGCGCGCCTTATGTGGGGGTCTGCCACACCCCGGCTCGGTCGCTCGCGGGGGCCCCTCCGCCCCGCTCCGCTCCCTCGCGGGCGCGCTGCGCGCGCCTAGAGAGCTTTCAGTCTTCAGCCAACGGCCAAGAGCCCAAGGCCGAGAGCCAAAAGCCGAAAGCCAGACCTGATCACATTCTAATCGACCGGCGGTTCAACGCGAGCGCCGCAGCCGTGACGACCAGCGACGCGTACGCGAGAATGTCGCCGTGGCGCGCGTAGAAGGTTGACGTGCGCAGAAAGCGCGCTTCGCCGACCAGCACGGCCGGTTGAAAGATATCGGTCTTCCCCACCACCCGGCCGTACGGATCCACGATGCCCGTGATACCGGTATTCGCCGATCGCACCAGGTAGCGCCCTTCCTCGATGGCGCGCATCGCCGCCTGCTCGAAATGCTGGTGTGGCGCCGATGTCTTCCCGAACCAGGCATCGTTGGTAATCGTGGTCAACAGCTCGCTGCCACGGCGGACGAACCGGCGAATCAGCTCCGGGTACACGACTTCATAGCAAATCGCGACGCTGACGTGATGGCCATTGACCGGCAGGAGCGCGGGATCGATGCCGGCCGAGAACGGTCCGACCGCCTCGACGAGCGGTCCGGCAAAGAACAACAGATTCTTGAGCGGCACGTACTCGCCAAACGGCACGAGGTGCATCTTGCGGTACGATCCGCCGATCGTGCCGTCTGCCTGCACGAGGAAGGCAGAGTTGTAGTACTTCTCCGGAACCCGCCGTGTGCCCTCGGGGCGCCACTCGACCTGATCGCTGCCGAGAAGAATCGGGACGCGGGCCTGCTTCGCCAGCGAGCGCACGACCTCGGCGGCGGCACGATCCTCTTCGAAAAGGAACGGAGTCGCCGACTCCGGCCACAGCACGAGCTCTGCACCCTCGCCGATTGCCTGCCGTGTCATCCGGAGATAGTCGTGAAAGATCGCGGGCCCGCGCGACGCTTCCCATTTCTCGCCCTGCTCGACATTGCCCTGAATCAAACCGACGCGGATGCGTTCGCCTTCCCGTGTCCAGCCACTGCGAGCCACGCGCCAGCTTCCCCACAGGGCAACGGCGACCACGATCGACAACGTGCACAGCGCCGGCGCAATGGCCGCCAGTGCCCGACGGCTCCCCGCGGTGGCCCCGGCCGACCCGTCGCGCAAACCCACGGTGTGAAGGTTTCTCGCCGCGAACAACTGGACCGCGGCAACCGCCAGCGCTGCGCTGACAGCGGCAACGAGCATCGAGACGCCATACACGCCGAAGACGCTCGCGAGCTGCGCAATGGGAAGTACATGCGCCTGGCTGTACCCGAGCAGCACCCAGGGAAACCCGGTCAGCAGATAGGTGCGTCCGAGCTCGGTTGCGACCCAGACGACCGGCGCCATCATGAGCCACGTCGATCCCAGCGACGACACGGCGCGGCCGACGATGACGGCGAACGCGGCCGGAAAGAGCGCGAGGTACGCGATCAGCAGGCCGTTGATGCACACCGCCACCCAGCCGCTCAAATCGCCATACACGGCCATGACGCGCGTGATCCAGTACAGCGTCCCCGTGAAGTAGACGATTCCCGCCACCAGGCCGAGCGAGAAACTTCTGGTCGTCGCGGCTCTGGCGCGCGGCGCGTGCAACGCGACGAGCAGCGGCGTCAACGCGATCCACGCGAACGCGGGATGACCGAATTTTGGAAAGCTGAGCGCGAGGAGGATGCCAGACGTCAGCGCGAGCAGGTAGTCAGAAGAACGCGACGACACCTCAGGCTCAGTCTACTGCCTTTCGCTCTGGGCTCTGGGCGCAACGCTTGGGTACGATCGCCGCCTCAGCCGAAAGCCCAAAGCCGAGAGCGAAGCCGAAGGCCTATCGCGTAATCCAGGGATTGAACTGCTCTTCTTTCTTCAACCGGGTGGCAATCGATTCCGCTTCACGCCGCGTCGGGAACTTGCCGACGCGGACACGGTACACGACCGGCGTGCCGCGAGGAGGGGCGAGCACGTACGCGCTGTACCCCTTCGTGGTGAGCCGTTTCGCGATGGCCTCTGCCTCCGTGCGCACGTTCAACGCGGCAATCTGCACCGCGTACCCCTGCCCGGTCGGTTCGGCCGGCTGCGCAGCCGGTACCGCGGGGGCCGGCGGCGGAGACGCGGCCTTTTTGTCCTGCCGTTCGACAGGTTTCTTGTCGCCTTTGTCCCTGTCGTTTTTGTCCGAGGCCGGAGGTTTGAGCTGTTCGGCAGGCGCCTTCTGGCTTCCGAGCCGGTCGAAGTATGTGAGGTCGTCGGCTGCGGGAGCGGGCGGGGCGGCGGCAGTGGGATCCGATCCGGCTGGGGCTGGAGCAGGCGGCGGCGCCGGTACATCGGCGACCGGACTGGACGATGTCTCGTCCGCAACACTGCGTTCAGCCCGGACTCCGCGGCCGACGAGGACGCCGCATAGAAAGATCACGACCGAGACGACGGTCGCGGCCATGAAAAGAAATACGAGCTGTTTACCGTTCAGCTGAATTTCGTGGAAGCCGTCGTCGTGCCCCTGCACTCCCATAACCATCGTAATTCTAGCACGTTAGCGGCCGTCCAGACGGGCGAGCAGGTGCCTGGCCTCGGTCAACGACGGATCGAGCGCGAGTGCGCGCTGCGCCTCTTCACGCGCCGACGTCAAGTCGTTCGCCTGGCGGTACGTCTCACCAAGCGCCGCGTGGGCCTCGGCGGTCTCTTCGCTCCAGATCGCGATCTTGAACGCATTGGACGCTTCGTGGATGCGCCCGTTGCGCAGATGGATTCGGCCCATGAGCAGATGCGCATCGGCGAGATATGGCGAGAGGTACAGGGCGTGATTCAGTTCGATGGTCGCCTCGCGATCGTTCTCCCGTTGGTACAGGCGGCGCGCCCGATCGACATAGAAGTCCGCGAGCTCCCGTTGGTCCCGCTGTCCCGCCGCAATCAGCTTCGCTTCGACACGCTGCGCGTGGGGCAGCTCCACTTCGTTCTTGACGCGCTCGAGCCCTCGCGGCACCGGTTCGGCGGCGACGCGCTTCTCCCATTCCTGGTACGTCGAGGACAGCCGGCGCGCCAGCTCCTTTTCGCGGCTCGCTTCCGCCAGATTGCCGGTGGCGGCGAGGGCTGCACCCAGCACGAAATGGGCATCGCCGTCGGCCGGATTACGCCGGACGGTCTCGCGCAGCCAGTAAATCGCGGCCTGCGTATCCCGGCTCTGCCACGACGCGTAGCCCAGGTTGAACAGGTAGTCCGGATCGTCCGGATCGGCCTCTTTCGCTTTCTTGAAGAACGATACTGCCTGTGCCGCGGCCGCCTGAGGAGAAGCAACCGTCCGGCGCAGCTGTGACACGCCGGCGTTGTTGAGGACCGTTGGCGTGGGCCGCGCGTCCGCCAGCCTCTGAAACGTCGCGAGCGCGTCATCGTTCTGCTTCAGATTGAGCTGCGAGACGCCAGCCAGGAACCGCGCGCGGCGCGCCCAGGTCGAGCTCTCGGCCACAGTCGCGACCGCCGCGAGCGCCTTCTCGTGCTCCCCCTGCTCGGCGTAGACGTTCCACAAGGCCAGGCGCGCGCGGTCGAACGTCGACTCGAGCTTCAACGCCGCGTTCAGGTACCTCACGGCCGTCTCCGGCGTTTCGGCGAGCAGTCCCTTGATGAAATTCTCGAAAACGGCGAGCGGCGGATGCTGCCGCTCGATCTCCTCGGTCGGCTTCGGCGACGGCGAGATCTGCCGGGCAACCCGCTCGAAGATTGGAAACAGCTCCTCGAGCCGACCGCGCAGGGTCAGGTCGGTCTTGACCCGGCCCGAATCGAGCGCCACGGTTCTCGCCCGCACGACCAGCGTGTCGCCCTCCATCTGGACCGTCCCCAGGATCACCTGCGCTGCGCCAACGAGCTGGCCCACGCGGATGACTGTGGCGTCGGTCAACGCCGCCGCGGGAGGCAGCTGCAGCCGTTCGAACGCCTGCTGCCGCTCCAGCCGCGTGATCGGGTTCGCCCCGAGCGCGGTGAGATCGTCGGTGAGCAGGACGGCCGCCGCTTCCCCGAGCCAGACGATACGACTCTCGCGCTGCGGGTTTTCGAACGGCATGACCAGGATGCGATCGGGCACCGCGCCCGATACGCTCATTGCCATCGCGAGGGCCAGGGCCGCCGCAATCACAGTGAGGCTCCCGTATCGTGCCGGCCGCCGTTCGTCATTGCGATGCTCATCAGACAGGTCGGTTTGCCGGTGCCGCGGCACGACACGACTTCGGCGCGCGCGTTCAGGTCGAAGAGCGTGAGCAGGCGCGTCAGCGCCGCAGCATAAAAGCCGCACAACGGCTGCGATGCCGGCTCCCGCACCGTACAGAAGATGGAAGCGCGCAGATCCATGCTCATCCGGCCGCCGCGTACGCGGAAGACGGCACGGCTGCCCGTATAACAGTTCCGCACGAGCTCCTGGGCGAGCCGCAGCAGCATCCGGCTGCGCAGCCAGATGGGCGCCACCTTCAGCGCCGCGCGCCGGAACGGCGGCATCGACTCCACGGTCCATTCGGCGGCGTATTGACCCGCCCGCGTCGTAATCATCTCGTAGACGTCGCCTTCCTGCCGCAGGAAGCTGAGAACGGCGTATAACGGCGCCAGGCCAATCGTGCCTTCACGCAGCCCCTTGTCGTTCAGCCAGTTCTCGTAAAACGAGAGGCGTGTCGGCAGCAGATCGGCAATGCTCTGATGGAGGCTGGCGACGAGAACGCGACCGATGCTCGATTCGCTCATACCTACGATAAGATCGACGGATCGTGTACAGTGCCGCGATTCTCGCAGGCGGACGGGCGACCCGGTTCGATGGGCGGGAGAAGGGCACCCTCGTCGTCGGAGGGCGGACGATTCTCGATCGCCAGATTGCGGAGCTGTCGCGGGTGACGAACGATATCTTGATTGTCGGCGGAAACGGGCAGAGCCGGCGAGGGCTTCCGGTCCCGAATGGCCCACCACGACGCATCGCTGATATCGTGCCGGACAGCGGACCGCTGGGCGGCCTGCATGCGGCGCTCACCGCGGCGAGCGGCGATGCCCTCTTTGTCGCGGCCTGCGACATGCCCTACTTGAACGCGGCGTTCATCACCTACCTGTTCGGCTTCAGTCGCGAAGCCGATGCGGTCGTTCCCCGCACGGATCGCGGATATCATCCTCTCTGTGCCGTCTACACACGCGCGTGTCTCGATCCGATTGCGCGGCGCCTCGCGGACGGACGCCTTAAAATGATCGATCTGCTGAACGACGTGCGGACCCGCATCGTCGCGCCAGACGAGCTGACCAGGTTCGACCCTGACGGGAGGCTCCTCGCAAACGTGAACACGCCGGCCGAATACCGAGCAATCGAGCCGGTTCAAGATCACAAATCGTGATCGTATCACGGGCCTGACGCGAGCTTTCTTCATCGGACAACGAACAACGTCATGATTCTGGGCGTTCAACAGCGCGTGCACGAAGCCATCGGCGACGCGATCCGCCGGCAGTTCGGGATCGCCGACGTCCCGGCGTTTGCCGTCGAGGTGCCGCCGACCCGCACGCTCGGCGATCTGGCCGTGGCGGTCGCGTTTCAGCTCGCTCGGCCGCTCCGCAAAGCGCCCCGTGCGATCGCCCAGGATTTGGCTGCGTCCCTGGGACAGCTTCCCGGAATTGCACGTGTTGTCGCAGCGCCGAACGGATACCTCAACCTCTACCTCGATCGGCCCTCATTTCTTATCGACCGCCTGCGGCGGAAAGTGCAGCCTCCCTCTGCCGCGGCGGAGAAGATAATCGTCGAGCACACGGCCATCAATCCGAACAAGGCGGCCCACGTCGGCCATCTCAGAAACGCGGCGCTCGGCGACACACTCGTCCGCGTGCTGCGGTTCCGGGGCACGCCGGTCGAAATCCAGAACTACATCGACGATACCGGCGTGCAGGTCGCCGACGTCATCGTCGGCTTCCGCGAGCTCGAACACAAGTCGATTGAGGAGGTGCGGCAGACCGCCGAGACGACGCGGTTCGACTACTACTGCTGGGACCTCTATTCGCGCGTGACCGAATGGTACGAAGAGGACCGCAGTCGCCAGGCGGTGCGCGCCGCGGCGCTGCACGATCTCGAGCACGGCGGCAACGAGACGTCGGCGATGGGCGCGCTGATCGTCGATCGGATCGTACGTGCCCACCTGGCGACGATGGCCAGGCTCAACGTCGCGTACGACCTGTTGACGTACGAAGGCGATATCCTGCGGCTCCAATTCTGGGCGCGCGCCTTTGAGATTCTGAAAGGAACCGGCGCAGTGTTTCTGCAGACCGAAGGCAAGCTGGCGGGATGCTGGGTCATGCGGATCGACGAAGGCGGCGGAACGACCGAAGGCGGCGAGGCCGATTCCGGCGACGAGGACTCCCGTGAAAAGGTGATCGTTCGCTCCAACGGTGTCGTCACCTACGTGGGCAAGGACATCGCCAATCAGCTGTGGAAGTTCGGGCTGCTCGGACGCGATTTCCGGTATCGCCGGCTCTCGATCCAGCCCGACGGCCGGCCGCTGTGGGCCACGACGTCGGAGCACACTGATCCGGCCGCGCCGCCCTTCGGCCACGCCTCGCGGATTTACAACGTCATCGACTCGCGGCAGATGTATCTGCAAGCGCTGCTCAGTCAGGCGCTGCGCACGCTCGGCCACGCGCGGGAAGCCGAGAGCTCGATTCACTTTTCGTATGAAATGGTCGCCTTGTCGCACGCCACGGCCCGCGAGCTCGGCTACGAGGTGCCCGCGGACGAAGCGAGAAAGCCGTTCGTCGAAGTCTCGGGACGAAAGGGCCTTGGCGTCAAAATCGACGATTTGCTCGATCTTTTGACTGAGAAGGCCTCCGCCGAAGTGGAAAAACGCAACCCGGCGCTGTCGGCGGGCGAACGCCAGCGTGTGGCGGCCCAGATTGCGGTAGCGGCCATCCGGTATTTCATGCTCAAATTTTCACGGGGGAAACTGATTGTTTTCGATATAGAGGAAGCGCTGAGCTTCGAGGGCGAAACGGGTCCCTACCTGCAGTATGCTGTCGTTCGAGCCAACAACATCTTTCACAAGCTGAAGGAACGCGATGGGCTCTCAGAGGCTGATGTTATTCGTGCGCTCGATGGGATCCCGGCAGGCGAGATTCTGGCCGGCAATGAAGTCGATCAGTCAGCCCGAGAGGCCCACGCCGATCTCTGGGCCGTCGTGTTCGAAGCTGCCCGCCTCGATGACGTCGTCGATCAGGTGGTCCGATCGCTCGAATTCTCGATTCTCGCGAAGTATGCATTTGGCCTCGCACAGACGTTCAACGCCTTCTACCACCGGTATTCCATCCTCAACGAGGAACGTCCGGACCGCAAGCGGTGGCGCGCAGCCGGCGTCGCGTATTACCGCGATCAGCTCACTCGGTCGCTCGAATTGATGGGGATTGAAGTTCCAGCACGTATGTAGCACCATTGCACAGCTGACTCACTCAAAAGGAAGCAGCAATACACTGCCCGGTGGCTGCCAGGGTCTTCTTGGGTGTCCCTTTTGCCTTTCGGAGTGATAAAGGCCTACGAATATGCCGCTCATCGGAATCACCTCGTGCCGGAAGCTCGAGGACTACAAACAGTCGATTCTCCACGTCGGCGGGGAGGTGCGCATCGTCGACGCGACGATGGGGATCGACGACGCGCTCGCGGAGATCGACGGACTGCTGCTGACGGGCGGCGACGACATCACGCCCACCCGGTACGGCGAGGCGCCGCATCCTGCCGTTGTCGAGGCGGAACCGGGCCGCGATGAATTCGAGCTCGCGCTGGTCAAGGCGGCGCGCGAGCGGCGAATGCCGATTTTTGCGATCTGCCGGGGCATTCAGGTGCTGAACGTCGCGTTCGGCGGCACGCTCGTCCAGGACATCCCCTCACAGATCCATGGTGCGCTCACTCACGCGTTGAAGGTGCCGCCGAACGAGCCGTACACGCTGGCGCACGAGGTCTGGCTCGAAAAAGGCTCATTGCTCTCCAACCTCATGCGGGAACGGCTGAGCGACGATGCCTGTGAAGTGAACAGCCGTCATCACCAGGCGGTGAAAACAGTCGCCGACGGGTTCAAGGTATCGGCGACCGCCCCCGACGGCGTCATCGAAGCCATCGAGGACAGCGCGACGGAGTTCTGCCTGGGGGTCCAATGGCACCCCGAGAATTTCTGGCGCACCGGCGAATTCCGGTCCCTCTTTGAGGGGTTTCTCGCCGCGGCGAAAGCCGCTTCCCGCTAACGATCACGCCGTCATATCAAACACCACGATGATTTCGGTGTGCGGCGTGTTCGGAAACAGATCGAATGCGTCGGCCCGTCCAATCGTATATCCCCCATCCACGATTTTCCGCGCATCGCGGGCCAGCGTCGCGCCATCGCACGAGACATAGATGATGCGGTCGGGGCGGATCCTCAGAACGCCCTCCGCAGCGACCGCTGACAGACCGGTGCGTGGGGGATCGACGACAACTGTCAATGCGCAGGGTGCGCGCGGTCGAACCGCGGCGGCAGACGCGCCACCGACAAAGTCCTCGACCGGCTGATGGACGGGTGCTACGGCGGTTTCGGACGCAGCGGCGTTGGCGACAAGATCGCCGGCGGCAGTGCGATCCCCTTCAACGGCCGTCGCGCGCGCCCCGCGCGCTGCGGCGGCGCAGATCGAAAACAAGCCGACCCCGGCGTAGAGATCGATCAGCTCGGCCCGTTCGGGCACCTGGTTGATCACGTGCCGGACGAAGTCGGCGAGAAGGTAGCGGTTGCCCTGGAAAAATGACGCGACATGGCGCCGGAGTGTGACCCGGCGGCCGTCCCCCAGGTGGATCTGATCCGACACGTGCGGGTCGCCGCAAGCGCCGAATGCGGTGGCGAGGCCGGTAATCCCCTCCGTTGCGGCGAGCTGTTCCAGTTTGCGACTGTCGACGGCTGCAGAGAGATCGAGCGCAAACGCGCGCGCGGACGCATCGACGTTCTCGGCGATCTCGATCTCGCGCACGGCGGAGACACCGAGCGACTGCAGGGCCCCCGCAAACCGTTCGAGCGCGTCGCAGGTGGACGGCAGCAGCTGACGTGTCTGGCGTGGATCGCAGATGGCATGCGACCCTTCTCGAAAAAAGCCGGCACGCGAGCCGCGAACGTGCAGCCGGGCACGCATGCGGTAGGCCTCTTCGGGTGACGGGGCGACCGGAACAGGCGCAGGCAGAGACAGACGAGCGATCCGGGCGAACGCGTCCGCAATCACTTGACTTTTGATTTCCAGCTGCCGCGTGTACGCCATGTGGCTGAAGAGGCAGCCGCCGCAGAGCGGGTCGGGGAACGCATCACGCCGGTCCGGCGACGGCTCGTCGGCCGCAATAGTCTCCGCAAACGCGACGCCCTTTCCGATCCGCTCGATCCGCGCGCGGACCTGCTCGCCCGGAATCGCGCCCGCGACGAGCACGATCTGCCCGTCCATGCGTGCGATCATCCGGCCGCCCGCCGCCGGCTTTTCAATCGAAAGTGAGAGAACTTGTCCCGGGACCAGCATGCTTGGTTGTAGTGCAGGCCTTCCGCCTTCGCTGAAGCTACGGCGGACCACCGTAGCCTTGGCGGAGGTGGTCAGGCCTGCCGTGTCGGGCCGGACCTTCAGGGCTGCCGTGCCGGGCGGATCTCCACCCACGGCGCACAGTCCGCGCCGTGGGGACCCCGGACCTGAAGGTCCGTACTACATCAAGAAGAAGCGATTGCTCAACGGCGCTTCACCCTTGCCTGTACGCAACCACCGGCAGGTTGTAATGCTCCCGGACGAGCCGATTGATCGCGGCCCGGCGCGCACGTGCGAGCGCGTCGGCGGTCATGCCGCTGCGAAACGGAGCCAGATCTTCTTCGGCCTCCCGCGCCAGCCTCGCGCGCGACTCATCGTCGAGCAACGTGTGGGCTTGCTGCAGGAGCTGTGCATCGAGCTGCTCAAGCCGATCGAGCAGCGCCTGCCGCGCTTCCCCCCGCAGCCCGTGCCCCGGCGTTCGCGCGGCATCGAGCTCCGCGGACGCCCGGTCGATGAGCACGTCGAACCCGGCATCGAGCCGTCCGCTCGTCCGCGCGGAGGTGAGCCGGAGGACGACGCGCTCGAGGTGCTTCGGCAGCGATGAGAGCCGTGGCTCGGTGTCGCCTTTGCCGCCATCCGGAGCGTCAGGCTCCGACGGCACCGTTACACCCGTAGCGCGCTGCCATTCGTCAAACATGTCCAGGACGTCCGCCTCGCAGAAATCGATCTTCACCGGCCGCCGACGCGGACCCTTGCGATAGTAGCGTTCGAAAGAGCGATCGATGCCCTTGAACGCCACCCTGATCGGAATCCCCCGTTTCGCCCAGCCGGCAACCAGATCGAACGACGGCCCGGTCACGCGAATCAGATGACCGTCATTTTTGCGGCACAGATAGGACTCGATCTCACGGCAGAAGTCAGCGACCTGCACCGGCGGTTCGTTCCTGGCTTTGGGCTGTGGGCACTGGCTTTTGGCTTTCAGCTCGCGGTTGATCGCTGATTGCGTTCCCAGACAATCCGGAGGCCGTGAAGCGTCAGGTCCGGATCGACATGATCGATGAGCGGCGTTTCCGGTGCAATCACGTCAGCCAGTCCGCCGGTGGCCACACACAAGGCATCCCCTCCAAGCTCGTCGCCCATTCGACGGACCAGGCCCTCCACCATTCCGACATAGCCGTAAAAGAGGCCAGACTCCATCGCACCGACGGTCGTCCGCCCGACGATCCGCGGCGGTTTGCGGACATCGATGCGCGGAAGGCGCGCGGCGCGCTGAAAGAGCGCATCAGCCGAGATCTGAACGCCCGGGCAGATGGCGCCGCCCAGGTACTCGCCCTTCGCCGTAATCGCGTCGAGTGTTGTCGCCGTACCGAAATCAACCACAATCAGCGGGCGGCGTGCATTGCGGCCGAACCGTTCGAACGCCGCGATGCTATTGACGATGCGGTCGGCGCCGACCTCCGCCGGGTTTTCATAGAGGATGGGCATGCCGGTGTCGAGACCTGGCTCGATCGTCAAAGCCGGGACGCCGAAGTACCGGTTCGCCATCGCTTTGACCGTCGGCGTGAGAGGCGGCACCACCGATCCGAGAATGATGCCCCTGATCTGGAGCCGCTCGATTCGACTGTGGGCGAAAAGGCCGTCAACCAGGAGCCCAAGCTCGTCGGAGGTCCGCTCGCGAAGGGTCTGCAGCCGCCAGCTCTGGATCAAAGTGGCATCGTCGAACACGCCGAGGACGATGTTGGTGTTGCCGACGTCAATCGCGAGAAGCATTTATATGCAAAGGCTGTCTGCGGTCTCTGCGAGTTCTGCGTTTTCGTGCTTTTTCAGCATCCTGCTACATCCCAAGACCTTCCCAGAGCACTTCTCCGGCCACGATCCGCTCAATCCGTCCGCCGGCGCGGACCAGGAGTGCCCCGTCTTGATCGATGCCTGCCGTCACCCCGGTATGATGGCCTGACCCGTCGTGCCATCGCACGCGGGCGCCGCTCGCGCCTGGTGCGTGTCGACGCCAGGCGTCGAGGATACCATCGAAGTTGCCGGCGAGCAGATCGTCGTACCGCTTCGCGAGCGCGGCCAGCGTTTCGACGAACAACCGACCGCGATCGACTTTGCGGCCGAGCTCGGTTTCAACCGACGTCGCGCGTGCGGCGACGTCGGGTGGAAACGCGCCAGCGCCCACGTTGACGCCATAACCGAGGATCACGTAATCCACCGCCATTCCGCTGGACGCGCCCTCGGCGAGAATCCCTCCGAGCTTCCTGCCCGCCACGTACAAATCGTTCGGCCATTTGAGATCGACCGCGAGCCCGGCCGCCGTATCGATGGCCTCGACGAGCGCGACGCCGGCCGCCGGCGTCAGCAGCCGTATCGCCCGCGGCACATCGCGCACCGCCCGGGATGGCGTCAGGACAACGGAAACGTACAGCCCGGTGCCGGATGGGGAGAACCAGGTATGGCCGCGGCGCCCTCGCCCGGCGGTCTGCTCGTCGGCCACGACCACGATCCCCTCGGCGTCGCGCGTCTCGGCGAGAGCCGCTGCCGCGTCGTTCGTCGACCCGATCGTTTGGTAATGAAACACGGCCGACCCGAGCCGGCCGAGGCGGCCGCGCGCACCCTCGAGAACGCCGTGGTACGGACCTGCGCCGGAACCGCCGCTGCGGCTGTCAGAGCGGCTCGATCTCAAAGCTGATGTCGATGGCCGGCGCCGAGTGCGTGAGGGCGCCCACGGAGACGAAATCTGCGCCGGTCGCGGCGAGCTCGGGCAGGCGTTCGAGCGTGACGCCGCCGGAGATCTCGATCTTGGTCCGCCCTCGGGCGAGCGCGACCGCCCTGCGGATCTCCGACGTGGACATGTTGTCGAGAAGCACCACGGCGACGTTCGCGGCGAGCGCCTCCTCGAATTCCTGCACGGTCTGGGCTTCGATCTCGATCGTTGCCCCCGGGTTGTGCGCGCGGCAGCGTTCGACCGCCTGCCGGACGCCACCGGCAAGGTGAATGTGGTTTTCCTTGATCAGCACGGCATCGAACAGCCCGACGCGGTGATTGGTCGCCCCGCCCGCGCGGACGGCATATTTTTCCAGTGCGCGCAGCGTCGGCGTCGTCTTGCGGGTATCGAGAATCGTGATCCGGCCGCCGCTGGCATCGACGAACCGCCGGGCCTGCGTGGCGATGCCGGAAAGCCGTTGAAGAAAGTTGAGCGCGGTGCGCTCGCCCATCAGCAGGGCGCGCGCCGAGCCGGTGACCTCCGCGATCTCTTCGCCCGTTCGGCATAAATCGCCGTCGTGGCGCGTGGCGACGGCGCGCACCTCGGGGTCGAGCTGCTGGAAGGCCTCGCAGGCGATGTCCAGGCCGGCGAGCACGCAGTCGCTCTTCACGACGAACACGCCGCGGGCGCGCTGCGCCGGCGGCACCGTCGCATCGGTCGTGATATCGCCGTCACGTACATCTTCGTTCAGCGCCCGGCGAACGATCTCGAGGTACACCTCCCGCTCGAGCGGATCGAGATGAACCAGCTGCGTCGCCATAGACGTTCCCTCACGGCTGTGGTACCGGCTCGTATCCCTCCACGAGAATCTCGCGCGGCGCGCCCGCCGTCACCGCGAACGCCTGGACGCGCAGAGCGGCGCGCAGGTCGGCCTCGACGATGGGCATCAGCGCCAGAACGTCGGCGGACGCCTTCACGGCCACGCGGGTAATCGGAACCCGCAACGGTTGTTTCGCCTCCGATCGCTGCTTGCGGACTTCGAACAGCAGCTCGCTCGCCCACTGGTACGCCCGTTCGTCCGCCGCGCGCGCGTCGTCTGATTTGTCGGCGACGAGCGACAGCAGCTCGTCAGGCGTCGGCCACCGCGCCACGTGAATGGAGCCGTCCCGCCACCACGACCAGACTTCCTCGGTGACGAACGGCAGAAACGGCGCGAACAGGCGCAGCAGCGTCGACAGCGCCGCCAGCAGCGCCGCATTCGCCGAGCCGGCGCCGGCCGGTCCCTGCTCGCCGTAGCGCCGCCCTTTCACCAGCTCGAGGTAGTCGTCGCAGAAGCGCCAGAAAAAGGCCTCGGTGCGCTGCAGCGCGCGGGCGTAATCGTAGCCTTCGAACGCATCGGTGGCGTCGGCCACCAGGCCGGCGAGGCTGCGGATCATCGCGCGATCGACCGGCGCGGTGATGGCGCCCTGCGGCTCCGACGCCGACAACGCAAACTTCGACGCGTTCAGTACCTTGATCGCCAGCCGCCTGCCGACGCGCATCTGGTTGGGATCGAACGCGGTATCGGTGCCCGGCCGTCCGCTCGCGGCCCAGTAGCGCACGCCGTCGGAGCCATGCTCCTCGAGCAGCGCGAGCGGAGTGACCACGTTGCCTTTCGATTTCGACATCTTCTTGCGATCGGGATCCAGTACAAAACCGGAAATGGCTGCGTGCTCCCACGGCAGCAGGTCGTGCTCCAGCTGCGCACGCAGGACCGTCGAGAACAGCCACGTCCGGATGATGTCGTGTGCCTGCGGGCGCAGGTCGAGCGGGAACGTGCGCGAGAAGAGGTCTGGATCCTCCTCCCAGCCGCTGATGATCTGCGGCGACAGCGACGACGTCGCCCACGTGTCCATCACGTCTGGGTCGCCGGCGAAGCCGCCGGCAGTACCGCGCAGATCGGCCTGATAGCCGGGTGGGACGTCGGTCGACGGATCCACCGGCAGACGACCCGCATCGGCAGGAATAGCCTTGTCGTATTCGATCCGTCCGGATTCGCTCAACGGATACCAGATCGGAAACGGCACGCCGAAGAACCGCTGCCGGCTGATGCACCAGTCGCCGCTCAGGCCGTTCACCCAGTTCTCATAACGCGTCTGCATGTACGGCGGATGCCATTTCAACTGGCGACCGCGCGCGATCAGCGCGTCCCGGAATTCGATCGTCTTGATGAACCACTGCCGGCTGGTGACGATTTCGAGCGGCCGCTCGCCCTTTTCGTAGAACTTCACCGGATGCGTGATCGGGCGCGGCTCCCCGACCAGATCGCCGGAGGCGCGGAGCTGCTCGACAACCGTCGTGCGCGCTTTCGCCGCCGGCAGCCGGGCGAGCTCGCTGTAGGACTGCGCGGCCCGATCGGGGTCGGTCGATTCCCATCCCGGCACCCCCCAGGTCACGTCGCGCAGGGTGCCGTCCGGCTGAATGATCGCGCGGACCGGAAGACTCAACTCCCGCCACCACGTCACGTCGGTGATGTCCCCGAAGGTGCAGATCATCGCGATCCCGCTTCCCTTCGCGGGATCGGCGAGCGGGTGCGCGCGGACCGGCACCCGGACGCCGAACAGCGGCGTGACGACGGATTTGTCGAACAATGGCTTGTAGCGCTCGTCGTCCGGGTGAGCGACGAGCGCGACACACGCCGGAATGAGCTCCGGCCGTGTGGTCTCGATCTCGACGAACGGAGCGCTGAAACTGTCGGGGCTGACGCCCGGCGCCAACGCGAACTTGATGCGGTGATACGCGCCGGCCATGTCGCGGTCCTCGAGCTCGGCCTGCGCGACGGCGGTCCGGAAGTCCACGTCCCACAACGTTGGCGCCTCGATCTGATAGGCGAGGCCGCGCTCGAACAGGCGAAGAAATGCGAGCTGCGACACGCGCTGCGCGCGCCGGTCGATCGTGGCGTACGTCATCGACCAGTCGACCGACAGGCCGAGAAATTTCCAGAGATGCTCGAACGCCTTCTCGTCCTCCGCCGTCAACCGCGCACACAGCTCGATGAAGTTCGGACGCGACACCGCCACCGGCGATTTCGCCGGCCGCGCCGGCGGCGTGAATGCGGGATCGTAGGGCAGCGACGGATCGCAGCGGACGCCGTAGTAATTCTGCACGCGCCGCTCGGTGGGCAGGCCGTTATCGTCCCATCCCATCGGATAGAAGACGGCCCTGCCGCGCATCCGCTGAAACCGTGCCACGACGTCGGTGTGGGTGTAGGAGAAGACGTGGCCAACGTGCAGCGAGCCGCTGACCGTGGGCGGCGGTGTGTCGATGGCGTACACCTCTGCCCGCGGCCGCGAGCGATCGAACCGGAATACCCCGGACGCTTCCCACCGCGCGATCCACTTTGGCTCAAGCCCCTCGAGCGCAGGCTTTTCAGGCAGTCGCATCCGGGGATCGTACACAGAAAGGCGTGGGTTGATCGAGGGCCAGCCAGAAAGGACGCAAACCAGGCCAGCACACGGACGATCAACGCAGAGCTCGCGGCGCACGCGGAACGTGATGGCTCTGCGAGTTCCGCGGTTTCGGCGTTGATCTCGTTTCCGGCTCTGTGTCCTTGGTGTGCCTGGTGTTGATGCCTAGCCTAAGCCTAGCGGCGGCGCGCGAGCACCGGCCTACTTGAGGGCGGCTTTGATGCGCTCGATCTCTTCGCGGACGAGGCGCTCGGCGACTTCGGTGACGATAGCGGTCACCGTCTCACGGACGACGTTCTCGGAGAGGTGGGCGAGGACGCGGCGCGTGACGTGTTCGACGAGATCGTCCGCAGGCCGGCCGGACGAAGCGTCGGCAGGCGATTCCTGCTGGCGCTGATCCGCGGCGAGCAGAGCCGCGAACGCATCAGCGAGTCCTGGGTAAGCGGGGCCTGGCGGCGGCGGTGCGGGGACAGCCGAATCCATGGTCGCACCAACCTCGGAATCCGCCTCTGCCTGAGGCTGCCCGCCTTCGGTCTGGTTCAGCGGCGGAGCGGCGCTCGCGAGTCCGCTATCTGGCGCGACCGGATCCGCGGACGCAGTCAACCGGTTCGCGAAGGCGGCGTCGAGACGATCGAAATACTGGTCGAGCACCTCCACGCGGGCGGCTACGCCGGCATCGCCTTCGACGGATGCGGGCACACTGCGCGGCCTGCCGAGCAGTTCCTGGACCCGGCTGACAACGAGCTGCGGCTCGAACGGTTTCGCCAGAAACCCCTCGCAGCCCGCCTCCTGGGCTCGGTCCCGGTCGATCGACTCAAACGCCCCGGCCAGCAGTAGGACCGGGATATGAGACAAGCGCGGCGACTGCTTGACATACCGCGCCACTTCGTAGCCGTCCCGGCCAGGCATGCTGGCATCGGCCAGCACGATGTCGGGCGGTGCCGCCTCGAGCCGTTCGATGGCCTGGTTGCCGTCATCGACGGCCACCACGCGGACATCCCGGCCGGCAAACGTCAACTCGATGACGCGGCGGATGGTGACGCTCTGGTCGGCCAGAAGAAGAGTGTGCACGTCCGGATTATCGGCGGCAGCCGCAGAGTTCTGTAGCACGCAATGTGGAATGAGGACTGGAATTAATTCGTCAACCCCTGCGGGGGCTCAGCCAGCGCAGCGTCAACAATTCCAAATTCCTAATTCCTAATTCATTCACACCCGCGCGCGGGAGTTGGCGTTGATGAAATCGACGATCTCCTGCATCGGCGTGCCCGGCAGGAAGACGCCTTTGATGCCGATTTCCTTCAGCTTCGGGATGTCGACGTCGGGAATGATCCCGCCGACGACCACCAGGACATCATCGAGGCCCTTGGCCCGCAACAGGTCCATCAGACGCGGAGCGATGTGGTTGTGCGCGCCGGAGAGGATCGACAGGCCAATCACATCGGCGTCTTCCTGGAGCGCCGCTGAGGCGATCTGCTCGGGAGTCTGGCGCAGGCCGGTGTAGATGACCTCCATACCGGCATCGCGCAGCGCGCGCGCAATCACCTTTGCTCCGCGGTCGTGGCCGTCGAGACCCGGCTTCGCGATCACGACTCTCAGCTTCCGCATGTCGGCTCAGCCATTCAGCGAGCTACCACAGAGGACGCGGAGGACGCGGAGGTTAACCTGAAAAGGCACAGGAGTGTTCCTCCGTGTCCTCTGCGTCCTCCGTGGTGGATTGGTCATTTCTCGAGCTGCCGCAATCCGCAATCGCAATCTCAAATCACCGGCGCTTCCTCGTACTCTCCCCATACCTCGCGCAGCGCGTCGCACATCTCGCCGACGGTCGCGTACGCGCGCACCGCCTGCAGCATCGGCGGCATCAGGTTCTCGCTGGTGCGCGCCGCCGAACGGAGGGCGTCGAGTGTCCGCTGCACCGCGCCGTTGTCGCGCACGGTTCGCAGCTGTTCGAGCTTCGCTATCTGCTTTTCCGACGCCGTTTCGTCGATGTAGAGAATCTCGAGCGGCGGCTCGTCGGCCCGAACGAACTCGTTGACGCCGACGATGGTCTTCTCGCGGCGTTCAACGGCCTGCTGGAAGCGGTAGGCGCTCTCGGCGATCTCCTTCTGCGGGAAGCCGCGCTCGATCGCTTCCACCATTCCGCCCATCTTATCGATCTGTTCGAAATAGGCGAGCGCGCCCTCTTCCAGTTCCCGCGTCAGCTTTTCGACGAAGTAGGACCCGCCCAGCGGATCGACCACGTTCGTGACGCCGCTCTCGTGCGCGATGATCTGCTGTGTCCGCAGCGCCAGGGTCGCCGCCTCGGCCGTCGGCAGGGCGAGCGCCTCGTCCAGTGAATTCGTGTGCAGGGAGTTGGTGCCGCCGAGCACGGCGGACAGCGCCTGCAGCGCCGTTCGCACGACGTTGTTGTACGGCTGCTGCGCCGTCAGGGACACCCCGGCGGTCTGGCTGTGAAAGCGCAGCTTCCACGAGCGCTCGCTCTTCGCGCCGAAGCGTTCGCGCATCGCCTGCGCCCAGAGCTTCCGCGCCGCGCGATACTTCGCGATCTCCTCGAAGAAATCGCTGTGCGCGTTGAAGAAGAACGAAATGCGAGGGACGAAGTCGTCCACATCGAGGCCGGCATCAACGCCGTACTGGACGTATTCGAGCCCGTCGCGCAGCGTGAACGCCAGCTCCTGCAGCGCGGTCGCGCCCGCCTCGCGGATGTGGTATCCGCTGACCGAAATCGTGTTCCAGCGCGGCACTTCCTGCGAGCAGAACGCGAAAATGTCGGTGATGATCCGCATCGACGGGCGGGGCGGAAAGATGTATTCCTTCTGCGCGATGAATTCCTTGAGGATGTCGTTCTGGATCGTCCCCGACAGCCGCTTCCAGTCTGCGCCCTGCTTCTCGGCGACGACGAGATACATGGCGAAAATCATCGCCGCCGGCGAGTTGATCGTCATCGAGGTCGTGATGTCGCCGAGCCGGATGCCGTCGAACAGCGCCTCCATGTCGGCCAGCGACGTCACATTGACGCCGCATTTCCCTACTTCACCGAGCGACAGTTCGTGATCCGGATCGCGGCCCATCAGGGTCGGCAGGTCGAACGCCACGCTCAGCCCGGTTCCGCCGGCGCGGAGCAGCGTCTGGTAGCGCTCGTTTGTCTCTTCGGGCGTACCGAACCCGGCAAACTGGCGCATCGTCCACAGCTTGCCGCGATACCCGGTGGGATGGATGCCGCGTGTATAGGGAAACTCACCCGGCAGCCCGATGTCACGCGCCGCGTCGATACCGTCGAGATCCTCGGACGTGTACAGGCGTTCGATCGGGCGCCCCGAAATCGTGGTGAACCGCTCGGACCGCTCCGGCGACCGTGCCAGCGCCGGGGCCACGGTTTCGCGATCCCATCGCTGCTTCTCGGTTTCAGCCGCCGTCTTCATACCTGCCAATTATAGCGGCGGGCACGAATCACGCAGTGCGACGCGCCACACGCAAGGATCGGCCCGGCTTTTACACGGAGTTCAGCCATCATGTACCGCGAAAGTTCCCAGAAGCTCCTGGCCCTTGCCCTTTTTGTGGCGGCGGCCACCACGATCGGCGATCGCGTCGGCCTCGCGCAGCCCTCGCCGCAGGCGACGGTCAATATCGTCCGGAACGCGAGTCTGTGGCAGGACGTCTGGCCAGGAGACTTCAATGGGGACGGCATCACGGATCTGGCGGGCAGCGAAAAGCCGAATTTCATGGGAGGCACCGGCCGCGTGCTCGCGGTGATCGGCAATGGCGGCGGGGGATTCAGCGCGCCCATCGTGACCAGTTTCGCGGGACACGTTCTCGCGGCAGCCGACTTCAACGCAGACAGCCGGATTGATCTGGTCGTGGCGACCGAACGGAATACGGCCGTCTCGATACTGCCGGGCAACGGTAACGGAACGTTCGGCAGCGCGCGACTGGTCGAGACGCTCCAATACGTCACCTTCGCGGTCAGCGGCGATCTCGACGGCGACGGCAAGCGCGATCTCGTCGTCGGCGCCGAGCCGACCCTGGCGCGTGTGTACCCGGGCAACGGCGATTTCACGTTCGCGACACCTGTTTCGTTGACCACCAACGAGTTTCCGCATGACGCGATCATGACGGACCTGAACGGCGACGCGAGACCGGATCTCGTGGTCGCAAATCACTACAGGTTCACCATTTCGATATTCCTCAACCAGGGTGCGCTCCTCTTCACAGGGGCGGACGTGACCGTCGGGGGCTCGGCCAACGACGTGACGGCCCACGACCTCAACGGCGACGGCCAGATCGACCTCGTGGTCGCCACAGCAAACGGCGGGCAACTCGACTTTTTCAGCGACGAAGGCCACGCCGAGGTCCTTCTCGGGCATGGAGACGGCACCTTCGATACACCGGTTCGGTACGAGGTCGCACCAGGTGCCTGGCAGGTTGTCGTCGGAGACTTCACCCGCGACGGCATCATCGATATCGCCACCGGCAACCGTTCATCGATGGTCCGCGACGACTGCACGTACGCGCTCAGGACCTGGGACGCTGTTTCGGTGCTGCCCGGCACGGGAACCGGCACGTTCGGGGCCGCGCAGTCTTTCTCCCTCGGCAGCCAGAGTAGCGATCCGGGCGACGGCAAGCTCAGAAACACGGTGAGAACGCTGAACACATCGGACCTGAATCGCGACGGAGCCACGGACCTGATCGCGTCATGGGGCGTGTTGCTCCTCAATGTTCCGACGGATCCGAACTGGCCGCCGACGGTCAATGCGGGCCCGGACCGGACGCTGATGAATACCAGCGAAGGCCTGCTGGTGGCCAAAGCTGCGGACTCCGACCAGGACATGCTCACCTGGCAGTGGACGGATGAACACGGCAATGTGATAGATGGTGTGCCGAGCGTATGCCTGAGCGGGCTGCTCCCCGGCACCCATGTGTTCACCGTCACTGTCAATGACGGGCATGGCCACCAGGGTTCCGACTCGGTGCAGGTGACTGTCATCGGTGATACGGGCGGCGGAACGATCACCATCACCGCGCCGGCCGCCGATGCGGTCGTGGACCGGGGACAGCCGTACACGATCCGCTGGACTGCACCGCCGGAAGTGGGTCCCGAACATCTGCGCGTCAATTACACGATCGATGGCGGAACGACGTGGACGGAAATCGTCGACTGCCGGAACACGCTGGTCTCGGCCGCGCAGTGCCTCTGGCAAAATCCGGGTCCGGACTCGGACCAGGTGTTCATCTCGATCGTGACGGTGGATGGCAACGTGCGAGCCAGCGGTGTCTCCGGCCGATTCAGCATCCGCCCCGGTTCGCTGCCCTTTCCGTGGCGTCAGCTAGATGTCGGAGCGGTTGGCGTCCCGGGCAGCGCCTCATCTGCAGACGGCGTTGTCTTCACTGTGAACGGCAGCGGTGCCGATATCTGGGGTACCGCCGACGAATTTCATTATGTGTATCGACTCTTCACAGCAGACGTGGACCTGATCGCTCGAGTCGACAGCGTGCAGAACGTGAACGCGTGGACGAAGGCCGGTGTCATGCTCAGAGGAGGGCTGGATGCAGGCTCTCCTCACGCGTCGATCTTCATTACCCCGGGCAAGGGCGTTTCGTTCCAGCGCCGCCTGACGGCAAACGGCACCAGTATCAGCACGACAGCACCGCTGGTGACGGCACCCGTCTGGCTGCGTCTCGGGAGCCGGGGAGGAAGCCGCGTGCTCGCGTACTACAAGAAGAACGCGAGCGACAGCTGGATCAAGCTGGGTGAACAGACGTTTGCCGGACCTGTCGCGTACACCGGACTGGCGGTGACCAGCCATTTCGACGGCACGATCGCGAGCGCCAGCTTCTCGAACGTTTCGGTCACGCAGTTCCCGAACTGGACGACGACCCTTCTCGGATCGACGATCGGATCGGCCACAATCAGCGGCGTTGGCAGTACGTTCACGCTCACCAATCGCGGCGCCGACATCTGGGGCACGTCCGATCAGTTCACCTTCATGCACGCGCCGTGGGACGGCAACGGGACGATCTCGACGCAAGTCCAGACCGTCGAGAACACCTATCCGTGGGCCAAGGCCGGGGTGATGTTCCGCAGCAGCCTTACGGCCAATTCGCCGCACGTCAGTCTGTTCGTGACGCCAGGCCGGGGGATTGCGATGCAATACCGATCGACGTCGGGCGGACCCAGCGCGTCGCTCGCGCAGGTGGCCGGCGTGGCGCCCGTGTGGCTTCGCCTCAGGCGCAGCACGAACACCTTCACCGGCGAGTGGTCGACAGATAACAGCACCTGGAGAACGCTGGGCAGCATTACCGTGACGATGGGCATTGATGTCCATGCCGGGCTCGCGCTCACGAGTCATCACACCGCGGCGACCGGTTCTGCGATCTTCTATCTTCCGGTCGTGCGTTGACCGCACCGGTGCAGACTCTGCGGGCGACGGCGCAGCTACGGGCGACGGCGCAGCTACGCCGGTTCGTACCGCTCGGTCATGAAGCAAGTTGACTTGCTCAAAGTTCTGACGGTACGCTGGCCGGTTGATGGCCACGCGTACCGCCGCGGCCGCCGTCCCGCGCGGCGACGAACTGCCGGGACATGGATCGACGTTCGGAGCGATGCTCCAGGAATTCAACGTCGCCGCCCGGCTGCTGAAGCTCGACCCCGGCGTCTGGAAGATTCTCACCAGCCCCAAGCGACAGATCGTCGTGTCCTGCCCGGTGCAGATGGACAACGGCGAGATTGAGGTCTTCACCGGTTTCCGCGTCCAGTACAACATCACGCTCGGTCCCGCCAAAGGCGGCATTCGCTACCACCCCGATGTCACGCTCGACGAAGTGACGGCGCTGGCTGCCTGGATGACGTGGAAGTGCGCCGTCGCGCACATCCCGTTCGGCGGCGGCAAGGGCGGCATCATCTGCGATCCGAACAAGATGTCGCGGCGCGAGCTCGAGGCGCTGACGCGCCGCTACGTGGCGGAAATCGTCGACGCGATCGGACCGGAAAAGGATGTCCCCGCGCCTGACGTCAACACCAACGAGCAGATCATGGCCTGGGTGATGGATACCTACTCCATGCACGTCGGGCACACGACCACGTCGGTCGTCACCGGCAAGCCGCTGGAGCTCGGCGGATCGCTCGGACGCCGCGAGGCGACGGGCCGCGGCGTGATGATTGCGACGCGGGAAGCGGCGCGGCATGTCGGTATCGACGTCAAGGGCGCGCGCATCGCCATCCAGGGATTCGGCAATGTCGGATCGATCTCGGCGGATCTGCTCTCCCGGCAGGGCGCGCGCATCGTCGGCGTCACCGATTGGAAGGGCGGCGTCTACCACCCGAACGGCATCGACATCCAGGAGCTGCTCGCGCACGTGCAGCAGCACAAGACGGTCGACGGCTTCAGCGGGGGCGAACCGCTCGCGAACGACGAGTTGTTCGGTCTGGACGTCGACGTCCTGATCCCGGCGGCGCTCGAAAACCAGATCACGATGGCGAACGCCTCCACCATCCGCGCCAAGATCATCATCGAGGGCGCGAACGGCCCGACCACGCCCGATGCACACCGTCATCTGCACGAGCGCGGCGTCTTCATCGTGCCCGACATCCTGGCCAACAGCAGTGGCGTCACCACCTCATATTTCGAATGGGTGCAGGACCGGTACGGCTACTTCTGGACCGAGCAGGAAGTGAACGAGCGCCTCGAGCGCAAGATGTGCGAGGCGTTTCAGGACGTCCTGCAGACGGCGCTCAAATACAACGTCGACATGCGGACCGCCGCCTATGTCGTGGCGATCAATCGCGTCGCCACGGTCACCAAGATGCGCGGGATGTACGCCTGACCTGATAGTCATTCGTCGTTGGTCGTGACCTGCGATTCGGGTGACTCGAGGCCGACCGATGACCAATGACTAATGACCAAGGACTATGAGGACGGCTTCATGACGCGTCCGGTATGGGACTTGCCATTAATCATCACCACGACGGGTGCATCGAATCGCAGGTGACGGACGAACTCGGTTTCCGCTTCCGCCGGCTGCGCCGCCAGCCACTCCCAGTCGACAAAGCCGTCTCCGGACTCCGGGTTCACGGTGAAGTAGCCGATGTTTCCCGCCGCCAGGTTCTGGAAGAAGTGGCTCCCCTGAGACGGCGTCACCTTGAAATCGGCGAAGCCGGCTTCCACGATCGCGCGCGCGCCGGCAATCTGATCCCACGTGACCGGGATCCCGAGCAGCGGGTCGGCCGAGCCCCATCGACCTGCCCCGATCAGCAGATAGGGTCGCCGGGTGGCACTCAACTCGGCATTGAAGCGGGCGACCGCCTGTGCGATGTCGCGTGTCCGCATCCGGTCGAATCCGTGCACGTCGGCCACCACCACGTCACGGATGTCGTCGATCGTCCCGTGGCCGAGCACGCTGCCGCTCTCGCACATGACTGCGTCGCGGGCCGCTGCGGGAAGCTCGGGATCGGATCCCTGCCGTACGCGGCCGAGCGGCCGCAGCTGCAGCACACCGAACTCCGCCCGCTCACGCGGCGGGCAGTGCACGGCGAACTCGATCTCCACCGGTCCGCTCGTGCCCCGGACGCCGAGCTCGAGGAGGGCGTCGACGATCTCTGCGAGCGGGAAGAGCCCGTGTTTGAGTACGGGTGCGAAGGTCACGAGCCTGACGCCCGCGCGTGAGACGCCGTCGTAGACGACGTCGTTCTCAGGCGAGTATGTCGAACCCACCAGGCCCAGGGTGCCGTCTTCCTCGGCCGCCGTCAGATCGAACCGCGCCGGTGAAAAGCGGCCGACGCTGTCGGTGCGACCGAGCTCCAGCGCGCAGAACTGACGCTGCGCGTTCGCCAGGGTGTCGGCCACGGACGAAAACTGCACGATGTGCCGCGGATAGCGCGGGCAGAAGCGGAAGCACGGCTCGCCGGCGACAACCGTCTCGCCATGTCCGAGCGCGACCGCTGCGATGCCGTCTTCCGACCGCATCGGCGGCAACGGATAGAAATTGTGCGACCGCGCCACGCCGGCGAAATTGGGATAGAACCGCGTTCCGAAGGCCCCGCCGACAATGCGCTGGAGCACGACGGCCATTTTCTCTTCCTCGAGCCGGTACGGCCCGTCGGTGAAATAGCGCTTCGCGGCGGGGCTGAATGTCGAGGCGTAGACGCGTTTAATCGCGGTCAGCAGCTGCCGCAGCCGCACGTCGGCCCGCGGATGGTCATTGGGCAGCATGAACGTGTCGTAGATGCCGGCGAACGGCTGATACTGCGAGTCTTCGAGCAGGCTCGACGACCGCACCGCGAGCGGATGCCGCATCG
Source organism: Acidobacteriota bacterium (assembly GCA_046726355.1). Classification (GTDB taxonomy): domain Bacteria; phylum Acidobacteriota; class Vicinamibacteria; order Vicinamibacterales; family CAVVIG01; genus QHWF01. The sequence continues at coordinate 83,748 of JBKPAI010000014.1, read as the reverse complement.
TCGACAGCAGGGCGGCCAGGTCACCCGAGATGTCGGCGGACAGCTCGGCTGCGACAAAGCGGTTCTCGATCTCATCGGGATCGCTGCTGTCGAGCGCGAAGCCGCGGAGGCGGTTGCGCTCGAGAAAATCATCGAACACCTCGGTCCCGACAACGACGACGGGCGGCACACCGATGCGGACGTCAGGAAACCGTTCGGCCATGCGCGAGCCGCGGAGGAGGACGTCGATGAAGGCGAGGCCGCGCGCCTTCCCTCCGAGCGAGCCGCCCCCGATGCGGCAGAACGGCGTTTCCGGATTGAACGTGGCGCGATCGAAGTCGACAATCACGCCGCGGTGAGTCTCGTCGCGGTACTCGCGGATGGCGCGCAGCACTTCGCGGCGAAGACCTTCGACGGTGTCGAAGTCGGAGACCTTGCGCGGCCGCAGCTCGTACGCCAGCGCGAACTCGGTGCGCGCTTTGAACCAGCGGGAAAAATGGTTGCGTTCGGCGTGGTAGGCCACGCTTTCGACCGGCAGTGCCGCGAGCCGGTCCTCGAGCTCGCGCAGATCGCGCGCGCGGCCGACTTCGCGGCCGTCCGGCATCCGGAACACGAAGTCGCCGAACCCGAGGTGCTCGACCATGAACTGCCGGAGCTGCTGCAGCAGCGTCGGCGAGTTCTTGACCAGAAACGAGGCGCCGACCGAGCGCGCCAGGGCCTGGTTTTCGACGCGGCTCGACTGCAGCATGACCGGCACATCCGGCTGGCGTGCGCGCACGCGCTGAGCGAAATCGAGTCCGGCGTCTCTCGCAATGCGGCCGCCGCGCGGAAACTCGATGTCGGAAATCACGCCGAGGATATGCTCTTCGTAATCGGTGAAGTACTGCCACGCTTCTTCGTACGAGCCGCAGAGCAGGATCTTGGGCTGCGCCTGCATGCGCATCAGCTTGTGCGAGAGGTTCACGCCCTCCGGCACGAGGCTGTGCGCATGATGCATGAGCTCGGCATAGATCGTGGGGAGGAACGACGAGTAGTAGCGGACGTTGTCCTCGATCACCAGGATCGCCTGCACGCCGAACGTCCCGGTGTCGTGCACGACATTCCACCGATCCTCGACGTACTTGACGATGGCCGGCACGAGACGGACGTCGCCCTGCCACAGGAAGACGCGATCGAGCGGCGACGGGCCGGACGGCTCGACGAGCTGCGCCACTTCGCGAACGTCGTACGCCAGCGCGACGACCGGGGTCTCGATGCCTGCATCGCGCAGGCGGTCGGCCAGCGCCCGCGCCGACACCTCTCCGAGATAGCTCGAGGCGATGACCAGGTTGCAGCGGCCGCGATCGGCGGCGAGCGCCATCGCCTCGTCGGCGGTGGAGACGTGGGTGATGCCGGGGGTGTGGCGCACGTTGAGATCGAGGAACTCCTTGAGGATCACCTCCTGCAGCTCCCCGTCCTCCGCGAGGATGAACGAATCGTACAGGCTCGAGACGAGCAGGATGTCGTGGACGCGGAACCGCGCCAGGTCGGAAAACCTCGAGAGCCTCATGGTTTGTGAGATTGCTGATTGGTGATTGATGATTGCTGATTGGTGACGGTGATTGGTGATTACGGTTGGGAACGAATCGGGAATCAGCAATAGCAATCAGCAATCAGCAATCAGCAATCAGCAATCAACAATCTCAGTATTCACACCAGTCCCTGGTCCATCATCGCGTCGGCGACTTTGAGAAAGCCGGCGATGTTCGCGCCGTTCACGTAATTGCCCGCCGTGCCGAACGTCTCCGCGGTTTCGCGGCAGCTGGCGTGAATCGCCTTCATAATTTTGTGCAGCCGATCGTCGACTTCCTCGCGCGTCCACGAGAGCCGCATGCTGTTCTGCGACATCTCGAGGCCCGACGTCGCGACACCCCCCGCGTTGGCGGCCTTGGCGGGCCCGTACAGGATCCCGGCATCGAGAAACTGGCGCACGCCGTCGAGCACGGTGGGCATGTTCGCGCCCTCGGAGACCACGAAGACACCGTTGCGCAGCAGGTTCGCCGCATCGTTCGCGTTCACCTCGTTCTGCGTCGCGCTCGGAAACGCGCACTGCGCCGGATGATCCCAGAGCGGATTCTGATCCGCACGCGGGTCGACCGGCGTGAACACGGCGCCCTTGAAGCGATCGGCGTATTCGCAAATCCGGCCGCGGCGGACGTTCTTCAGCGCCATCACGAAATCCAGCTTTTCGCGCGTGATGCCTTCCTCGTCGTAGATGTAGCCGTTCGAGTCCGACAGCGTCACCGGCTTGGCGCCAAGCTGCAGCAGCTTCTCGACCGTGTATTGCGCCACATTCCCGCTGCCCGAGACGAGGCACACTTTCCCCTCCAGCGTCTGTCTGCGCGTCGCGAGCATCTCGGACGCAAAATACACGGCGCCGTAGCCGGTCGCCTCGGGCCGGATCAGCGAACCGCCCCAGTTCAGCCCCTTGCCGGTGAGGACGCCGGTGAATTCGTTCCGCAGGCGCTTGTACTGACCGAACAGAAAGCCGATTTCACGACCGCCGACACCGATATCGCCGGCCGGAACGTCCGTGTCCGGCCCGATATGGCGGAAGAGCTCGGTCATGAAGCTCTGACAGAACCGCATCACCTCGTTGTCGCTCTTCCCCTTCGGGTCGAAGTCCGATCCCCCCTTCCCGCCGCCCATCGGCAGCGTCGTCAACGAGTTCTTGAGGACCTGCTCGAACGCCAGAAACTTCAGAATGCCAAGGTTCACCGACGCGTGGAACCGCAGCCCTCCTTTGTAGGGACCGATCGCGCTGTTCATCTCGATGCGGAACCCGCGATTGATCTGAACCCGACCCTGATCGTCCTGCCAGGGCACGCGGAACATGAGCACCCGCTCGGGTTCGAGCATCCGCTCGATGATGCGCGCGCTGCGGTATTCCGGCCGACGCTCGAGCACCGGATCGAGCGACTCCACGACTTCCTGCACCGCCTGATGGAACTCCGGCTCGGCAGGATTCTTGGCCTTGACTTCAGCGATGAGATCGCGAACGAACGACGAGGTCGCCACAGCCACAACAGCTCCTTGGTGTATCGCGGGCCAGCGGAGAGACGTCCACTGCCCCGCCGGACCCGTTTCGAGCCGCATCACGGGATATAACACAGAGAAGCGGTGGAACGGAGCGGCGACGCAGCGAATCGGGTCAGCTGGTCACTCGGAATCCGATTCGATCGCGCGCCTCTCCCGACGGCGACGTCGCGGTGATTTCGATGACGTACTCGCCGGCGGCCAGCCCTGCGAGGGGCAGGTCAATCTGGTTCGTGCTTCCGGGCGCGACCGCCGGGGCAATCGTGAGGTCGCGCATCGAGGAGCCGATACGGTTCAGGAGCCTGGCCGACAGCGCTGGCGCGGCGCCGGCCGGACCGTATGCCGGGAATCGAATCAGCAGATGCTCGGCGCGGCTGAAGTCGCGGGACGCCACCGGAACCGCCGACAGATCGTCCAGGAGACGCCGCTCGCGGGCGTTGCGCGCACGCAGCACGATCGGCGTGCCGATCGCCACGTCGCGTGCGAAGTCCGCGACCGAGAGCTCGCGTACGTCGGAATCGAGGACCTCCGCCGCAACGTCCTGGATGGACATGCGCAGGCGCAGCCGTCCCGGCGCCGCATCGAACACGGCGCGCGCCCGCGGCGACCCGGTCTCCTCAACGGTGCCGGGACCGGTCGGCCGGAGCGGGCCTTCGAACAGTGACGTGCCGTCTGCCGCCAGCGCGCTCAATATCACCCGTGCCGGAACCCGTCCCCGATCGCCCGGAACACGTGCGGTCGGCTCCCAGACGATGGTCACCCGCGTCTTGCCGTTGTCGCCACGTGCCACGCCGAACCAGGGCCGGATGAGCGGGCTCACGTGACGCGCCGGCTCCGGCGGGACCGCCGGTTTCGGCGGATCGTTCGCGCGGGCGAGCACCGCGGCACGCAAAATATCGTCCGCCGAGGGCGCCCAGAAGCCTTTCCGCGCCCTCAGGCGGACGCCGGGCCGCTTCACCTTCACCTGCACTTCGTGAAACTTTCCGTCGTCGGCGTAGGATGCGCGATAGGTCAAGAGGTAGTACGCGCTCAACTCGTCGGCGATGCGCTTCAGTCCGGCGTCGAGACTCCCGCTGAGGATCTGCCCATCGGTATCGTTCGCGAGCGAATGGATCGTCTGACTCAGGGGATCGTCGCCCGCCGCCTCGCCGCGTGAATCGATCGCGTAGATCGCGACGTTCGCGCGGTTCGCGGAGCGCGCGACCGTGTCGAGCGTCGGCATGAACTCCTGTCCGCGCCGCCGCTCCGGGCGGGCCACGCCTTCGCTGACGACGATGAGCCCCTTGCGCCCCGTGCCGAGCGTCCCGAGCTGGATGGCCAGCGCATTCAACGCCGCCAGCGTGACCTGCGCCCGAGCGGCTTCAATGCGCGCCGGCGTCCCGGCAATGAAATTCCGCTCGTACGAGTTGCGCGGCTCGAGCTGACCCTTGCGGCCTTCGAACGACGCAATCGCGCCGCGCGCCGCATCGCGGTCCTCTGTCAGGTGGATCGTCAGCAGCGAATCGAGCGGTTTCATCACCACGAGCAGATCCTTGCGATCGAGCCTGTCCTCGACAAAGCGCGTGAGCGCGCCGCGGACCTGATCGGTGACGGCGTCCATGCTGACGTGATATTCGTCGAGATAGATCGCGACCAGCCGCGGACCATCGCCGCGTCTCAGCTCGACCGAGTCGAGCGCTCTGGTCGACGCCTCCTCGCGAAGCTCGAAATCGTTCGCCTTCAGATCGTCGATGAACCGGCCGCGAGCGTCCTCGGCAATGGCGTCTATGCGTACGGTGTGGACGGACGTGGAGCCGACCGGCTGGCCCCCGGATGCGGCACCAGCAGCGACAAAAACGGCAGCCGCCACCGAAATGAGACCCTTCATCCAACCACGCGGAAGCCGAGCAGTTCCTTGGCCTCGCCGCCTTCGCCACTGGCTGCAATCTCGACAACGTACTCGCCGGGCGCGAGGCCCGCGATCGGGAGCTCAATCTGCTGCGTTGCCGGGGCCACCGCCGGCGAGACCGCGAGCTCGTTCATCGGCTGGCCGGCACGGTTGAGGAGGTGGACACGGAGCGCGGGTGCGGATCCGCCCGGCCCGTACGCCGGCACACGGATCAGCAGCCGGTCCATGCGGCTGAACTCACGGCTCGCGATCGGCACGGCATCGGGATCCGCTTTGACCTGTTGATATTCGCGGGCCGTGCGGGCGCGAAACACCTGCGGGGTGCCGAGGACCGTCTGGACCGAAGTGAGATCGGGCACCGTGATCTCGCGGACTTCAGAGTCCAGCACCTGTGAACTGCTCCCCTCGACGGAGACGCGCAATTGCATCCTGCCGGGCGGGACTTCGAACACTACACGCGACGGACCGCGCGGCGCGGGTGATCCGGCCGTGCCGGCCGCTGCGGCAGTGCTCGACGCCGCCGCGACCGCGAGATCCGGGACGCGGCCGCGGAAATACGGGGACCCATCGGGCCCGACGGCCATCAGCGACACGCGCGATGCGTCGCCGCCGCGCGACGCCGCCGTGTCGCCGGGCGTCTTCGCCGCCGGTTCCCACACGAACGTCACGCGGGTCTTGCCGTTGTCGCCTCTCGACGTCCCGAGCCACGTCCGCACCACGGCCGCCCGGGCCGGGCGGTTCACAGCCGCGAGCGCCTCTTCAACCGGCTTGGGGGTCGCCGGCTTCGGCGGTTCCTTGGCCTTCGCAGTTTCGGCGGCCGTTAACGCCCAGTATCCCTTTCGCGCGCGGACTTGAGCCCCGGGCCGCTTCACCCGGACCTTGATTTCGTGAAATTTGCCGTCGGACGGCGCCTGCGACGAGTTATAGCCGATGAGATAGTAGGCGCTGCTGTCGCGCGTGATCTGCTTCATCCCGACATCGAGATCGTTGCGGTTGACGATCGCGCGTCCGTCGGTGTTCTCGGCGAGCTCGCGCAGCGTGTTCATGGTCGAATTCAGATACTGCGAGTCCACCTGCAGAGACCCGACGCCCTGGTCGATGTCGAATTCGAACCCCGGCAGCCCGCGCGGATCGACCGCATAGATCGCCACGTTGTTCCGGTTCGCCGTGTCGTAGACCTCCCGCAGATCGCTTTCAAGATCCAGGTTGGAAAAGAACCGGTACCGATCTTCGTTTGGATCGTTGGCGCCGACTCCCGGGTTGAAGGCATTCGGGTTTCCCGATCCGCGGAACTGGGCGTTGGCGTCCCGCAACTGCGGCGGCAACGCGTTCGTGTAGCCCTCGCTTACGACGATCAGGGCTTTCCGGCCTTCCTTCAGCGAGCCCATATGGATGATGAGCGCCTTCAACGCGGACAGGGATACCTGGTTCCGGATTCTCTCGACGATCTCGGTCGGGTAATAGGCATACCGCTCTTCGAACTGGTTGCGCGGCGTGTAGTCGTACTTCCGGCCCTGAAACTGCTCGAGGCCGCGGACGACGGCGCCGTGATTTCGCGTCATCCGCACCGACGACGTCGATTCGAGCGGGTACATCACGCCGATCATGTCCGAAGGGCCCATCTGGGTCTCGACGAAGCGCGTCAGCGGAGTGCGGACCGCCATGCTCGCGCCCCGGCGCACGTGGTAGTCGTCGAGAAAGATCGCGAACAGACGGACATCTTCCCGGGACGCCTCCGACTCTTCGTCGAAATCGGTGCGTATCTCCCGGGGCGGTTCCTGGACGGCCGCCGAGACACCGCCGTCGAGCTTCACCAGCTTGAAGGTCTCAATCTTCTGCGGCTTGCCGTCTTCGGAGACTTCGAAATCGGCAGGCTGCAGGTCCGCGAGCTGGGCGCCGTTCTTGTCTGTGACGATCACGTCCACACGGACGAAGTTGATTCCGGCGCGGAACACCGGCTGCTGAGGATCCGCCGCAGGCGGCGGCTGCTCTTGCGACGGAGGTGGTTGCTGCTGTTGTTGTTGCTGCTGCTGACCGCCTGGTTGTTGAATCTCTGCGTCACCGGTGACGCCGGCGAGGGCGGCAACCGCCAGAGCGGCTGTGGCGATCCTGAGGAAACTGCCCATGTCTAATTTTAGACGACTTTCTCACGTGGGGCTCTGCCCCACACCCCGGCTCGGTCGCTCGCGGGGGCCCCTCCGCCCCGCTCGGCTCCCTCGCAGGCGCGCTACGCGCGCCTACAGCCGATTTTTCACCATCCTTTCCAGCCTCGTCAGCCGGAGATCCATCGTCCCGGCGGAAGCCGGACGCTACCGGCGAGGGTGATAACATCTCGCCGCGGAGCCATCAGTGACGACAAGAACGAGCGACGCGCGCAACCTGCCTTTGACCGTGCTGTCCGATGACGAGTGCCTGTTCCGGGACAGCGTGTACGAATTCGCCGAACGCGAGGTCCGGCCGCTCGTGCGCGAAATGGACGAACAGGCCACAATCCCCCGGGCACTGATCGACAAGCTCTTCGATCTCGGCGTCATGGGCATCGAGATCCCGGAAAGCCTCGGCGGCGGCGGCGCGAGCTTCTTTCATGCCGTGCTCGCGGTCGAAGCGCTCTCGCGCGTCGATCCATCCGTGGGCGTTCTTGTCGACGTCCAGAACACGCTCGTCATCAACGCGCTGATCCGCTGGGGGACCGACGACATCAAGCGCCGCTACCTGCCGAAGCTGGCGTCCAGCACGGTGGGCGCCTACGCCCTTTCGGAAGCGGGCTCCGGCAGCGATGCCTTTGCCATGACGACGCGGGGATCCGCACAGGGGGACGAGTTCGTGATCTCGGGGCGCAAGCTCTGGATCACCAACGGCAGCGAAGCCGGTGTGTTCATCGTCTTCGCGAACATCAATCCCGACGCCGGACACCGCGGCATCACGGCGTTCATCGTGGAGCGCGGGGTCGAAGGATTCACGGTGGGGAAAAAGGAGGACAAGCTGGGCATCCGCGCCAGCAGCACGTGCGAGCTGATCTTCGATGGGTGCCGGATCCCGCGCGCCAACGTTCTCGGCGACTTGGGCAAAGGCTACAAGGTGGCGATCGAGACACTCAACGAGGGCCGCATCGGCATCGGCGCCCAGATGACCGGCCTCACCCGGGGCGCGCTCGATCATGCGGTCAGGTATGTGAAAGAACGGAAGCAATTCGGCCGCCCGATCGCCGAATTCCAGGCGGTTCAGCATCAGATTGCCCGCGCAGCCACGGAACTCGAAGCGGCGCGGCTGGCGGTCTATAACGCCGCGCGCCTGCGCGACGCAGGACAGCCGTTCCTGACCGAAGCGGCGATGTGCAAGATTTTCTCGTCGGAAGTCGCCGAACGCGTCACCTCGCTCGCCGTCAACCTGTTCGGAGGGTACGGGTTCGTGAAGGATTATCCGGTCGAGAAGCTGTATCGGGATGCCAAGATCGGGCAGATCTACGAAGGCACGTCGAACCTGCAGCTGCAGACGATCGCGAAGCAGATCCTGGGATAATTGCGAAGGACACAAAGGGGACAAAGGACACAAAGGACCAGCCTCGAACGCTGACGCTCTTGGACTGAACGCCCGGTTTCCTTTGTGTCCTTCGTTTCCTTTGTGTCCTTCTTAATCCGTCGGCTTCCCCTCGTACAGCGCCTCCATCTGCAGGGTCTGCGGGCCATTCTCGGTACACACCGCGTAGGTTCCCTGGTACATCGCCACGCCGGCGTATTCGCCCTTCGCGTTCAGGCAGTAGAAGTTCAGTCCGAAATTCGGCTGGCCCTTCGCGTTCAGCAGGCGCTTCTCAATCGTGTTCTTCGACACGCGCTTCAGCGCCGTGATCGCGGCGTCCTTCGGGTGCGCGCCCCGCCGCATTTCCTCGACGATGAGGTACGACGAGAGATTGTAGAGGTTTGCCTCGCCGCGGCCGGTGGAGCCGGCAGCGCCGACATCGCCATCGACATAGAGGCCCGCCCCGAGAATCGGTGAATCCCCGGCGCGCCCGGGGATCTTCCACGCGAGCCCGCTTGTCGTCGTCACGCCGCAAATCTCACCTCTGGCGTTGATGCCGTCGCAGTTGATGGTTCCCCAGAAGTGCTCGGCGTCGATCAGCCCTTCGCGCACCATCTGCAGGCCGGCGTCGTACCACGCCTGCGAGCGCTTCTTCGGATCGAGATAGTGCAGCGGATCAGTCCGCCGCTTCCAATCCAGCCACTGTTTCCGCGCGGTCTCGTTGATCAGTCCTTCCTCGATCTTGAAACCCATTGCACGGGCGAAGTCCTGCGCCCCCTTGCCAACGAGCAGGTGATGGTCGGTCTCTTCGGCGACCAGCTGAGCGACCCTGGCGGGGGTGCGGACGCCCTCGATAGCGGCGACGGCGCCTGCGCGCTTCTTCGGTCCGTGCATGCAGGACGCGTCGAGCTGTACGACGCCTTCAGCGTTCGGCAGCCCGCTCCAGCCGACGCCGGTCTGATTGGGATCGAGCTCGACGATCGCGACGCCGGCGACCAGCGCGTCGAGCACGTCGGCGCCGTCGGTCATCATCTTGAACGCCCGGGCCACGCACGTCACGTTGTCGGCGTCCTTCGACCGATTCCCGTTCGAGGAAGCGATCACGACCGGCTTCACGGTCTTCGGCGTCATCACGGTCGGCGCCTGACCGAACAGCGCCGCCGGCGCAGCGGCCGCAACGCCGGCGGCCGTGGTGCGGCGAACGAAATCACGTCGATTCAGTTTTTTCATACGTGCCCTCTCAGAGTGCGAGATGTTGGTCACCACGGAGGACGGTTCGAATTTGGAATTTGGAATTCGGAATTCGGAATTTGGCATCCGTCACGAACCCGTCCGCGGATTCCAAATTCCAAATTCCAGATTCTGAATTCCCCGCGGTGAGCTACCCATCCGCCAGTACCTTGGCGGCGATAATCATACGCTGAGCCTCAGATGTTCCCTGATAGATTTCTGTCGCGCGTACGTCGCGAAACAGCCGCTCGACGACCGACCCGCGACGATATCCCGCCGACGCAAGCACCTGCATCGCCTTGTCAGCGGCCTTGTGCGCCGCTTCGGATGCGGCAAGCTTCGCCATTGAGGCCTCGAGCGTGCTCTTCTCCTGCCGATCCTTGGCGACGGCAGCCTTCAACGTCAGCATCCTGGCGGCATCCAGCTCGGTGGCCATGTCGGCGAGCATCCACTGGATCGCCTGATAACTGGCGATAGGTTTGCCGAACTGTTCGCGGGTCCGGGCGTACGCCACGGCTTCCGCCAGCGCGGCTTCGCCGATCCCGAGCGCCTGCGCGGCAATCGCGACGCGTCCGCCCTGGAGCGCCCAGGTCGCGAGGTGGAATCCCTGATCGACACGGCCCAGCACCTGATCGTCCGCGGCCACCACGTCGAGATCCAGGTCCATGCAGCCGAGACCACGAACGCCGAGGGAATCCGCCCGTGCCATGCGTGTAATGCCCGGCGCGTCCATCGGCAGGAGAAACGCCGTCACGCCCTGGCCGCGCAGCCCGGGCCGGGTGCAGGCAAACACAATGGCAACGGCCGCTTCCTCGGCATTGGCCACCCAGACTTTCCGGCCGCGGATACGGTAGCCATCCCCCTCACGCACGGCGGTCGTCTTCTGGTTCGCGGCATCGGTGCCGGCTTCCGGCTCCGACAGCGCGAATGCGCCGAGCACCTGTCCGGTCGCGAGTCGGCGCAGCCATCGCTCGCGCTGCTGGTCGCGCCCCGCGTGCGCAATCAGTTCGGCGGCCAGCGAGTTCGTCACGACGAGCGAGACCGCCACTGTTGCGCTGGCTTTTGCGATCGCCTCGATCGCCAGGACATAGCTGACGTAATCGCGGCCGCCGCCGCCCCAGCTCCTCGGAATCGTGATCCCGCAGAAACCCGCGTCTGCTGCGGCACGCATCACGTCAGTGGGAAATTCGCCGGACTGGTCGATGCCCGCCGCGCGCTGCGCAACGATCTCGCGCGCGAACCGATCGGCGGCGTCCTTGAAGGCGAGCTGTTCCGGGGTGAGTTCCAGGATCATCGCTGCGCTCACTTCACCACAGGTTCATCACCAAGCGCGAGCGAGATGTTCAACGGTCATCCGATCCAGCGAGCCGTTCGAAAATCGGGCGCAGCCTCCGGGCGGTCGCCCCGAGATCCTCCGGGAGCACACGCACGTTTCCGATCACGCTCATGAAATTCGTATCGCCGTTCCAGCGGGGCACCAGATGGATGTGCAGGTGATCGACGATGCCGGCTCCCGCCGGGCGGCCGAGATTGATGCCAACGTTGATGCCCTGCGGCGCGTACGCCTCGGTCAGCGCCATCTCCGCGTGGCGCGTGAACCGCATGAGCTCGAGGCGCTCCTCGTGGGTCGACGCTTCGAGGGTCGCCACGTGGCGGTCGGGTACGACCATCAGATGGCCGTTATTGTACGGATAGAGATTGAGAATGACGTAGGAGACCCGGCCCCTGACGAGCACCAGCTCGTCGCGTCCGGGTTCGATGCTGTGACAGAAAATGCAGCCGTCAGGCGGGCCGCTCGCGCCGCTCACGTACGCAAGCCTCCACGGAGACCAGAGACGTTCCATCAGTCGTCAGTCGGCAGGCATCAGTCTTCAGTCACAGTCGGCAGTCGCCAGCGGATCATCAGTCCTGTGAGCCCGGCGGGAGAATCGACGACGGAGACTGGCGACTGAGGACAGCGACTGGGGACTGCGATTGACGACTGGCGACTGATGACTGTCTAGACAGCCATGGCATCGGGCGGAAGCGATGCGTCCTCCGCCGGCGAAGCCGCAGGCGTCGTCTCCTTGTTGATCAGCTCTTTCAATTCCTTGCCGGGCTTGAAGTACGGCACCTTCTTCGGCGGCACGTCCACCTTGTCACCGGTCTTCGGGTTGCGGCCCTTGCGGGGCTCGCGTTTCCGCAGGCGGAAACTGCCGAACCCGCGGAGCTCAATCTTCTCCCCGCGATGAAGCGCATCAATGATGCTCTTGAAGACCGTGTCGACAATCACCTCGGAGTCCTTCTTCGTAAGGTCTGATACCCGCGAGACTTCCTCGACGAGCTCTGCCTTGGTCATGCTGCCGTTCGTCATACTGGTTCCTTGCCGGATTGGGCGATGGGAAGGAACGCCGCGCCCTTCCCGATTCCCCTCATCGATGTCTGAAATGGTCCCCGAGCGTCGCCTTGCCGTCGCCGGCTGATTCCTGGTAGGACTCCCAATCGGCACGGAACTCGTCGGACTTGAGCGCCCGGATCGAGAGGCCGATCTTCCGCTCCGCCGGGGCCAGCTTGATGATCTTCATCGGATAGGTCTCGCCGACCTTCAAATCAATCTTCTCCTCCTTCGGGCCGTGGTGCGAGTCGTCGAACTCGGAGACGTGGATGAGGCCTTCAATGCCCTCATCGAGCTCGACGAACGCGCCGAAGTTCGTCATGCGCACGACTTTGCCTTCCACCGTGTTGCCCACCTGATGCCGCGAGAAGAAGTCGTCCCAGATATCCGTGGCAAGCTGCTTGAGGCCGAGCGACAGCCGCTGGTTCTCGGCGTCGATGTTCAGGACCATCGCGTCCACGACGTCGCCCTTCTTGAGCACCTCGGACGGGTGTTTGATGCGCTTGCTCCACGACATGTCCGAAATGTGGATGAGGCCGTCGATATCTTCTTCCACTTCGACGAACGCGCCGAACTCCGTCAGGTTGCGCACTCTGCCCTGGATCTTCGAGCCGACCGGATATTTGTCCGCCAGGTCGTGCCACGGATTGCTCTCGACCTGCTTGAGTCCGAGCGAGATGCGCCGCGCGGTCGGATCAACGCCCAGCACCATCGCCTCGACTGTATCGCCGACGTTCAGCAGCTTCGACGGATGCTTGACGCGCTTGCTCCAGGACATCTCGCTGACGTGAATGAGGCCCTCGACTCCGGCTTCGAGCTCAACGAAGGCGCCGTAATCGGTCAGGCTGACGACTTTGCCGCTCATGCGGGCGCCGACCGGATAGCGCTCCATCACGTTCGCCCACGGATCGGTGATCAGCTGCTTGTGCCCGAGCGACACGCGCTCGGTCGCCGGGTCGTACTTCAGCACGATCACGTCGATGTCGTCGTTCACCTTGAACAGCTCGGAGGGATGGCCCACGCGCCCCCACGACATGTCGGTGATGTGCAGCAGGCCATCGATGCCTCCGAGGTCGATGAAGGCACCGTAATCGGTGATGTTCTTCACCACGCCCTTGAGCACTTTGCCTTCGGCGAGCGTCTCGAGCGTGTGCTTCTTCTTTTCCGCGTTCTCCTCTTCGAGCAGCGCCTTGCGGGAGAGCACGATGTTGCCGCGCTTCTTGTTCACCTTGATGACGCGCATGCGGAGCTCCTGGCCGCGCAGGGCGTCAAGGTTCCTCACGGGACGGACGTCGATCTGCGAACCGGGGAGAAACGCCCGGACGCCGATGTCAACGGCCAGCCCGCCTTTGATCCGTTCGATGACGCGGCCCAGTACGACCTTGCGTTCGGCATAGGCCTTCTCGACCTCGTCCCAGATTTTCATTTTCTCGGCTTTTTCGCGCGAGAGAACGACGTAGCCTTCTCGATCCTCGGTCCGTTCGAGCAGGACGTCTACGATGTCGCCGGGCCGGACGGTGATCGTCCCGGTCTCATCGAGGAATTCGTCGACCGGAATGATGCCTTCCGATTTGTAGCCGACGTCGACGATCACTTCCGAGGGAGTGACTTTGAGAACAGTGCCCTTGACGACCTCACCTTCCGCGATGTTGCGGAAGCTGTTATCGTAGCTGTCGAGGAGTTCTTTGAACTCGTCCGGGCTGATCTGGTCGTCGTCGTCGCGCGGACGGACTTTCAGGCCGCCGCGGTCGATTCGGCTCTCGGCGACCGCCGCGCCGCCGCGGCCCGGACCGGGGGTGTTCTCTTCTCCTACGTTCGCCATGCCTTGCGCGTCCTCCTGTCGATCGATTTCGGGCGAGTTGGTGAGCGGGCGTCGCCCCCCGCCCGGATTTGCGAAATTTCTATAAGCATCAGAGCGTACGACACTTATCGCCAAACTGTCAAGGTTCCGAAAGGACATCGCTCATGGCCAGACGGAAGGCCGCACGCCGCACCAGCTCCCAGGCCGGCGGCCGCAGACGAACATCCGGACGGAGCTCAGCCAAGCGGACAGCCCCGAAAAAGGCCGCCAAACGGGCAGCCGTAAAGAAAAAGCGAGCGTCTGCGGGCCGTACGGCGCGGACCAGGGCCCAGCCGGCAGCGAGCCGGGCCCGTCCGCCACGCCTCGACCGTAAGCGCCGGACGCTTGAGGACATCGTGCCGACGCCTCCGTCGTCGCTCGACCTGGACCGCCACGGCTCGGCCGCCCGCACCGGCCGGGACGAGCTCAACGAAAGCCGGCGAGACCACCGCAGCATGTCTCCCGAGATCGCGGGCGGCGACCTCGACGTCGACGTCGAGGATGCCTATTTCACAGGGGACGCGGCGCCGGGCGGGGACAATCCGACACCCGATCAGGATGTCGTCGATCAGATCGGCAGGGCGCTGGGAGTCGAGTACGACGACAACGAAGAACTGAAGGGCAGCGACAAGCTGTCCAAACGCGATAAACACCGGTGGGAGTTGGATCCGGCTTCCTCGGAGGACTACAAGGACCGGAAATAGCCGGGAGATCAGATCTGAATGTCGCGCCGGCCTTCAGGGCGCAGGTTTTTTCAGACGCCCTTGAGGCCTGCCGTTTGCGCGGGTCTCAAGCTCGCAGCTTCCGCGCGATCACCTTCAGCACTTCCCTGACGACTTCATCGACGCTCTTTCCGGTCGTGTCGACGACGACCGCGTCGGCCGCGGCGAACAGGGGCGATGCCGTCCGCGTGCGGTCGCTTTCGTCACGCGCGGTCAGCAGCGGGGCCACATCGCCGACCGCAGTCGGCCCGGTGTGCGCGGGATCGCTCGCACGGCGGCGCGCCCGCTCTTCGGGTGATGCGTCGAGATAGATTTTCACGTCGGCGTGCGGAAAGACAACCGTCCCGATGTCCCGCCCCTCCATGACAATGCCGCCCCGGACGCCGAGCCGCCGTTGACGGTCGACGAGCACGGTCCGCACGCGCGGCAGCCGCGCGACCGACGTGGCGGCGCGATCGATTTCAGGCGTGCGGATCGCCCGCGTCACGTCGGTCTCATCGATGAGCACTCTCGCCGTGGCCACGTCAATCCGCGAGGCGTCCGCCAGCTTCGCAACCGCCTCCTCGTCGTCCAGGGGCACGTGGTCGCGGAGCGCTTTCCAGCCCACAGCACGGTACATCGCACCGCTGTCGATGTGACGGTATCCGAGCGCCGCCGCGACGGCGCGCGCAATCGTGCCCTTTCCCGCCCCGGACGGACCGTCAATGGCAATGATTGGAGGGATCATGAGGCGGGAAAGGCGGGAAAGGCAGGAAAGGCAGGAATGGTAGGATGGGATGACCGCGATCGACGGTTTTCGCCCATCCTGCCTATCCTGCCGGTCCTGCCCATCCTGCCCGGCTTCGCAGTGTAACATGCGGATCAGATGCGACGCCGCGCTGCGACCGCGCTCGTGCTCCTGGCCACGCTCGGCGGCGCGGCGGTCACGGCGAGGCCGTACGTCCACGGCTTGTCCTTCGTCGTGCGTGCAGCCGATATGCAAGGCCGCATTCGTCAAATGGCGGAGCTCGATACGCAGCCGCACCGCGAACGCGAGATCGCCATCCCGACGGCACGCGGGTCGGTCCCCGCGCGCGTGTACGAGCCACGGGAAACGCACCGGCGGACAACGCTGCTCGTATCGGGGCTGCACCCATCCGGCATCGATGAGCCGAGGCTGGTCCGCCTCGCACGCCAGCTGTCGGCGAGCGGTCTCACGGTGGTGACGCCCGACATCCCGGAGCTTTCTCGATTCGAGATCACAGCGGCGATTACGGACACGATCGAGCAGGCGGCGTTCTGGCTGGCCGCCGAATCCGGCCTCGCACCGGACGGCCATATCGGCATGATGGGCATCAGTTTCAGCGGCGGGCTGTCGATTGTCGCCGCCGGAAGGCCGTCGCTCGCGAACCACGTGTCGTACGTGTTTTCGTTTGGCGGGCACGACGATCTGCCCCGTGTGCTGAGATATCTGTGCACCGGAACGGAGCCGTATCCGCAGCAGCCGGTTCGGCTGACGGCCGCAGGCACCGGCGACACCGAGCCGGCACGGCCGTTCGTTCGCCCGCCGCACGATTACGGTGTCGCCGTCATCCTGCTCGGCGCCGCAGATCGCCTGGTACCAGCGTCGCAGGCTGCAGCGCTGCGAGACGCGGTACGCCGTTACCTGTTCGCGTCGGCACTCGACACGAACGTCGACAAGGACGGAGCGGCGAGGGAGTTCGCCTCGCTCAGAGTGCTGCAGAACAAGTTGCCGGAACCGTCTGCATCCTTGTTGCGGTATGTCAACGACCGCGACGTTGTCCATCTCGGCTCGAGATTGCTGCCGTATATCTCGGCTCTCGCGGGCGACCCGGCGCTGTCGGTCTCGAAATCGCCGAAACCCGCTGCGCCCGTATACCTCTTGCACGGCACGGAAGACAACGTGATCCCGTCGATCGAATCGGAATACCTTGCTGCCGACCTTCGTTCGCGGGCGCCGGTGCGGCTCCTTCAGAGCGGTTTGATTACGCACGCCGAAGCCGACCGCCCGCCCCATACGAGCGACGTCATGCAGCTGGCTGCGTTCTGGGGCGACCTGCTGTTGCGATAGAACAAGTCTTGAGTCTTGAGTCTTGAGTCTTGAGTCTTCAGCCAAAAGCCTTGAAGTAAATGGAACGTCTGCAAAAGATCCTCTCCCGGGCCGGTATTGCCTCACGGCGCGCAGGGGAACAACTCATGCTCGAAGGCCGCGTCATGGTCAATGGCTCGACCGTGCGCGAGCTCGGCACCAGGGCCGACCCGCTGCGAGACGATATCCGCGTCGACGGCCGGCGCGTGAAGCTCCCCGCGCATCACACGTACCTGCTCCTGAACAAACCTCGCGGCTACGTCACGACGCGCTCCGACCCGCAGCGGCGGCCCACGGTAATCGACCTGCTGCACGGCGTTGACGAATACGTCTACCCGGTCGGCCGGCTCGATTTCGATTCCGAGGGCCTGCTCCTGCTGACCAACGACGGCGATCTTGCCGCCAGGCTGACGCATCCCCGGCATGGCGTGCGCCGTGTTTACGAGGCGCGGGTGGTCGGCGTGCCGGACGCACACGACCTGAACCGGTTATCGCGCGGGGTCGTGACCGACGGCCGGCGCACGGCACCGGCTGACATCAAGCTGTTGCCGTCAACACGGAATACCACCGAAGCCTTGCTGACAATCGCCATCCGCGAGGGGCGCAACCGCCAGGTCCGCAAGATGCTGCAAGCGATCGGCCATCCCGTCGTTCACCTGCGCCGCGTCGCCATCGGCCCGATAAAGGATCCGAAGCTCCGGGCCGGGCAATGGCGCGAGCTGACGGAGGAAGAGCTGCGAAGGCTTCGCGGAGCTGTGGGCGATAGTAAGTTGTGAGTTGTGAGTTGTGAGGTGTGAGTCATTTACAACTCACAACTCAAAGCTCATCACTCCATGAGTTCTATTCAGTCTCCGGCTCGTGCAACGGCAGATCCTCTTCCCGCGTTGCCTGCTCGACCAGTATTGGTCGATCGAGGCCGAGCGCGTCTGCCATGTCTTCGACCTTCGGCAGATCACTGAGGTCGTTGAGGCCGAACCGGATCAGAAATTCCCTCGTCGTGGCGTACAGGAACGGCCGGCCCACGACCTGCTTGCGGCCGACGATTTTGATCAGATGGCGTTCGAGCAACGTGTTGAGCACGCCTGACGCGTTGACCCCGCGGATCTCGGCGATTTCCGCCGCGGTGATCGGCTGGCGATAGGCGATCACCGCCAGCGTCTCGAGCCCCTGCGCCGTCAGCCGTTGGGTCGTACGCTCGTGAAACAGGCGCCGGACCCACTCATGCAGGTCGGGCCGCGTCACGATTTGGTAGCCGCCGGCGACCTCGATGAGCTGAAGGCCGCCGGGCCGTTCGTACTCCTGTTTCAGCTCGGTCACGGCCGCCTGCACATCTTCACGCGGCTCCGTCTCGAGCAGCTTGTACAGCGCTTTCATCGTCAACGGATCGGGCGAGGCAAAGATCAGGGCCTCGACGATCGCCGTCAGCTCGGCCGTCGCGGCGCGCGGCGGTCCCTGGTTCTCGACGGCGAGCGCTGGGTTCGAATCGTGGCCATCCCCGCTCCGGTCGCTGGATCTGTCCGGCTCATCCCGCCCTGTTTTATCCACCATGTCTCTCCGCATCGCCGATCGGATGCGGCGCATCGGGGGGCCGGGGCCGCTTGTAGACGCGAATCGGACCGAACGAGCCGGACTGAAAGACGCGCACCAGCTTCAGCCGGATCATCTCGAGCAACGCGAGAAAAGTGATGATCAATGCCGCCCGATCGTGCGCGTCGGCGAACAGGTCTTCGAACCCGCAGGCGGCAGTTTCCGACAGGCGCGCCAGCAGCTGATCGATGCGCGCCTCCATCGAAATCTGCTCCGGCGGCAGCAGCACCTTCGGCCTCAGCCTGGCGCGCTGCACGACCGCCTGAAACGCGCTCAGAAGACTGAACAGATCGACTTCGAGCTCCGGTTCATAGTCGGCACCGGCAATCTCGGCGACGCGTTCGTCGGGGCGCAGCCACTGCGCCGCCCGCCACTGTTCACGCTCGTGCAGCAGGCCGGCGGCCGCCTTGAATTGCTGGTGCTCGACCAGCCGCCGCACCAGCGCATCGCGCGGATCGGCCTCGTCTTCGCCACCCGACGACGTCTCCGGGCGCGGCAGGAGCATCTTCGACTTGATGTGAATCAGCGTCGCCGCCATGACCAGGAATTCGCCGGCGATGTCCAGGTTCAGCTCCTGCATCAGCTCGATGGTCTCAAGGTACTGTGCCGTGATCAGCGCGATCGGAATGTCGTGGATGCTGACTTCGTTCTTCTTGATCAGGTGCAGCAGCAGGTCGAGCGGCCCCTCGAACTGATCGAGCTTGACGGAAAACGCATCGGGCGCGGACTCGAACTCGATGTTGGTCACAGTGATTCGAATTGCACACCAAACCGCTGAGGACACGGAGGACACGGAGGTGAATCCTGCAGGATCCTGCTTCCCGCGTCCTCCGCGCCCTCCGTGGTGGAGAGTTTACCGATACGAAATCCTCATCGCCTCGCGGACGCGCCTCATCGTCTGCGCGGCGACGCCGCGCGCACGTTCCGAGCCGTCGAACAGAATTTCCTTGAGCCGGTCGGGTTTCGCCAGGATCGCCGCCCGCCGCTCGCGAATCGGGTCGAGCCGCGCGTTCAATGCACTCGCGAGCTTGGTCTTGACCTCCACGTCGCCGACCCGGCCTGCCCGGTACCGCATCTTCAGATCGTCGACTTCCTCCTTGTCGGTGTTGAACGCGTCGTGATACGTGAACACCGGATTTCCTTCGACGGTGCCGGGAATGTCGGCCCGGATGCGTTTCGGGTCGGTGTACATGCGCATCACTTTTTTCTTCACCTCATCGGCCGTATCCGACAGGTGGATGGTGTTGCCCAGGCTCTTGCTCATTTTCTTGTCGCCGTCGAGTCCGGGCAATCGCGCAAACGAGGTGAGGAGCGGCTGCGGTTCCACGAGAACGTCGCGGCCGGAGGCGAAGACGTTGTTGAACCGGCGAACGACTTCACGTGCGAGCTCGAGGTGCGCGACCTGATCTTCGCCGACGGGCACGAACTGTGCGTCGTACATCGCGACGTCGGCAGTCTGGAGCAACGGGTAGCCGAGAAAGCCAATCGACGACAGATCCCTATCCTTGAGACTCTCCTGCTGCTCCTTGTACGTCGGGACCCGCTCGAGCCACGGCACCGGCACGACCATCGAGAGGAGCAGATACAGCTCCGCGTGCTCCGGCACCAGCGACTGGACAAAGAACGTGCTTTTCTCCGGGTCGAGGCCCGCACCAATCCAGTCCGCGACGTTCTCGTAGGTATACGCGGTCAATCCGCTCGTGTCGGCATAGTCGCTGGTGAGCGCATGCCAGTCGGCGATGAAGTAGAAACAGTCGTACTGATCCTGAAGGGGCACCCAGTTGCCGAGCGCACCGACGAGATGCCCGAGATGCAGGCGGCCGGTCGGTCGCATGCCTGAAACGACGCGCGCCCGGATCGCCTGGCCGGCGGCCGTCGAGCGGGCCTGCCGCGGGCTGGTCGAACCGGTTAATGGGTTGGCAGCCACGAGACGATGAAGCTGTACGGAGGTCCGACAATCAGGTTGAATCCTCCCGAAAACATCAGCGCGTACAGCAGCAGGAATCCATACGGCCGCACCTGATTGAATCGAACGGCCAGCCGATACGGAAGCAGGCCGCTGAGGACGTTGCCGCCGTCGAGCGGCGGGATCGGAATCATATTGAATACCGCGAGGAGGACGTTCAGTTGTATCGCCTGGCTGAGAAGCGCAGCAGCCGGC
Source organism: Acidobacteriota bacterium (assembly GCA_046726355.1). Taxonomy (GTDB): domain Bacteria; phylum Acidobacteriota; class Vicinamibacteria; order Vicinamibacterales; family CAVVIG01; genus QHWF01. The sequence continues at coordinate 63,287 of JBKPAI010000014.1, read as the reverse complement.
ACCGAGACGTTGGCCTCGCCCAGCGTCTGCGGCGAGATGGGCAGGATCATCAGCGCGAGCGACGAAGCGATCGCGAGAACGAGATTGCTGGCCGGCCCCGCCGCGGCAACCAGCACGTAATCGCGCTGGGGGCGTTTCAGATGTCTGATGTTCACCGGCACCGGTTTTGCCCAGCCGATCAACGGTGCGCCGGTCACTCGCGCGACCAGCGGAAAGAGCACCGTGCCGATCGGATCGGCATGCACCAGCGGATTCAGCGACACGCGGCCGCGCAGCCGGGCCGTCGGATCACCCAACCGGTCCGCGGTCCACGCATGTGCCATCTCATGAACTGTCAGTGAAAACAACAGGACGGTGAACTCGATGAAGACCTGCGCGAAGTTGATGTCCGGCAATGGAATCCACGCTCAACGGCAGAGGCGCAGGGTCGCAGCAGCCCGCATGCTCCAGTCCACAGGGAGCTCTGCGTTGGTAGCGACAGGTTAAGTCCGACTCGCGAAAAACGCAAGGACTGCATCGGCCGTTTTCGGGCCCACGACTGCCGCCAGCTCCTCCCGCGTCGCACGCCGCACACCCGCAAGACTGCCGAACGTCGTCAACAACGTCTTCCGGCGCCGAGGGCCGACCCCCGGCACATGGTCGAGCTCTGATCGAAGATCCCGCTGGCTCCGGGCGCGACGATGGAACGTGACCGCGAATCGATGCGCTTCATCGCGAATCCGCTGGATCAGCAGCAGCGCGGGATCGGTGGCTGGCAGCGCAATCGGATCGTCCCGATCGCGCGTGTACAACAGCTCCTCCTTTTTCGCAATCCCCACAGCGACCAGGTTCGCGAGGCCCAGCTCTTCGAGCGCCGTGTATGCGGCGCGCAACTGCCCCTTGCCGCCGTCGATCACGATGAGATCCGGAAACGGTCCACCGAGCTCGAGGAGCTTGCGATGTCGCCGCAGCACCACTTCGTGCATGGCCGCGAAGTCGTCCTGGCGCGTTTCGATCGTCGCCGACGCCGCGAATCGGAATGAATCCCAGCGGATCCGGAACTTCCGGTACTCGGCTCTCCGCATGCGGCCGTCCTCGCACACCACCATCGAGGCGACCGTCTCGCTTCCCTGGATGGTCGAGATATCGAAGCATTCGATCCGGCGCGGTAACGCCGGTAGCGCCAGCACGTGCTGCAGCATCTCCAGCGCATCGTACTGGGCGGCGTTCGCCTGATTGAAGCGGGTCTGATACACCAACGCGGCATTCCGGTTCGCGAGATCGATGAAGCCCCGTTTCTCGCCGCGCTGCGGTACCAGGATTTTGACTGCGCGGCCGGCACGCTCCGACAGCCATGTCTCCAGCGCGTCGCGGTCGTCGGGCTCCGCCGGCACGTGAATTTCCGTCGGCGCCCCGCGCGCCTCGTAGAACTGCTGAATCGCCGCGGCCAGCGCTTCGCCTTCATGCGAGCCGGGGATGGCGTCTTCGGTGCCGAGCTCGATCCGTTCGACCACCCGGCCGCGCCGCACTTGAAAGACCTGGACGACCACGCCGGCGGGGCCGAGCTTCAACCCGAAGACGTCACGGTGCCCAAGGCCGGCGGTCGCCATTTTCTGCTGCCGATCCTGCAGCGTCTGCACCGTGCGCATGGCGTCGCGCATCTGCGCCGCCTCTTCGAACCGCTCGCGCTCCGAGGCCTCCAGCATGCGTGACTTGAGCGTCTTTATCAGCTCGTCGTTCCGGCCTTCCAGAAACAGCTTCGTCATCGTCACGGCGCGGGCGTACTCCTCAGCCGAGCACAGGGTATCGACGCAGGGTGCAATGCAGCGCTTGATGTCGTACTCGAGGCAGGGTCGGCCGCGCTTTCCCGTGATGACCTCGTTGCAGGATCGCATCCCGAACAGGCGGTGGGTCAATGACATTGTCCGCCGTGCGAAATGCGCGGGCAGGAACGGGCCGGCGTAGAAGCTCCCGTCGCGTTCGACCCGGCGCGCCACGAGGACGCGCGGAAACGCCTCGTTCGTGGTCAACTGCAGATAGGGATAGTTCTTGTCGTCGCGCAGCAGGATGTTGTATTTGGGCGCGCGCTGTTTGATCAGGTTGTTTTCGAGCGCCAGCGCCTCGACCACGGAATCGGTCACGATGACCTCGAGCCGCGCCACCTCGTCGAGGAGGGCATCCCGTTTCGCGTCGAATCCGGCGCCGCCCAGATAATTCCGGACCCGGTCGCGCAGCGCACGCGCCTTGCCGACGTAAATGGTGTCGCCTTCCGCGTTGAAGTACAGATACACTCCGGGCTGCTCGGGCAGCCGGGCAATCTGCTCCTTGAGATCGTGGATAGGCATACGCTACTATGGCCCGTTCCCGTCCAGTGTCTGAACCTTCCATTATAAACCCTGCAGGGCCAGCCACTTCCGTGGTCGCGTCGAACGGGCGAGCGCCGCGTGGCCGGCTGACTGTCACCGGCGCCATCGGCGCGATCTGCATGTTCCCGCTGCGGGCCATCATCCGCGTGTGCGTCGCCCTTCGCATCCACCCGAACACGCTCACACTCATCGGCGTCATCGTGAACGTCGTCGCCGCCTGGGCGCTCGCCTACGGCCGTTTTCTGCTGGCGTTCCTGATGATGCTGGTCGCGAACATCTTCGACTTCATCGACGGGAAGGTGGCGCACATTACCCGGCGCGAGTCGGAGTTCGGCGCGTTCTGGGACTCGACGCTCGACCGCTTTTCCGACCTGGCGCTGGCCACCGGGCTGATCTTCCTGTACTCCAGGCTCGGGCGCACCGACTACGTCCTGGTCGCCGCCCTGACGCTGATCTTCTCGATCATGACGAGCTATGCGCGGGCGCGGGCCGAGTCACTGGTCCAGAAGTGCAAGGTCGGCTTCATGGAGCGGCCGGAGCGGATCGTCCTGTTCATGATCGGCGCCGCGACGAACCGGATGGCGGCGGTTCTGTGGGTGGTACTGCTGCTCTCGATGCTGGCGGTCGCGAACCGAATCTACTACACCTACCTGGCGCTCAACGCGCTGCCGATGCCGTCGCGTCGCGGCTTCAGCGGCTTGATTACCCGCGCGTTCTTCTGGACCGACGAGCGCGCCACCCTTCCGTACGATCTCTGGGTGCTGGCGATCCTCGCGTTCGTCTGGCTCACCCCGCCGCAGTGGATCGGAGATCCGATGGCGCACGACGGAGGCCTCATTGCGTGGGTGATTACGGCGATTTGGAATTAGGATCTCAGGCGCGCTTCCGCTTCGCCGCCGGCGCAGCCTTTGCCACGGCCACTTTCGCCGGCTTCTTTTTCGCGCTGCTCACCGTGTCGAGGCTCTTGCGGAGCGCCTCCATCAAGTTGACGACTCTCGGCGGCGTCTCCACGCTCGGCGCGACGATCTCCTCGCCTGCGATCTTGGCCTCGATGATGCGCTGGAGTCCCTCGCGGTACTCGTCCTTGTAGTCGGACAGGTTCAGCGGTGCCTCGAACGTCTGGATCACCTGCCGGGCCAGCTTGATCTCCTCCGGCTTCACCTTCTCCGGCACCGCGCCGAGCTCCTCGACCGCGTCGATGCTACGGATTTCTGCGGCGTGGTGAAGCGTGTGCATGACAATCCCGCGCCCGTGCGGCTTGACGGCGACCAGGTACTCGCGTCCGTAGAGCGCAAGCTTGCCCACCCCGACCTTGCCGTTCATCCCGTCGCGCATCACCGCAAACGCCGCCGACGCCACGCCGCCGTCGGGCGCGAGATAATACGTCCGGTCGACGTACATCGGATCGATCGATGACTCGTCCGCGAACTGCACCAGATCGATGACGCGCGTCGATTCGGGCCGTACCTTGTCGAAATCCTCGTCCGAGAGGATGACGTACCGACCTTTCTCGAACTCGTAGCCCTTGACGATCTCGGAATTCGGCACTTCACGGTTGCACTGCGGGCACCAGCGTTTCTGCTGAATCCGGGTGCGGCACTCACCGTGAAGCTGGTTGAAGGAGATGGACGCGCTGGCCTCGGTCGCGGGGAACACCTTGATCGGGATGTTCACCAGGCTGATCTTCAGGAAGCCCTTCCAGGTTGCTCGTGCTGCCATAACCGCGAGCCGTCACACCCGCGACTGATACTCGCCGGTCTCGGTGTTGACGCGGACGCGGTCGCCTTCGTTGACGAAGGGCGGGACCTGGACCACCAGACCGGTCTCCAGAGTGGCCGGTTTCACCTGCGCGCTCGCCGTCGCGCCCTTGATACCCGGAACGGTTTCTTTTACGACCAGATCGACTGTGGGCGGGAGCTCAATCCCCACGGGCTCGGCGCCGTAGAACTCCACCCGGATGATTGCGTCGCCGATGAGATAGTCTTTCGAATCGCCCATGGCCTCGGCAGAGATGTGAATCTGCTCGTAGGTCGACGTATCCATGAAGTAGTAATGGTCGCCGTCGTTGTAGAGGTATTGCATCTGCCGCTCGTCGAGGACCGCGCGTTCGACGTCTTCTTCAGCACGGAATTTGTGATCGGCGAGGGCTGAGGTACGGATGTTGCGCATACGTGCCTGGATGTGGGCGCGCTTGTTGCCGGGCGTCAGGTGATGCAGGTCCATGATTCGGTATAGATCGCTGCCCAACTTGATCAGCATCCCCTTGCGCAGGCGGGTCGCCTGGATCGAAGAAGCCATGTTCGTATATCCTTGGAATCGTAGCACATATCGTCTAGGAGCGTGCCTGACAGAGACGGAACACGCTCTTAGTAAGCCAGCTTCGCTGGCAAAATTCTGAGCGCAAAATTATTGAGCTGATTCAACGTAATTCAACGGAGGCCATTCACCGTAAACCTCGAAGGCTGCGCGCGCAGCGCGCCTGCTAGGAGCCCGTCTCGTCTTGCGCGGACGGGCTCCTGGCTGCAATCAATCGTGCTACGATGCGGGCGTGGCCTTCGCACGCTGGGATCCCTTTCGCGATCTGCTCGCGCTCCACGAACAACTCGGTCAGCTGGTTGGGTCGGACGCACCCGGGTGGACGCCGCCGGTCGATCTCTACGAGACGCCGAACGAGTTCGTGCTCACGGCGGAGCTCCCGGGACTGACGCGCGATCAGATCGAGATTCACGCCGAGGAGGGCCGCGTGCTCATCCGCGGCGAACGAACGGTCGATGCCGGCCGCGAGATCCCGTGCGAACAGTATCACCGCGTCGAGCGCGGCCACGGCCCCTTCTCGCGCGCGTTCACGCTGCCGGAACCCATCGCCGTCGATCGCATGGCCGCCGATCTCAAGGACGGAATCCTCACGGTAACGATGCCGAAACTGGCCGACCGCGGCGTCCGCAGGATTACAGTCTCGTAACTCTGCCCGTTATGGTCCGCAAGCTGATTCTCTCGACCGTATTCGTGGCCGGCGGCTTCACCGCAGGGCTCGTTGTCACCGGGCGGATGCGGTCGGTCACCGACGCGCTCGCCGGGCAGTCCCGCACCGCACCGGCGCCGCGCGCGTTCCCACGCTCGGCCGGAGCCGCCCCCGCGCTCGGATCGGCCGGGCCCGATTTCACGCGCGTCGCCGGCCTCGCGGTGAAGGGCGTGGCCAACATCTCGTCGCTGCAGATCGTCCGTGCGCGAAACTCCCCGCAGTACGCCGACCCGTTCTTCCGCTACTTCTTCGGCGACGATGATTTCTTCGCCCCGCGCGATCGCGCGTCGCGCAGCCTCGGATCGGGCGTCATCATCTCGAGCGACGGATACGTCGTCACCAACAATCATGTGGTCGGCGAGAACAACGGGCGCGCCATCCGCACCGAGGTGACCATCGCGCTGCCCGACAAACGGGAGATTCGCGGAAGGATCGTCGGCATCGATCAGGCCACCGACATTGCGCTGCTGAAGCTCGACCTGAAGGGCCTTCAGGTGATTCCGTGGGGAGATTCCAGCCAGTTGAAGGTCGGCGAATGGGTCCTCGCGATCGGCAGTCCGTTTCAGCTGAGCCAGACGGTGACTGCCGGAATCGTCAGCGCCACCGGCCGTTCGGACCTCGGGTTCACCCAGTACGAGGATTTCATTCAGACCGACGCCGCCATCAATCCAGGCAACTCCGGCGGCGCCCTCGTCAACATCCGCGGCGAGCTGGTCGGCATCAACACCGGTATCTACAGTGAGAGCGGTGGATATCAAGGCATCGGGTTCGCAGTCCCGAGCAATCTCGCCAGGAAGGTCGTCGACGACCTGATGAAGTACGGCGAGGTGCGGCGCGGCTCGATCGGCTACCTCGCGCTCGAGCGGCTCACCCCCGAGCTCGCACGCGAAGTCGGGGCACCGAACACGAACGGCGCCCTCGTTGCGCGGATCCGCCAGGATTCACCGGCGTATGAGGCTGGCATTCAACCGGGCGACGTCGTCGTCAGCTTCAATGGGCAGGGAATCGCCGAGCCGTCGCAGTTCTCGCGCATGGTCGCTGATGCCCGCATCGGGTCGACCGCCACGGTCACCGTGCTGCGGGAGGGACGGAAGAGGGAGCTGCACGTGCCAATCGTGTCGACGAGTACGCAGCGGAGACGGTAGTAAAGACTGTCCGAGTAACTGACGCCGCCTTGGAACGCAAAGGCCGCGAAGGCCGCAAAGAAATTCTGTTTTTGTGCGCGGCCTCTGTGTTCGTCGGTCCGTTACGACAGCACCACGTCCTGCGACGGCTCCATCGCGCGCGCTGCCCACCAGGCTTCGAAATCCTTGAACGCCCGGCTCAAACGAACTGGTGCGGCCACATGGTCCGTCACCACTTCCGCCGTTTTGTAGCCGTTCCCGGTCACGCACACCACAATCGACTCGTCGCGTGGGATAACCCCTCGCTCGATGAGATCGATGGCCGCCGCCAGCGTCGTGCCGCCGGCCGGCTCGGTGAAGATGCCTTCGGTGTACGCGAGCAGCTGAATGGCGTTGACGATCTGCACGTCGGAAACCGCAGCTCCGGAGCCGCCCGTCGATTTGACTGCCTCGATCACCTGGTGGCCGTCGGCCGGATTGCCGATCGCAATCGATTTCGCGATGGTGTTCGGCCGCACCGGCTCCGGCGTGTCGAGCCCCGCCTCGAGCGCACGGACGACCGGCGCGCAGCCGGCCGCCTGCGCCGCGTAAACGCGGGGCAGCTCGCCGTCCACGAGACCGACCTGCCTGAGCTCGCGAAAGCCGCGGACGATTCGCGGCAGCAGCGTTCCGCCGGCGACCGGCGCCACCAGGTGTTTCGGATATCGCCATCCGAGCTGCTCCGCAATTTCAAACCCGTAGGTCTTTGCGCCCTCCGCATAGTAGGAACGCAGATTGATGTTCGCGAATCCCCACCCGAATCGATCGGCCACCTGCGTGCAGAGCCGGTTCACATCATCGTACGTGCCGGCGATGGCGAGAACGGTGGGGCGGAAGATTGACGATCCGAGCAGCTTGCCCGCTTCGAGGTTATCGGGAATGAACACGCAACATTCAATCCCCAGCCGCGCGGCGTGCGCCGCGACGCTGTTCGCGAGATTGCCGGTCGACGCGCAGGCGAGCACCTCGAACCCGAGTTCGAGGGCCCGAGTCGCCGCCACGGAGACGACACGGTCTTTGTACGACAGCGTCGGATGGTTGACGGAATCGTCCTTGACGTAGAGCTCGGCCACTCCGAGGATCTCCGCCAGCCGCTCGCACCGCACCAGCGGTGTGAACCCGGAATTCAACCCGGTTCGAGGCCGCCCGGTAATCGGCAGCAACTCGCGATACCGCCACAGGTTTTTCGGCCGCGAGGCGATCTCCTCCCGCGTCACCCGCACGGCGCCGTAGTCGTACACCGGCTCGAGGGGCCCCAGGCAGCGATCGCAGACATACAGAGCTTCTGCCGGAAACGACGTCTTGCACAGATGACACTGCAACCCAATCAATGCAGTCACACAGCCTCCACAAACGAATTTGGAATGAGGAATGTCGAATCTGGGATCGGCGAATCGGCATTGCAGATTCGGAATTCCGAATTCCGGATCCCCTCGCACGGGGGGAGTCCGCGAACCACGTGCGGAACCGACAAGACCGGCGCGAGGACGATCGCGGCGCGATCCCGGGCAATAGCCAGGATGTCGCTCAGAACGGCAACGGCCGTCGCATCGCCGCCAGCCCCCGTCCCGCCGATCTCGACGCGGCCTGCGTATGCGCCTGAGATGACCGCCGCATTCCCGGGGCCCGTCGTGCGCGCGAAGAGTGACCCATGCGGCACGATTGCCGGCGCCACCCAGACCGTGAGGGTATCGGACCCGCGGTCGTACTCGGCATACGCAAGTTGACGGATCACGCCGCCGGCGCCTCGGGCGGCCTCGATGTCGCCAGCGGTGATCGACCGGCTCGAGCGGGTCACGATGCGATCCGGATGAACGCGCAGCTTGAATGCCTGAGCGCACAGGATCGCCAGCTTGGCCCGCGCGTCGAAGCCGTCCAGGTCGAGGTCCGGATCGGCTTCCGCGTACCCACTCTGCTGCGCGTCGGCGACCGCCGCCTCGAACGAACAGCCGGCCGCCTCCATCCGCGAGAGAACCGCGTTAGTGGTCCCGTTCAGAATCGCGACGATGCGCGTGATGGACTCGCCGGCAAGGCCATCGCCGATGACACGCACGATCGGCATCGCGCCGCCAACGGCCGCCTCGAACCGGAGCTGGCGTCCTTGATGTTCTGCAAGCGTCAGCAGCGAGGCTCCATATGCCGCCATCACCTGCTTGTTCGCCGTCACGACCGACTTGCCGCACAGCAGCGCGGTACGGATCAAGTGCGCGGCTGGATCGAGCCCGCCGATGGCCTCGATGATGATGTCGACGCTGCTCGTCAGCAGCGCCTCCGGACGCGTGGTCCAGACAATCGGGGGCGTGTCGCCGGGTTCCGACCAGACCGCCTGTTTGAGGTCAGCGCGCCGATCGCAAATGTGTGTGAGGATGACGCCGCCAGGATCACTGCGGACGAGACGGCGCGCGACGGCAGACCCGACGGTACCGAAGCCGAGAATTCCGATGCGACAAGGGGTTGGGCTCGTGCGGGAAACGTAAAACGGATTGAGGCTCACGATCGGTTCTCATCTCTCCCCTTGCGGGGCAGGAATTGGCACCTCAACCGCGACTAGGAGCCGCGTGGTTGCCGTGGCTTCGCTGGGCCTGTCCCTCAGCCACTCTGGATGAAAGCCCGTATTCAGTTAACCGGTGGACTATAGCAGAAGGCCGACCGGGAACGCAAATCGATGTATGTCAATACCTGGATTGGGCGCGCAGGTCGGGTTCGCGTGGGTCAGCTGGGTCGAGTGGGTCGGGTAGGTCCCGTGGGTCAAGTAGGTCAAGGTAAGTGGATCAAGTAGGTCGAGTGGGTTGAGTAGGTTTGATGGGTCACGGGAGTCGAGTCGGCCAGCCGAACCAGTAGAGCACGCGCCCTGTCCCTCTACCCGACCTACTTGCCCTACCCGACCCACCTGCCCTACCCGACCCACTTGACCTACCCGCCCTAAGCGGAGCATTCGCCATCCATCACGACCGGTGCAAACTCCGCGGCATCCCCGAGATCGATGAAGTCCGATTCGATGGCATCCTGCAGCTGCAGCGCCTCGAGATCCGCAAGCTCGGTCTTCACGGTGGCCGGAGCAATGCGGCCGAAGAACGCCGCCGCGGACTCCCCCTCCTCGCGCTCGCGCGCGTAGAGCTCAATCAGACGGTCCACGGCTTCTGCAATCCGCCGCGCCGGGATCTTCGCCGCGAGCTGCCCGAACGCCGCGCCGTCGGCAGTCGCTCCTCCGCCCACCATCACGAAATACTGCGGTGCCGCTTTAGATCCGAGGCGCCGCACGCTGCCCTGAAACCCGATCGTCGCGACGTGATGCTGCCCGCAGCCGTTCGGGCAGCCGCTGATCTTGATCCGCGCATCGCCGGCGGCGGCAATGAGATCGGGACGGTCACGAAGGTGATCTTCGAGCATCCGGCCGAGGCCGCGGGATTGCGTGACCGCCAGGCGGCACGACTCCGCACCCGGGCAACTCGTCACGTCGGCAATCGTCCCCGCCTCGGCGAGGCCGAGACCCGCCGCGGCAAGCCGGCGGTACAGCTGCCGCACGTCGCCCGTGTTTATCCACCGCAGCAGCAAATCCTGCTCCGTGGTGACGCGCACCGTGCCATCCCCGTACGCACGCGAAAGCTCGCCGAGCACACGCATCTGTTCGCTCGTCAAATCGCCGAGCGGAACCGTGGCGAGCGCGAGCACGTAGCCGAACTGTTTTTGCGGCCTCACATTTGTCGACCGCCACCGCACGTACGCGTCGTCGCCCGATTGAAACGTCGGGACAACCTGCGGTGTGACGCCGGGCCCCGATACGCGACCGGCCGTAACCCGTGAGGCGATGTGACCGACCGAGGGAGCCGAGTCCCGCGCCCAGTCAGGCTTCGCCTCCTCTGCCGGTGGATCGATGTCGAGGGTCGGCACCTGTCCGCGCAGACGGCAGGCGGTCAGCTCGCGTTCGTACTCTTCACGCCAGCGGGTCCAGCCGAGCTCCTTGATGAGAAACTTCATCCGGTTCCGCTGCTTGTGCTCGTAATCCCCAAGTCGGTGAAACACTCGCAGGACCGCTTCGGCGGCACGCAGCAGCTCGGACGCAGGCAGAAACGCGTGCAGGAGTCCGCCCGACCTCACCATGATCGCCGTGCCGCCGCCCGCCGTGACGCGGAAGCCGCGGCTGCCGTCAGCACCCAGGACGGCGCGGAAGCCGAGATCGTTGATTCCCGTGCACACGTGATCGGAGAGGCAGCCTTCGAACGCGATCTTGAACTTGCGCGGGAGCGTGGAGCTGAGCGGATGGCGAAGCAGGTATCGCGTCAGCGCCTCGGCATAGGGCGTCACATCGAAGCGCTCGTCGGCCGCCGCGCCGGCAAACGGGCATGCGGTGATGTTTCGAACCGAATTGCCGCAGGCTTCCCGCGTCGTCAAGCCGGTCTCGGCGAGCCGGCGCATCGCGGGCTCCACGTCGTGCAGCTTGACGAAATGAAATTGCACGTTCTGCCTGGTCGTGATGTGGCCGAAGCCCCGTGAGTACCGGTCGGCCACGTCCGCCAGCGCGTCGAGCTGTTCGGCGGTGAGAACGCCCTGGGGAATCTTCACCCGCAGCATCTGCGCGTCGTCACTCTGCCGCTGCCCGTAGGTGCCGCGAACGAGACGGAACCGCCGCCACTGATCCGGCGTCAGCTCGCCGCTCTCGAACCGTTCGAGGGTGGTCACGAATTCGTCGATATCGGCCTGGCTGGCGAACGACAGCCGAGCACGGCCGAATGTCTTCGGATCATCCACGACTGACATCGGGCCCTCCCAAAAGTATTTCAGCGCCGGGCGATTTCTTCATTCGCTTGCTCCGCGATCTCACTCACATCGCGATCGTCGACGTCGGTCCGCAGATCAAGGGCCGCGACATGGCCAATTACGATGGTCCCCGCTCCGTGCCCGCGGATCTCCACTCGATCCGCGCCAAGGTCATCGAGGCAGCCGCGCCACACATGCTGGCGCGCACGTGTCCCGTCGACCACGATCGCCGCCGGGGTGCCGCGTGACCACCCGCGATCGATCAGGACATTCGCAATCGCAACCGAGCGGCCGAGTCCCATCAGGACGACGAGGGTGAGACCGTTCGGCACGATCTGGCGGACAGCCGTCGCGAACACCGCCTCGTCGTGCGCGGAAACCACCAGAAAGGCTGACGAGAGACCGCGGTGCGTCACCGGGATCCCCGCCGCCGCCGGTGCCGCAACCGCGCTCGTCACGCCTGGCACGACCTCGAAGGGAATGCCCGCGTTCTGGAGCGCGAGCGCTTCTTCTCCTCCGCGGCCGAATACGAACGGATCCCCGCCCTTGAGCCGGACGACGTGCCGCCCGCGACGGGCCGCGCGAATCATCAGTGCCTGAATCGCGAGCTGCGTCATGGCATGGCGCCCGGCCCGCTTGCCCACGAAGAACTTCTGCGCGTGGCGCGCAAACCGCAGGATGCGGTCATCAATCAACGCGTCGTAGAGAACGAGGTCCGCCGCCCGGAGAAGCACAAGAGCCCTGCGCGTCAGCAGCCCTGGATCTCCGGGACCCGACCCGACGATCGAGACGCGACCAGTCACACCCACGAATCCTCTTCAAACCGGGGCTCTGCCCCGGACCCCGGCTCGGTCGCTCGCGGGGGCCCCTTGGCCCCGCTCCGCTCCGTCCCACCCGACGATGCACAAACCGCATCGTGGGGGCCCCGGCTCGCAGGCGCGTCCGGCGTGCGGCGATCGCCAGTTGCATCATCCGACGCTGACGGATACAGGCGGTTGAGACGGCGCAGGAGCAGGGGCTTTCTTTGTTCGATGGGCACTTGTGTCCGCCGCCAGAATGCCCGCTGCTCGCGCGCAGCCGCGACCCACGCCTCGAGGTCATCAGGCAGCACGGCATCCAGCGCCTCCCGCAACAGCGCGGTCAATGCCGGTGCATCACCACTCGTCGAGATGGCAATCGTGACGCCCGCCCGCCGCACCACGCCGCTCAGGAATGCACTCGCGTTGGCCGGGTCGTCGACGGCGTTCACGAAGATGTGTCGCGCCTCGGCAGCATCGGCGACGGCCCGATTGACCTCAGAGTCTGCCGCCGCCACGACGAGCCACATGCCCTCGAGGTCGGATGGAAGAAATGGCCGCTCAACAATCTCCACGCCCGCGGCACGGATAGTCGGGCTGACAGCCGGCGCGACGACGCGGACCCGCGCTCCGGCGGCAAGCAACTGCTGCAGCTTTCCTTCAGCCACACAGCCGGCACCGACGAGCAGCACGGCCCGCCCGGTCAGATTGAGGAAAAGCGGTAGAAGGCTCATAAAACACAAAAGGCCCGGGAAGCTGTGAGCCTCCCGAGCCTTGGATCTGCCTCTGCCGTCTTATGGAATCACCTTGCGATCAGCGACGGGCATGCGAACAGACTGTTGGCGCGGGGGCTCATGACGAGCCCGCAACAACAGCAGCAACACATGCAGATCGCTTGACCAATCAAGACAGCTCCATTTGTACAGCCGGACGGGCTGCCTCGTCAAGTGTCTTCCCCGCCACTAAACTGGCATATGGTCCTCCGCGCTTCGATTGCGTTGAGCTTCGCGCTCCTGGCCAGCGTGCCGGCGGCTGGGCAGCAGCTCCCCGATACCGTCAAGCCCGAGCACTACGACCTGGCGTTCACCGTCGATCTGGCGAACGAAAAGTTCGAAGGCACGGAAACGATTCGCATTCAGACGGCCGCCCCGACCTCTCGCGTCGTGCTGCATGCGGTCGACATCGATTTTCACGACGTCATTATCGGGTCGGGGGCATCGAGGCAGAAGGCGGGCGTTTCGGTCGACCGGACGCGCCAGACCGCAACGCTGACCGTCACGAAACCGCTTCGGCGCGGCCTGTCGGACGTTCACGTGCGGTTCAGCGGCGTCCTCAACGATCAGCTGCGCGGTTTCTATATCAGCAAGGCGAACGGCCGGAAATATGCCGTCACCCAGTTCGAAGCCACTGACGCACGCCGCGCGTTTCCGTGTTTCGACGAGCCGGTGTTCAAGGCGACGTTCGCGGTGACCGTCACGGTCGACCGCGGAGACGTCGCCATCTCGAACGGCAAGGTTGTCTCAGATACGCCGGGACCCGGAGCGGGCCGGCATACCGTGAAGTTTTCGACGTCGCCCCGCATGTCGTCATATCTGGTGGCCATCGCGGTCGGCGATTTCGAATGCCTCGCCGGCAGCGCCGGCCACATCCCGCTCCGAATTTGTGCGACGCCCGATAAAAAAGATCTCGGCGGCATCGCGCTGGAAGCGGCCCGCCAGGTGCTCGATTTCTATAACAGCTACTACACCATCAAATATCCGTTCGGAAAGCTCGACGTGGTGGCGGTCCCCGATTTCGCCGCTGGCGCCATGGAGAACACCGCCGCGATCTTCTACCGCGAATCGGCGCTGCTCGCCGACTCCCGATCGGCGTCGGTCGAGACGCGCAAGCGGATTGCCGGCATTCTCGCCCACGAGATCGCCCATCAATGGTTCGGCAATCTGGTGACGATGGGGTGGTGGGACGACGTCTGGTTGAACGAAGGATTCGCGACGTGGATGGCGAGCAAACCGCTGGCGGCCATGCACGCCGACTGGAACGTCGACGTCGACGAAGCGCTCGAAACCCAGCGCGCGCTCGACCTCGATGTACTGCACTCGACCCGGGCAATCCACGCTGACGTGCGGACGCCCTCGGAGATCGACGAGCTGTTCGACACCATCACCTACGAGAAGGGCGCATCCGTGATGCGTATGGTGGAGAGTTATGTCGGCGCCGATACGTTCCGCCGCGGCGTCAATGCCTATGTCCAGGCGCATGCCTACGGCAACGCGACCTCGGAAGACTTCTGGAAGGCCATCGCCGGCACGTCGGGCAAACCGGTCGAGCGCATCCTCCCGACGTTCGTCAATCAGCCCGGCTTTCCGGTCATCGATGTCTCGCTGGCGTGTCACGACAATCGGACCGTGGTGACGTTGACGCAGCACCGGTTGTCGATTGGGGCGGGTGGACCAGGTGAGGCGGGCACGTCAGGTGGCGCGGGTAGGTCAGGTGGGGCGGGCGGTGAGCGCGAGGCGAGTGAGCGCTGGCAGGTGCCGGTGTGCATCAAGACTCCGGCACGCTCTGCCCCAGCCTGCGAGGTGCTGACCGAGCCGTCCAGCACGATCGCGCTCGACGCCCCCTGCGTGCCGTGGGTCTTCGCGAACGCCGGAGCGCAGGGTTATTACCGGACCGCGTACACGCCCGATCTCCTTCGCGCGATGGCCCCGCACGTCGAGGCCGATCTGTCGGCGCCCGAACGATTGTCGCTCCTCGCCGATGAATGGCTGCTGGTCCGATCCGGACGGCATACCGTGGCGGACTACCTGACGCTCACCGCGGGATTCGGCCGCGAACCCGCGAGCGGCGTGCTCACGGAAGTGGCAGACCGCCTCGAGCTCGTTCACGATCACTTCACCACTCCCGCGTCGCAGCCGGGATTCGAGGCCTTTGTACGCTCGCTGTTCCGCCCGCTTCTCGACGAAGTCGGTTTCGGCGCGTCGCCGGCCGACACGGACGATCGCCGCGCGCTGCGCGCCGCGGTGGTGGAGGTGCTCGGCACGACCGCCGAGGATGGGGATCTGATCGGCCGGGCGCGCGCGGCGCTCGATCGCTCGCTCGCCGGCGGGCCGCCCCTGGAGCCGACGCTCGCCAACGCCATTGTCCGCGTTGCGGCCGCGCACGGCGACGCCGCGCTGTTCGATGCCTTGGAACGCGCGGCCGAGCGCGCGCCCACGCCGCAAGAGCACTATCGGTACCTGAATGCGCTCCCCGAGTTCCGCGCCCCGGGGCTGGTGGAACGCGCGCTCGAACGAACGCTCGCGCCGAGCCTGCGCAGCCAGGACACCGCCATATATCTCGCAGCGTTCTTCGGCAATCCGGCGGCGCGCGACCGCGCGTGGTCGTTCGTCGAAGCACGTTGGGACGCGCTGGCGCCCAAGCTCACCATCTTCGGCGGCGACACGACCCTGGTCGCCGCGCTCGACGGGTTCTGCGACGCACCGAAGCGCGAGGCGATCCGTGGCTTCTTCGCCGCGCATCCTCTGCCGTCCGCCGTGCGCACCCTCGCGCAGACACTGGAGCGCATCGACAACTGCGTCGCGCTCGCCGGCCGCCAGACGCCTTTCGTGACCGAGTGGATCGCGGCGCGGGGATCACGCTGACTTCGCCCGCCGTTCTGGCTGGGTTCACTGGCCGTTCCCGCCGACACCGCGTTCTCGCTGACGGCGCTGTCAGCGATGCTGCGAGCGCGGGTTCGCGGCGATTCGAAAAGTGCTTTACATCGCAAGTGATGTTGGTTGGAACCGGCACGGCGCCGGCCCAACGCTGCCGCTGGCGATCGTCGCCGCGCGCAATGCCGTCGGCATAGTCCCCCAGTTGCTCGCCGAAGGCCACATTCCCGACGGCCGAGACGCGTTCAGGCTCACGCCGGTCATGTGGGCCGCCCGTCAGGGCGCGGTCGACGCGATGATCGCGCTGCTCGATACCGCCGACGCGCCTGCGACCAGCGCAACCATTGGACGCCCCAAATCCGCGCGGCGTTCGAGCAGCGGAAACCTTCCTGACACCGCTTCTGATGGCCGCCGCCGACTCCGGCGCGGCGTTCGTCGGAGGGCGATCGCACCGCACCGGGGCGGTCAGTGGCACTGATTTCGCACCGGCGCGTCCGCGGATTGCGCGCGGTGACGTCGGCGTTGATGATCGCTCGTCGAACCGCATGAACGAGTCAAGTGACCTTCTCAACTTGTGCCCCGCCCTTCGACCTTTCGACAGGGTCAAGGTCGCCCTGAGCAGAGTCGAAGGGCGACAGGCCCAGGACGCCTGAGCGAAGTCGAGGGACCCGAGCGAAGGCGTGCGGGTCCGCGGGGACGAAGCCTTGGGATCTAGGCGCGCCACACGCACGTCCGCCGTAGCTTTAGCGGAGGCGGAAGCGGGGCAACGGGGCCCCCCGAGCGAAGACGTGGGGCGCCCGCTGCTGGCCTTCAAACCGGACGTTGGCTGAACACCTAAACCTGGGACCACCAGGGGAGCGTAGAAACGGAGATCAATCATTAATTTCTCCGTAACTTACGGTCAAGAACCGCAATTTTGTGCTAAGTTTGCCGTGCCAACTCAACCATTCGTCGATCGCTGAAGACCGCGCCAGACGTGTGTTGCTACCCGGCATGCCAAAAAGTGATTCCGGTTCCCGCCCCGCGGCTCGCATCATCGCCACAAGCGACGTTGAGCGTCATGCGCGCCGATCCGATTCGGATCTCATTGTCGAGATGGTTCGCAGCATCCGCATGGGAACGGGTCTACGGCCCACGATGCAGCAACTCGCCCGCGATCTGTTCCACGTGTTCTCCTGCGGTCGCATTCTGGTGGCTGCGCGGGAGCACGAGAGCGGACAGGCGCTGCTGTGGCAGGCGCAGCGCACACGTCTCGATATGCCGGCGCGTGTGGAGAGTGCGCCGCTCGACCGATCGATGCGCGAGGTGTTCTTCTCGCCCGCACCCATCCCTTCTTCACAATGAGGTTCTGGGACTGCGCGATCTCATGGCCCGCCTCAAGCCGGTGCAGATTCAGCCGGACGAGCTATGCGACACGCTGGCTGACTGGGTCGCGAAGTTCAAGGCCGATACCGGTATCGCCTCCGCGTTCTCCGGTGATGGCATTCCGCCAGTGGCCTGCCGCGGCCCCCGCGCCGCTGCGCCAGACCTTCAACCTGATGCCCCGCGAGATCGAGGTGATTGGCAAGGTGGTCGCCGGATGTCCGAACAAGGAAATCGCGCAGCAGTTCTCAATCAGCGAAAATACGGTGAAACACCACCTCTCGAACATTTTCGATACGCTCGGCGTCTCGAATCGGCTGGAGCTGGCGCTGTTTGCCGCGAGCCCTCAGCTCGTGACGGAGTGAACCGACCGCGTGATTGACTCGACTTCCGAGCAAGGTCAACTCCGGATGATTCCGCAGTCCGACAAAGGACGCGCGCCCGACCGGCATTCCGGGTGTGTGACACTGGATGATTGGATCTGTACGACAGAGGGGACGGCGCCCTCGTCGGCTGAACGTTCTTCTGACCGTGCCCCGCGCAACATCTCAGACCGATCCGCGTGTCTTGCCACGCAGGGGGCATTTTGGTGCCAGTCACAGACGACACCAACGGGCTAGCCGTCTCGCACCAACGGGCCATTTCGTCATACCGATCGGGTCGTTAGACTCATCGGGTCGGGACGCTGGGAATCCGGAAGAATTCCGAACGAAAGCGCTGACAACCAAACGCCGCCGTTCGTGGATCCGCGTCCACCGTCCTTGAGATCCGGGTCACACGGGAAGTTGCCGGCTGTAAGTGAAGGGGCGGAGCTTTGTCCTCGCGACGCCCTCGATTTGATGCCTGGGTCGCGGGTGACTCCCCTCACGCCGGCATTCGATAATGACCGCCCCGCGAAAATTCTGGTGTGCAACAGACTGAAAAGGACTGCACCGATGCCACGATTGCATTCCTGGCGCGCCGCACCACCGGCCTGCCGGTTCGCATTGATCGTCACGCTGGCATTCACTGCCGCCGCGGTTCCGGCGGCTGGCCAGCAGGCGGCCAACACCCACTCTATGACCGCGGGATCTGACACCCCGAGGCCGAAGGACTCAACGCTGAGTGACTATGTCATCGGCCCTGATGATCTACTCTCAATCGTGTTCTGGCGTGACCAGCAGCTCTCAGGCGACGTGCTCGTCCGGCCGGACGGAAAGATCTCGCTTCCGCTGCTCGACGACGTGCAAGCCGCAGGATTGACGCCGAAGCAGCTCCGCGATCGCCTCATCGGCGAAGCGCGCCGTTTCGTCTCCGAGCCGGTCGCCACGGTCGTTGTCCGCCAGGTGAACAGCCGCAAGGTCTACATCACCGGATTCGTGGCGCGGCCCGGTCAGTACTCGCTCACACCCTCGATGACCGTCCTGCAGCTCATTGCGACGGCAGGCGGCCTCCAGGACTTTGCCAAGTCCAGAGACATC
Organism: Acidobacteriota bacterium; assembly: GCA_046726355.1. Classification (GTDB taxonomy): domain Bacteria; phylum Acidobacteriota; class Vicinamibacteria; order Vicinamibacterales; family CAVVIG01; genus QHWF01. The sequence goes on along the minus strand of JBKPAI010000014.1, from coordinate 44,730 downwards.
CGCGTGGTGCGCGCCGAGAACGGGAAGTCGGTGGTCATGCGCTTCGACTACGAGGAGGTCACCAGGAACCCGGACAGGACAGCGCAGAATATCGAGCTGAAACCCGGTGACACGATCATCGTTCCCTGACGCTCGCGCCCCGATGGCACGTCTTGCGCTCCGCGCCGCCGCTGTCCCGCTCCTCCTGTGCGTCGGCGGAATGCCGGCAGCCGCACAGGAAACGCCGGCACCCGTTCAACAATCAGCAAAAGCGCCACGCGGCAACGGTGGTCTCTTCGGCGGAACCGACGGCTCTGCGCAGGTGCGGTCGAGCGCGATTGACCTCACCGTCGCCGTGTCGGGCGCCTATGATGACGATCTGAGCGAAGGCCAACAGCTGTCGGCCCTGCAGGAGCCCCGTGGCGGTGAGTTCACGGATCTGAGCGGCGCGCTGTCGCTGTCGCGGAGAGGCCACCACTCACGCATGACAGCCCGGGGAATGAGCTCGTTGCGTCATTATCCAACTCTGAGCCGCTTCGTCGGATCGAGCTATTCCGGCGGTGCCGACTTTGCGCTCGACATGACGCGGAAGACGGCGATGCAGGCCAGCGTCGACGCAGCCTACGTGTCGGAATTTGCGTTCGACACGGTGTCCCGGCAGTCGGGCCTCGGGCAGGCGGCGTTCTCGTCGGCCGGCCTCGACATCGCGGCGCTGGACGGTGCGCGGCTCTCCTACGGCGCGGCTGTGGGTATCACGCGCAAAGTGGGAATGCGTTCCGCGCTGACCGTGAACGCCGGCGGTCGCCGAAGCCAACGGCGCATCATCGACGAGCAGGCGGACGAAATGAGCGCGGGCGCCCACCTCGCGCGTAGCGTCGGCCGTGATGCCTCGATCGGGTTAGGGTACACTCTCCGCAGCAGTGCTCAAAGCCTGGGCGGGGACAGCCGTCCGGCCTGGACGAACGACGTGCAGGTCGACGTCGAACGGCGTTGGCGCCACTCGGCAGGACGCCGCACGGTCCTGAGTTTCTCCGCCGGCGAGTCCCTGCTCCAGCCGGGCGCGCCCGCGGCCGGACAGCGGGCCGTCTCCAATCAGGCGCGACTGGTCGGCGCCGCAGCTCTGAATCACGACATGGGGCGAAGCTGGAACGTGGGCACGTCTTACCGCCGTGGAGCGGGATCGGCTGATGGCCTTCTGTCCGACTCCGCCGCCGTCGATCTGCGGGGCCTGCTCAGTCCACGCGCCGAACTGACGCTCGCTGCCGGATACTCGCAGACCGATTTCGGTGTGAGTGGGCGTCCGACCCGCTACATCACAAAGTTCGGATCGGGCCGGCTGCAGGTCGCGTTGACGCGTGCGCTGGCGGTGTACGGGCAGTACGTGCTCTACGCCTACGATCTGGAAAACGGGGCGCCGGTCTCCTCAGCCCTGGGCCTGCGACAGGACAGGCGCGGCGTTCGCGCCGGCCTCACGCTCTGGATACCGGTCGAGGAGCGACGATAGTGATTCCCGGCAAACAGTACACACCGGAGCAATGGCTGCGGGCCGTCTGGGACCGGAAGCCGTTGATACTCGTCTCGTTCCTGATCGTCACGACCACAACGGTCGTCATCGCGGGCCGGCTTCCCGATCGCTATCGTGCGGAAGCCCTGATCGTGACCGCGCCGCAGAGCGTTTCTCCCGAGTTCGTGCGTGCCACCATCACGCCGAGAACGCAGATCCGCGATCGACTGCCCACAATCAGCCAGCAGATCAAGAGCCGGGCGCGGCTGGAACCGATTATTCGCGACCTCAATCTGTATCCTGCCATGCGCACGAGGCCCATGGAACTGGTCATCGATCGGATGCGCAGCGACATCGCGATTGATGTCGTGGAAGGGTCCGAGTCGTTCCGAATCAGTTACGAGGGGGGCGACACGCCGCTGCTGGCCGTCCAGGTGACCGAACGGCTCGCGCACGTGGCTATCGACGAGAACGTGCGCGACCGCGAAGTCCTGGCGCGGGCGACGAGCTCGTTCCTGGAGAGCCAGCTCGAGGATGCCCGCCATCGCCTCGAGGAGCAGGAGAAGCGGCTGGAAGCGTACCGTCTGAAATACGGCTCGGAGCTGCCAACACAGCTTCAGTCCAACATGCAGGCGATGCAGAACATTCAGCTGCAGATTCAGTCGCTCGAGGATTCGCTCAACCGCGACCGCGATCGGCGGCTGCTCGTGGCGCGGCAGCTTGCCGACTTGCAGTCGGAACAGCTCATGGTCGAGCAGCGTGACGGCGGGGCGGGAACCTCCTCCCCCGGACCGGCGGCGGTCCCGGTCTCATCTGCTGCTGCGCGTCTCGAGACGGCTCTCGAGGAGCTGCGGACGCTCGAGCTCCGGTTGACACCCGAGCATCCCGACCTCATTCGCGCCAAACACCTCGTTGCCGATCTCGAAAAGAAGGCGGAAGAAGAAGCCTCGCCTGAGACGCGCGTCCGGCTCAAGCCGCTGACCGCTTCGGAAATCGCCAAACGAAATCGCGTCAAGGAGCTGCAGGCCGAAATCGACAGCCTCGATCGTCAGATCGCGAAGAAAGGCAGCGACCAGGCGGAACTCCGGAGCACACTGCACACCTATCGCGCGCGCGTGGAGGCAGTCCCGACGCGTGAGTCCGAACTGGCGTCGCTCACGCGCGACTACGATACGCTGCAAAGCCAGTATCGAACGCTGCTGACCAAGAAGGAGGACTCAAAGGTGGCCGAGCAGCTCGAACTGCAGCAGGTCGGCGAACAATTCAAAGTGGTCGACCCGCCGCGGCGGCCGGAGAAGCCGTTCCGTCCGAACCGGCGGCTGGTCGATCTCGCCGGAGCCGGCGGCGGGCTCGCGCTCGGCATCGCGCTGACCCTGCTGCTCGAATATCGTGACAAGAGTCTCAAATCGGCAGACGACGTCCGACTTGCGCTCGGCCTGCCGGTGATCGGCCTGATCCCGCTGGTGGTCACGCCTGCGGAGCAGCGGCGGGCACAATGGCAGCATGCGGCGTTGTCGATCGGCCTTGGGCTGTTCTTCGTTGCGTGCACCACCGCGATATGGTTCACGTTCCGCATCTAGCAGCTCGGAGTTTTCCTCCTGTCCTCCGCGTCCTCCGCGGTAGGATGGTCATGACGAACACGCTCCAGGAGTCGCCGGATCCCAGAACATGTACGAAGGCTATTACGGCCTGCGCCAACGACCGTTCAACCTGACCTCGAACCCGCGCTATCTGCTGCTCACGTCGGCGCATGCAGAGGCGTTGAGCTCGCTGCAATACGGCATCAGCAGCCGCCTTGGCATCATTGTCCTGATCGGCGAGGCCGGCACCGGCAAGACGACGGTGATCCGCGCCGCCCTGGCCTCACAGCCGGCCGGCGGCCAGTTCGTCGTGATGAACAACCCGCTCGTGTCACGCAGCGATTTCTTTCAGCATCTCGCGCACGGTTTCGGCTTGAGCGACGACGCGCCGGCCTCCAAGACGCGATTCCTGTCGGAATTGACCCGAACGCTGGAGGACAGCGTCCGGAGCGGCCGTCAAACGGGCTTGATCGTCGATGAGGCGCATGCGCTGCCGTACGAAATCCTCGAGGAAATCCGTCTGCTGGCCAATATTGAGACCGACGAAGAAAAACTGTTGCCGGTCGTGCTCGCGGGCCAGACGGAGCTGGGCGATCGGCTGAACAACCCGGATCTCCGTCAGCTCAAACAGCGTGTGGCGCTGCGCTGCTCCCTGCGCGCACTCCGGCTCAGGGAGACGGCCGCATATGTGGCCGGCCGTATTGGCGTGGCCGGCGGCGATGCCGGCAGGATCTTCACTGCGGACGCCGTTCAACTGATACACAAATACTCGCGCGGCGTGCCGCGCGCAATCAGCGTCATCTGCGACAACGCACTCGTCACCGGCTTCGCCGCCGACGAGCGGCCGATTGGTGCCGGGACGATTCGCGAGGTCTGTCGGGATCTCGACATGACCCTCTCGGAGCCGGACAGCGGTCAGTCCGTGCTCACCGCGCCGCCCGCATCGGATGAGGCGGCCGATATCGACCAACAACCGGCGTGGGCCGGTTCTCTCGGGCGTGTGATTTCATAGTCCGACGCTCTCGCGGCACCGACCTTCACCTCGACTCCGTAGACGATATGAGAACCACGGTCGCGCGGCCTTTCCGGCTTCGCGGCCGGACGGTCTGGGGCGCTCGAGCCTTCTTGCCTCCGTTGTATGACCAGATTCGCTGATGCATTGAAACGATCGCGCCTCGGTTCGACCGCCGGTCCTGGACCGGACGACGACCGCCCAGGCGACGCCATTCGATTCTTTGCCCCCGGCCAGCCGGCCATCCTGGCGCCGTGGGACCTCGGGAAGGACGAGGACGAGGATCAGGAGGATCAGCACGATGCACTGTCGCCGGTGGCTGATTCACCGAAGCCGCGGAGCGAGCGGCCCGCGACGGGTCTCCTGCAGCGGGATCACCCTCGAGATCACCCCTTTGAGGCGCGTGTTCGTTTTCCGACGGCGAAGGGCCCGGAAAAGCTGATCACTTCGCCGTCGGTCACGCCGATCGTGCGCGAGCAGTACAACAAGCTGGTGGCGGCGGTCCATCAATCGCAACTGGAGCGAAGCATCAAGGTTGTGATGATCACCAGTGCCGTGCCGCACGAGGGAAAGACGCTGACGGCCGGCAACCTGGCGCTGACGTTGAGCGAATCGTATGAGCGTCGCGTTCTGCTCATCGACGCTGACCTGCGGCATCCGACCGTTCACGCGTGTTTCGGAGCCCCGAACGCGCGCGGCTTGAGCGATTCACTCGCCGGCCATGGCCCGCTCCCGCTCATCCAGGTGGCGTCGCGGCTGTGGATCCTCCCGGCCGGCAGGGCCAGTGGCGACCCGATGAAAACGCTGACATCGGATCGCATGCGGATGCTGATTGACGACGCCCGCGCCGAATTCGATTGGGTGCTCGTCGATACTCCTCCGATCGGCCTGCTGCCCGACGCCGGTCTGCTCGCGTCAATGGCCGACGCGACGTTATTCGTCGTGTTGGCCGGGCAAACGCCGTACGACCTGATCCAACGCGCTGCCGAAGCCGTCGGAGCGGATCGGATTCTCGGCGTCGTCTTGAACGCCATGTCCGAGCACGAAGTTCCCGCAGGGTATTACGGCGACTACTACCTCGAACGCAACGAATAGGCGAATCACCTCATCGAGCCCGACAACAAATATCCCTCGCCAGAAATCCGGTGGACGGCGAGCACTGGTGAATTGGGGAAAACTGTGCCTCCGTCGCTCACCGTTCGTCCGGATGATCTGAAGAATGTCGGCGGCATCGTGCTGGCGGGTACGTATGCCTGGCACGCCTCGGCATTCGAAGCACTTCGCCCGCGGCCGCTCCTTCCCGTCGCGGGAACGCCGCTTATCGACCACGTCCTCGACTGGCTCGATCGGGCCGGCATCCCCGAGGTGGTCGTCTGCGCGAACTGTTCCACGGTACCGGTCCGGCGGCATCTCGAATCCGGGCCGGGTCGGAAGTTGAGCGTCGCCTACTACGAGGACCTGAGCCCACGCGGGGCGGCAGGCTGCGTCAAGGATGCCGCCGCAAGCACGAAGACCGACACGTTCGTCGTCACCGATGGCGCGTCTGTTCCGGCGGTCGATTTGGCGGAAGTCGTCGCCCACCACCGGAACACGGGCGCGGCCGTGACCATCGTGACCTATGACCGCCGGCTCGAGGTGACCACTCAGCGGCACGCCCATCCAACCGGCACCTTCGTTTTCGAGCGCGACGTGCTGGATGCCGTCCCCGAGCGAAGTTTCCAGGATATCAAGGAGAGCCTGATCCCCAAGCTGTACGCGGCCGGCCGCCGAATCGAAGTCTTCGCGGCTCCCGACGTCTCACCGCGCGTGCTCGATGTCAACAGCTATCTTGCCCTGAACCAGTGGGCGATCCATCGGGTGTGGGCGGCATCGACGACACCGGACCATCCGGACGGTCAATCGCTGTTCGCCCACCCGACCGCGATGGTGGCCGACGACGCCCTCGTCGTGGGACCGGTGGTGCTTGGTGCCGGAGTGCGCGTCGAGCCGCGCGCGATCGTCGTCGGGCCGGCGGCGGTGGGGGCTGGAAGCATCATCGGGCCGCGCTCGGTTCTGGCCCGTTCGGTCACGTGGGAAAGGTGCTCGATCAACGAGCAGGCGGTGGTCGATCAGTGCCTGCTCGCTGACGGCGTCGCCGTCGAGCCGGCGGCCCGGCTCAGAAGAATGCTCAAAGTGGAAGGACGGCGCCACCCTGTCCGCGGGCGGATTGCGGCCAGCGACATGAAGCCGCGGCTGGCCGCACTCCTCGCCCGCACGGCCCTGTCGTGGGAAACCAGGTCGTTGCAGCTATGGCGGTTATTCCAGTAGTCATCGATTCCCGACCCGGCTACATCGGCCCGGGGTCGGGTCTGTCGCTCCTGCAGCTGCCCTATGGCGGGCAGACGCTGCTGACGCACGTGATCGAGCGCCTTACGGCGCTGACGCCGTATCGGCCGACGATCATCCGAAATTTTCCAGCCGGCGAGGCCGCGTACGCGCGCGCACTGGAGGGTGCCGGCTGCACTCGTGCGTCGATCGTCGACCCATCCGGCTTTCGTGCCCGGCTCGCGACCCACGAACCCTCCGACTGGCTTCTGATCGTCGATCCAATCTGTTTCCTGGTGCAGGGGCTCCGCCCGGGGATCGATCTGGACGATGTCGGCCGGTCGCCGCGCTTCGTGTACCACATGATCGCGCTCGATGCGAACGCCGCCGGCACGAACGAGCGGGTCGAGTTCGACACGGGCGGGCGCGTTCGACGCGTGCAGCGATATTACGATTCGGTCACGTGGACGGTCTGCAAAGGCGTAGCGGCGTCGTGGTTGCCCGTGTCGTCGTTAACGATGGCCGACGACCTCCCCTTCGGCTCGCTGGTCGAGCTGCGCCGGGCCCTTGTCGACCACGGCGTGCCGTCGAAGGACCTGCCGGCGCGCGGTCCCGTGTTCGATTTGAGCCGGGAACAGGACTTTCTGGCGTTGAACGAACACCTGTTGAACACCAGCGTCGCCGACGACGACACGAGGCTGCGCGCATCGAGCGGCTCGGTGCATCCGTCGGCGCGTATTCTCGACCCCGTCGTGCTGCACGCCGGCGCCGAGATACACGAGGGGGTGAGGGTGATTGGACCGTCAGTCGTCGGTTCGGGGGCGCGCCTCGAACGTGGCGCGGTCGTTGCCCATTCGGTCGTCGGCCCGGGGGTCCGGGTACCGGCCGACGCCATCATTCTCCAGCGGGTCGTCGCGACGTCAGCGCCGCTGCGCCCGGCGGCCGTCGAGACCCTTCGGGTCCCGCAGGTCGCCATCGTCCAGGACCGGGAGCCGCCGCTCGTCTATCCCGTGTTCAAGCGGGTGGTTGAAACGTTGCTGGCGTGTCTCGCGCTCATGCTTCTCTCACCGCTGCTGTTGTTGGTCGCCGTCCTGGTGAAGCTGGAGTCCAGCGGTCCGGTCTTCTATCGCGATCCGCGTGAGACGAAGGACGGCCGGCTGTTTCATTGCTTCAAGTTCCGCACAATGATTGCCAACGCGCATGCGGCCCAGCGCGACCTGGCCTCACACAATCAGGTAGATGGACCACAGTTCAAGATTCCCAGCGATCCGCGGGTCACGAGAATCGGACGATGGCTCCGGACGACGAACATCGACGAGCTGCCGCAGTTGTTCAACGTCGTGCTCGGACAGATGAGCCTCGTCGGCCCGCGCCCGTCACCGTTCCGTGAGAACCAGACCTGCGTCCCGTGGCGCGAGGCACGCCTGTCGGTCCGGCCCGGCATCACCGGCTTGTGGCAGATATGCCGCCACGATCGCGAGCTGGGCGATTTCCATCAGTGGATCTACTACGACATGCAGTACGTGCGTCACATGTCGCTGCTCGTCGATCTCAAGATTCTGGCGGGGACGGCCGTCGTGATCGTCGGCGGCCGGAGCCATGTCCCGCTTTCGTGGATCATTTCCGATGCCCCGCAGCCAACCGCCGATCGTGAGGCTTCCCGCCGCTCGATCCCCGCATGATCGGCGTCGCCGCGCAGCCGGCCGATCTGGAGATCGTCGCAGAGTTTTTCGAAGCCTTCAAAACTCCGTGGGAGCCGGCGGCGCAGGGGCGGCGATACGAGGCCGTCCTCTGCACCGAGGGCTCGGTTCAGGACTTCGACACACCACTGTGCGTGATCTACAGCTCGGACACCGAGGCGGTCGACCGCGCGGCGGATATCCATGTGGAGCCGTGCGATGTTCCCGTCACGGTGCGCTGGGGGGAGCGGACGTTGCCCATCTACCGGAGCGCGGCAACGTTCGGCTCGAGTGCTGGCGCGGATCTCCTGACGTGCGATGGCCGGGCGGTCGACTATGAGCGCCGATCCGGAGCGACGGTCGTCCGGCGGATCGGGTACCAACTGTTTCGCGAGGTCCGGTTTCTGCTGACCGAGGGCCAGCCGGCGTCGAACGCATCGATCCCGACGCTCGATCTTCACATCGCGCTGCTGCGGAGCGTGCTGCTCCGGTCGCGCGTCACCTTCGCTGAGATTCTCCCGCGGCCCTACGAGTACGACTTCGTCTGCTGTCTCACGCACGACATCGACTTCCATGGAGTGCGGCGACAGGGATTCGATTTGACGCTCGCCGGCTTCACCGCGCGGGCGTCGCTCGGAACTCTGGCGGATTTCCTCCGCGGACGCCGGCCGTTCGCCGAGGCGATCAGGAACTGGCTCGCTCTCCTGTCGGTGCCGCTGGTGTTTCTCGGTCTGGCGGCCGATTTCTGGCGGCCGTTTGACGACTACGCCCGCGTCGAGGATGGGCAGCATTCCACGTTTTTCGTCGTGCCGTTCAAGCGGCGCCCCGGCGAGGCACCGGACGGCCGCGTCAATCGCGCGCGTGCCGTGCCGTACCAGGCGAGGGAAATTCAGAATGACCTGGCGCAGGCGATCGCTCGTGGCAGCGAGCTCGGCGTCCACGGGATTGACGCGTGGCGCGATACCGACGCCGGTCGGGCTGAGCTGAAGGAGCTGGAGGCTGTTGCCGGGCGCAGGCCGGCCGGCATCCGGATGCACTGGCTCTACTTCGCCGAGGATTCACCCAGGCAGCTCGAAGCCGCCGGGTTCGCGTACGACTCGACCTGGGGATACAACGACGCCGTTGGGTACCGCGCCGGGACGCTGCAGGTGTTTCGTTTCCCCGGAACACACCAGCTGCTGGAGCTCCCGCTCGCCATCATGGATACAGCGCTTTTCTACCGGCACCGGCTGGCCCTGCGGGCGGCTGACGCGTTGCAACGCTGCCGGCAGATCATCGCGCATGCCCGGTGGTTCGGCGGTGCAGTGGTGATCAACTGGCACGATCGGAGTCTGGCGCCCGAACGGCTGTGGGGACGTGCGTACCGGCAATTACTCGAAGAGGTGAGCGCCGGTCCGCGCGTCTGGTTCGCCACGTCCAGCGAAGCCGTCGACTGGTTTCGCTGGCGGCGCTCGATTCGTTTCTCACGCGACCCTGGCTCCAACATGCTGACGGTCACAGCATCGGCGACCGCCGCTGCGGGGCCGCCGGCGCTGATGCGCGTCTACCGTCCGGATTCGGCAACACACCACGTGGACGACCTACCTTTCGACGGCAACGAGGCGCTCCGACTTCACCTGTGAGCAGAACCTTCCCGGATCGAACGACAGCCACTTTGAGCTGCGACAGCGGCGCGCCGAAGCCCACGGAAACGGCGTTGCGCCGAACGCGCGTGTTCGTGTGCATGATCGCGTACACGAGCTACATCGTCGACGCGCGAGTCCGACGAGAGGCGGAAACCCTCGCCGCGCGCGGCTATCACGTGATCTGCCTCACGACGCGGAACGGATCCGGGCCGTCGGCGTTCATGGTGAATGGCGTCCAGGTGCGCGAGCTGCCGGTGCCGAAGTTTCGCGGGAAGAGCACCTTCGCCTACGTGCGGTTCTACATGCGTTTTCTCCTGGCGGCTTCGTTCGAGTGCCTCCGCCTGCTCGCCCGCGGCGAACTGGACATCGTTCATGTCCACAACATGCCCGACTTCCTGGTGTTCGCGGGCCTGTTGCCGCGGCTCTGGGGCAGGAAAGTGGTCCTCGACGTGCACGATTCAGTACCGGAAACGTTTGCCGCCAAGTTTGCCGGCCGACCCGGTTTCTGGAAGATCCTGTGCCTCGAGGAGAAGCTGAGCGTTCTCGTCGCGCACCGGGTTATCTGCGTCAACCATCCGCAACGAGACACGCTCGTGGCCCGCGGCATCCCGTCGGCGAAGACGTTCATCTCGATGAACGTGCCGGATCCGGCGTTGTTCACGCGCGGCAACCGCAATGGCGGCGCGCCCGATCCGCACGAGGCATTCAATCTGGTCTATCACGGCACGATGGTCGAGCGGCTCGGCGTGGACCTTGTGATCCGCGCGGTCGATCGGCTGCGCCATCGCATCCCGTCAATCCGCCTGCACTTGTGGGGAAGCGGAGACGATCTCGCGAGCTTCCAGAGGCTGACGCGCTCGCTGGGACTGGAGGAGAAGGTGCATTTTGTGCCGGCAGGCTTTTCGGTCGCGGAACTGCCGCGGCGGCTCGAGTCGATGCATCTCTGCGTCGTCGGCAATCGCCGGAGCATCGCGTGTGATCTCATGCTGCCGGTCAAGCTCATGGAGTGCGTCGCGCTGGGCATCCCCACCGTCGCGCCACGACTGAAGACAATCGCGCATTACTTCTCCGAAGACATGGTGGCGTACTACGAACCGGAAGACATCGACTCGATGGCCGAGGCCATCCATCGCATGTATCGAGAGCCGGGAGCGGGCGATCGACAGGTCCACCGGGCCGGCGAGTTCCTCGTCAGGTACGGATGGGAGCGGCAGGGCGAGGAATTCGCGAGCTTCTATCACCAGCTTCTGGAGAGCTGAGGCCATGGAAAAGCTGAGATTTGCCTTGATCGGGTGCGGCACCATTGCCCGCAAACACGCGCACGTTCTGCACGGCAACCTGGAAGAGGCCGAAATCGGCGCGTTCGTCGATGTGCGGCCCGCGCGGGCGCAGGAGTTTTCGGCCAGATATGGCGCTCCGGCGTTCTCCTGCGTCGCCGAGATGATGGCAGCGATGGGCGATCGGATTGACGTCTTCTCGGTCCTGACGCCGAGCGGCCTGCACTGCGAGAGTGTGCTCGCCCTCGCGGAGTACCGCCGGCCGATTGTCGTCGAGAAGCCCCTCGCGCTGCGGCTGGCCGATGCCGACCGCATCATCGAGGCATGCGACGCCGGCGGCGTGAAGCTGTTCGTCGTTCACCAGAACCGATACAACCTGCCGGTTCTGAAGGCGCGCGAAGCCCTGGAGCAGGGGCGGTTCGGCAAGCTGGTAGTCGGCACCGTTCGTCTGCGATGGACCCGCGATCAGGCGTACTACGACTCGGAAAGCTGGCGTGGCACGTGGGCGCATGATGGCGGCGTGTTCATGAACCAGGCCGTGCATCATATCGATATGTTGAGCTGGTTCATGGGGAACGTCGCCACGGTCCGCGCCATGGCGGCAACACGCCTCGTCGACATCGAGTGTGAAGATACGGGGGTCGCGGTGATCCGCTACAGCTCCGGCGCGCTGGGCGTGCTCGAGGCGACAACTGGCGCCCGCCCCCGCGACCTCGAGGGGTCGATCAGCATTCTCGGCGAGAAGGGGAGCGTCGTCATCGGCGGGTTCTTCATGAACGAACTGGTCACGTGGAACTTCGAGGACCGGCGCCCGATTGACGACGTGATCTTCGAACGGTACGGCAGGAATCCTGACGATTTCGGGTACAACCTGGGCGAGTACCTGCGCGGAGTGATTGCCTCGATCCGGACGGGGAGCGCCGCCCTCGTCGATGGACTCGAGGGCAGGAAATCGCTCGAGCTCATCACGGCACTCTACGAGTCAATTGAGAACGACACGGACGTCCAGCTTCGCTTCCAGCCCAAGAAATGCCGTCTGGGACTCGCCTCGTGAAGAATTTCAAAATCTACGAGAACGTTGCGCTCGGCGAAGGATCCATCGTCGAGGATTTCTGCATCGTTGGAAATCCCCCCCGCGGCTCGCGCGACGGCGAGCTGCCCACGATTATCGGTGCCGGAGCGATCCTTCGTTCGCATACGGTCATCTATGCCGGAAACACCATCGGATTGAACTTTCAGACCGGCAACAAGGTGAACATCCGTGAATCGAACCGGATTGGCAATCACGTGAGTATCGGGACGCTGTCAGTCGTGGAGCACCACGTCGAGATCGGCGACAAGGTGCGGATCCACACGCAGGTATTCATTCCCGAGTTCTCGGTACTCGAGGACGGTTGCTGGATCGGCCCGAACGTCGTGCTGACCAACGCCAAGTACCCGCTGTCCCCGGGCGCAAAAGATCGTCTCGCCGGTCCGATCGTTCGCAAGGGTGCCAAGATTGGTGCGAACGCGACGCTGCTCCCGGGCGTGGTCATCGGCGAAAACGCGCTCGTCGGCGCCGGCGCCGTCGTCGTGCGTAACGTGCCGGCCGGCGCGGTGGTCGTGGGCAACCCGGCACGCATCGTCCGCCGCGTGTCAGAGTTGCCATACTCAACGGTCGAGAGCCGATAGCGCCACGGGCGCGGCCGTTCACATCATCGGAGCGGGAAGCGAGAAGAACAGATGCGGGCATCGGAAACAACGACCAGTATTCCACTGGTCGATCTGAAGGCACAGTACGAGTCGATCAAGGAAGAAATCGACGCCGCGATCGGCGCGGTACTGCGCGACACGGCATTCATCGGCGGACGGTTTGTCAGCGAGTTCGAAGACGCATTCGCGCGGTACTCCGGCACCAGGTTCTGCGTGGGCGTCGCGAATGGCACCGATGCCCTGTTCGTCGCGCTGAAGACCATCGGCGTCGGGCCTGGGGACGAGGTGATCACCGCCGCCAACAGCTTCATCGCCACGTCAGAAGCCATCACCATGACGGGCGCGCGGGTCGTCTTCGTCGATATCGATCCGAGGACCTGCAACGTCGACGTCGCGCGGATTGAGGAGAAGATCACACCGAGGACGAAAGCGATACTCCCGGTCCATCTCTATGGCCAGCCGGCCGACATGGACCCGCTCCTGGCGGTCGCAAGGACGCACGGTCTCCGAGTCATCGGCGACGCGGCCCAGGCGCACGGCGCCCTCTACAAAGGGCAGCCGATTGCGAAACTCGCCGATATCACCTGCTTCAGCTTCTACCCGGGAAAGAATCTCGGCGCCTACGGAGACGCCGGCGCGCTGGTGACGGACGACGACGAGTGGGCCGCAAGGGCACGGATGTTCGCCAACCACGGGCGGACCCGGAAATACGACCACGAATTCGAAGGCATCAACAGTCGTCTGGACGGGCTCCAGGCCGCTGTGCTGGGCGTCAAGCTTCGTCATCTTGATGCCTGGACGCTGCAGCGACAACGGCACGCCCGGTGGTACAGCGAGTCGCTCAAAGGTGCGGGCGTCGTCACGCCGGCGGAACCCGACGGCGTGTCGCCCGTCTATCATCTCTACGTCGTCCGCGTGCCAGGCGGGTGCCGGTCGGCGCTGCAACAGCACCTGGAGGCCAGCGGCATCCGTACGGGAATTCACTATCCGATTGCCCTGCCGTTCCTGAACGCGTATCGCCACCTGAATCATTCCAGCGCAGACTTCCCGGAAGCGTCGAGGGCGTCGGGCGAGATTCTGTCGCTCCCGATGTTCCCCGAGCTGACCGAGGAACAGTTGGCGCACGTTGTCAACACCATCAGAAACGCACCGCTTTGATCGCCCGACGCTCCGCCTGCCCCGTCGATGCGGCGTGAGGGGGACCGTCGACGGAGAGTCGCGACCGGCGCCGCCGCGGCGTGGTCGGCACAGAGAGATCGAATGAACGAGCAGACGCGACTGCCATACGTGCTGATTACACCGGCACGGAACGAAGCAGCGTATATCGAGCATACCCTCGAGTCGGTCACGGGCCAGACTCTCCTGCCGCGCAAGTGGGTGATCGTCAACGATGGCTCGACGGACGCGACCGGCGAGATTGTGCGGCGCTATCTTCCCCGGTTTCCCTGGATCGAGCTCGTCGAGAGGCCGGTCCGCCGCGAGCGCAATTTTGCCGCCAAGGTTCATTCGTTCAACGCCGGCTTTGCGCGTGTGAAGGACGTCGATTTTGCCGTCGTGGGCAACCTCGATGCGGACGTCTCGCTCGATGCGGACCATTTCGAGTTCCTGATCGGGCAATTCAGCCAGGACCCCGCGCTGGGCGTCGCCGGGACGCCGTTCCGGGAAGACGGCTACAGCTCCGACCGGAACAGCTTTGAAGGCTTCACGCACGTGTCAGGCCAGTGCCAGCTCTTTCGCCGGGAATGCTTCGAAGAAATCGGGGGGTACGTCGCGAACCGCGCCGGAGGGATCGACTGGATGGCCGTCACGACGGCGCGAATGCGCGGGTGGAAGACGCGGTCGTTTCGTGAGAAATCCTTCTTTCATCACCGCCACCTCGGCACGGCCGAGCGCGGCCGCCTCGCCTCGGCATTTTCGTATGGCGAAAAGGACTATTACCTCGGCGGCGGCCTCCTGTGGGAATGCTTCCGCGTTCTGTTTCAGATGGCGACGAACAGGCCCTACGTTCTCAAGGGTCTCTTCATCGGTCTGGGATACATCTGGGCGTTTCTTCGCCGGGCATACAGACCTGTCAGCGAAGAATTGATCCGTTTTCATCGTCAGGAACAGCACGCGAAGCTGAAGGCGATTTTCCGGTCGCTCCTTCGCCTCCAGCGCGTGGACCGCTTTCAGGTCGCCTCCCGCTGACCGCGCTCCTCACCGCCATGCCCGACCTAGCCGGCAAGACAGAAGCAGCGCTCTTCGAGTTCATCCGGTGGCTGGATGCTTTTGGCGAGACGTCTTACGATCATCAGAGCTTCTTCGCCAGTCCTCTCGGACAGGCGGCGAAAATGCTCTACTACCGCAATCCCCCGCTCGGAACGGCGGCGGTTGCGCCGATGATCTTCTGCGAGGCCCTTCTGCCGTCGGCGCGGCGGCTCTTCTGGAAGCGACAGCGATTTCCGATCGCCGACGCCCACTACGCGAGCGGCTTCGCATTCCTGGCGAAGTGCTTCGAATCGGACACCTACTACCGGCGGGCCGTGCATTTCCTCGAGGTTTTGCTCGACACGCGTTGTCCGGGATTCGAGAGGTACGCGTGGGGGTACCCGTTCGACTGGACGACTCGAAACGGCGTCGTCAAACAGGGCACCCCGCTGATCACAAGCCTGCCTTACATCTATGAGGCATTCGAACAGGTCTACCGACTCGATCATGATTGCCGCTGGCTCGACGTGATGCGCTCGATCGCGGAGCACGCGCTCGTCGATTACCGCGACATGGCGACGTCGCCGCGCGCCTCGTCATGCGCTTATACGCCAAGTCCCACCGATCCCTGTGGCGTGATCAACGCCAGCGCCTACCGCGCATTCCTGCTCATTCGAGCGTCGTGCGATCTCGGGCGTCCGGACTACCGGTCCGTCGGCGAGCGCAATCTGGATTTCGTGCTGCAGTCTCAGAATGCAGACGGTTCCTGGTGCTACGCGGTCGACGGCGTGCGCGATTTCGTGGATCACTTCCACACCTGCTTCGTGCTGAAGGCGCTGGTCAAGATCGAGCGATTGACGGGCTGGACGCGCTGCACTTCGGCGATCGAACGTGGCGTCGCCTATTACGTCAGCCGCCTGTTCGACGAGCGCCGGCTGCCGAAGCCCTTCTCGCGCGCTCCGCGTCTGACCGTCTACCGCCGGGAGCTGTACGACTGCGCCGAGTGCATCAATCTGGCGCTGCTGTTGCGAGGCCGATTTCCGGAACTGGACGCGATCCTCGTGAATGTCGTCGGCGAGATGCTCGGTGCGTGGCGGAAGCGGGATGGATCGTTCCGCTCGCGCCGGCTCCTCATCGGGTGGGACAACGTGCCGATGCACCGGTGGGCGCAGGCGCAGATGTTCAGGAGCCTCTGTTTTCTGGTGCACACTGCCGCGTCTCATGAATCGCCTGCCGTGACGGCGGTGGCCGCAATTCCTGAAGCGGCGTCCGTGTCCTGACCGCGTGCTGTAGGACAATCGCGATCGCGGCTGCCGTCACGTGCCCCCGCCATTAGCCCTTGCGTTAACCGTCGCCGGCTGCGCCTTCCTGATCTGGCGCGACTCACGGCGAACATCCGGATTGAGCGGCGCCCTCTGGCTGCCGGTCATCTGGATCTTCCTGATCGCGTCGAGATTCCCGACGCAATGGCTGGAGCTCTTCTCGCTTTCCGTCCCCGGGCACACGTCGGTCGAAGACGGCAACCCCGTCGACGCACTGTTTTTCGCCGTCTTCATCCTTGCCGCCGTGGCGGTGCTGGTGCGCCGGCGGATCGCCGTGTCTTCGATCGCCCGCAACAACGTCTGGTTGTCGGTCTTTTTCATCTACTGCTTTCTGGCGATTCTCTGGTCGGATTTTCCCTTCGTGGCGTTCAAGCGCTGGATCAAAGTCCTGGGCCATCCGGTGATGACGTTGATCATTCTCACCGAGGAACGCTATATCGAGGCGGTGCGGCGGGTTCTGAAACGAAGCACGTTTCTGCTGATCCCGTCCTCTATCCTCTGCATCAAGTACTACCCGCAGATCGCCCGCTATTTCGACCCATACACCGGCAGGGCGGCAAATTGTGGAATCCATCTCAACAAGAACGAGCTGGGCTACGTCTGCATGGTGTTCGGCCTGTTCTTCTTCTGGAACCTGCTTTCGGCGAGGCGCTTCGAAATACCGGCCGCGAGACGGGAAGAGACGCTCCTGAGCATCGCGTTCCTGGCGATGATCGGCTGGCTGACGGTGAAGGCCGACAGCGCCACGGCGCTGGCCTGCACCGCGGTCGGCGTGCTGACGATGGCGGTTGTCGGAGCGCGGATGGTCAGGAATCGGCTCTGGACGTGCGTGGTCGTTGGACTGCTGCTGGTTGCCGCAGCCGAAGCCTCGTTCGGCGTCTACAGCCGGGTCGTGGATCTCCTTGGCCGGGACGCCACGCTCACCGATCGCACGCAGGTGTGGCACGATGTGCTCGCGATGGGCGTCAATCCGGTCCTGGGCGCCGGATTCGAGAGCTTCTGGCTGGGGCCCCGACTCGACGCCATGTGGTCGAAGTGGTGGTGGCGGCCCATCCAAGCGCACAACGGCTACATCGAAACCTATGTGAACCTCGGAGCGGTTGGCGTGGGCTTGCTCGCTGTTCTGCTCGTCGCCACCTTCGAGAAGGGCCGGCAGGAATTGATGCGCAACGTCAGCTGGGGCCGGTTTCGACTCGCGGTACTGGTCATGATTCTCGTTTACAACTACACGGAGGCCTCGTTCCGTGCGCTCAGTCTGGTGTGGACGATTTTCCACCTGATTGCGATTGACCTCCCGGAGAATCGCGGCCTCCGATCGCAGACGCGACCAGGCCCGCGCGCCGTCCCCGCCAGGCTGCCGGTCGCCAGCCGGGCCGCGGCGCCCGGGCGCCCCGCCGTCACGGCTGTGAGACCGCTTCCCGCTTCCGTCCGCGCGCGCCGCTAGCAACCGTTATCCAGAACGAGCCCGACGATGTGTGGCATTGCTGGTCAAATGAACGTTCAGACGGCCGACGCGGTCGAGCCGGAAACGATCCGGCGCATGACGCGTTCAATCGCGCATCGCGGTCCGGACGATGAGGGGTATTTGAGCTCGGGCCCGGTGGGCCTGGGCTTCCGGCGCCTGTCGATCATCGATCTCGCCGGTGGACATCAGCCGATGTCCGATGTCGACGAGGAAGTGTCGGTCGTCTTCAATGGTGAAATCTACAACTTCAAGGAGCTCCGCGCCGAACTGCAGCAGAGAGGCCACCAGTTCCGGACGCGTTCCGACACGGAAGTCATCGTCAACGGCTACAAGGAATGGGGCACGAACATCTTCGGTCGTTTGAACGGCATGTTCGGACTGGCGATTTGGGACATGCGGGCGCGGCGCCTCGTAGTCGCTCGGGACGCGATGGGGATCAAGCCGGTCTACTACCGAATCGCAGGAGGGCGGCTGACGTTCGGATCGGAAATCCGCGCAATCACCGCCGTCGATCAGACCGCCCCGAAGGTGGACGCGGGGGCGCTGAACCTGTTTCTGAAATTTCGCTACACGCCCGCTCCTTTCACGATCGTGCAAGGGATTCGCAAGCTCGCTCCCGGCACGATGTTGATCGCCGGGCGAGGCACATGCCGCGAGGAGCGCTGGTACGACTACGCGCCGACCCCGTTCGCCAACGACCAGGACGAAGTCGAGGCGGAACAGGAGCTCCTCCGCTTGTACAGGCGGGCCGTCGAACGACATCTGCTGAGCGATGTCCCGGTCGGCATCCTTCTCAGCGGCGGCCTTGACTCCGGGCTGTTGTTGGCCCTGATGAAAGAGTTTGGCGACGGCTGGCCCGCCTATACGGTCGGTTACGGCGAAGGATTTCTGGACGACGAACTGGCCGACGCCGCCGAAACGGCGGCGCTTCTCGGTGCTCGGCATGTTCCGGTCCGACTCGACCGCCGCGACTTCGAACGATCGCTGCCGAAGGTGGTGGGCTTCCTCGAGGAACCGATTACGTCGGCGTCGATCGTGCCGATGTATTTCGTGTGCCGCAGAGCGAAGGAAGACGTCAAGGTCGCGTTGATCGGCCAGGGGCCGGACGAGTTGTTTTGCGGCTACAAGCGGCATCTCGGCGTTCACTATGGCAGCCGATGGCGCAGGCTGCCGGCGCCGATTCGGCGTCTCGTCGCGTTCGCAGTCGACCGTCTGCCGCGCAACGAAACACTGAAGCGCGGTGTGCATTCGCTGAGCGTGTCGAGCCGTTTGCGCCGCTATCAGGATGTGTTTTCGCTGGCACCGGCCGGCAGGATCGAGGCATTGTTCCGCCCCGGCGTGCTGAACGGGTCCGGGGGCGATTGCCTGGTCGATTACTGGACGTCCCTCCTCCCGCAGATGGAGCACGTCGACGAAGTCGGCGGATTTCAGCACCTTGAGATCCGATCCTCGCTCCCCGACGAGCTGTTGATGTTTGGCGACAAACTCTCGATGGCGCACGGGCTCGAGGTCCGTGTCCCCTATCTCGATCGAACCGTCGTCGAGTTTGCGCAGCGCCTCGGCTCCGCGATGAAGATCCGCCGCGGCAAGGGAAAGTGGATCCATCGGCGTGTCTGCCAGCACTACCTCCCGCCGCCGATGCTCGAGCGGAAAAAGCGCGCCTTTGCCACCAACGTCGTTGACGGCTGGTTTCGAACCTCGTTGAACGGCGCGCTGTCGCAGATGCTTCAGGACGACGATTCGCTGATGTTCGAACTGCTCTCACCGGACGCGGTACGGCGTCTGCTCGGGGAGCACCGGTCGGGCCGGCAAGACAACCACAAGCTGCTGTTCAGCCTCGTCGTGTTCGAACAGTGGCTGCGTGAGCGCGCCGCGTGAGAGACAGGGCGCGTCGTGAAGACAGACATCGAAAGTGGCCGGGGCGATCGGTGCCCGGTAATCGTGGCCGGTGTAGCTTAACGGGTAAAGCAGCCGAAATGTAATCGGCAGATGGAGCGTTCGACTCCTCCCGCCGGCTCCATATCTGTAACGTTCCAGGGCGTCCAGTCATGTTTCGTTTTGCGTGCATCGTCAGCGAGCAGCCAGCGGCGCAGACCGTCGCCCAGCTATCGGCAATGCTCGAGACCATGACCCGTGGCCCCGCCGACGCGATCAGCATCCGGCGATTTCCCGCCCTGGGATGTTGTCTCGGATGGATTTCAACAAACGAGGCCGGGGGCGAGGCTGATTCCACAATTCTGGAAACGCGTCAAGCTGTCCTGCTCGTCGCCGGCGAGCACTTCGCCAGCCGCGGACCCGTGCGGCCCCAAACCGATCGACGGTCGGCTCTGACACAGCTGGCAGCGGACCGGCGAAACCGCCGTCGCATTCTCCGCGAGCTGAATGGCTGGTTTGCCGGCGTCCTGGTCGACGTCGAAGCCGGAACCATCGCGCTCTTCAACGATCGGTTCGGACTGCGGCGGGTGTACTATTCCCGCAACAGCCACGCGTTCGCCTGTGCCACCGAGGCGAAGGCCGTTCTCGCCGTTCAAGCCGGAGCTCCGGTCTTCAGCCCGGAGGCACTGGGAGAGTTCGTCGCAGGCGGTTCGGTGACGAACAACCGGACGCTGTTCCAGGACGTGCTCGTGTTGCCGCCGGCATCGGACTGGAGCATCAGCCGTCCGGCCGCGATCGCGGCTGATGCCTACTTTTCGGCGGAGGAATGGGAACACCAGCCGTCTCTGAGCGGACCTGAGCTTTACGCTCGGCTTCGCGACACGCTGACTCGGGTCATTCCAAGGTATCTCTCGGGCTCGCCGCTGCCGGCCATCTCGCTCACCGGCGGCATCGACACCCGTCTGATCATGGCCTTCGGCGGGGCTGATCGGCCGGAGCTCTCCACCTACACGTACGGTGGCATGTACCGGGACTGTCGGGATGTCCAGATTGCCGGCCGGGTGGCACGCGCCTGTGGACATCGTCATGGCGTGCTCCGTCTCGATGACGAATTCCTGACCGGGTTCTCGCGTTACGCGGAAGAGACCGTCCGGCTTACCGATGGCACTCTCGATATTGCCGGGGCGCACGAGGTCTTCTTCAGTCGCCAGGCGCGTGCTGTCTCTCCGATCCGTGTCACGGGCAACTACGGCAGCGAGATTCTTCGCGGCGTCACGACATTGAAGCCGCTGGGCCTGGCGGAGGATCTCTTCGCGCCCGCGCTGGTGCCATACATCCGCGAAGGGACGCGACGGATTGCCGAAGTCAAGCGGGGAAATCCGCTCACGTGTTCCGCTTTCAGGGAGATGCCCTGGCACCTTTTCGGACGTCTGAATGCTGGCCAGTCTCAGCTGGTCGTCCGTTCACCCTATACCGACAACGAGCTCGTCGAACTGGCCTACCAGGCTCCTCCAGAAGAGCGGACGAACGCGCGCCTCTGGAATCGGCTCATCGCCGAGCGGAACCCGTCCCTCGCATCGATACCGACGGACATGGGTCGGGTCGTCAATCGGCCGAGCGTCATCACACTGCCGAATCGGCTGCTCCAATACGGGCTGTTCAAGGCGGAGTGGTACTACGAAGGGGGCATGCCGCATCGGCTCGCCTGGATCGACAGGTGTCTTCGGCGTGATCACCCACTGCCATTCGTGGCCGGGTCTCACAAAATAGAACACTACCGCCGCTGGTTTCGCGAAGAACTGTTCGAGTACGTCGCTGCCGTCCTGCGCGACCCGTCTGGAGAGACGCCGTGGGTCAATACGGCGCGAGCCTCCGACGTCCTCGTGCGCCACCGTGAAGGGCGAGGGAATTTCCTGGCGGAAATCAACAGACTCGCCACCATTGCCTTGATCCAGCGCCTGCTCATGGCACGTCGCCGGGACAGGCGGCCATACGAAGCCCCCGTAACGGTTCGAGGGGCGGGGCTTCAGCTTGAAGCGGCAGCGCAACCCACACTCTCTGGAGACGTCGACGCCCATGTCAATTGACTGCACCGTGTCTGAAGCCTCGCCTGAATCGCACCCGGCCCGCCGAGCGCCCGATCCGTCCGCTGGCGCCGCGCCGCCGCAGGCGGATGTGCACGACGGCTGTACTGAAGTGAGAATCTGCGGCAAAAACATCAAGGTTCCGGCGACGAGAGTCGGAGACGTGACTGTCGTCGTCAACGGAAGGCTGCTCAAGATCGCCAGCGTGAAAGATGATCTGTTTCTGGCCACAGATCCGATCCACGATCCCGGGCTGTTCGTCTCCCATCTCAAGCGCCACGGGCCAAGAGCCCACGTCTTCACGTTTTCGCAGCGGCTGCCCGATGTGACGCCGAGATACCGCTACCACCTGGATTGGGACAACGTCGCCGCCGTGTCGACGACAGACTTCGACGCGTGGTGGAACGCTCTGCCGCAAGAGTCCCGGAAGAATACCCGGCGTGCCGAGAAACGCGGCGTGAGCGTGAAGCGCGTTGCGCTCGACGACGAGCTGGTAAGGGGAATCGTCGAGATCTACAACGAGGGCGCGCTGCGTCAGGGCAAACCCTTTTATCACTATGGGAAGACTTTCGAGACGGTCAAAAAGGAGCTCGCAACGTTCGCAGAGACGAGCGAGTTCCTGGGCGCGTACGTCAATCAGCAGCTCGTCGGCTTCATCAAGCTCGTCTACATGGGATCGCTCGCCAGCATCATGCATATCGTCTCGCTCCAGGCTCACGTCGACAAGCGGCCCACGAACGCGCTGCTTACCGCCGCCGTGGCGCATTGCAACAAGAAGGGTATGTCACATTTGATCTACGGGAGCTACACCTACGGGCGCAAGACGAACAGCACGCTGGCGGAGTTCAAGCGACGGAACGGCTTCGAGCAGCTACTGATCCCGCGCTACCACATCCCGCTGACGCTCGCCGGCAGGCTGATAGTGGCTTTGCGCCTGTATCGCGGCGTGATTGGCATTCTGCCGCCGACGCTGCTCTCGGTGCTCCTCGCCATCAGGGCGAAAGCGCTGGAAGGCCTGGTGGCGATTCGGCGCCTGGGTCGCGTCCGTCCAACCGCACCTTCTGAAGCTTCTTGATGTCGGCGCGTTCTGCGACGCGGCCCGCCGCGCCCGCGCGTGCCACCAGGTCCTGAATGGTATGACCGACGAACGCGCCTCGTCCGGGCCGCAACAGTTTTATGATGCCGCCTACCGGACCGCCAATTACTTTTCGCACCGGGAATGGGTCTATCGTCCGTACATCCGGAGCTTGATCGCGGCGACAGGGCTGAAGAGAGGGTCGGAGATTCTCGACGCCGGCTGTGGCCAGGGATTCTTTGCGCGCCTGTTCGCTGACGAAGGCATGGTGGTGTACGCCACGGACCTGAGCCTCGTCGGCCTGCAAACGGCCGCGACGCAGTACGGCGGCAAAGGCGTGCGGTTCTTTGTCTCGGATCTCACCCGGGCGGCGACGACTCACCAGTTCGACGGCATATTCGTCCGGTCATGCTCGTTGTATAACCGCCCCGATCTGAAAGAGTGTGCCGCCGTGACGGCGGGTCTGCTCAGGATGTTGAAGCCGGACGGCCTGTTCATCTTCGCCTACAACACGAACCTCAGCGGCGCGTCGAATGGCTGGAGGCACCATCGCCTGGAAGACATCCGGCGCTGCCTCGGATCGGCAGCGGCGCCGCTCGATCTGTATTTCATCAACAAGATCGACACGATGTTGTTCGGGCGCTACGCGTTCAATCGTGTCGTGACGCAGATCAACCGGCTTGTGTCTGGGGGAACGAACGTCTGGGGCGAGGCGGTAGCTGTCTTTCGAAAGCAAATCGGCCCCGACCGCATCAGCGAGTCTCTTGGCGATGCCGCCGATGCGTGAGCGAGACGAAGCACCGCTGGGCACGCCTTACGCAACCGCCGCCGCGGTGACCGCTGAAGTCTCCCCAGCGCGGCTCGAGGCGGCGGCGATTCCGGCCAGGAGCGAACCGCGAATCAGCCTGCTCACCGGCGGTATTGACAAGCATTACGCCGTCGGTCTGGCGGCGGCCCTGGCGGAGCGCGGCGTCGGCGTCGACTTCATCGGCAGCGACGAGGTCGACGGTCCGGAAGTGCGCGGGATCAGGGGTGTACGCTTTCTGAATCTCCGCGGCGATCAACGGGAACATGTCGCGCTGCGACGCAAAGTGATCCGGGTCCTCATATATTACGCGCGGCTGGTGACACATGCCGCGGTCGTGAGGCCGAGGGTTCTGCACATCCTTTGGAACAACAAGTTCGAGTTGTTCGACCGCACGGTGTTGATGCTTTATTACCGACTGCTGGGCAATCGCGTCACGCTCACCGCTCACAACGTGAACGCCGCGAAACGGGACGCGCGTGACACCTGGCTCAATCGCGTATCACTGCGCATCCAGTATCGGCTCTGCGATCAGATCTTCGTGCATACCGAACGCATGCGCGCAGAGCTCATCGCCGGCTTCGGCGTGCCGCCTGGAAAGATCACCGTCATCCCCTATGGAATCAACGAGGTGATCCCAACCAGGCAGGTGACGCGGCGTGAGGCCAGGATATTGCTCGGCCTGCGGGAAGATGACAGAGTCCTGCTCTTCTTCGGACAGATCGCCCCGTACAAAGGACTGCAGTACCTCGTCTCTGCGCTGACGGCGCTCGCCAGGACGGCCGCGCCGGTCAGCCTGGTCATCGCCGGCAAGATTAAAAAGGGTCACGCCGAATATTGGCGCCGCATCCAGCGATCCATTGCCGAGAGCGACATCGGCGATCGGGTGTACCCGCGGATCGAGTTCATTCCCGACGCCGACGTCGAACCCTACTTCGTCGCCGCCGACGCCGTCGTCATTCCCTACATCGATATCTTTCAGAGCGGCATTCCGTTCCTGGCCTTCAGCTTCGGGGTGCCCGTCATCGCGACGGATGTCGGCTCGTTGCGCGAAGACATCATCGACGGAAAGACCGGCTTCATCTGCCGCCCGGGGGATTCGGGCGACCTGGCAGAGACGATCCGGCGGTATTTCGCCAGCGATCTGTACAAGCGCTTGGACATGCACCGATCGACGATTCAAGAGTTTGCCCGCGAGCGGCATTCCTGGACCAGCGTGAGCAAATTGACGGCTGCGGTCTATGACGGACTGCGCCGGCAACCGTCTTGAGTTCCGCCATGGCACCATTGGTTTCGATTCTCATCCCCGCGTTCAACGCAGAACGATGGCTTGCGGACGCGCTCCGGTCGTGCCTTGCGCAGACCTGGCCGCGCACCGAGATCATTGTGGTGAACGATGGCTCACAGGACAGAACGCTCGAGGTGGCACGGGCGTTCGAGAGCCGATCGGTAAAGGTGGTCACTCAGCCGAACCGCGGGGCGCCGGCGGCCCGCAACCGCGCGCTCGCCCTCGCGCAAGGTTCCTTTATTCAGTGGCTCGATGCGGACGATCTGCTCGATCCCGGAAAAATCGCCGCGCAGATGCGGGCGGCAGCTGAGCGCAACGATCCCCGAGTGCTCTTGTCGGCGCCTTTCGGTGTCTTCTACCAACGTCCCGAGAGAGCGAGCTTCGTCAAGACGGCACTCTGGCGCGACCTCAGCCCCGTCGATTACTTCATCACGCGTTTCACTCAGAACGTTTACCTCCAGACGGCGGCCTGGCTGGTCAGCCGCGAGCTCACCGAGGCGGCCGGCCCATGGTGCGACGACCATTCTCCCGATGACGATGGAGAGTACTTCTGCCGGGTGGTCAGCAAGAGCGCCGGAATCAAGTTCGTCGAGCAGGCGCTGAGTTACTACCGGGTCGGCATCAGCGGGAGCCTTCACGGCAGCCGATCTGATCAGGCACTGACCGCGTTGTTCGAGTCGAAGGTCAAGTGTATCCGCTACCTGTTGTTGCTCGAGAACAGCGCGCGGACGCGGGCGGCGTCAGTCAGGCTGTTGCAGGACTGGATGCCCAGCTTTTATCCGGAGCAGCCGGGTCTCATCGCTCGATCGCAGGAACTGGCGCGCACCCTGGGAGGGGAGGCCAGGTTGCACCTCAAGTGGAAGTATCGTCCAGTTGCCTGGCTCTTCGGTTATCCGAATGCCGTCAAGCTGAACCGAACGCTGATCGCGCTCAGAACCCGGGCGGCCAGCACGTGGGAGGCGATGACATCACGGTGTTGCGCAGGTCCAAGCTCAGTGAACCGTGCCCGAGATCGTCAAATTCAGATACGGTTCGGAGGTTGACGAAACGATTTTCACGGCTTTTCCAAGCCTGGTCTGAGATGGATCCGTTGTTGCAGCCTGACCTCGCCGATTCCTCGCGAAATTCGTCGTTGAAGGATCTGTTCGTGCTGCGGGCCCAGTGGGTTTCCGCAGACACCAGAGGACTGTATGCTGCAAATCGTGCTTCGGCGAACGCCAGAATCGGGCCGGATGGGCACAGCGTGCAAGTGGTTTGTCAGCGTCGTCGCGGTAAGTGTCATCATGTCCGGCCTGGCCCAAGCCCAGGTCGTGAGCTCGTCACGTGTAACCGATTGGACGAAGGCCGGAGTCTCCGGGGGCATACCCAACCGCACGGCGGTCTGCGCGACGTTGAACCCGGGCACGTCTGCAGCGCAGATCAACAACGCGATCGCGTCCTGCCCTCCTAATCAGGTCGTGTTCCTCAATGCGGGGACGTATAACCTTTCAGCCGGGATCACGTTCGGTGCGAAAGACAACGTCACGCTGCGCGGAGCGGGTGCGAGCAGAACGCAGTTGATCTTCACCGGCGACGATTCGTGCACGGGAGCACGGGGCGTCATCTGCATCGGGTCCAGCTGGATCAACACGATGGGAGGCGCACAGAATCAGGCCAACTGGACGGGGGGCTATGCCAAGGGGAGCAGCGTCATTACCCTCAGCACGACGGCAGGCCTGTCGGTCGGGAACACCGTCATCCTCGATCAAGTCGATGACACCAGCGACAACGGCAACGTCTACGTCTGCTCGACGGCAGGAGTGTGCAGCTACGCAGGCGGGAACGCCACCGGGCGTCCGGACCGCGGCCAGCAGCAGCTCGCGAAAGTTACGGCGATCAACGGTAATCAGGTGACAATCGATCCGCCGGTCATCATGCCGAACTGGCGGTCGAGTCAATCGCCGCAGGCAATCTGGGTCAACAGTCAGCGTAGCGGCGATGGTGTCGAGAATCTCTCGATCGACATGCGCGGGGTGGCCGGCGGGACGAATGGGATTGTCTTCCTCAACGCGTCGGATTCGTGGATGAAGGGCGTCAAGTCGGTCGGCCCGAATCGCAATCACGTGTGGCTGTACCAGGCGCTCCGGGTGACCGTGCGGGACAGCTACTTCTATGGCAACCTGAACGGTGTTTCTCAAAGCTACGGCGTCGAGCCGTTCGGAACAACGTCGGTTCTCGTAGAGAACAACATTTTTCAACACGTCACCGCGCCGATTACAATCAACGGCACGGACACCGGTTCGGTCTACGCCTACAACTTCTCAATCGACGACTTCCGGCTGGACAGTCCTCAATGGATGTCGTCGACGGCGCATCTCCACGAAGTGGGGACCTCGATGCTCCTCTTCGAGGGCAACCAAGGCCTCTCCATGATCTCGGACAACTGGCACGGAACGGCGCATTTCGTGACCTATCTGCGGAATCACCTCTACGGCGATCCCGCGATGAACAACAACACCGACATCATGCACATGTGCGCGTTCTCCCGGTTCTTCAATTTCATCGGCAACGTGCTCGGGCGAACCGGTTACTACAATACGTATGAGCCATCAGGACCAGTCGGGGGCGGGGCGACGAACATCTGGACGTTCGGGACGTCGCTGGGAGGACCCCTGACCGATGCGAATGTGAAGGGAACGGCCATGCGGTGGGGGAACTACGACACCGTGACCGGAACGTCGAGATTCATCTCCGCCGAGGTCCCGTCCGGGCTCTCGAGCTACGCCAACCCGGTTCCGTCGA
Source organism: Acidobacteriota bacterium (assembly GCA_046726355.1). Classification (GTDB taxonomy): domain Bacteria; phylum Acidobacteriota; class Vicinamibacteria; order Vicinamibacterales; family CAVVIG01; genus QHWF01. Next base: position 17,196 of record JBKPAI010000014.1, on the reverse strand, counting down.
CCCAGGCGTTGCCGTCATCGATGTACCTCTCAGGAAAGCCGGCATTCTTCGGCTCGACGGCCTGGCCGCCGATTGGACCCGATGTCACCAACGGATCGGAAACGGCCGGCCACGCGAACAAGATTCCGGCCCGGCAGTGCTACGAGAAGACGCCGCAATCAGGTGGCATCCTGACATTCGACGCCAGCAGCTGCTACGGCACCGGCAGCAGCACCGCGGCGCCGAGCGCTCCGACGAACTTGAGGATTATCTCCTCGTAGTCGTCATCTCGTAGTCGTCATCGTGGTGCTCTGCGCATCACAACATTGACCACGGCTCGTCCAGGCGGCCTCCGCGCACGCGGAGGCCGCTGATTTCGCTGAGTTCACGACCGCTGATTGTTCCGTCTTCACCCGCCTCGATCCTCCTGATAACCCGATTCATGAAGCTAACTCGATCCGGGCAGCACCCCGGGCGGTTCGAGCGCCCGGCCGGACGGGGTGGGCGAAGGACAGCTCGGTGATCGACTACTTCGACGATCACCGGCTGGAAGTCGATCATGCCGGCCGCTCGATTCGCGGCGGCGCGATGTCCGTCCTCGCGCGCGCCATCACCGCTGTCATCCAGATCGCCTCGGTGCTGTTCCTCGCACGCCTGCTCTCTCCCGAGGACTACGGCCTCGTCAGCATGGTCATGGCGTTCGTCGGCTTCGCCCCCATTCTGACCGACCTCGGCATGCAGGACATGGTCACGCAGGCGGCACGCATCACGAAAGGCGAGATAAGCGCCTTGTTCTGGATCACGATCGCCGTGGGCACCGCCTTCACCGCGATCACGGCGGCCACTGGTCCCCTGATCGCCTGGTTCTACGGCGAGCCGCGGCTGACCTCCATCGTGCTCGTCTGCTCGTTCACGTTCATCGCGTCCGCGCTGACCATTCAGCACTCGGCCCTGATGCGGCGCGCGCTGATGTTCGGGGAGCTTGGGATCATCGAGGTGGGCGCAAACGTGCTGAGCGCGATGGCCGCCGTCGTGATCGCGTTTCGAGGCCACGGGTACTGGGCGCTGGTCGTCCGCCCGATCGGAACGCCGCTGCTCATCGCGTGCGGCGTGTGGATGAAGTGCGGATGGCTGCCGGGCAGGCCGACCCTGACGGCGAGCGTGAAGAAACGCCTCGGGCTGGGACTGAATATTTCAGGCGGCAGCCTGGTCGATTACGCCGGCCGCTCCGGTGATCGGATTGCGATCGGCTCCCGTGCCGGTGCCGTCATCCTCGGGCACTACCAGAACGCGCTGATGGTGTACGACAATCTGGCGAACATTCTGGTCGCACCGCTCCATTCGGTGGCCGTCGCCAGCCTCAGCAAGATGCGTGATGATGTCATCGAACTTCGAAACGCCTGGGCGAAGGCCCTGTCGACCGTGAGCTTCTATGCGATGCCCGCGTTCGGCCTCCTCGCCGTGACCAGCCAGGACGTCGTTGTCCTTCTGCTCGGATCCAAGTGGTCGAGTGCCGGAGTGCTGCTGGGCGTGCTCGCGTTTCGGGGGATTCCTCACAGCGTCGAACGCACGAACGGCTGGCTTCACGTCACGGCCGGCCGCACGGACCGTCTGATCCGATATGGCGTGTTCGCCGCCGGTGTCCAGATCGCGGCGCTGGCCTGCGGGCTGCCGTTCGGGCCAATCGGAATTGCCGTCGCATACGTGGTGTCGATGTTTCTTCTGTTCGTGCCGGCCCTGGTCTACGCCGGCCGGCCGCTCGGGATCGGAGCCGGAGACGTCGTTCGCGCCGTCTGGCGTCCGCTCGCAGGGGCGCTGGCGGCTGCCGCGTCTGTGTCCGTTTTGAGGTCGATGATTGATGGCAGCGACCACGCTGCTTTCAGGCTGGCGCTGTTGGTGATCGCCTATGTGCTGTCGTACCTGACGATTGTCATCGGGATCCTCGGATTGCGGGGGCCGATCAGAACCGCCCGCGTGTTGATCGGGCACTCTTTGCCTCTCCGTTTCGCGCATCTGCAGTAGAAGCAGCCGTCATTCTCTCGGCTGCACCCCTCGCGCCAGCACACTGACGCAACTCGACTGAGTCAGGAGTCATGACCAAATTCGCCGGAATCGTCGCGGGCTCTGGAATGGAATTGAGCCCGGCCATCACGACCGGCGCGGCGGCCCGATCGCAGAGCCGCGCGCCGGTGACCGCATCACTGGGCCTCCGCGCGGGCGACTGGATCGAAGTGCGCAGCCTCGAGGAGATCGTCCCGACGCTGGACGAACACGGCGCCCTTGACGGTCTGCCGTTCATGCCCGAAATGGTCCAGTACTGCGGCCGGCGCTTCCGCGTGCACAAATCTGCGCACAAGACGTGCGACACGATTGAGCAGTATGTGATCCGGAGCATGCGGAACGCGGTCCATCTCGAAGGGCTGCGCTGTGACGGCGAATCGCACGGCGGCTGTCAGGCCGGATGCCTGCTCTTCTGGAAGGAAGCCTGGTTGAAGCGCGCGAAGGGCCGCAGGGGAGAGCTCGAAGACCATTCGGGCTCACAGCAGCGTCGCACGGCGGGTGCGGGCAATGGAGCGGAGGTTCTCTGCCGCGCCACCCGGGTGCCGGCGCTCGATGGCAGCGCGGAGGACCGGTATCGCTGTCAGGCAACGGAGCTCCTCCGCGCCACCACCGCAGTCAGGCGGCGCGAACGGTGGGACCCGCGTTTCTACGTGAAGGATGTCACGTCCGGCAACGTGTCCCTGGCCGACTTCGTGAGGTACGGCCTCTTCGCCATGGTCAACGCCTTCATGCTCCGGTGGCGTGGACGCCGGTATCCCCGCGTTTGCGGCCTCGCCGGGAAACAGACCCCCACGGGCGAGCTCAATCTGCGAGCCGGCGAACTGGTTCGCATCCGCTCGAAAACCGAGATCATGCAGACGTTGAATGCCGGGCAGAGAAACCGCGGGTTGTGGTTCGACGTGGAGATGCTGCCGCACTGCGGCTCCGAAAAGCAGGTACTCCGCCGGGTCGAGCGGATTGTCGACGAAAAGACAGGGAAGTTAATCCATTTTCGTCAACCCTGCATCATCCTCGATGGCGTCACCTGCAGCGGCCATCTGAGCACGCATCGCATGTTCTGTCCGCGTGCCATCTACCCGTACTGGCGTGAGGTCTGGCTCGACCGGGTGGACGCGGGGGACGATCGTGCGGACGAGATCGGGTAGCCGTGAACGCGCACCGCTGCCTGGCAGAGTAACAGAGAGCCCTCCATGTCTGACATAACGGCAATCATTCCGACATACAACCGTGCAGGCCTCCTGTCCCGTGCGATTGACAGCGTTTTCAATCAGACTGTGCCGCCGGATCAGACCATCGTCATCGACGATGGATCGACCGATGAGACCGGCGAGGTCTGCGGTCGGTACGGTCGCCGCATCGAATACCTGCGGCAGGAGAACCGCGGCTCCTCTGCCGCCAGAAATCTGGGGGTCGCACGCGCGCGTCATCGCTGGATCGCGTTTCTCGATTCGGATGACTACTGGAAGACCTCGCACCTCGAGCGCCTGGCGGCGGCAATCCAGTCGACGCGTGGCGAGGCCGCCGTGTACTTCTCGGACATGGAAATGCCGGAGCAGGAAGGCGGCGGGACGCTGTGGCAACGTATCGGCTTTCAGCCGAATGTTCCCGTTCACCTGCTGCGCGACGCGACTGCCTGGGCGCTCTTGAAGCGGCAGCCGATGATGCTCCAGGCCGCGCTCGTCAGCAAAGCCGCGCTCGAGCGCACCGGCGGGTTCGATGCCCGGTTCAAGCTCAGTCACGACACTCACAGCTTCTGCCGGCTGACAATTGCCGGAGCCGCGTGTGCGGTCGCTGGCGTCGGCTGCGTACAGACTGCGGACGATACATCGACGGTGCGCCTGACCGTCGAGATCCCGTTGAATTCGGTCGGCAAGGCCCGCGAGTCGTGCGTGATCTGGTCCGAGGTGCTGCGCGACCGCCCCAATCTGTCCCCGGCGTTCCGCCGGCTGGTCCGCTACAACGCCGCAGGATCTTACTGGCAGGTCGGCAGGAGCCTCATCAGGTCCGGTGCGTGGCCGCGGGGAGCGACGATGTTGCTGCAGGCCTCGGCGATTGATCCGCGGTTCGGCCTGTGGCTGCTGCGTCACCGTACCGGGCGCGGCTACGAAGAGACAGTACGCCCGTGGTGTGCAGAAGTGAAGGCGGACAGGTTTCCGCCTGAGCCGAACGTCTCGCCGGGTGGTCGCGAGGCCACCGTGTGGAACCGTCGCTCGGCGCTCTGATCTCGATCCGATCCTGGGGCATCTTCGACAATGGTTCCGAAAATCAGCGTCGGCCTGCCGGTGTTCAACGGTGAAGCGTATCTTCGCCGTGCGCTCGACGGCCTCCTTGCGCAGGACTTCGAAGCGTTCGAGTTGATCATTTCAGACAACGCGTCCACCGACGGCACCGCCGCGATCTGCCGGGAATACGCCGCCAGGGATCGCCGGATCGCGTACTACCGGAATCCGGCGAACATCGGAGCCAGCGCGAACTACCGGCGCGTGTTCACCCTGGCGCGTGCACCGTTTTTCAAGTGGGCCTCGCACGACGACGAGTACCATCCGTCGCTGCTGGGTCGGTGCCTCCAGGCCCTGGAGGCGGCGGCGCCGTCGACGATCCTGGCATTTCCGCGCTGCGTGATTATCGATGAGCATGGTGGGATCACGGAGTCCTCGCCCGATACGATCAGCCCCTCGCCGCGGCCGTACGCGCGGCTGGCGTCTCTGCTCTTTCACGCCAAATACGCGCACCCGCTCTGGGGCGTGCTGCGATCGCAGGCGCTTCGCCGCACGCGGCTGATGGGGACGCTCGAAGCCGATCACATCCTGCTCGCGGAGCTGGCGTTGCTCGGAGACATGGTCGAGGTCCCGGAAGTGCTCCACCGTCTGCGCCGGCATCCTGACAGCGCGATGCGCCGCTGCTCCGGCCGTGAGCTGGTCTTGTGGCACGACCCGACAGTCGCGTTGCCGCGGCTCCTGCTGCCACAGGCGGTCCGCGTCGCGGCCGAATACGTCAGGGCCGTTCAGCACGTGCCGCTCACGCCGGTTGAGCGGGACCTGTGCATGGGAGCCCTTCCGGCGGTTCCGTGCTGGCGGTGGCTGCTCCGACGGACCGGCGGCTTCCGGCATCGAGTGGGCTTGTATCGGCCGCGCAAGCCGCTCGCCAGTGGCGGCGGCGGCGCGGTCATCGCGCCCGATCCGCCAGGCGCGGCAATTCAGGAGTGGGGAGCGCCGCGGTGAGCGGCGCGTCGTCGTCCGTGAAAATTCACGAGTTTTCCGCGACCATGGCGGGCGCCGGCGCCGGTGTTCCGGAGCGGCCGCAGACGTCTCCTGCAGACCCCGTTCCCGAAGCGATCGGGCGGCGGACTGCCCATGGCGCGGTCGTGACGACCGTTGCGCAGGCCGTGGCCTTCGTCCTCCGCATGGGCTCGATGGTCGTTCTCGCTCGACTGGTCGTGCCGCGCGACTTCGGGCTGGTCGGCATGGTCACGGCGTTCACCGGGTTTCTCAGCCTCCTCCGGGACGGCGGCCTGTCGATGGCCGCCATTCAGCGATCGAGCGTGACGCACGACCAGACATCCACGCTGTTCTGGATCAATCTCGCGGTCGGAGGGATGCTCGCCGCCCTGTGCGGTCTGGCCGCGCCGGTCCTGGTCCGCTTCTACGGGGAGCCGCGCCTCCTGGCCATCGCGATCGTCATCGGGCTCGGGTTCATTTTCAACGGCGCGGCGATCCAGCACCGCGCTCTCCTGCAGCGCGCGCTGCGGTTCAAGGCCCTGGCGGCAATCGACACGATTTCATTGGTTGTGACCATTGCCCTCGCGGTCGGCGCCGCCGCCGCAGGGGCGGGGTATTGGGCGATTGTGCTGATGACGATCGGTGTGCCCGCGGCGGGCGCCGTCGGCGCCTGGTTGAGTACCCGCTGGGTGCCGGGGCCCCCTCGACGCGGCATTGGCATCAGCTCGATGCTCCGCTACGGCGGCGCCATTACGCTCAACAACATCATCGTGTACGTCGCGTACAACACCGACAAGGTCCTGCTCGGCCGGTTCTGGGGCGCGGAAGTGCTGGGCCTCTATGGGCGCGCGTACCAGCTGATAAATATCCCGACCGAGAACCTGAACAACTCGGTGGGCCTGGTCGCGTTCCCGGCCCTCTCTCGCATGCAGGACGATCCGGGGCGCCTCCGTGACTACTTCTTGAAGGGCTATGGGGTGTTCCAGTGCCTGATTCTTCCGATCACGGCTGGATGCCTCCTGTTTGCCAACGACATCGTGAACGTGTTCCTGGGTCCGAAGTGGTCCCAGGCTGCCGAGATCTTCCGTCTGCTCGCGCCGACGGTCCTGGCATTTGCGCTGGTCAATCCGCTCGCGTGGGTGATATTTGCCGCCGGCCGGACGGTCAGAGCGCTGAAGATTTCGCTGTGCATCGTGCCGACGCTGATTGTGGGGTACAGCCTCGGGCTGAGCGCAGGTCCTCACGGAGTCGCCCTGGGCTTTTCAGTCGCCATGATGCTGCTCGTCCTCCCGATCACGATCTGGGCGATCCGCGATACCGCCATCACGCTCGGCGACATCGCGCAGGTGATCATGCCCCCGGGGCTGTCAATCCTCGTGGCAGCGGCCGTCGCGTATCTCCTTGGCGCCGGGATGGGTCATATTCGACCGGCGCTGCTGCGCCTGGTCGCCGAAACGGCGGTTCTGTTCGGTGTCTATCTGGCGGTCCTGTGCGCGGTCCCGGGCCAGCGATCGAAGTACGTCGCCATTCTCCGGCAGGCGGGATTCTGGCCCGATGGCCGGCGCTGAAGGCACGTTCGGATGGTTGCGCTCGATCTTGGACGCGGGACGAGGACGCCGCTCAGCGTCCTCTGTCTTGGCGCTCACGCCGACGATATCGAGATCGGTTGCGGCGGGTTGATTCTCGCGCTGCTCGCCGGGCGCCGGCGGGTCCGGGTCGACTGGATCGTGTTCTCCGCTACGGCGGCTCGCGAGCGGGAGGCGCAGCGCAGCGCGGCCCTGTTCCTGCGCGGCGCCGCTCGACAGCGCGTCGCCGTGCATCGCTTTCGCGACGGCTTTTTCCCGTACGACGGCGGCGACATCAAGAAGACGTTCGAGGACCTCAAGGCCCGCGTCACGCCCGATCTCATCCTGACGCATTATCGAGACGACCGGCACCAGGATCACCGGTTGCTGTCGGATCTTACGTGGAACACGTTCCGGAACCACTTCATCCTGGAGTACGAGATCCCCAAATTCGACGGCGACCTGGGAACGCCCAATTGTTTCGTTTCGTTGCGGCGGTCGGCGTGCCAGCGCAAGGTGAAATACCTGAACGCGGTGTTCGGCACGCAGCGCGACAAGCACTGGTTTTCCGCCGACACGTTCATGTCGCTCATGCGGCTGCGCGGTATGGAGTGCCGCGCGGCCGATGGCTACGCCGAGGCCTTCTACGCGCGTAAAGTCGTGATTGCGACGTGATGCAGGAGCTCAGGACCGTCAGGAACCTCCTCCCGCTGCTCCGCCTTCATCGGTGGGGATTTCCAGCGCTCATGCTGCTCGGGCTGCTGCAGTCGCTGTCGGAGGGGTTCGGCATCGGTCTGTTCATCCCGCTGCTCGACGTGCTCATCGGCCGGGGACGGCCGGGGCCCAGAGGCCAGTGGCTGGCCGGCGTCATGGACGGGCTGTTCCTCGGCGTGGCGCCCGATCATCGGTTGACCGTGATCGTGCTGTGTCTGTCTGGCGCCGTTCTGACAACGGCCCTGCTCGCCTACCTGCACGGCATCGTCTTCGCGTGGCTCGATGGCGCCATCGGCCATCATCTCCGCCGCGGCATCTTCGCCCAGCTGCTCGCCGTCAACTTCGGGTTCATCGAGCAGGACCGGTCGGGCCGCCTTCTGAACGTCCTCGGCACCGACACCTGGCGCACCAGCGAAGCGCTCAAGATGCTCGTGCGCATGATCGTCCTCGCCGGCACCATCGCGGTGTACATCGTGCTGCTGCTCCTGATGTCGTGGCGCTTGACGCTCCTGGTCGGCGGCATCCTGCTGCTCATTTCGATGACCGTCCGGATGATCACGAACGGCGTGCGGGGATTCGGCGAACGCGCGACTCGCCTGAACGCCTGGCTCGGCGATCGGATGGTGGAAGGCCTCGAGGGCATGCGGGTCATCCGCGCCTTCGGGCGTGAGCGGTACGAGCAGGAGCGCTTCGATACCTGCTCCGATCGCGTGCGGCGGGCGTTTCTCCGCATGCATCTGCTCGAAGAGGCCGTCCACCCCATCCACGACTTCCTCGCCGCCGTCCTGCTCCTCGTCATCATGTTTACGACCGCCCGCACGGGCGGAGATGTTTCGGCGCTGCTTGTTTTTGCCTTCGTGCTCTACCGCGTGCAGCCGCGCGTCAAGGAGTTCGATGGCTCGCGGGTCCGCCTGGCTGCGCTCGCGCAGTCCGTCGAAGAAGTCCGGTTGCTGCTCGATACAGCGGGCAAACGCTACCTGGCCTCGGGCCGGTTCGTCCAGACGGGTCTCCGGCAGAGCATCGTGTTCGACGGCGTCTCGTTCCGCTACGAGCACGCGGGCGATCCGGCGCTGCAGGACGCGTCGTTCACCATCCCGGCCGGCCGCACCACGGCACTCGTCGGGCTGTCAGGTGGCGGGAAATCGACGATCATCAAGCTGATCCTGCGTTTCGAGGATCCGACGACCGGCGCAATTCTGGTGGACGGACGGCCGCTCCCCGAGCTGGATCTGGCTTCGTGGCGCGGCCAGCTCGCATTCGTCGGCCAGGACGTTTATCTGTTCAACGCGACGGTTCGCGAAAACATCGCCTACGGCCGGCTCGATGCCCGGTTCGACGACATCGTCGACGCCGCTCGCCAGGCGGATGCCCATGATTTCATCGAGCGCCTGCCGGCCGGATACGAGACCGTCGTCGGTCCGCGCGGCGTGCGTCTCTCCGGCGGACAGCAGCAGCGCCTCTCCCTGGCTCGCGCCATCATCTGCAATCCGCGTGTCCTCATTCTGGACGAGGCGACCAACGCGCTCGACAGCATTTCCGAACAGTGGATCCAGGACACGCTCGAGAAGCTCCGCGAGCAGCGGACGGTGATCATGATCGCCCACCGCCTGTCGACGATCGAGCGCGCCGATCAGATCATCGTTCTCGACGCGGGGCGGGTCGTCGAGAGGGGCACGTTGCCGGACCTGATCGCGGCCGATGGTCTGTTCGCGAGGCTGTATCACCTGCAGCATCGTCTCGCACCGGTCCGGCATGGCTGATCGCCAGGATCCGGAGGGATCGAATGGCGTGACGGTCGGCGTGGTGATTACCACCTACAACCACGCGCATTTTCTCGCCGAGGCCATCGAAAGCGTCCTCGCTCAGCGCTGCCCCGCCGCCGAAATCGTCGTCGTCGACGATGGATCGACCGACGATCCCGCCGTGGTGGCGGCCGGCTATCCAGGAGTGAAGCTGGTCCGACAGCCCAATCTGGGCCTGGCGGCGGCCCGCAATACCGGCCTGCGCGAAATACACACCGACAAGGTCATTTTTCTCGATGCTGACGATCGGTTGCTTCCCAACGCAACAGCAGCGGGCCTGGCGTGCTTCGCGCGCGTGCCGGTGTGCAGCTTTGTCTACGGCGGTCATCGCCGCATCTCGAGCAACGGGCACATCCGCAGCGAGAGCTATTACAACCCCCTCAGCGCGGAGCCGTACCGCGATTTCCTCAAGGGAAACCTGATCGGGATGCACGCGGCCGTCATGTACGATCGGCCACAACTGGTGGCTGCCGGCGGATTCGATCCCGCCCTGCCCCGCTGTGAGGATTACGACGTTTATCTGCGGATGAGCCGTTCGGCTGCCGTCGCATCACATCCGGCGATTGTTGCCGAGTACCGCTGGCACGGCGCGAACGTCTCCGGCAATCATCGCGAGATGCTCGACTGGTCGCTCGCGGTCCACCGGCGCGAGGCGGCGCATGCGCGTGCCAAGCGGGAGACGGCCGCCGACTGGCGCCGCGGCCGAACGAGCTGGCGGAACTTGTACATCGAACGGATGCTTGCCGAGGCGCGGCGGGAATGGAAGGACAGCGATCGGATCGCAACGATTCGGTGGATTTCACGCGCAGCGAGCGCCTCTCCGGCGGTGACCGTCCGGCAGCTGCTCGGCGTGGCGCGGCGCCGTTTGATGCGGCGACCCTCCGCCCGCGTCTATGCAAACGGCCGCACCGGACCGTCGCGATCGCTCGGCGCGATCGATATGGGCGACTTCGACCGCATCGTTCCTGCGGGCGGAGTGTTTGGGTTCGATCGCGGCACACCGGTCGACCGCTACTACATCGAACGGTTCCTCGGTCGTCACCGCCGGGACATCGCCGGACGTGTGCTGGAGGCTCGCGACGACGCCTATTGCCGCCGTTTCGGAGGATCGCACGTTGCCCGGCAGGACGTGATCGATCTCTCGGCCGGGAACGCGGCGGCGACAATCGTAGGCGATCTCTCGGAACCGGGCACTCTGCCGGAGAACGACTTCGATTGTGTGGTGCTCACGCAGACGCTGCAATACATCTTCGACGTGCGCGCCGCTATCGTCCACCTACACCGCGCGCTCAGACCCGGCGGCGTTCTTCTCGTCACCGTTCCTGGAATCAGTCCGCTCGATCGCGGCGCCCCTGGCGACCTGTGGTGCTGGTCGTTCACCCGCCGCTCGGTGTGTCGCCTGTTTGCTGATGTCTTCGGCGCTGAACGGGTCGAGGTCGAGTCCCACGGCAACGTCTACGCCGCCACGGCGTTTCTTCAAGGGCTCGCGCTCGAGGAGCTCGACCCGGCCAAGCTCGATGTCGACGACGCGTCGTACCCGATTCTCGTCGCGGTTCGCGCACAGAAGGCTGCCGCCCCTGGACTTTCGCCGATCCATCCGTCGACTGTTCGGTGAACCGGGTGGTCCGGTCATCCTGATGTTTCACCGCATCGCCGATCCGATCTGCGACCCATGGGGGTTGTGTGTGGCGCCGGGCCGGTTCGAAAAACAGATGCAGACCTTGAAGGCGCGCCGGATTCCGCTCCCGCTCGGCGAGTTCGCCGCGAGGCTCGCCGACGGCACGCTGCCGCGGCTCGCTGCGGCCGTCACGTTCGACGATGGCTACGTCGACAATCTTCGTGCGGCCAAACCGATTCTCGAGCGGGTCGGCGTCCCCGCAACCGTCTTTCTGGCGACCGGTTACCTGGACACGCGCAAGGAATTCTGGTGGGACGAGCTGACCCGAATCATTCTCACCCGGCATGATGCTGCCGCAGGCGCGATAGTCATTGTGGGCCGATCGATCGTTGTGGACCTTCCGGCGCTGCCCGATGGCCCGGCCACGTTGCCCGCATGGCGCGCGTGGCAGCCGCCGCGCACAGCGAGAGAACGTCTCTATTTCGAAGTCTGGAGCCGGCTCCGCGTTCTCGACGATCGGACCCGCGAGGAAGCTCTCGCAGCCGTCCGCGCGCTCTTCGGCACCGGCCCACCTGCCTGCGCCGATGATCTGCCCATGAGCCGCGACGAGGTCAAGTGCCTCCTGGCGGGATCGCAGATCGAGATCGGAGCGCACACGGAAACGCATCCGCCGCTGACGATGCTTTCGCTTCGTGAGCGGCGCAGGGAGATCGAGAAGAGCCGCGCGGCCTGCGAGGCCCTTGCCGGAGGATCGGTTCACGGGTTCGCCTATCCACACGGCGATCTCGATTCGGCGACCGCAGATCTCGTTCGCGACAGCGGCTTTCGATGGGCGTGTTCCACCGAGCGCGCCGCTGTCGACCGCTGCCGATTCGATCTGTTCAATCTGCCGCGACTGCAGGCGTGCAACTGGACCGGCGCGGCAATGCGGCGCGAGCTCGACGGCATCGGCACGGGACGCGCAGCATGAATCCGGACTGGAGCACCCGCGGGCTCGAAGAGCGAACGCGAACCACCCGTCCGCGCGTCTCCGTCATCTGCGTGTTCCTGAACGCCGAGCGCTTCATCAGCGAGGCCATCGACAGCGTCCTCGCGCAGGACTTCCGCGATTTCGAGCTCATTCTCGTCGACGATGGATCGGCGGGCGCCTGTATGGATATTGCACGCGGCTATGCCGCGCGTGACAAACCGGTCATCCGGTATCTCGACCATGCGGCACACAGCAACCGGGGAATCAGTGCGTCGCGCAATGCAGGCATCGCCGCGGCGCAAGGCGAGCTCATTGCCTTCATCGATGCGGACGACGTGTGGGAGCCGAACAAAATCACGGAGCAGGTCGCGATCATGGATGCCCACCCCGACGTCGGGATGGTCTGCGGGGCGGCGCGTTACTGGCGCTCCTGGGCGGGCGGCAGCGACGACATCGTCCAGAGCGGCCATCTCACGAATGCCGTGATTCCGCCTCCCGAGGCGGCGCTGGCGCTCTACCCGCTCGGCAGGGCCGCATCTCCATGCCCGTCAGATCTTCTGCTCCGGCGTGATCTGGTGACCACATTGGGCGGCTTCGAGGAACACTTCACCGGTGCCCGACAGCTTTATGAAGATCAAGGCTTTCTCGCGAAGCTCTATCTGGCGGCCCCCGTCTACTTCTCGGACAGGACCTGGATCAGGTACCGTCAGCACGCTGACTCTTGCAGCGCCAGGGTCAACCGCGAAGGACGCTACTACGACGTCCGGCGCTATTTTCTGAGCTGGCTGCAGCAGTATCTCGACGCGATGCCACACTCGGACAGCCGCGTACGTGCAGGAGTTCAGCGGGCGCTGCGGAGGCACAGGTATCGCGGCCTGTTGGCAGCGATCCGGAAATCGTCTGAGATGCTGGAATCAGGATGGCGCGCGGCGGAGCGGGTCCTGAGCGCGGCGCGCTGACCGCTCGCCCAGACACGGCCATAGCACTTCGGTGCCGGTGTAGGGGCCCCTGCGATTTGCACTTCCGTGCCATTTCTCCCGTCTCAACAGCATACTAAGTTAATCCCCGCACCTCGTTCCCCTCTGCTTTTCTCGTTGGGGTTCATGCACCTGCTGTAGGTGAGAGGGGGGACCTGTGTCCGACGTGAAGTTCCCGCAGGCTTGATGCCGTGGCCGCATGTTAATCTCGGAGAAAGGACGGAGCTTTGCCGCGCGGTTCCCAACGACCACCAATGACGGATCGGACGATTCCTCTGGCGCCGCAGCGCGTCCTCGGCGGCAGCCTTCTAGGCCGCCTGATGCGGCGGGCCCGGCGCGTACTACCCGCGCGCGATTACGTCCGGTTCAACGGCTATCGCCTGCCGCCGCCACAGATGCGCGATCGAATGTGTGGTCGCGAATACGCGGCCGACGATCGATTTCTCGAGTCCGGCAGCGCTGAAGCGAGGCGGCTGATCACGAATCTGGCCTGCACGCCGGACAGCAATGTCGTCGAAATAGGGTGCGGCCTGGGACGGCTCGCCCTTGGCCTGATCCACGAACGCGTGGACGTTCAATACTGGGGTTTTGATGCCAACGGGCGATGGATCGCGTGGTGCAAAAAGCACATCGAGCGAACTCATCCCTCCCTCCGGTTCATTCACATCGACGTCGCGAATGAGCTGTACAACCCGAATGGGCGGTTGATCGCCCGCGACTTCAGGTTTCCTCTCGCCGATGGGCATGCAGACATCGTTTACATGTGGGGTGTCTTCACCAACATGCGCCTGCACGACGCCCGCATCTACATCGCTGAAATCAGCCGGCTTGTTCGCGACGGCGGCAGAGTGTTTCTCACCGCCTTCGTAGAGAAGAACGTCCCGGCAGAGTCGATTAATCCGCGTGATTATGTCGATTATGAATGCAAGCTGCCGCTCCACGTCGTCCGATACGACCAGGATCGGCTGTTTTCCATGTTCGCGGCTCACGGGCTGACCGTCGAAGCGTTCGCCCACCATAGAGGGACGCACTGCAATCAGAGTGAGATCTACCTGAGAAAGATCGGCGGATCCCACAGCACGGCAGCAGCGCCTCGCGCCATCTGATGCGCCCGGCCCGGTCGGGCGCTTCGGTATCTGGAGATGTGATGAACTTCACGGAAACCCGCCTGCGTGGTGCCTATCTCATCGACCTCACACCGCACGAGGACAATCGCGGCTTTTTCGCCCGCGCGTTCTGTCAACGCGAATTCGCCGCGCACGGGTTGAAACCGACCATCGCGCAGGCGAACATCGCGGCCAACCGCACGAAGGGGACGCTGAGGGGCATGCATTTCCAATACCCGCCGGCCGGCGAAACCAAACTCGTTCGCTGCACGCGCGGCGCCATCCTCGACATCATCGTCGACCTCCGCCCCCAGAGCCCGACTTATCTCGAGCACGTCGCCGTCGAGCTCACCGAAGACAACTACCGCGCGCTTTATGTGCCGGAACGGTTCGCGCATGGCTACCAGACGCTTCGGGACAACACCGATACGAGTTATCAGGTCGGCGAATTCTACACGCCGGGGGCTGAAGGCGGCCTTCGATACAGCGATCCGCGCCTGCGCTTGACCTGGCCGCTGCCGGTGGCGGCGATCACCGAGAAGGATCGCAGCTGGAAACTGCTCGACGAAATCGAAGGTGAGGTCCGTCAGCGCATGAGCGTCCCCAGTCCGGCCGGATGGGAGCGGTAGCTGCTGCGGTAATTCCTGATGGAGTGGGCCAGTGATTATTGTTGACAACGCCCTGAGAGCACGGGCTGAGCAGGGCCGGCCGATCCGGGTCGGTATTCTCGGCGCCGGTTTCATGGCGCGCGGCCTCGCGAACCGGATCATCAACACGACACCGGGAATGAACGTCGTTGCCGTCTTCAACCGCCGTCCCGAACGGGCCATCGAACTGTTCCGCTATGCGGGCGTCGCCGACGTCGTCGAGGCGGGCTCCCCGGAGGCTTTCGAGGATGCCGTCTGTGAACGACGGGCGGTCGTCAGCGCCGACGCCTTCCTCCTGGCGCGATCAGCGAACATCGACGTGCTGGTCGACACGACCGGCGCGGTGAATTTTGCTGCGGAGGTCATTCTGGAGGCATTCAAGCACGGCAAGGACGTCGTCCTCATGAATGCCGAGGTCGATGCGACCATCGGGCCCATCCTGCAGGTGTACGCGGAAAAATCTGGCGTAATCCTGTCGGCCTGCGACGGCGACGAACCGGGCGTGCAAATGGACCTGTATCGCTGGGTGCAGGGGCTCGGACTGACTCCCAGGGTGATTGGAAACGTGAAAGGCCTGCAGGATCCGTATCGCAATCCCACCACGCAAAAGGGCTTCGCCGAAAAATGGGGCCAGAATCCCGCCATGGTCACCAGCTTCGCCGACGGGTCGAAAATCAGCTTCGAGCAGGCAATCGTCGCCAACGCCACCGGATTCGTCGTCAGGTCGCGCGGGATGTCTCGGGGCGCGGAGTACCGCGGCGACGTGATGCAGATCGGTGCGCTGTACGACATCGACGAATTACGCGGGCTCGGCGGCATCGTCGATTACGTGGTCGGGACCCCGCTCACCAAGGTCTATTGTCTTGCCGAGCATCCGGATCCAAAGCAACAGCACTATCTGAGCTTGTACAAGATGGGCGATGGGCCGCTCTACTCTTTCTTCGTTCCTTACCACCTGGTGCATTTCGAGGTGCCGAACGCGATCGCACGGGTGGTCCTGTTTCGTGATTCAGTCGCCAAGCCGCTGGGCGGTCCGGTCGTCGAAGTCTGCGCGGTCGCGAAGCGGGACCTCAGTGCAGGTGAGGTGCTCGACGACTACGGCCAGTACATGACCTACGGCGAAGCCGTCAACAGCGACGAGATGAGCCGACACCGCTATCTGCCCGAGGGTCTCGTCGAAGGCTGCCGGCTCAGGCGCGCGATCGGGAAGGACGCGGTTCTCACTTACGATGATGTGGACGTTCCTGAAAATCGCGTCGCGGATCGGCTTCGTGCCGAACAATACCGGCACTTCAGAGGCGAGACCTGGCTCGATGAACTTCAGACAAACACCGCGGCACTGCGTTGATCGTTCTACGGCACGAGCGACCTCGGCGTTAAGTTGTATGACAGCGACGAAATTCGCGCGAGAGACAGGTTCGATTACGGTGCGAAATTCAGCGTCCCGCTCGTCGCAAATGGCAAGGTTCGTGGCGTCCCCGGCAGAATGACGGTCTACGGGTTATTGGCGTAAGAAGACGAATTCCTTACCGCCTCGTAATTCCCATCACCCGCGCTGACCATCAGCAAGGACCTCAACACTCAACACGTCGGGAGCGGACCGACGACTCACGTGTTGCAGCGCACATGGCACCTCATTAAGTGCCCGCGGTGGCTGACGACACTCGATCTTGGGTGCCATTTACTTCGGATGAGCGGCCATCTACTGTACGGAATCGGATGAAACCAGCGGCATAACCCGAGGTCCCCAGTGCCCTGCCCGCCGTGTCGCCGTTCGCGACAACGCTCGACGATCGTCAGCTACGTGAGCGTGATCGTTGTTATTGCGCTTGCTCTTGGTGTCCAGCCCGGGAAGGCGCAGACGCCATCCATCGTGTACGTTCAGGGCAATTCTGCCGTCCCACAAGCTCCGCAGACGACTGTCACTGTGGCGTTTGCCGCGGCGCAGACCGCCGGCAACCTGAACGTCGTCGTCGTCGGCTGGCTGGATTCGGTGGCGCACGTGCAATCGGTCGTCGACGCCGCGGGGAACGTCTACGCACTTGCTGTCGGTCCCACCGTGCGTTCAGGATTTGGAACGCAGGCGATCTATTTTGCCGGGAACATTCTGGCGGCCGCCGCCGCGACCAACGTCGTTTCAATTCGATTTGATGTGCCGGCGCAGTTCCCCGACATCCGCATCGCTGAATATGCTGGTCTGGACACGACGAACCCCCTTGACGTCACCGCCGCCAATCAGGGACGCAGCAGGACCAGCAGCAGCGGAAGCGTGACGACCACTTCCGCGAATGATTTGCTGGTCGGCGCGAACGTCGTGGAGACGCCCACGCGCGCTCCCGGACCGTCGTACACGACGCGGATCATTACCAGCCCGAATGGAAACATTCTCGAGGATCGGGTAGTGACTGCCACCGGCAGCTACAGCGCCAGCGCCTCAATCGGCTCGCGAGGCGACTGGATCATGCAGATGGCGGCCTTCCGGGCAGCAACGGGCGGGGTCGACACGCAGGCGCCCAGCGCGCCAGCCAACCTGGCGGCA
>JBKPAI010000013.1:0-111718 GCA_046726355.1 Acidobacteriota bacterium | reverse complement strand
CCACACCCCGGCTCGGTCACTCGCGGGGGCCCCTTCCCCCCGCTCCGTTCCCTCGCGGGCGCGCTGCGCGCGCCGAAGCCGTGCTTGTCGCTCAAGACTTGACACGTTCGTCCACGGTCAGGTGGTGCAAGCACGGCTCACGTGGGGCTCCGCCCCACACCCCGGCTCGGTCGCTCGCGGGGACCCCTTCGCCCCGCTCCGCTCCCTCGCGGGCGCGCTGCGCGCGCCGAAGCCGTGCTTGACGTTCGTGCACATTCAGGCCCGACACGCACAGTTCGTAGGCTACGATGCAGCGAAATGTCCCGGTCATTCGCGTCAGCGCTGCTCGTGCTCATCGCGCTGACGCATGCCACGTTCTTCATCATCTATCAGAGTCCCGACTGGCTCACGGAATGGACCGACCAGCACGGCTACACCATGCTCGGCCGCGCCGTGGCCGAAACCGGGCGCTTTACCCGCTACCCGTATTACCCGCGCTTTGTGCCCGAGGTTATTCGCACGCCGGGATACCCGCTCTTCGTCGCGGCTGTCGACCGCGTTGTGGGCCAGGGCTTCCTGCCTGTCGCGGCCGCGCAGGCCGTGATCTTCGCCGCCATCTGCCTGCTGGTGGGTGCGATGGCGCGACTGGTCGTACGCGACCAGTCCGCGTTCGCCGCCGCCCTGTTGACATCGCTCTATCCGCCACTGCCCTACTTCGCCGCGCTCACGTTGACCGAGGTGTTCACGACGTTTCTCGTCACCCTCGGCGTCTACCTGTGGCTGCGCGCGCTCGGCGGTGGCAACCGCGCCGCCGCCGCCGCCGGCGCGATCCTCGCGTGGGCCGCGTTGAGCCGCCCAGCCTTTCAGTATCTCTCGCTCGCTCTTGTCGCTGCCGCCTGTCTGGTCGCGCCGCGCGGTCCGACCGCGCGCCGCCGCAGCGCGGTGATGCTCGCCGTCTGGGCGGCCGTGATCGCTCCGTGGCTGCTCTACAACGTCAGCTATCTCAACATGCTGACATTCACGCCGGCCGGCGGAATCGGACGCACGCTCTGGGAAGGCACCTGGCAGGTCGCGCTGCCCGGGCGCGTGGAGGCGACGCTCACCGACATCGCCGATACGACGCCGGATCGCGTCGCGCTCGATGACAAGGTTCGCACTTACGCCGGCCGGATGCAGATGGATGCCGCGCCGATGCTGCGTTACGTCCATCAATGGCAGGACATTCGGCGCATCTGGACCACGCCCCAGGAGCCGTGGGAACGCGCGGTCGCGCGCATTGCCGCCGATCGTGAGTATCTGCGCGTCGGCCTCGAGAACATCCGCCGCAATCCCGTGCGGCATGTCTGGCGCCGTGCGACGCGTGGCGTCCTGTTGCTCTGGATCACCGAGATTCCCGTCCGGTACTCCGATATCAACGCGTTGCCGCCGATCGCCATCCGCGCGATCTGGCTGCCGCAGGCGCTCCTGATCGCCGCGGCGATCGCAGGTTTCCATACGATTTGGCGCTTGGGTTCCCGCGCTGAAGCGGCGGCGTTCGCTGCGCTGATTGCGTACGTGACCGCGGTACACGCGGTGCTGTACAGTGAGGCGAGATACGCGCTGCCGGCCAAACCTGTCGTCCTGCTCCTGGCCACGATCGCGGTGTCCCGGTTCGCGGCCGGACGGAGGCCCGGCCGTCCCCTGCGCCGAGAGTCGAGCAAAGAAACTACCGTCCTCTCAGTCACAGACCAAGGCGCGGTCGGGCGGTGAGAGAGACGGCAAACGCGGCGCCCGCTAGACGGTCGAAGACCCCGTGCGTGCCGCAGCGTTCACATATTGAACGATGTGGGTGCGGGTATGTCAAGGACGATCCCCCGCGCGCACCTGTGAAGATCGAACCCGGCGTGGGACACACGTGACGAACGGATGACGCCCCACACCGGCCCCGCGCCCCTCGCGACGATCGTCATGTACCACGTCGTGCGACCTGTCCGCGGGCTGGCGGCAAGCTTGAAAGGGATCGACGCCGACGCCTTCCGCGGACAGCTGAACTACATCCACGCCCACTACACCGCCGTCGGCCTGTTCGATCTGGTCGCCGCCGCTGAAGGCATACAGCGGCTGCCGCCGCGTCCGATCGTGCTGACGTTCGACGACGGTTACGCCGGACACCACCACCTGGTCTTCCCGATCCTGTGCGAGACACACACGCCCGCAGCCTTCTTTCCGGCCGCGTCGTCCATGCTGGATGGACGCGTGCTCGACGTGAACAAGATCCAGCTGATCCTGGCCCTCAGCCCGGACATAACGCCGATTGTTGCCGCCCTCGACGCAGCGGTTGAGCGGGAGGCCCGAGCCGGCGGGCCGTCCCTCGCCGCGTGCCGGGCAAAATGGTGGGTTGCGTCGCGGTGGGATCCGCCGCCGGTCGTCTACGTCAAGCGGCTGCTGCAACACGCCCTGCCAGAGCGCGTGCGGTCGACGCTCGTCGGCGATCTGTTTCGCCGGCTGGTGTCGGCCGACGAGCGCGCCGTGGCGGCCGAGCTGTACATGACTGCCGACAATGCGCGCGAGATGCGTCGCGCGGGCATGACGATTGGCGCGCACGGCGACCGGCATCTCAGGTTGTCGACATTGTCCCGCGACGATCAAGCCGTCGAGATCGACGGTGCTCTACGAGTGCTCGATGCCGTCGGATTGCCGCGGAACAACTTTGCGTACTGCTACGCCAACGGCGACCACAATGACGACACCATCGCCCTCCTGCGCACCCGCCAGTGCACCATCGGCTTGACCACCCGGCCCGACCTGGCACCGATCGCTGCCGGCGGCCTGCTCACGCTTCCTCGCATTGATACGAACGATCTGCCTGTGCGGGCGGATTCCGAGATTGGCGAGTGGACGCGGCGTGCGGCGGCAGGCGGGTGACTACCACGTCTGCAATCGGACACGCTGCGCGGGCCAACACAAAGGACACCAAGGACACAAAGGAATGCTCGTTGGTATCCACGACGATCAGCGCAGAACCCGCTGAACACGCAGAAAGAACGCGTGTTTCTCAGCGAGTTCTGCGAGTTCCGCCTTGATTGTTGTCATTCGAACTACTGCAGACTTCCCTTTGAGTTTCTTTGTGTCCTTGTGTCTTTGTGGTTCACCGCAGGGCTGCCTGTTCTGGGAATGCCATTCGTCGCGGTACACCAGATGCCCGGAGTGGCTGTGGAAATCACGAACCAAGGTCCGCTTCCCAGTAATTCGTCCTGGTCGACGCGAGCGCGCGGTCGAGCGCCGCTTCCGCCCCGGGAAATACGCCCGTCAGCCGTGCATCTCGAAGCAACGTCTTCAGCACGTGGACCTGAAAGGTTTCTTCGGCATGCATGCCGTCGCTCATGGCGCGATCATCCATTCCGACCGACGCGGTCTCGGAGGCGTCAATGACAGGAAAGCCACGCTTGCGGAACAATTCCGGTACGGTGCGTCGGAAATCCGACCAGAACAACGAATGGCGCGGATCCGATTCAAGAGCCGCAATGACCTCGGAGGAGAATGGCGGCAGGTAGCCGATCACGAACCGGTCCAGTTTCTGATAATGGTCGAGTACCAGGTCGAGAAGCGCCAACCGCCCGGGTGACACGCCGGTGGCGGGCACGAAGTTGCCGGACGCCTGCCTCGCCCGGTCGATAATCGCCGGCGTCTCGCGGTCGACAAAGACCCACTCCTTCTCCGAGCGTGGCGTCTGCCAGGCCGACTTGAAGCTGCCATCGGGTCGGAATCCGCCGCCCTTCTGCCGAGCACCGAGTCCGATCGCGGTTCTGTTGGTCCCGCTGATCAGCGAAATCGCCTCGCCGGCAAACGTTCGGGGACGTTTCAGCAGCCATCGGATACCGATGACATGTTCGTCAAAGCTCACGTTCCCGTGTTTCGATATCTCCGCCCGGAAGTCGATTGCGGGGAGCACATGTTCGTTGAGCCACCAGAGATCGACGCCCAGCACGAGGACGGACGGCGTTCGCGCTGGCGGAAGCAGCACGCAGAAATCGTATGCATCGCGCAGGCTGTTCAGCATCCCGCCCGCGTTGTAAAAGGAATGTGCGCGGTCGCCGAACATCCCGGCGCGGAATTTCATGGTCCTGGACGACCCGGCGACCACGATGGACGGATTCTTCTCGAGGATGGCGCGGTATTTGTACGCGGCGAAGACCTGGTCGATCCCTCGCAGATAGAGCGACTCGGGATGCGCGCGCTGATAGGCGACAACGCGATCCGAAGTCCACAATTCGCCGGACCCTTGCAGGACGCCTTCACCCAGAAGGAGCAGAAGACCCGGAGCCAGGAGAAAGGAGCAGAGATGCGCGAGAAATCGCCGCAATCAGTGCCTTGACCGCTGCCCGACACTCGCAGCCACGACCACGGCGGTGGACACTGTTTCTGCGGCCACTGCATTCGCCTCAGATGCCGCCTGCGAGCAGCGGATTAAACCCACGTTTGCCGGTTACACGCCCGGTGAGGAGGAGCGCCCGCCTGGAACCGACAAACGCACCGCCGGGCCGCCCAGCGTTCACATATTGAACATTCAGGAAAGCGCGCTGTCAAGGTCGATGGCCGCCGTCTCCGAATGCACATGCCCGGACGCACGGGCTCCGTCCCGCCGGCCCCCTATCTCACCTCAACGCGCCGCCACCCCACGAGCCCCGCCTCCGCCTCCGCTCTTCGAGCTTCCGCCGTCGCTAAACCGAGGGCGGACTCGCCGAGGCCTTGGCGGAGGCGGCCGGCGAGGTCGCGCCGGCGGCTCCGGACGGCACGCTGTCCGCCTGCAACGTTGGCCCGCCGTCCGCTTTGTGTAAGACTCTTTTGACGCCGCGCCGGCGTTCAATGAATCTTGTCCAGGCGACAGCGAACCCTGGTGGCCATTCCCGCATATAACGAGGCGGCGACCATTCGCAGCGTGGTCGATCGCGTTCGCGTGAACCTGCCCGACTGTGATCTGCTCGTTGTCAACGACGGATCACGCGACGCGACCGGCGCCGTGCTCGAAGGCACGGACGCGATCGTCGTCGCGCACTTCTGCAACCTCGGATACGGCCGCGCCATTCAAACCGCCGTCCTCTACGCCGACCGCGCTGGCTATGATCGTCTCGTCACGCTCGATGCCGACGGCCAGCATGATCCGGCACAGGTGGGACCCCTGCTGGCCGAATTTGACAGCGGCGGCTGGGACCTCCTTATCGGATCGCGCTATGTCGTCAGCCGACGATATGATGGCGTACCGTTCGGACGGCGCGTCGGCATGCAGTTGTTCTCGTCGCTGGTGGGCCTGATGACGGGGGAGCGGATTTATGACACGACGTCGGGTCTGAAAGTGATCGGCCGACAGACGTTCACGCCGTTGACCAACTGGCATTTCATCGACTTCCATGCCGAGGCCCTCGTCTATCTGATGCGGCTGGGTTACCGGATCGGCGAATTTCCAATCACCGTCGCAGAACGACGGCACGGAACAACCATGTATTCAACGCTCAGTCATATCAAATACCCACTCAAGACTGCGCTGATGGTCGTGCTCGGTCTCGTCGAAGCGAACCGGGCCGGGCGGCGACGGCCATGACTGCCGCCGGCATCGTCGCGGGCACGGTCGTCGGTCTCGCGCTGCTCCTGTGGGTCGTGACGCTGGTCAGGCAGGATCGGTTGTATGCCGGGTACGGCGTGATCTTCGTGTTCGGCACTCTTGCCGCAATGGCCGTTCTCCTGGTACCGCCGCTGCTCCGCCTCGCGACCGAGGCCAGCGTGGCCCTGCTGCCGGCCCCTTCGCTTGGTCTCGGTGCGCTCGTCATCTTCACGTTCCTCATCGTGTATGTCTTCGTCCAGATCAGCATCCTCTCCAACCGCGTCATGACGCTGACCCAGGAGCTCGCCATCCGCAGCCCGCAGCAGGGACACGGCGTGTCGGGCACGGCGCAGCGGCAGTGAGATGCAGCGGGAGCAGGCGTTACGGCTTGTGTACGAGGCCATTGACGTCGTGAATCGCCAGCTGCCGGCTGCGCGCCGTCTCAGCAAGTCGCCGGAGACGATCATCGTCGGACCATCCGGATCGCTTGACTCGCTCGGCATCGTCAACTTCGTGATTACGCTCGAGGATCGGGCGCACGAGGTGCTCGGCACGCCGATCAAGTTGTTCGATGGTGCCTCGCTCGGCGAGGAAAACGGTCCGTTCCAGACAGTCGACACACTCGCGCGCTTTCTCGAGAGACTGAAATAGATCTGCTGTCGTGAGCAACGGGCCGCTTTACTTCATCGCCGATTTCAATATCGAGGCGCTGGCCCGGCAGGTGGCCAATTCGGTGCTGCCGGGTACGGAGACCAGCACCGCCCCGCCAGGCCAGGTGATGGTCGCATTGGCGGCGGGACCGCCGGGCCCGGAATGGTCGGCCGTGGTCTGGAGCCGGCCCGAGTCGACGGTCGCGAGCTTCGCCCGCGCCGTCACGGACGGCGCGGCGGACACGGAACGCGCGGTCGACGAAACGCGGACGTACGCCGCCGCCATCGCCCGCTTCGCGCGCGGCGCGCGGGCGACGTTCGTGCCGACGTGGGTCGTTCCGCCGTGGCATCGCGGCTACGGTCCGCTCGATTTCCGGCCGGGTATCGGCGTCGCCCACCTGCTGGCGCAGATGAATGTCGCCCTGGCCGACGCGCTCGGCGGCGAACCGAACGTGTTCGTGCTCGACGCCACGCGCTGGATCACCTCGATCGGGCCGCGCGCCTGGTCCGACAAACTGTGGTACGCGGCGAAGTCGCCGTTCACAGCCGCCCTGTTCGAGCAGGCCGCCTTCGACATCGCGGCGGCTCTGGCCGGGCTCAACGGGCAGGCACGGCGTCTCCTCATCCTCGATCTTGACGACGTGCTCTGGGGTGGCATCGTCGGCGAAGTGGGCTGGCAGGGGCTGAGGCTGGGCGGCCACGATTATGCCGGCGAAGCCTTCGCTGATTTCCAACGCGCGTTGAAGCGTCTGACCCGTCGCGGCATCCAGCTCGCCATTGTCAGCAGAAATGACGAGACGATCGCGCTCGAAGCCATCGACCAGCATCCCGAGATGGAGCTGCGCCGCTCGGACTTCGCGGCCTGGAAGATCAACTGGATGGACAAAGCAGAAAATGTCAGAACTCTGCTTGTCGAGACGGGGCTGGCCGCGGAGTCGGCGGTGTTCATCGACGACTCGGCGATGGAACGTGCGCGCGTCGCTGGCGCGGTTCCGGGCGTGCTCGTCCCCGATTGGCCGGCCGATCCTGCAAACTACCGCCAGGCGCTCGAGTCGCTTCGCTGCTTCGACGCGCCGTTCATCACCGCCGAGGATCGCGCTCGTACTGCGATGTATGCGGCCGAGCGCAGCCGCCGCGCCGATCGTTCGGCCGTCGGCGACCTGCAGGCCTGGCGGGAATCGCTGGGCGTCACCGTGACGGTGGAGCCACTGAACGCCGCGAACCTCGATCGCGCTGCCCAGCTGCTCAACAAGACGAATCAGATGAACCTGGCGACGCGGCGTCTGACGAGTACCGAGCTGATGGCGTGGGCCGGGTCGCCGCATCATTCCGTGCTCACGTTTCGCGTTGCGGACCGGTTCGGCGACTCCGGACTCACCGGGCTCATCGGTCTCGAGTACAGGGGGACGCAGGCTCACCTCGTCGACTTTGTTCTCAGCTGCCGCGTGCTGGGACGCAATGTCGAAGAGACGATGCTCTCCGCCGCGGTCAGACATGCCCACGACCGTGGTGCGATCGAGCTCGTCGCGGAATTCCGCCCCACCGCTCGCAACACACCCTGTCTCGAGTTTTTCCGTCAGTCGCGTTTCCGCGCGACTGGTCACAGGTTCGTCTGGGACGCCTTGACGCCGTACGAGCGGCCACCGTGGGTGCAGCTTCGCGACAATGCCGGCGTCACCACAGCAGCCCCATGACGATTTTTGAGGACACCGTGGAGACCCAGGGCGGACGGAGCCAGAGAACAGTCGGCGACGGGGTGTTCAGCATCGGCCGCTGCGGCGCTCGGGACATCGACGACGTGATCCGGTTCATCGCCAGGTATTGGGAAGCGGGCCACGCGCTCACCACCTGCCGGTCGCTGATCGACTGGCAGCACCGCGATCCCGATGGCCGAGGCTATTCGTTCGTCGTCGCGCGCCGGCTGGCCGATGGTGCGGTACTGGGGATCCTGGGCTACATCTCGACGCGACGTTTCGACGCGGCGCTGGACAGCGACAACGTCATCTGGCTGACAACGTGGAAGGTCCGGGACGATGCGGAGGTCGCCGGGCTCGGGCTGCTGCTGTTGCAGTATCTCACCAAGACCGAGCCGCACGCGGCGATCGGAGCGCTGGGGCTCAATCATGCCACCCTGCCGATCTACGAAGCGTTCGGCTACCGCGTAGGTGAGCTGCACCATTACGTGCGCGCCAATGCCAGCGCCTCGGGGCTCGAGCTCGCGACGCTGACTTCCGTCAGATCGCCGGCGCCGTTGAACGGGCCGCCTCTGCGGGCCCGCCGCCTGATGCGAAATGAGGAGTTCGACGCCCTGGAATGGGTGCCGCCTGCCGGTCGTGTGCCGCGGAAGACGGCCGAGTATTTCCGGGCACGCTACGCGCGGCATCCTGTCTACGCGTACCTGGTGATCGAGCTGCTCGACGGCGGCACACCCGCCGGCCTGATCGCGGCGCGGACAGCCGAGCACGGCGACCGTCGCGCCCTGCGCATCGTCGACTTTCTCGGCGCGGACGACGTGCTCGCGCGCATCGGTCCGGTGGTACAGACGCTGCTCGAGGAAGTCGATGCCGAGTACGCCGACGTGTACAACACCGGAACCGACCGCAGCGTCTTCGAACGTGCCGGATTCAGATGGATTGACCCAGATGGTGCCGAAATCGTGCCGGATCACTTCGAGCCGTTCGAGCGCCGCAACGTCCGGCTCTGGTTCTCCTTGAAAGGGCCGCCGCACGCAGTGCTTTTCAAAGGCGATGCCGACCAGGATCGCCCGAATCGCGTGCCCATCGGCTAGGAGTGCTTGCAGAGCCTGAATGTGGACGAACGTGTCAAGTTTTGCGTGCAAGCACGGCTCAGGCGCGCGCAGCGCGCCCGCGAGGGAACGGAGCGGGGGGAAGGGGCCCCCGCGAGTGACCGAGCCGGGGTGTGGGCGGAGCCCCACGTGAGCCGTGCTTGCACAACCTGACCGTCGACGAACGTGTCCAGTCTTGACCGACAAGCACGGCTTCGGCGCGCGCAGCGCGCCCGCGAGGGAACGGAGCGGGGGGAAGGGGCCCCCGCGAGTGACCGAGCCGGGGTGTGGGGCGGAGCCCCACGTGAGATGACGCTGGCGACGCTGCGGTTCACGCTGCGCGATCAACGCGGTTTCGCCCTGCTCTCCGGCGACTTCAACCCGGTGCATCTCGATCCGATCGCGGCGCGGACGATCGCCGCAGGCGAGCCGATCGTGCACGGGATGCATCTTCTGCTGTGCGCGCTCGACGCGCACTTCCGACGCCGTCGAGCGGCACCGCAGTGGATAGTCTCCGCGAGATTTCAACGGCCCGCGTTGCCGGGCGACACAATCGCGGTGGAGCGGACTGGCGAAGGCCGCCTGGCGCTCACCCTCGATGTGGCAGCTCCTCTGGTCGACGTGACGGTTGACCCTGGCCGCGCGAACCGGGTCCTGGCCCCGGTGGAGGGCGCGCGACGGCTCCGGCATGGCGCCGGGAGAAAACCCCGTGTGCGCGCGCTCGACGACATCGCCGGCGCGCACGGAGCCTTTGCGTTTTCCGGCCACCCCGAAATGCGGCGGCGGTTCCCTCACGCGACGCGTACACTGGGCATCGACGTCGTTGCCGCGATCGCCGCCGTTTCAAAGCTGGTCGGCATGGAGTGTCCCGGACGTGACTCGCTGCTGTCGGCGGTCCGTCTCGAAATCGCGGCGCGTGCGCGCGGAAGCCATCTCGCCTGGCGTGTGGCGCGTATCGACACACGGTTTGGTCTCGTGCAGCTCGACATCGATTGCGGCTGCGTTCGCGGCAGGGTTGACGCCTTCCTGCGGCCGCGGGCGGCGGCACCCGCGATTGATGCGGTGTTGTCGTCGGTCGTCCCGGACGAGTTCGCCGGCCAGCGCGCGCTCATTGTCGGAGGTTCGCGCGGTCTCGGCGCCGCGGCTGCGCTCATCGTTGCCGGCGGCGGCGGCCTGCCGCTGGTGACGTTTGCGTCGGGCGCGGCGGAAACAGCCGCCCTCCGGCGGGAAGCCCGGCGCGCCCGGCGTCGCATCAAGGCGCTGCGGTTCGACATCGTCAACGATCCAATCGAGCGGCTCGCCCAAGCGGCGGAACGTTTCGGCGCGACACACCTTTACTATTTCGCCACGCCGCGAATCTTTGCCCGGCGGCGCGAGCCGTTCGATCGCGCGCTTTTCGAGCGCTTCGCGAGATTCTACGTGACCGGCTTCGCCCAGGCCTGCGCGGCGGCCTGGACCGGAACGCTCGATGCGTTCTACCCGTCATCAAGCGCATTGGACGAGCGGCCGCGCGAGCTCACGGAGTACACCGCCGCCAAAGCGGCCGGCGAGGTTCTCAGCGGCATGCTGCCCGCCGCAATGCCAGGCCTGCGCATCCTGGTCCGGCGTCTGCCCCGGGTCGCCACCGATCAGACGGCCTCGATCGTCACTGCGGCAGCGCTCGATCCGGTCACCGCGATGCTGCCCATCGTCCGCCAGATGCACGGCGCCGCCCGACAGCAGGGCACGACGAACTAGATTCGGGGGGCTTCGCCTCCGCCGCGGACCTCCCAGCCATCGTGTCGAAATGACGGCCAGGGTGTCGATCAGCATAACCGGCTAGACTGATCGCTCAATGAGATTCACGGTCATCGGCCACGCCTGTCTCTTCATCGAAACCGGATTCGAGCGGATTCTCGTGGACCCGTGGCTGTCGGGGTCGTGTTACTGGCGCTCGTGGTGGCATTTCCCGCCGAACACGGAAATCCGTCGGGAATTCCTCGAACCGGAGTACGTGTACCTGTCGCACCATCATTTCGACCATTTCCACTACCCGTCGCTGCGCCGCATCTCGAAACAAGCGCACGTGCTCGTTCCGCTGTTCGGTGTCGACATCATGCGCCACGAGCTCGAGCAGCTCGGGTTCACGAAGGTGACCGAGCTGCCCCACGGCCACGCGATGACGCTCGAGAGCGGCACCCGGGTGGCCTCTTACCAGTACGGGCCCGACGACAGCACGTTCGTCGTCGAGCGCGAAGGCGTCGTGCTGGCCGACTTGAACGACTGCAAGATCAGAGGCGCCGCGGTCCGTCCGATGTTGAGAGCATTCGGCCGGCCCACCGTCGTCTTCAAGAGCCATTCGTTCGCGCAGGCGTATCCCAACTGCTACGCCATCGCCGATCCCGCCGACGCGCAGCTCATGACCCGCGAGGATTTCCTCGAAACGTTCATCGACGCGATTCGCGAGCTGAAGCCGGCGTACGCAATCCCGTTCGCGAGCATGGTGGGATTCCTGCACCCGGAGAGCCGGCCGTGCAATGCGTTTGCGGTCCGCCCGCCTGAGGTCGCCGCGGCCGCCGCGAGCGCCGACCTTGCCGCGACAACCCGGACTGTGCTGATGGTTCCGGGCGACACGTGGAGCACGAAAGAGGGATTCAACCTAAAGCCCAACGATTATTACGAACGCCAGGACCAGTGGCTGGAGCGGCTTGCCGAACGGGTGGCGCTGAAAATTGCGGAAGCGGAAGCGAGCGAGCGCGGCATGACGCTCACCTTCGACGAGTTCGAGCACCATTTCGGCGCGTTCCTCAAATCGCTGCCGCCTCTCACCTGGCTGGTGCTGAAGCGGCCGATGGCTTTTTTCGTCCCATCGGACCCGTTGCCGTACTGGGTTCTCGATTTCAGGAGACGCAAGGTCCAGCGCGCCGGCTCGCCGCCGGAGAGGTGGGCGGCCATCGTACGCATTCGTGAGGCCATCCTCTCCGACGCCATCAAGAAGAACGTCGTCGCGTTCGTCCACATTTCCATGCGGATTCGCATCGACCTCGCACCCGGCGGCGTGCAGACCGATTTCCTGTTCTGGGGCCTGCTCTCGCTCCGTGAGCTGGGATATTTTCCGCTGCACCGCGTGATAACCGCGCGCGCGGTGCGGGTGCTGTGGCGAAGGCGGGCTGAAGTCTGGGCGCTCCTCCGATCGCTCGTCAGTCTGCGCTCGTTCGATCAGAAAGTGATGCGTACGCTCATGAGCCGGCGGCAGCGACGGGTGTAAAGATACAAAGCCAGACGAGGGCCGATCACATCGTGTACAAGCGATCGGCGGACTGGGGCGTCGCCGCGACCCGCTCCAGATCGGCGTCGACCATCGTCTTCACCAGCCCGGAGAAATCGACCGTTGGCTGCCATCCCAGCTCAGCCCGGGCCTTGGTGCTGTCGCCGATCAGATGCTCGACCTCTGCCGGACGAATGAGCTTCGGATCTGTTCTGACGTATTGCTCCCAGTCCAGCCCCACGTGCGCGAACGCCACGCGAACGAGATCGCGCACCGAATGGCTGATGCCGGTGGCAATCACGTAGTCGTCGGCCCGATCCTGCTGGAGCATCAGCCACATGGCCCTGACATAGTCGCCGGCAAATCCCCAATCGCGGCACGAATCGAGGTTCCCGAGCGAGAGGGTTTCGGCGCGTCCGAGCTTGATGCGCGCGACGCCGTCGGTCACCTTGCGGGTGACGAATTCAAGGCCGCGCCGCGGCGACTCGTGATTGAAGAGCATGCCCGACACGGCGAACAGATCGTAGCTTTCCCGGTAATTGACCGTGATGTAGTGCGCGAAGACCTTGGAAACGCCGTACGGACTGCGCGGATAGAACGGCGTCAGTTCGTTCTGCGGCACCTGCCGGACCTTGCCGAACATTTCGCTGGACGAAGCCTGATAGAAGCGAATCGACGGATCGATCTGCCGGATGGCCTCGAGCACGCGCGTGACGCCCTGTGAGTTGTACTCGCCGGTGAGCATCGGCTGGTCCCACGAGGCAGGCACGAACGACATCGCGGCGAGGTTGTAGAGCTCGTGCGGGCGAATCTCGTCGACCAGCCGAAGGATCGACAACTGGTCGAGCAGGTCGCCGGGCTTGATCGTGATGCGATCGAGCAGATGCTGGACGCGCCAGAAATTCGGCGCGCTGGCGCGGCGAACCGTCCCGACCACCTCGTAGCCCTTCGAGAGCAGCAGTTCCGCGAGATAGGATCCATCCTGTCCGGTGATCCCGGTGATAATGGCTCGTTTGGACATACGGAGATCTCGGAGTCTAGCATGAGCGCCCGCAAGCCGGACACGATCGAGCGCGAGCGTCACGATGCCGGCGTGCGCTACAACGAAGCGCTCACGGCGCTCGACCGTGCCGTCGTCGAAATCGGCGGCCGTCCGCTCATGCGCGAGGACTTCGATCGGCTGGCCACGGCACTCATCGTCTTCCTGCAGCAGATCACCGGATTCGTCGAGAGCGGCGATCGCAAGGTGGCGCTCGAGGCCGGACTGCAACTCGATCGGCTGGACCGGCGGCTGGCGGCGGTGGATGAGCTGGCGGTGCGCGTCAGCATCATGCAGCGAGCTCTGGACGCGCTCAGGCGCGAACTCGAAGGTGCGCAACCTGCGCGGGTTCGCCCAGCTTCACCAATCGGCTGCCAGATCGACCAATCGAACATCGACGATAGACTCCCGAGCCGCAGTCCGCAGTCCGCTGTCTCCGACTCCACCTATCTTTCATTCGAGGATCAGTTCCGCGGAAGCGCCGAAAGCGTTCGTGCGCGCGTCGGCGAATACGTGTCGATCTTTCAGGGCGCCGCCGGCGTCGTCGATCTCGGCTGCGGCCGCGGCGAATTCCTCGCAGCGTTAAAAGAAGCCGGGATCACCGCGCGTGGTGTGGACAGCAACGGCGACATGGTGGCCGTCGCCCGCGAACGCGGACTTGACGCCGTGCACGCCGATGCACTCACCTATCTGAAATCCGTGCCGGACGAATCGATCGGCGGGCTGGTCGCCATCCAGGTCGTCGAACATCTCGAACCCGCGTACCTGATATCCCTGCTCGAGACCGCGGCGCGCAAGATGGCGGCGGGATCACCAATTGTGCTCGAGACCATCAACCCCTCCTGCTGGCTGGCCTTCTTCAGCAGCTACATCCGCGACTTCACACACGTGCGGCCCGTTCACCCGGAAACGCTCCAATATCTCCTTCGTGCGTCGGCGTTCGAACGGGTCGAAATCCGATACCGCGCCCCGGTCTCCGATCAGGTGAAGATGAAAACCGTCGACCTGCCCGCCGAGGTGCTGTCATCGTCCGAGCCGCACGCCGCGGCGCTTGCGCGCGTGGGCCATACGTTGAACGCCAACGCCATCATCCTGAACAATCTGATGTTCACGCACCTGGATTACGCAGCTGTTGGGTTTCGGAGCTGATGAAGAAGCCAGAGAGTGTGCGCCCCCGGTAGCGCATGGAACATATCGATGTCGCAATAATCGGGGCCGGCGTGACCGGCCTCGCCTCGGCGCGCGCGCTCGCGCGCCGCGGCCTTTCAGTCTGTCTGCTGGAACGTCACCCGCGGCCGGGTCTCGACACCAGCACCCACAACAGCGGCGTGATTCACGCCGGCATCTACTATCCCGCCGGCACGTTGAAGGCACAGCTGTGCGTCGAAGGGCGCCGCGCGATATACGAGTTCTGCGCGCGCTATGGAGTGCCGCACACCAAGTGCGGCAAGCTCATCGTCGCGAATCACGATGACGAGATTCGGCAGCTGGAGCAATTGAAGCAGCGCGGTGAGGCGAACGGCGTCGACGGCCTCGAGATCGTCAATCGCAGGTTTATCGACCTCCGTGAACCGGCCGTTTCCGGCGTCGCGGCGCTGTGGTCGCCGGAGACCGGCGTGGTGGACGCCGAAAACCTGGTAAAGACGCTGCTGCGCGCCGCCACTGGCGAGGGGGCCATCTTTCTGCCCGGCACTCGCCTGCTCGGCGCGGACCAGCGCCCCGACGGTCTGGTGCTGCGGACGGAACGCGAGGCCATCCACGCCCGCACCACCGTCAATGCCGCGGGCTTATATGCCGACGAGGTCTCCCGGGCGCTCGGCGGCGAGCGGTTCACTATCTATCCGTGCCGCGGCGAGTACGTCGAGCTGACCCCCTCCAAGCGCACGCTCGTGAAC
Organism: Acidobacteriota bacterium; assembly: GCA_046726355.1. GTDB lineage: Bacteria > Acidobacteriota > Vicinamibacteria > Vicinamibacterales > CAVVIG01 > QHWF01. Next base: position 96,545 of record JBKPAI010000013.1, on the reverse strand, counting down.
GCCCTCGTGTATCCGCTGCCGCACACGCACGGACTCGGCGTCCACATCGTCAAGACCACGAACGGCGATGTCTGGCTCGGCCCGACAGCCACGTTCCAGGATCGGAAGGACGATTACGAGCAGAATCGTCTGCCGGTCGACGCATTCGTCGCGCCGGCGCGCAGGCTCCTGCGCGACGTGACGCTGGCCGATCTCCGGCTCGGCGGCAGTGGCATCCGCGCCAAAATCCATCCTCCAACCGAGTCGTTTGCCGACTTCATGATTCGCCGCGATCGCGAGAATCCGTTCGTCATTCAGGCGTCGGGCATCGAGTCGCCCGGCCTGACCGCGTGCCTCGCGGTGGGCGAGCTGGTCGCCTCTCTCGCGGCTGGTTCCGATTGATTCGCCGGCCTCGGGACGGTCATGTTTGAACGCAGAGGCCGCAAAGAAACGCGGCATTTCACCCGACTTCTTCTCTGCTCGTCTCCGCTCCTCCGTTTCTCTGTGTTTTACCGTTTCCTCCGTGCCCTCCGCTCGCATGGCGATTGGCGAGTACGCCCTGCGGGGCACCGTCCCGGTCAGAACTGAAAATAAATGAACGGGGTGTACCGGAGCGGCGCGAACATGAAGATGATGACGGCGAACGCGTAGTACACGCTCCAGCGGACAGGACGGGAGAAGCGCTCGATATGAAGCGGATTCGCGTGTGCGCGCTGAATCCATTCGACCGCCAGGAGGATAACGATCCAGACGGCGGCGTGTTTGTACGTGAGACTCGGCGGGGTTGTGGCGACCTCAGAAACGATCTTGCGGAGGATCAACAGACTGTCGCCGAGCGACGGCGCCCGGAAGAATACCCAGGTGAGGGAGGTCAGAACGAACGTCAACGCGATCTGAAGCAGTGACCAGAGGGACGGGATGACGGCGGCCCCTCCCGGCGTTTGCCCGGCCATTCGGCGCGAGTCGGGCCAGACCAGCGAGTAGAGGACGTACAGCATGCCGTGAAGCAGGCCCCAGACGATGAACGTCCAGTTTGCCCCGTGCCAGAATCCACTGATGATGAAGACAATCAGAACGTTCAGCATCCATCGGTGATGGGAGACGCGATTACCGCCGAGGGCCAGATACAGATATTGACGGAACCAGGTCGACAGCGAGATGTGCCACCGGCCCCAGAACTCCGGAATGCTTCGCGAGAAGTAGGGGTAGGCGAAGTTCCTCATCAGCTCGATGCCGAGGAGTCTCGCCGATCCGATCGCGATGTGGGTGTAGCCGGCGAAGTCGCAATAAATCTGAAACGCAAAACAGACGGTGGCGTACAGGAGCTGCCATCCTGACGTCGTGCCCGCGTGGTCATACGCCTGGGACACAACTGCGCCCAGGTTGTCGGCAACGACCACCTTGATGAAAAAGCCCCACAGCATCTGGCGCAGCGCGTCGGGCGCCGTGGCGGGATCGAAAACCCGGCGCCTGGTGAACTGGCCGAGCAGGTTCTTCGCCCGGACAATCGGACCGGCAACGAGGTGCGGAAAGAAGAGGATGAAGGAAAAATACCGTACCGGATCGTGGACGGTTTCGAGCTCACCCCGATACACGTCGATCGTGTAGCTCAGCGCCTGAAACGTGTAAAAGCTGATCCCGACGGGAAGAACCACCTGGAGGGTCACGGCCGTCGGATGGAGTCCGAACAGGGCGCTGAAGCGTGCGAACGAGTCGCTGAAGAAGTTGAAATACTTGAATCCAGCCAGCACCCCCAGGTTCGTCACAAGGGACAGGAGGAGCCACGCCTTTCGCCTGCCGATACCCGTTTCCCGTTCGAGGGCAAGACCGACCAGAAAATCGATGCCGGTCGTGATCAGGAGAAGGACTGCGAACCGCCAGTCCCACCATCCGTAAAAGACAAGACCCGACAGCACAATCAGCCGGTTCTGCCAGTCCTTGTCGAGCCACCAATAGATGGCGAACACGATGACATAGAAGACGATGAAGGTGAGCGACGTGAAGACCACGGCTATTGGTGCTCGAGAAACCGCGCCAACGCATCCTGCCAGCGCGGCATGCTGATCCCCACCGCGTGAAGCTTCGCGTTCGACAGCGCGCAATACTGCGGCCGCTGCGCGCGCAGCGGCACGTCTGCCATCCGCACGGGTGTCAGCCTCGGCTCGACGCCGAGCTGGCGCGCCAGCTCCTGCGCGAATTCGAGCCAGGTGCACGACCCGGAATTGACGCAATGATAGATGCCGGGCGGGCGGGCGCGAACCTCCAGTTCAACCAGTTGCCGGGTCGCACGCGCCGCGTCGACCACGTAGGTCGGAGAAATCGTCCGGTCCTGGAACACTCGCGGCGATCCTCCCGCCTTCAGCGCGTTGAGAATGCCGGCGACGCTCCCTTTCGCCTGGGGCCCGTCCGGCGCCCGCCCGAACAGCGACTCGACCCGGAGCACATACGCGAAGCCGTGGCCACGCCCGTTGAGGTCGAGCGCAAACCACTCGCCGAGCAGCTTCGATGCCGCATACACGCTTCTCGGATTGGCCGGCTGCTCTTCCGTGTAGGGCTCCGCCGCCCGGCCGTCGAAGACGAAATCGGTGCCGTAGTGGACCAGCGTGGCGCCGTGGCGGTCGGCCGCGCGCGCGAGCGCACGCACGGCAAACGCATTGACGTCGAGCGCTTCTTCCGGCCGATCCTCCGCCCCGTCGACGTCGGTAAACGCGGCGCCGTTGACGATCACGTCCGGCCGCACCCGATCCATCGCGGCCTTCACGGCGCCCGCGTCGCGCGCATCGAGCTCGCGGCGGGCGAAGGCGATCGTCTCGTGCCGTCCACAACATTCATGAACGACAGCGGCGCCCAGCTGGCCGCCCGCGCCGACGACGGCAATCCTCACGCCGCCTTCTCGACCGTAAATTTCCTCATCTGCGCATCGTCGAACACGCCTTCCCAGCGCGCGACAACGGCGGTGGCGATGCAGTTGCCCATGACATTCACCGCGGTGCGGCCCATGTCCATCACCTGGTCGATGCCGAGGAGGATGGCCGCGCCCTCGAGCGGCAGGCGGAACTGTGTGAGGGTCGCCGTGAGCACGACCAGCGCGGCGCGCGGGACGCCGGCCACGCCTTTGCTCGTCAGCATGAGCGTCAGCATCATCACGAGCTGCTGGCCGAGCGTCATCTGCAGTCCCGCCAGCTGCGCAACGAAGACGCTCGCCAGCGAAAGATACAGCGTCGTGCCGTCCAGATTGAAGCTGTAGCCGGTCGGCAGGACGAAGCCGACGATGTTTTTCGGCACCCCGAACCGCTCCATCACCTCGAGCGCCTTGGGCAGGGCCGCTTCCGAGCTGGCGGTCGTGAACGCAATGAGGAACGGCTCCCGGATTGCCTTCACGAACGTGAGGAACGGCACACGAATCAGATACGATACGCCGCCGATAACGATGATCACGAACACCGCCAGGCCGATGTACATCAGCGCCACGAGCTTGCCGAGCGTGAACAGGATCGCCAGCCCCTTGCTTCCGACGGTCGCGGCAATGGCGGCACACACGCCGACCGGCGCGAAGGCCATGACATAGCCGGTAAACTTGAACATCGCGTGAGCGGTGCTGTCGAGCACGTCGAGGACCGGCTGCGCTTTCTTCCCGATCGACGCGAGCGCGATGCCGAAGAACATCGAGAAGACGACCAGCTGCAGGATGTCGCCGCGTGCCATCGCGTCGATGACCGATGTGGGAAACAGGTGCAGGAAGATGTCCCAGGCGCTCTGCTGGCTCTGCGCCATCGCGGCGGCGGCGGTCGTGTCGGCGCCAATCGGCATGGCCAGGCCGGCGCCAGGCTGAGCGATGTTCACGAGCGCGAGACCCAGGAACAGCGCAACGGTCGTGGCCAGCTCGAAATAGACGATGGCCTTCAGGCCGATACGCCCCATGGACTTCAAGTCGCCTGTGCCCGCGATGCCGGTGACCAGGGTCGCGAACAGCAGCGGCGCGATGATCATCTTGATCATCCGCAGGAAGGCGTCGGCCACCGGCTTCACCGCCACTCCGAAGGACGGCCACAGGTAGCCGACGGCTATGCCGAGAAGCAGACCGATGAAGATCTGTGTCGTGACATCTGGCCTGCGGGTCGGACGCTTGGGTTGACTGGCCGGAACAGGGTTGTCTATTGGTCGCATGTCGTTGCCGCCCGGTTCGAGCCCGTGGCCTTTCCCCTCCAGCCCTACCTGCCCGATCCGCCCTACCTGCCCATCGGCGCAGCCGCGACGAAGGCGCCGATCGCCGACACGACCGTCTCCTGCTGCGCCAGCGTCAACTCTCCGTAGATCGGAATTGCGAGGCTTTCGGTCGCGGCTCGCTCGGCGTGCGGAAACTGTCCGCGCGCATACCCGAGATCGGCGAAACACGGCTGCAGATGAAAGGGCACCGGATAATAGATTTCGTTTCCAATCCCATGCTCGTCGAGGTGCCGCTTCAACCCGTCACGGTCGACGGTTCGAATCACGAACTGATTGTAGATGTGCCGCCTGCCCGGCGGTTCGCTCGGCAGCGTGACAGCGCCCTCGAGGCTCTCCCGGCGAAACAGCTCCCGGTACCGCGCGGCATTCTCACGCCGGGCCTCGGTCCACGAGGCGAGGTGCGGCGCTTTCACGCGAAGTACCGCGGCCTGCATCGCGTCCATCCGGAAGTTCCCGCCGACCGCGTGGTGGTAGTACTTCGGCTGCATGCCGTGGGTGCGCAGCAGACGCGCCCGCTTCGCCAGCTCGCCGTCATTGGTGGTGACCAGGCCGGCATCGCCGAAGGCGCCGAGATTCTTGCTGGGAAAAAACGAGAAACAGCCCATGGCGCCGATGCCGCCGACGGGCCGCGACCGGTACGTGGCTCCAATTGCCTGCGCGGCGTCCTCGATCACGGGAATGCCCTTGCGCCGGGCGACCTGGATGATGGGATCCAGATCGGCGCTGAGCCCGAACAGATGGACCGGCAGAATAGCCTTCGTCCGCGGCGTCAGCGCGGCGGCAACCTGTCCGGGATCGATATTGAAAGTCACCGGATCGATGTCAACGAGCACGGGCCGGGCGCCGAGCCGGACGATCGCTGCCGCCGTCGCAAAGAACGAATACGTCGTCGTCACCACTTCGTCGCCGGCTTTGATTCCGAGCGCCATCAGCGCCAGCAGCACGGCGTCGGTGCCCGACGAGACCGAGATGGCGTGTGTGATCCCCAGCAGAGCCGCCAGCTCGCGCTCGAGCGCCTCGATTTCCGGCCCCATGATGAACCGCTGGCTGTCGCAGACGCGCGTAATCGCGGCGAGAATCTCGTCTCGCAGCGGCCCGTTCTGCACGTGAAGGTCGAGGAGTGGAACTCTCGGCGGCATGCGGTATTGAATCACAAAGGTTAACGCCGCGACTTGATCGCGGCGCGCGTCTCCCGCTCCGCCTCGCGCCGCTTGATCGTTTCGCGCTTGTCGTACTCCTTCTTGCCCTTGGCGAGGCTGACCGCCACCTTCACCTTCCCGTTCTTGAAATAGAAGCGGACGGGTACCAGCGTCATGCCCTTCTCGACGGTCTTGCCAATGAGCTTGCGGATCTCGTCGCGGTGCAGCAGCAGCTTGCGGCGGCGGAGCGCTTCGTGATTGGCGTAGCCGCGATGGCTGTACGGACTGATATTCACGTTGTAGAGGAACACTTCGCCGTCCTCGACGCGGGCGAAGCTGTCGCGCAGGTTCACCCGGCCCTCGCGAATGGCTTTGACCTCGGTCCCGAGCAGCACGACTCCGGCCTCGAACGTTTCAAGGAGATGAAAATCGTGATACGCCTTCCGGTTCTCGGCGATGGTGCTCTGCGCCTTTTCGCGTTCGGTTTTGTCAGCCATGCCTTACTAGATCCGGGGGGCTTCGCCCCCGCGGCCCCCCCACGCCTTCGCTCGCGGGGCCCCCGTTGCCCCGCTCCGCTCCGCTCCGGCGGGCGCGCCGGTGGCGCGCCTCACCGGCTAGATCCGGGGCGCTTCGCCCCCGCGGCCCCCCCACGCCTTCGCTCGCGGGGCCCCCGTTGCCCCGCTCCGCTCCGGCGGGCGCGCCGGTGGCGTGCCTGGCATGGGGCTCTGCCCCACACCCCGGCTTACACCACCCCCGGGGTCGCTCGCGGGACGCCTTTTCCCCGCTTCGGCCTCCGCCCGCGTAGCCGCAGCTTGGTGACTCGCGGTCGAGCGAAGGTTGAACATTTGCGTGCCAGTACAGCGTCGGTCGATCAGACCTGCCGCCTCGCCAGCTTCGCCGCCAGCAGCACCGCCGCAATCATGCTCTCAGGATCCGCCATGCCCTTCCCGGCAATGTCGAACGCGGTGCCGTGGTCCACCGACGTGCGTACGATCGGCAGACCCAGCGTCACGTTCACGGCCCGGCCGAACCCGACGAGCTTCACCGGGATCAGTCCCTGATCGTGGTAGCAGGCGATCACGGCGTCGAATTCGCCGCGATGGGCACGGACGAACAGCGTGTCGGCGGGGAACGGTCCGGCCACATCGACGCCGCGCGCCCGGCACGCGGCAACCGCCGGCGCGATGACCGTCTGTTCTTCGCGCCCGAACAGTCCGTGCTCGCCGGCGTGCGGATTGAGGCCCGCGACCGCAATGCGCCGGCGGGACCCGCCGAAGCGCGGCAGCTCGCGCGCGGTGAGCTCGATGGTGGCCTCGAGGGACGCCGGCGTGAGCGCGGCAGGCACGTCGGCCAGAGCGATGTGCACGGTCGCGAGCACGACGCGCAGCGTGTCGGAATAAAACATCATGGCGACGTGCTCGGCGCCGGTCAGATCGGCGAGCAGATCGGTGTGGCCGGACCACGGCAGCCCGGCCATGCGCAGCGCTTCCTTGTTGATCGGCGCGGTCGCAATGGCCTCAACCTCGCCCCGCATCGCCGCGTCAACCGCGCGGACCACGGCCTCGTATGCGGCACGGCCGGCGCCGGCGCTCAACCGCCCAGGGGCAAACACGTCGGTGCTCGACGGACCGAAGAGCACCGGCTCACACGCGCTGAACACGCGCGGATCGCCTGCGGCGCGCGCCGCCACCTCCGGTCCGATGCCGGCGGGGTCGCCGAAGGTGATGCCAATGCGCGGCTTCTGGAATGTGGAATTGGGAATTTTGACGCTCGAATTCATGTGCGAATTGCGGCATCGACAACGATCACCACGGAGGACGCGGTCCTCCCGCCTTCGCGCGAAGCGCTACGGCGAGACCTCGACGAAGTCCGAAGAGCGGAGTCGGGCGCAAAGGTGGCTGCGTCCTCGGTGGTGAGTACTCATGCCCGACGACCGCACGATCCACAGCCCCCGCTTCCGCAGCCGCCCGCGCCGCAGCCGCTCGGATTGTCGCACCCGCCTTCGCTGCCGCAGCCGCCGTGCACGACGCCTTTGGCGTTCGGCAGCTCGTAGCGGAGGCAGCATTTCAGACGCCCGCACAGCCCTGACAGCTTCGATGGATTCAAGCTCAGTTCCTGCTGTTTCGCCATCTTGATCGAGACCGGCTCGAACGACTGCAGGAACGTCGTGCAGCACAGCGGGCGGCCGCACGTGCCGTAGCCGCCGATCATCTTGGCTTCGTCACGGACGCCGATCTGCCGCATCTCGATCCGCGTGCGGAACTCCGATGCCAGCTCCCGCACCAGCTCCCGGAAGTCGACGCGGCCGTCGGCGGTGAAGTAGAAGATCAGTTTCGACCCGTCGAAGGTCTGTTCCGCGCGCGTCAGCTTCATCCCGAGGCCGCGCTCGCGGATCTTCAGCGTGGCAATCCGGAACGCTTCCTGCTCCCGCTGCTGCTGCTTCAGGCGGGCAACGATGTCGTCGCGCGTGGCGAGACGAACGACGCGCTGCGGGGAATCGGCAGGCGGCTGCCGTTTCTCATCGAGCTGGTGAATCGCCCGGACGACCGTGCCGACGGCTGGTCCGTTCTCCGTCTGAACGACGACGCGATCGCCGGCGCGAGGGACGGCCTCGGGCGGAACGTCGCCAAGCCGGAAGGTCTGCGACCGGCCGACGGGCGTCAGCTTGACGGCGACGAGTGGCACCGGCGGCGGGTTCGTGGGGGTCACGGAATACCCTATTTATAACCGGCTCTGCTCGCTTCGAACCGCATAACCAACCGGTGAAGGGCTCTGCCCTTGTATCCACCGTCAGTCATGAGGTGTGAGTCCTGAGTCATGAGTTCAGAGTGCGGCGCGTCAGGAACCGTGGCGAGCCGCCGCATCGACCTGTGCGTCATGCGCGCCGCATGAGTCATCACTCAAAACTCACAACTCAAAACTTCAGTAGCGCCTACAGCTGCAGCATGACCCAGTCGGCAACGATTTTGATGCCGGCATTCCGGTCAAGGGCCACGAGGGCCTGATCGATCGCCGCAAATGCAGTGACGCCGCGCTCGCCTCGATACGCCGGTACGAGTCGCTCGGCCGCCGGCCTCGTGGCGACCCGGACGGCCACGCCGGCCTCCGCGTGGGCCGCCAGGACTTCCACGTCGCGCAGCAGCGATGCCATCGCGCGCAGATATGACGCCACCCGTTCACGGTCACCGGCGCCGCCCGCTCCGGTCTTCGTCAACAGTTCCTTCGCCCCATCCATCCGGCGTGCCCCATCGGCGCTCGCCGCCGCGTGGCCCAGCACCCGCTCGGCGATGCGGCGCGCCTCCTCGTCTTCCACTGCATCCACGTCCGCTCGCGCCGCAAACGACAGTTTGATGCAGCGCGACTGCACGGTCGGAAGCAGCAGATCGGGCCGCGCCGTGACAAGAACGAAGATCGATGCCGGCGGCGGCTCTTCGAGCGTCTTCAGCAGCGCGTTCTGGGCGGCAACCACCATGGCGTCCGCTTCATCGATGATCACGACGCGGACGCGGCCTTCGAAGGGGCGGTACGCGCTGCGATCGATCACCTCACGAACCTGCTCGATCTTGATAGACAGGGTATCGCCTGGCTCGATACTGAGAACGTCCGGATGGATCCCGCGGGCAATACGGCGGCAGGGGGAACAGCGGCCGCACGCGTCCTGTGTTCCGGGAGCGGGTATTCGCAGCTCTATACAGTTCAGCGCCTGCGCCAGGGCGACGGCTGTAGTGCGCTTGCCGGTGCCCGCCGGGCCGGCGAAGATCAGGCTGGGCGGCAGCGTATTGCCGCTGACAGATCGGGCGAGCAGGCTCGTCTGGCGCTCGTGACCCGTGATCTCGCGAAACGGCATAGTCACCAGTCTCACGGCGGACGACGCCGTGAACGCGGAAGCCAATCGTCCGCGAGGGCAACGGCCTGGCAATACCGGCATCACAGTGCCCGCGCAGAATCTCGACTGATGGTACCACGCCTGGGGAAACGACCACTTCTATGTTGGTGGGCGTAAGGCTCTGGGCTTTAGGCGTTAGGCTCTAGCCTCTCGGCTCATGGCTGCGGCTGATGGCTCTGAGCTTATGGGTCGAGCTGGGCGCTTTACGGCTTGAGATCGAGAGCGCGAGTGAAAATATTTGTCGCGCAACCCTTCAGGGCTGCCCGGCGGCCGTGATGCAGGGCCTGAAAGGCCTGCGTTACCGGCTGCGGCCGATTTTTCACATGCCCTGAAGGCTCACCCCAGCGCCAAGAGCCCAAAGCCTATAGAGCCTGCTAGAAGCCTCCCTTTTTCTTCGGCGGCTTCCCGCCGGACCTCTCCCGATCATCTTTGTCCCTGTCGTTGTCCTTGTCGTCTTTGTCCTTGTCCTCGCCCTTCCCGATGCCGAAGAGGCGCGACCAGAAGTTGCGTTTCTTCTTCGGAGGATCCTGCTCGGGCACCGCCTGGACTTCGGGCTGCGATCCCGTGGTCGCGGCCGGCGGGGCGGGCGCCGGCGCGACTTGCTCCACGGCCGGCGGCGCCGGTTTCTCCGGCTGCGAGCCGAACAGGCCAGCCACTTTCAAGCCGACGTTCCCGTGAAGGTCGCAGAACGTCGTCGGCTCGGTCCCACGCACGAAATACTCGGTGTAGATCATCGAGCGGCGTTCGAGACTGCCGTCCTTGTTCACCACCTCCACGTCCTCACACCCCTCACTGGCGAGCTTTCCGGAAAGGCGACAGACGTTGGCAGTGGTAATGCCGGCCGGCGGCTCGAACCACTCCGGTTTGTCGTTGCGCGTCGCCGCTTTCATGAACGCGGCCCAGGCCGGAACGGCAATGTCAGCCGCGAAGCCGTTCGGCAGGATCGTGTGCGGCTGGTCGAACCCGACCCAGACGCCGGCCACGAGCTTCGGCGTGAAGCCGATGAACCAGGCATCGTTGAAATCATTCGTGGTTCCGGTCTTCCCGGCCGCCGGCAGCGTGAATCCAAGCCGCCGCGCGCCCGCGGCCGTGCCCGCGTTGACCACGTCGGCCATCATCGTGGTCATCAGGTAGGCCGTCTGATCGCTGACCGCCCGCGTCGTCGTGTCGTGCTCCTGATACAACACCCGCCCGTCCTGGTCCTCCACCCGGCGGATGACGACGGGCTGCGGCACCAGGCCATGGTTGGCAAACCCGGCGTACGCGGCGGTCATCGCCTGCAGCGTCACTTCGCCGGAACCCAGAGCGAGCGACGGCACGCCCGGCACGTCGCCCACTCCCATCATCTTGGCTTCCTCCACCGTTCGCGCGATACCGACCTGCTGCAGCATGCGCACCGCCGCTCGATTACTCGACGTCCGCAGCGCGGTGCGCATCGTCATCGAGTCGGCTCCGGAATGCTCGTCGTCTGGCGTCCAGTCGCCCTGGAGCGTCGCCACGGGCGTATTGAGGTCGTCGATCAACGTGGCGGGTGTGTAGCCCGCTTCGAGCGCGGTGGCGTAGACGAACGGTTTGAAGGCGGAGCCCGGTTGCCGGCGGGCCTGGGTCGCACGGTTGAAGCTGCTGGCGTTGAAGTCGCGGCCGCCAATCATCGCGCGGACGTGCCCGGTCTGCGGATCCAGGGCCACCAGCGCAGCCTGCAGGGTATCGGTCAGACCGGCCTCCGCCTGCGCCGCGGCGGCGGCTTTCGCTCGTGCGGCCCGCGCGCGGCGTGCGGCCAGCGCCTGGCGCTTCTGGTCGAGCGCCTTCAGCGCATCGGCGATGGCCGTTTCTGCCGCCGTCTGCATCTTCATGTCGATCGTCGAGAACACCCGAAGACCGCCCTGATAGACGCGCTGCCAGCCGAAGCGGTCCACCAGCTCGCGGCGGACCTGCTCCTTGAAATACTGGCCGTGCGGCTCTTCGGCACGCAGCCCGTCGTGGAGCACCACCTTTGCCTTGCGGGCTGCCTGAAACTCTGCCCGGTCGATGTGCCCGGCCTCGAGCATCGTTTGCAAGACGATGTTACGGCGCTGCACTGCGCGCTCGCGGCTGACCGTGGGCGCGTACGTCGACGGCGACTTGACCAGACCGGAGAGCAGCGCCGCCTCCGGAACGGTGAGCTCGGACGCGTGCTTCGCGAAATAGCCTCGCGACGCAGCTTCGACGCCATACAGTCCGTCCCCGAAATACACCTTGTTCAAGTACATCTCGAGGATCTGCGGCTTCTCGTACACCCGCTCGATCCGGCTCGCGAGGATCGCCTCCTGAAGCTTCCGCCGAATCGTCTTGTCGGGACGGAGGAAACTCTGACGCGCCAGCTGCTGTGTAATGGTGCTACCGCCCTGCGCAACCCGGCGATGACGGACGTTCGCGACCGCCGCGGACACGATGCGAATGGTGTCGATGCCCTGATGTTTGTAGAAGCGCTGGTCTTCGATGTCGAGGATCGCGTGTATCAGGTGGGGTGAGATCTCGGAGAGCGGCACTTCGATCCGCTGCTCCTTGAAGATCGTGAAGGCGAACTGATCTTCCGCATCGAACACCGTCGTTGCCTGGTCCATGTCGCCAATACGCTGGATGGCATCGTTTTCGGGCAGTCCGGTGAGAAGCGAGGAGGCGAACACGAACGCGCCGGCGACCGCGAGCAGAAACGTGAGACACAACGCCCCGACGACAGCCGGGATCGCGTGAGGATATCGCCGACGAGCTTCAGACCAATCGCGACGAAGCTGAACAAGGTGCTGCCGAAGATTGAGGGGCATTTGAAGCATGGCTGTGCAACAGATACGCCAGATTCTAACGAATCCAGCGGCGTAGCGGTGCCGTGGCACTGTGGTTGCACGCCCGCTGCGGCAGGAGGCAGTTTCTTGAGTGGTGTGAGACGCAGGGTATTGAATGTCCTGATCGTCGTCGTCTTCGCGGGCGTTGCCTACGCGCCACGGCTAGTGACCGTTTCACACCTGGCCCCCGGCCGGGACGACACAACACGATCTCACCTCCCGGTCAGTCGGACGAGCCTCAGCTCGGCTGGCGACGATGAGGATCCCCTCGCTGATGACCCGCCGGACGCGGTCGATCTCTATGGCAACGAGGTGACGGATGCCGTGGCAAAGTACAAGCTCGACGCCAGCGGCATGCTGTACGAGCTTCACTCGCCGCAGACGGAGGTGCCGCGCCTCAGGCCGCCGAAAACCTGATCCAGACCTCAGCCGCCGCGATTATCATTGCGGCGCCATGTCCCCACACATTACGGCGGCTTTCGTTTCGGCCGTCCTCTTCGCCTCCGCTTCACTTGACGCCCAGACCGGCAGAACGTTCAAGACCCGCCTGTCGCCGGTTCCGATAGACCTGACGATGGCGGCGACCATCACGGGATCGGGTTCGCTGACTGCTGCGTTGAACGGCAACAGGCTCACGTTCAACGGCAGCTTTGACGGGCTCGGGTCACCGGCCACGATCGCGCAGGTCCACAAAGGGCCGGTCGCAGGCGTCCGCGGGCCCGTGCTGTTCGACTTGACGGTGACGCACGGGACCAGCGGAACGATCACCGGTTCGGTGGAACTGACCCCGGCGCAGCTCACCGATCTCGAAAAGCGCCGCCTCTACGTGCAGGTCCACAGCGAAAAGGCGCCTGACGGGAACCTGTGGGGCTGGCTGTTTCCGGCTCCAGCCGGAAGCCGGTAGGAACACCTGCATGAACGCGATCAGGCCTGCCAACACAGTGGTTGGCCCCGCAGGGGGTGTTGTCAACTCCGCGTTGCGACTCCAGAGCCGGCAAGGCTGCGTCGGCATCTGTCTCGCCGCGGCTTTGTCCGTCATCATCGCCGGCCAGCCGCCATCCAGCGGCGTATTCACGGCGGCACAAGCCGATGCCGGCCGGGCGCTTTACGACGCGAATTGCGCGAGCTGCCACATGGCGGATCTTGCCGGCCGGAATGAGGCGCCGCCTCTCGCCGGCGGCACGTTCATGAATACCTGGCGGTCGCGCACCACCAGAGACCTGATCGATCTGATCTCTGCCACCATGCCGCCGAACGGCGCGAGCCTGACCGGCGACCAGTATCTCGCCATCACGAGCTACATCCTGCAGTCGAACGGCGCGGCCGCAGGCGGCCAGGCGCTGACCACCGCGGTGGCCGTATCGATCGGATCGATCGCGAGCGGCAGCGCGCAGGCATCAGGCGACCAACCGTCTGGCGGCGGCCGCGGAAGAGGCCGTCAAGCCGGCGGCGCGGGACCCGTAGACGCGGCGGCTTCGGCAGCGCGCGGCATGACCGTGCTGAACGGAGCGACGGGGCTGACCGTGATTGGCGAGGTCAAGAGCTACACACCGGTCACCGACGAGATGCTCCGCAATCCGGATCCGGGCGACTGGCTCATGGCGCGGCGCACGTATCACGGATGGAGCTATAGCCCGCTGACCAACGTGACACGCGAGACGGTCAAGGGCCTGCAGCTCGCCTGGGTGTGGACGATGCAGGATGGCGGCGCCAACGAGCCGACGCCGCTCGTCCACGACGGCATCATGTTCCTCACGAACACAGCCAACGTGATGCAGGCGCTCGACGCGAAGACCGGCGAGTTGATCTGGGAGCACCGCGTGCCGCCGTACGCGCTGATCGGCGCCGCCACGATGCGCAACATCGCGCTCTACGGCGACAAGGTGTTCATGGCGACCACCGATGCGCACCTGGTCGCGCTCGACGCACGCAGCGGCAGACAGGTGTGGACGACGGCGATTGCCGATCGCGCGAAGGGGTACTCGGCGTACGCGGGGCCGATCGTCATCCGGGGCAAGGTGCTGCAGGGCCTCACCGGCTGCGACCGCTATGGGAACGACGGCTGCTGGATCAGCGCCTACGAGGCGGCGACCGGCACGCCCGCGTGGAAGTTCCACACAGTCGCGCGGTCGGGCCAGCCAGGCAGCGACACCTGGGGAAAGCTCGCCGATCCGTTCCGCGTCGGCGGTGAGACCTGGATTGCCGGCACCTACGATCCGGATCTCAACCTCACGTACTGGGGGGTCGCGCAGGCGAAGCCGTGGATGCGGGCGAGCCGCGGCACGACCGCCTTCGACAACGCGCTGTATACGGCTTCGACGGTGGCGCTCCGGCCGGATGACGGCACGCTGGCGTGGTACTTTCAACACGCGCCGGGCGAATCGCTCGACCTCGACGAAGTCTTCGAGCGCGTGCTCGTCGACATCGGCGATCAGAAGGTGCTCTTCACGATTGGCAAGCCCGGGATTCTGTGGAAGCTGGATCGGCGAAACGGTCAGTTCATCGGCTACAAGGAAACCGTCTTCCAGAACGTCTTCGACTCAATCGATGCGAAAACGGGGATGCCCACCTACCGCGCCGACATCATCGAGCAGGAAACAGGCAAGTGGGTGCAGGCGTGTCCCTCCACACAGGGCGGCCACAACTGGCCGTCCATGAGCTATCACCCCGGCGCCGCGCTGCTTGTCATTCCGCTCAGCCAGTCGTGCATGGAAATGTCGGCACGGAAGATCGAGCAGACGATTGGCACGGGCGGGATCGGCGCCGACCGGCGGTTCTTCGAGATGCCGGGGACGGAGGGAAATCTGGGCAAGCTTGCGGCGTACGATGTGAAGACGCTCAAGGAGGTCTGGAGCCGGGAGCAGCGCGGATCGTTTCTGACAGGAGTCTTGACCACGGCGGGGGGCGTCGGCTTCGTTGGCGACGTGGATCGGATGTTTCGCGCGTTCGACGTGAAGACCGGTGAGACGCTGTGGCAGACCCGGCTCGGGACGTCGGTGCAGGGGTATCCGGTGTCCTTCAGCGCCGGCGGCCGCCAGTACATCGCGGTCACCACCGGCCGCGGCGGCTTCGAGAGCCCTCGACTCGTTCCGCGCACTCTTGCGCCTGAGATCAAGTACCCGCAGAACGGCAATGCGATTTACGTGTTCGCGCTGCCGGAAGGGCGATGACGTGCAGGTCGCGGATGCAGAGCGCGGATTGCGGTCGCGCAATCGGCAATATCACCTGCGTCCCGCCTGAATGTCCCTGGCAACCGTCTCCACCTCTTGCCACACCCGCAGCAGATTGCCGCTCCAGATTTTTCCGATCTGCTCCTCGGTGTACCCGCGGCGGACGAGCTCCAGGGTCACGTTGAAGGTCTCGGCCGCGCTGTTCCAGCCGTCGATGCCCCCGCCGCCGTCGAAATCGGACGAGATGCCGACGTGATCGGTGCCGATTAACTTCACGGCGTAGTCGATTTCGTCGACGAAGTCCTTGACGTTGGCACGTCCGGCCGCGGGCCACCTGCGATCGATCTCGGCCAGCCGGCGCTCGAATTCCGCACGCCGATCGGGTGCGAGCGTCTCGATGCCCGCGGTGGCGCCGCCGCGACCGCCGCGGCCGCTCCCGGCCGTCGCCGGCGTTGGCGGTCCGGCTTCGACGGGACAGCGCCGGCCTTCGAGCGCCGGCGTCTGAGCAGCCGTTCCCCGGCCGGCAGCGCCGCCGCGCCCACCACCCAGGCCGAGCTCCTGGCGCAGCGCGGTAATGGCCGGGCCGCGCTCCGGGGGATCGGACCGGACGTATCCGGACAATGCCACGATCTGGACGACGCCGCCGTTGGTCTTCATCGCCATCAGCATCTCATCGTCCATGTTCCGGCTGACGTTCGCCAGCGTCCGGACGCCTGAATGTGAGGCGATGACCGGCGCCTTCGACAAGCCGATGGCCTGCATCATGGCGCCCTTGGACGGATGGGAAACATCCACCATGATTCCCCATCTGTTCATCTCTTGAATCACCTGCCGGCCGAGCGGCGACAGTCCGCCCCAGGTCCACTGATGATCGGCCTCGCCGGTGTTCGAGTCGGCGAGCTGACTGTGGCCGTTGTGCGCGAGCGACAAGTAGCGGCCGCCGCGCTCCCAGAATTCCTTGACGCGATTGACGTCGGTGCCGATTGGATACCCGTTCTCGATCCCGATGACCGCGGCCTTCCGGCCGGTTGCGGCAATCCGCTTGACGTCGGCCGGCGTCAAGGCCAGCTCGATCTGGTCGGGCGCGATCTCCTTCGTCAAATGATGGATGGCGTCGAATTTCGCGATCGCCGCCTTGTACGCACGGTCGTAGCCGGCCGCCTGAAACGCGTCCGGCACCTGCGGCGGGTTCTGCTGCCCGACGTAGACGATCATGAAGGAGACGTCCAGGCCGCCTTCCTTCATCTTGGGCAGGTTGACCTGCGTCGCCAGCCGCATCGTGTAGTTGCATTCGCGCGTGAAGTTCAATGGATCGATATCGTTGTGCGTGTCCAGCGTGATGACGCGCTCGTGAATCGCTCGCGCGCGGGTGATGAGATCGGGCTCCGCCTGCGGCGCGGCCCCAACGCCTCCGACAACAACCAACGCGACGACTGCCAGCCTGAAGACCATCAATCCTCCCTGGTGGCAGAATGTTACAACCCTCGTCCATTCCCGGTTCACGCCATGCAGGTACAATTGGTGCCGCGACCTCACGATGGAGCGTATCGAACAGGCCGGCGGCATCATCGTCCGGCGCGCCGACGCCGGTCTCTCGGTGCTGCTGGTCCGCGCGAAAAAAGATCCCGGCATCTGGATCTTTCCCAAAGGCCACATCGAGCCGGGCGAGACGGCGGAAGAAGCCGCGCTCCGTGAGACGCTCGAAGAAGCCGGTGTTGAAGGCGAGCTCCTCGGGCCGGTGGGCGAGCCGCTCGAGTTCCAGTCGGGACGCGAGCCGGTGCGCGTCCAGTACTTTCTGATTCGCGCGATCGCCGAAACGGCATCCACCGACGGCCGCGAGAAGCAGTGGTTCACAATCGACGAGGCTCGGCGAAGGCTTGCCTTCGACAACGCCCGCCGACTGCTCGACGAAATCTCAGATTTCAGATTGTAGATTTCAGATTGAATTTGGCGATTGGAGATTGGACCCCTGACGCATTCAATGCCAATCCGATTCAATTCATTGCATTCTGAAATCTCAAATCAACAATCAACAATCAACAATCAACAATCTGCAATCTACAATCTCGCTATCTACCGCGGCAGGTAGTGCAACAACTTCAGGACGTCCGAAAACACACCCATCGCCGTGACGTCGGCGCCTGCCCCCGGTCCCTGGACGACCAGCGGCGTACGAGAGTACCGCTTCGTGGTGAACGCGATGACGTTATCGCTGCCTTTTGCCGAGGCCACCGGATGATTGCGTGGATATTCCTTCAGGCCGGCCTGCGCCCGCTCGTTCTCGAGCGTGCCGACATAGCGGAGCACGTTACCGCGGGCCTCGGCACGCGCCACCCGGTTCGCCATCTCGCGATCGTAGCGTGCATATGCCGTCAACATCCGGTCGGTGAACTTCCCCCGCGCCAGCGGCCGCGGCACCAGGCTGTCCACGCGCACCTCGCCGAGATCCATCCGCAGGCCGATCTGGCGTGCCAGGATCAGCAGCTTTCGCGCAACGTCCGTG
This sequence comes from Acidobacteriota bacterium, assembly GCA_046726355.1. GTDB lineage: Bacteria > Acidobacteriota > Vicinamibacteria > Vicinamibacterales > CAVVIG01 > QHWF01. Next base: position 78,819 of record JBKPAI010000013.1, on the reverse strand, counting down.
CCCGACAGGTCCTCGCGCGGATCCGGCTCGGTGTAGCCCATGCGATGCGCCTCGCGCACGAGCGTGCTGAATGGCACGCGACCGTCGAAGGTGTTGAACAGGTAACTGAGCGTACCCGAGAGAATCCCTTCGATCCGCACGATTTCGTCGCCGCTCGCGATGAGGTCGCGCAGCGTCGAGACCACCGGCAGGCCCGCGCCGACATTAGCCTCGAACAGGAAATGCTTCTTGCGCCGCTCGAGATGCGCCATCAGCGCCGAGTACTTCCGCCACGGCAGCGCGTTCGCCCATTTGTTCGGCGTGATGATGTGGAGGTTGGCATCGATGAACGCGGGATACGTGTCGACGATCGACGGGCCCGCCGTGCAGTCGACGAGGGCCGCATTCGTCAGCTCCAACGCCGCCAGATCGCGCGCGAACGGGACCGGGTTCATCCGCATCGGCGAGCCGAGCAGGAGGTCCTTCCACCGTGAAAGATCCACGCCGTTCGGATCGATCACGAACCGCGTGCTGTTGGCGAGGCCGACCACGGTCACGTCGAAGCCCTTTTCCAGCAGGTAGTCGCGCTGCTGGTGGAGCTGACGCAGCACCGCGCCCCCGACGTTGCCGACGCCGACGACGGCGAGCGCGAGCTTCTTGCGGGTCTCGAAGAAGCCCTGATGGATGGCGTTCAGTGCGCGGATCTGATCGGCCGAATCGATGACACACGAGATGTTGCGCTCTGACGCTCCCTGCGCGATCGCGCTGACGTTGATGTTCTGGCGTCCCAGCGAGTCGAAGACCTTCCCCGCCACGCCGGGACGGCCTTTCATCCCCTCCCCGACGACGGCCAGGATCGCCTGCTCGCGCCGGACGTCCACTTCCATCAGCTGTTCCCGTACCTCGTACTGAAACTCCTGTTCGATGGCCGCCACGGCCGGCCCGGCATCGTCGGTCCGGACGCCGAAGCAGATCGTGTGCTCGGACGAGGCCTGGGAAATAAGGACGACGCTGACCCGCCGCTGGGCCAGCGCGCGGAACAGACGGCCGGCGACGCCGGGCACGCCGACCATGCCCGGACCGCGCAGCGTGAGCAGGGCCAGATCGGCGACCGACGTGATCCCCTTCGCCAGCCGCCCATCGTCGACGCGGCGGTTCGAGATCAGCGTGCCGGACGCCGACGGATTGAACGTGTTCTTGATGACGATGGGGATCCGTCTCGCGACGGCCGGCGCGATCGTCGAGGAGTGCAGGACCTTCGCGCCGAAATACGACAGCTCCATCGCCTCCTCGTAGGTCATCTGCGGCAGGACGAAGGCCGCCGGCACGACGCGCGGGTCGGCGCTGAGAACCCCGTCGACATCGGTCCAGATCTCGATGACCGAGGCGTGGACGGCGGCGCCGATGATCGACGCGCTGTAATCCGAGCCGTTCCGTCCGATGGTCGTGGTCTGACCGTCCTCGGTGGCACCGATGAATCCGGTCACGACCGGCAGGACGCGCTTGCGGGACCGCCGCGCGATCCGCCCGAACGCCGCGCGCACGGCCGGATTGGTCCGCTGGAAATTCACGGTCGCATGGGTGAAATGGTCGTCGGTGATCACGAAGTCGCGGGCGTCCACGAACGTGGCGGGATGTTTCTGGTTCAGATAGGCCGAAACGATCTGAGCCGACAGGCGTTCGCCGAAGCTCGCCGTCATGTCCAGCGCGCGCAGCGGGCAGTGGCGCAGCAGGTGAATTCCGTGCAGCGTGTCGCGGAGCTCGGTCAGCAGCCCTTCGACCTGCGAGCGTACGCGGCTCCGGCCGCGTTTGACCAGTTGCGTCACAGCCGTCCGATGCCGGCGCGCCACGCGCTCGAAGGCCTCCTCGTAGCCGGCCTCGGCGCGTTCGGCGAGCCGCGCGCACTCGAGCAGCTGGTTGGTGACGCCTTGGAACGCCGAGACGACGGCAATGACGGGATCGCGGCGGCGGGCGGCAAGGAGAATCGCTCCAACCTGCCGGATCGTGGCCGGAGTCGAGAGCGACGAGCCGCCGAATTTCATGATTTTCATCGAGTCGGGCCCCTGTGGCACTGGATCGTGCCACAAGTCCCGACGGGCAGCGGCGCCGAGGGCCACGGGGCGCGTCGATAGGCAGGAGGGAGCCAAGGCCCGCGCGGCTGCTCAGCCGCGAGAAGGGTTTCTGAACGCGTGTGAATCAATCGGCCGGCGGCCCCCCGGTCGCGCAGGCCCTGAGGCCTGCATTACGGCCGCCGGGCAGCAGCCGTGAAGGGCTGCGCTACCACCTTCACACGCCCTGAAGGGCTGCGCTACGGGCGAATTTTTGACAGCCTCTCAGAGTTCAGAAGCCTGGATTTAACGCGTGCCGGACGGCGCCGCGGACAGGGCCGTCACCTGTCCGCAACCGGGGGAATCGGACGCGGGGGACGCAACATCGGGCGCACGCTGAACGTATCCGTTGCGCAGCGCGTGGACAGCGAGCGCAAGGCGGTCGGAGACATCGAGCTTGCCGAAGATCGAGGTCAGGTGGTGGCGTACGGTCGTCTCGCTGATCTTCAGCCGCGCGGCGATCTCCTTGTTTCGAAGTCCTTCAGCAATGAGCGTCAGGATGCCGCGCTCGCGCTCTGTCAGCGCGGCCATGCGATTGCTGTTTCCGGCTCCGGCGCGCGCCATCCGCGACGTGGAGGCCAGCGCCGCCGCAGTCACGCGATTGATCCAGTACTCGCCGCGATAGATGGACGCCAACGCCCTGATCAACGTGTCGGGCGGGCTGTCCGGACTCAACACCCCGAACGCGCCTTTGCGAATCGCCGACTGGTGCAGCTCGCGATCCGCGGATTCCGCCAGCAGCAGGGCCCGGACCGTTGGCGTCGCGTCGCGGAGGTACGAAAGAAGGTCGAGATCGCGGTCGGGACTGGATCCGACGTACAGGAGCGCGACGTCCGGCCGCCGCCGCAGCGCGGCGCTCACCGAAGCCGGGTCCTTGTCGGCCGTGGCGACCACCTCGAAGCCGCTCTGTGCCGCAAGCAGAAGCTCCAGCGCCGACCGGACGATCGCCCGGTGATCGATGACGAGAACCCGAATAGGGGTGTTCGACGTCTGCATCGCCACTACATCACAACCTTGAACGCACGGGGTGTTGTGGATTGGAACAGCAACGAGTCTGCCAACCCGGAGACCGGCAAACCGTTGAGTCTGCACACCACGGAACGGAAAAGTCCTCCCCGACACGGACTTTGTTCTGGTCCGGTCGGGGGTTCCGGTTAACAGGATCCGGCCGGGGTACGTCTATCTTCCACGGAGGCCACGATGAAACCACGTCAATGGAGTGCACTAGCGGTCCTCTGTCTTCAGGCCGTAAACGCTCACGCAAGCGATCGAACGGGCGTCTACGCGCGCATCGACAAGGTCCTCATGGAGCCCGACGATCGCGCGCCGCAGCGGATTCAAATCTTTGGCGTGTTTTCGATCGCGGACAGCCGCAACGCTGACGATTATCTGCCCGCCGGGCGCGGCTATCTCTATTTCAATCTGCCTGCCGATCCGAAACTGGCGCTGCGGGAATGGGCCGATCTGAAGGCCGTCGCCGGCACGTCGCAGATCGTGGCGTTCGGGTCGCGATGGGACTCGCGGCCCAGGCTGCGCGCCCCCACTGATGCCCCGCAGGCGCCGGACGTGTACCCAATCAATGTCGGCGTCGTGAAAGTGAACGGCCGGACCGACTACGCGCCGGTTCGCGCCCTGATCTCGTTCAAACCGTGACTGCCGTGACCGTCGGAATCGCGCTCGGGGTGTGGTGGATGTCGAACACCGTTGCGCATCTTTTCATCCACCGCCCGTTTTTCCGCCGGCGAGCGGCAAACCGCGCGTTCGCAGCCGTCCTGACGCTGGCGTCCGGCATTCCGCAGGCGGTGTGGCGCGATCGCCACCTCGCACATCATGCCGCGGTCGCCGCGCGGCTGCGGGGGTCCGCCGATGTCGTCCTGCACATCGGGCTGGTCGCCGCGTTGTGGACCGCAATGATTGCGTTCGCGCCGTCGTTCTTCTTGTCCGGCTATCTGCCCGGGTATGTCGCCGGACTCCTGCTGTGCGCGCTTCACGGGCACTACGAGCATGCGGGCGGCACGATCAGCCATTACGGGAAGCTGTACAACCTGCTGACGTTCAATGACGGCTTTCACGTCGAGCATCATGCCCACCCGTCGCTCTCGTGGCGCCGGCTGCCGGCCGCGCGCGATCCCGCCGCTCGTGCCAGCGCATGGCCGCCGCCGCTCAGATGGCTCGATTCAGGATTGAACGTCGGCCTCGAGGTGCTGGAACGAATAGTCCTGCGGTCGCACGTGCTGCGGCGGTTCGTGCTGAGGACGCACGCGCGCGCGCTTGGCGCGCTGCTCGACGAGCTTCCGCCGGTCGAACGGATTGCCATCGTCGGCGGCGGCCTCTTTCCGCGGACGGCGCTGATTCTGCGACAGCTGCGGCCGTCGGCGCGCCTGACCGTCATCGACGCAAACCCCGCGAACCTGGTGTGCGCGCGCAGCTGGGTCGGCGCCGACACTGCCACGTTCGTCAACGCCCGGTATCCGGGGCCGGATCTGGGATCGGATTTCGATCTCGCGATCATTCCGTTGGCCTTTGCCGGCGACCGCGCGTCACTGTACGCGCACCCGCCGGCGCCCGCGCTGATCGTGCACGACTGGTTATGGCGACGACGGGGAGCGAGCCGTATTGTGTCAATCGCGCTCCTGAAGCGAGTGAACCTGGTGAAGTATCCGGGATGTTCAGATGACGGCGCCGGTTCCGCTGGATACCTACCGCGGAGGACGCTGAGGACGCGGAGGTTCTTTGCCAAGCTGACAGGATTTTCCTCCGAGTCCTCCGAGTCGCCCGTGGTGGGATTGTCGTTGCTCGGTAACGCCGGACCTGTCCCACTGCAGCCGGACCAGCCACCATCGAACATGAGATCCGGGTTGGGATGCGCGCTGATGGCGGTACTGTTGACCGCGAAGGCCATCGCGCTTGCCGGGCGTGAGGCGACGCTCTCGTGGTGGGCGCCCATCGCCTATGTGTGGCAGGACGCAGCGGTCGTTCTCGCGTTCACGGCACTGGACGCCGCAGTGAAATTTCGATCGCGCCAGGGATCGAGGACCGCCGGCCGCGCCGCATTCGTCTCGATCTTGTACGCGGCCGGCTCGATGTACGTAGTGCTGAACGTGCCGGTCACACGGGTGCTCGCAACGCCGATGACCTGGCCGATGTGGCGAGCCGCACGGGGGCCGCTGGCGGACTCGATCCGGCGCTACGCGACCGTCGACATGATGCTGCTCTGCGCGCTTGTCGCGGCAATCGCCATCGCCGGGCCGATCGCGCTCCGCCGCGTTCGGCGGCCGGCATTGCTCGCGACGACCATTCCTCTCGTTGCGCTCGGCCCCGCAGCCACCGGCCGCGTCGACACGCACGGCCTCGATCGCAACGCGTGGACCGCGCTCGTCGGTTCGATCCTGCCGCGCGCCGTGTCCGCGCGCCCGAACGGCAGCTGGAGCCCGTCCGGCTTCGAACGGAGAGCCGTGGACCCGCCCGGGTTTCTTCGCGGTGCCGCCGCGGGGCGAAACATTCTGATCGTCAGCCTGGAATCGGCGGCGGCACAGTACCTCGGACTGTACGGCGCCGATCCGGACCCGATGCCCCACCTGGCGGCACTCGCACGTCACGGGATCGTGTTCGACTACGCGTACGCGCTCTATCCTGAGAGCATCAAGGGCCTCTACTCCCTGCTCTGCTCGGCATCCCCTGCGCTCGACAGCACGACGCTCCGCGCCGCCCCGCCGTGCGCGTCGATCGCGGAGCTGCTCGCCGGCCGCGGCTACCGCACCGCACTCTTCCACTCGGGACGATTCGGCTATCTGGGCATGAACGCCGTCGCGCGCAATCGAGGCTTCGAGATGCTTGCGGATGCCGGCGATATCGGCGGCGTGCACGAATCCAGCTTCGGCGTCGACGAAGCATCCACGGTGGTCCGAATTCTCACCTGGATCGATGGACTGCCGCGGGACAGCCGGTTTTTCGTCGCCTACCTGCCGATTGCCGGACATCATCCATACGACTCTCCGCCGGGTCCGTTCGCTGATCGGCGCGACTTCGACCGGTATCGTAATGCGCTCCACTATGCCGACGAATCGCTCGCCACACTGGTCGAGGGCCTGTACGCGCGCGGCCTCGCGAACCGCACCGTCATCATCGTGCTCGGCGATCACGGCGAGGCATTCGGTCAGCACGACGGAAATTACGGCCATACCTTCCAGGTGTTCGAGGAAAACGTTCACGTGCCGCTCGTGCTCGCGGCGCCCGGGCTGATCGGACAGCAGATGCGGAGCCGCCAGATTGTCAGCCTGATCGACGTGGCGCCGACTGTTCTGGATCTTCTTGGCGAACCCGCGCCGGCCGCCTATGAAGGACAATCCCTGCTGCAAGGAACCTCACGCCTCGCCTTCTTTTTCACCGACTACTCGCGGCCGGTCGCGGGCCTTCGGGATGGCCGGTTCAAAGCAATCGAGGAGCTCGACTCGGGGCGCACCCGCTTGTTCGATCTGGACGCCGACCCGCGCGAGCAGTCGGACATTTCCGGCGCGCACGCCGAACGGGCGTCGTGGTACGCGGAGAATCTGCGCACCTGGAGCGCCGCGCACATGGCCAGGTAGGACGGGTGGGGGCAGGTGGGCAGGCGTCACCCGGCCACAGGTCCCCTGCCAGGCCCACCCGACCTACACGACCCCGATCAGCCTCCTGAACCGTGAATCGGCGCGGATTCGATCGAACTCCGGCTCGATGCGGACGCGGGCTGTGGTGAAGGTCCGCTGCTCGGTCATCGCGCGCTCGAGAAACACCAGCGCGGGTTCCACGTCTCCGCGCAGCGCGTGGACCGCGGCCGCGTAGTACCGCGTGAACGGATCGTCGGCACCCAGCCGGACCCGGCGATCGAAGCTTTCGAGCGCGACGTTGAATGCCGCCTGCGCCTTGCGCGCTTCACCGAGCTGCAGGTACGCGCTGCCGAGCCGGGCGTTCAGCTCGACGAGAATCCGCGGGCGCAACGTATGCTCGGTGCGCGCCAGGAACTCGATCTCGCGCTCGAAATGCTCGAGCGCCTCGCGCGGCCGTCCCTGCAGCGCCGACAGGTGCCCCGCCCTGATATAGCTGCCGGCGATGAAGAGCCCCTCGCGGCCCGAGAGAAATGCTTCCTGCAGCTCCATCGCGCGCGCCGCGGCGCGCTCTCCCCGGGCAAAGTCGCGGACGAGCGCGGCACAATGCGCGAGCTGCAGTGCGTACCAGCCGCCCTTGGCGTTCCGCTCGAGCGCCCGCTCGAACCAGTCCGCCGCTTCGTCGAACTGCGCCTGGCCGATGAACAAGGCGCGGCCCATCGTGCCTATGGCGCTCGCGTCTTCGGGATCAATGGTGAGGGCACGGCGGATGGCCGCCATGCCATCGGCTGCCTTGCCCACGCTCACCAGCACCGACCCGAGCTCCCGCCATGCGCGCGCCAGACCCGGCTGCAGTTCGATCGCGCGCCGGAAGCTCGCGGCCGCACGGTCGTACAGCTCGGGCAGCGACAGCGCGTCGGCTTTCGTCGCGTAGGCCGCGCCGAGCTCGACGTGCGCGCGCGTGTATGCCGGATCCAGGCGGATCGCGCGCTCGAACAGCCAGACCGCGCGGTCGAGCGACTCGAACGTTTCGGCCCGGCGGTTCAGCACACCGCGCGAGAATGCCTCGAAGGCCTCGACGACGTCCGTGTCCTGCGTTGCGCCCGCCGGCGGTGTGACCGCGGCGCGCAGCGTTCGCCCGAGCTCGCGCACCAGGCGGTCCTGGAGGTCGAAGATTCGCTGGAGACTGCCATCGACCTTGGTGGTACCCGCCACCTGCCCGCTGCGCACCTCGACGACCGAGGCGGTCACCCGCACCGTGTCCCCCGAACGCTGGAAGCCGCCGCTCACGACCCAGCGCGCGCGCAGTTCGCGCCCGGCGCGCAGGAAGAGACGTTCGTCGCGGTCGCCGGTCTGCTCGCTGAGCGTCTTGAGGATCTCCGACACTCGATCGCGTGAGATCACCGACACACCTTCGAGTTGGCCGGCATCGGCGGCCAGGGTCTCGGAAATGCCGGCGCCCAGCCAGTCGTCTTCGGAGTTGCCGGAGATGTTCACGAATCCGGCAACGACGACGCTGTTGGCGTCGGCCGGCCGATCGATGGCTTCGGAAACGTCCCGGCCGCGCCGAATCGCTGCGACGGCGTCACGAACGTCGACGAGACTCGCAACGCGCCGATCCGGATCGCGCTCCAACATGCGCCTGACCAGCCGCTCGACCGGCCCGAGACGCGGATCGCGATCGAGGCGCGGGAACGGCGGCGGGTCCTGCTGAAGGATGGCCTCCAGAAGCTGCGCGGGGTTGGCGCCGGTGAAGGGCGGCGTGCCGCACGCAAGCTCGTAGATCACCACGCCGAGAGAAAAGATGTCAGCGCGTCCGTCGACTTCGCGCCCGGTCGCCTGCTCGGGCGCCACGTACGGCAGCGTGCCGACGAGGCCCGACAACTCGTCGAGCGACGTCGTCAGCCGGGTCACGTCATCAGGGCCCGCCGCTGCGCGCGGCCGCTGCTGCGCCACGCCGAAATCGAGCACCTTCACGCGCCCACCTGTCGTCACCATGAGATTCGACGGCTTGATGTCGCGGTGGATCAGCCCGAGCTTGTGCGCCTCGGCCAGCGCGTCGGCAGTCTGCTCGACAATGTCCAGCACCTGATCGAGATCGGGCGGGCCGCGTCGAACCAGCGAGGCGAGACTCACGCCTTCCACGTACTCCATGGCGATGAACCCGACCCGGCGCCCGTCATATTCCACTTCGCTGGTCTCGTAAATGACCGCGATATTGGGATGATTCAGCGCCGACGCCGCTCTGGCTTCGGCGAGGAGGCGGCGGAGCCCGGCATCGCCGGGCTCGCCGCGCAGCATCTTCAGCGCAACGCTGCGGCGCAGCCGTAGATCCTCGGCGAGATACACCTCGCCCATACCGCCGGAGCCGAGCCGTTCCAGCACGCGGTAATGCGAGAGCGTCTCGCCGATCATGGCCACTCCACTTCAGACGTCGTCCCGTAAATGGCCGGGCTGTCACGCACGGCGCTCAGTGTCGCGATGGGGAATTCGACACTATTAGGAATGTTTTACTCTCCCTACGTGAACCATTTGCCCCGCCGCAAAAATTGTCCAGATCGCCCGCGTGTTCAAATTGTTCAGATCTGATGTCGCGGCAAAACGCGCATTCTCCCATCATCGCGCCCTCTCTGAGCTCGCCGCTGCGCGTGTCTTGCTCGCAGTGCCATCGCTGGCGCTCACCTTGCACGACCACTACGTGCCGACGCGATGACACTATCAGGAGGACACATGACAAAGAGCCTATGGTTGGGAACGTGCGCGGCAATCGCGTGTACGGTGACGATCGCGGCACAAACGACGCCGCCGTCATCCTCGTCGCAGACGCCTAGCTCGAGTGCGGCCAACAAGATCACCGTTACCGGCTGCATCGAACGTTCGAGTGCCGCCCCCAGCGCCACGCCGGGGTCGACCGGAACATCAGGAAGCACGAGCGCATCGAGTGAGACGAAGTTCGTGTTGAACACCGCGCCCGCGGGCAGCAGCACCGCGGGCACGTCGGGAACGACGAGCCCGGGCACGTCGAGCTCGACGAGTCCGTCGGCATCGTCGAGCGCGACGGCGAAGTCCTATCGCCTCGACGCCGATGACAGCCAGCTCACCGCGCATGTCGGCCACAAGGTCGAGATCACGGGAACGGTCGAGAACTCCAGTTCCTCGAGCACGTCGTCGAGCTCGAGCACCAGCGCGTCAAGCAGTTCCAGCGTCACCGCGCCGAAGCTGAAGGTCGATTCGGTCAAGATGATCGCCTCGAGCTGCTCGTAATCCGATCGGAGCCCGGTCAACGCGATCGGGCTCCGCTTTTCGGTTCATTCCTCCGTCGGCCCGCTCCTGTCCCACAACAACGACGCCAATACCATCAACGTTCAGCGTACGATCGCGTGCCTTCGACGCTCGACTGGCAACTGATGACTGACGACTGATAAGATTCGGTCGATTGTCGGCGACCGGCAGAGCCTGAAGAGCTCATCTCCGTTGTCCGGCCGCAAGCGTCCCCCATGCAGTTGTTCACGAAAATCGGGCGCACCGGGCTGGTCACCGAGGCGTTGACCGCAGCCGATCCCGACTCCCTCACCTTCGGCCCTGTGCTCGAGGCGCGGATCCGACGCCTGCTCGGGCGCGCGCTCGCGATTCGCGAGGTCGATGCCGGGTCCTGCAACGGCTGCGAGCTCGAGATCAGCGGGCTGAGCGGGCCCGTCTACGACATGGAGCGGTTCGGGATGCACTTCGTGGCGTCTCCACGCCACGCCGACATGCTGCTCGTGACCGGACCGGTGACGCGCAACATGGAAATCCCGCTGCGCCGCACCTACGAAGCGACCCCTGCCCCCAAGTTCGTCGTCGCCGTGGGCGATTGCGCCCGGACGTGCGGGGTCTTCGCCGGCAGCTATGCGGTGGTCGGCCCGGTCGACACCGTGATTCCCGTCGACGTCTCGATTCCCGGCTGTCCGCCGGAGCCCGCCGACATCCTGCGCGGAATTCTTCAGGCGCTCGATCGGTTTTCCGAACGGCCGGCGCGAGCGGCCGAGCGGACCGGGCGATAAATGTCTTTCGCCCGCACCGCACTCTCGCTGATGGTGCTGGCCTTTGGCGCCGGCGCGGTGCTGAGCGCGGCCGATGTCCCCGGCCGCGTCACCCGGTTGATCACCGGCATCGCGGCGGCGGCAGGTGGCGCCTGTGCCCTCGCGGCCGCAGCCGCCGTGCTCGTGACGGGACAAGCAGTGGTCGCCGCCTTCCCCACGATCCTGGCGCCAGCCGGCGGCGTGGCCATTCACCTCGATCGGCTCGGAGCGGTCTTCCTCGCTCTTGCCGGCGGCGTGAGCGTGCCGGCAGCCATCTACGGCGTGAGCTCTACCGCTTCCTACGAGGGCCGGTATTCGCTGCGGCTGTTCGGCTTCATGTTCAACAGTTTTCTCGGCACGATGAGTCTCGTCCCCTGCGCCGGGAACATCGTCAGCTTTCTCCTCGTGTGGGAGGGCATGGCGATCACGTCGTACTTCCTCGTGATGACGGAAAGCGACAGCGCCGAGACCCGGGAGGCGGGCCATTGGTACATCGCGATGACCCACGCGGGGTTCGCGCTGCTGCTGCCGATGTTTGCGCTGCTGGCGCGTCCGACCGGCGCCACGACATTCGCCGAATTGCGCGCCGCCGCAGCGGCGTTGCCACCCGGTGCGCGCTCCGGGGTGTTCGTCCTCGCGCTTCTGGCATTCGGCTCGAAAGCCGGGGTCGTCCCGCTGCACGTCTGGCTGCCGCGGGCACATCCTGCCGCCCCTTCTCACGTATCGGCGCTGATGTCCGGCGTAATGATCAAGCTGGGCATCTATGGTCTGCTGCGCGTCGCGCTCGATCTGCTCGGGCCCGGCCCGGCGTGGTGGGGCGGCCTGGTCCTCGTCGCCGGCTCGCTGTCGGCGCTGGGCGGCGTGCTCTACGCGCTGACGGAAAACGACCTCAAACGTCTGCTCGCGTACTCGTCGGTGGAGAACATCGGGATTGTGCTGCTCGGCATCGGCGCCGGCCTCGTCCTCGACAGCTATCGTCTTCACATGCTCGCGCTCGTCGGTTTCGGCGCAGCGGCCTTCCACACGGTCAATCACGGCTTGTTCAAGTCGGCCCTGTTCCTGGCCAGCGGCAACGTCGTGCACGTCACGCACACGCGGAACATGGAGCACATGGGCGGGCTCGTCAAACGCATGCCGTTCACGTCGATCTCGTTCCTGATCGGGGCGATGGCGGCGGCGGCGCTGCCGCCGCTCAACGGCTTCGCCTCCGAGTGGATGGTGTTCCAGGCGCTGCTCTCGGGCGTGCAGATCCCGCAGGCGGAAGTCGCCATCGGCACGCCGCTGGCCGTTGGCGTGCTCGCGCTGACCAGTGGGCTCGCCGCGGTCTGCTTCGTCAAGGCGTTCGGCATCGCCTTTCTGGCGATGGCACGCTCGGACCGCGCGGCGGCGGCCCGCGAGCCGCACTGGTCGACGAACATGGTCGCCGGCGCGTTGTCGGCGGGATGCGTGCTGTTCGGGCTGTTTGCCCCACGCGTGGTCGGCGGCCTCGGCCTGGTGCTCGCCGAGACGTCGGGTGCCGCCGTGCGGCCGCCGACCGCCGGACCACTCTGGCTGCCGGCGCCCAGCGGCGCCGCGCGCGTGTCTCCCCTGTTGATCGGCATTCTGGTCCTCTCGATTGCGGCCGTGGCTCTCGTCCTCGTCCGCGTGCGGGGGCTGATGGTGCGCCGCGCGGACACGTGGGGCTGCGGTCGGATCGTCCAGACGCCGCGGATGGAGTACACCTCTTCCGCCTTTGCCGAGCCGCTGCGGCGGATCTTTTCCGAGTTGTACCGCCCGACGGAGGACCTCAGCGTCAGCGTGCATCCTGAAGCCCGCCATTTCGTTCGGTCGATCACCTACACGACGCGGATCGCACCCTGGATCGAGACCGCCCTGTACGCGCGCGTGACCCGGAGCGCCCGTACGATCGCGACCAGAGTACGCGGGATCCAGGCGGGATCCGTTCACGTCTATCTTCTCTATGTTGCCGCGGCGCTGGTCGTCGCCCTGGCGTCGGCGTGGTGGTTCGAATGATCCGCTACGTCCTGGCGGCGGCACAGACGATCCTCGCCGTGGCGCTCGCACCAGCGCTCGTCGGCTTCATCCGCTGGGTGAAAGCCCGCCTGCAAAACCGCCGCGGCGCCTCGATGTGGCAGCCGTACTACGAACTGGGGAAGCTGTTCGGGAAGGAGGCGGTGGTTTCGCACACCGCCTCCTGGATCTTCGCGGCCACACCGTTCGTCGTGTTCGCCACCGGAATCGCCGTCGCGTCGTTCGTCCCGTTGGTCGTCGCGGCGCCGGGGCCGGTGGTCGCCGGCGACCTGTTCGCGGCGGTGTACCTCCTTCTGCTGGGGACGTTCTTTCTCGCGCTCGCCGGCCTCGACACCGGCTCGCCGTTCGGCGGGATGGGCGCGAGCCGTGAAATGACCGTCGCCGCCCTGACCGAGCCGACCGTCGCCTTGTCGATCGTGGCGCTGGCGCTCAACGCCGGATCGACGAGCTTCCCCGAGATCGTCGCCCGCACCATCGCCGAACCGGGCCGCGCCCTCGGACCGGGCCATCTGCTCGCGTTCGCCGCGCTGTTCATCGTCACGCTGGCCGAGACCGGCCGGTTGCCCGTGGACAACCCGTCGACCCACCTGGAGCTCACGATGATCCACGAGGCCATGGTGCTCGAGTATTCCGGTCCGTATCTCGCGCTGATCGAGTGGGGCGCGGCGATCAAGCTGTTCGTTCTGCTCGCGCTCGCCGCCAACCTCTTCATGCCCTGGGGCATCGCGGTGTCGTTCTCGCCGCTGGCGCTGGCCGGAGGGTTGGTGAGCCTGATCGTCAAGCTCGCGGTGCTCGCGACCGCGATCGCCGTGCTGGAGACCCGCGTCGCGAAACTGCGGCTGTTCCGGGTACCGGAGCTGTTGAGCGCCTCGTTTGTGCTGGCGCTGCTGGCGGTGGTCGCGACGTTCTCGCGAGGGACCCGGTGAGCCAGATGTTTCCCCAGCTGATGATGCTCGCGGGCAGCGCAATGCTGCTCACGGGATTGATCGTGCTGTGGCGCAAAGGCTTGGCCGCCTACATCAGCGCGTACACCTGGCAAGCCTGGCTGCTCGCCGCACTCACGGCGATCGTCGGGTACTTCGGGGAGGATCGGCAGCTGTATGCGGTGGCCGCGGTGCTCGTGCTGCTGAAAGGGATTGTGATTCCCAGGGTGCTCACCACGATGCAGCAGCGTTTCGGGACCGAGCCCGTGACCCGGCCCTATGTGAACACCCAGACTTCGCTCCTGGTGGCCGGCCTGCTCGTGCTGTTCGCGTACGTGATCGCACGCCCGCTCATGGCCGTCAGCCAGCTCCCGACGCGCGAAGGGCTGCCGTTCGCCATCGGCCTGCTCTTCATCAGCCTCCTGATCATCGTCAGCCGGCGAAAAGCGATCACGCAGGTGATCGGGTTTCTGATGCTCGAGAACGCGATTGCGCTTATCGCCGTGGTCGGCACCTACGGCGTGCCGCTCCTGGTCGAGTTCGGGGTCTTTCTCGACGCGCTCATGGGGTTCCTGGTCATGCAGATTTTCGTGTATCACATCCACGAAACGTTCGACTCGATCGACGTCGAAGAGCTCACGCGGTTGCGGCATTAGGTGAAGTTGTGCGTTTCGAGTTCTGAGTCTTGAGTTCTGAGTCTTGAGTGTGAGTTCTAAGTTGTGAGGTATGAGTTGTGAGCGCAGCCGGCTCGTCGTGTCGTGCGGACCTTCTGGTCCGCCGACAGCACGGCAGGCCTGAAGGCCTGCACTACAGCGGAGGCTCATAACTCGCAACCAACAGGCACCAATGCTGCTGTTCCTCCTGCTCGCGCCGCCGCTGGTCGCGGCGTCGGTCGCCGCGCTGGTGACCCCCTACCGGACCTGGGTCGGTTGGTTCAATGTGGGTGCCTCCGCCGTGTCTCTGGCCGCCAGCATCGCGGCGGCCGTCGTGAGGGGGCCGTACGATTCGCTCTCGGCTCTGCTCGCCGTGTGCATCGCGTTCGTCACCCTCCTGGTCTCCGCGCTCGGGCCGGGGCTGGGGGACGAGCGCGACGATCCGGCGGCCCGCCGGTTCCGCATGTTCATCAATGCGTTCTCGGTCACGATGCTGTATGCCGTGACCGTGCCAAACGTGGCCCTGATGTGGGTGGCGATCGAAGCGACCACGATCACGTCGGCCATACTCATTCCGCTGCGGCGCACCAGGGCGTCGGTCGAGGCATCGTGGAAATACATCTTGATCTGCTCGGTCGGCATTGCGCTGGCTTTCGCCGGTACGGTGCTCGCCTATTTCGACTTCGTCGCCACGGCCGGACAGGTGCCCGATTCCTTGAACTGGCACGTGCTGCGCGCCGCCGCCCCGTCGCTCCATCCCGAGCCGCTGCAACTGGCCTTCGCGTTCATCCTGGTCGGGTACGGCACAAAAGCCGGCCTGGCGCCGATGCATACGTGGCTGCCCGACGCCTACGCCGAAGCCCCGTCGCCGATGTCCGCGATGATGTCGGGCGTGCTGCCGGCGGTCGCCCTGTACGCGATTGCGCGCTGGAAGGCCGTGATCGACGGCGCCGTTGATCCGCAATTCACGACGGGCCTGCTGACCGGATTCGGCCTTGCCTCGATGATCGTCGGGGCGTTCAGCCTCGTCATCCAGCGCCAGTACAAGCGGATGCTCGCGTACTCGAGCATCGAGCACATGGGCCTGGTCAGCATCGGCTTTGCGCTCGGTCCCGCCGGCGTGTTTGCCAGCTGGCTGCACGTGGTCAATCACGCGGTCGCCAAGTCGATGGGCTTTCTGCTCGCCGGTCGCATCGTGGACCGCTATGGCACGGCGGACATCGCGAAGGTGCGGGGCCTGCTGATTACCATGCCGTTGACCGGGCCCCTGTTCGCCGTCGGCGTCCTGGCGCTCGTCGGCCTGCCGCCGTTCGGCCTGTTCATCTCCGAGTTCCTTCTCGTGCGCGCCGCAGTCGCGGGCGGCCACGGCTGGATTGCCGGCGCGATTCTGCTGCTGCTGGTCACGGCGTTCATTTCGTTGATCGGGCACATGAATCGGATGCTGTACGGCGAGGTGCCGGCCGGCGTGCGAGTCGGCGAACGCCATGGATGGCCGGCGCTGGCGCTGATCGGATCGGCGGCGGTGCTGGTGGCGCTCGGCGTGATGCTCCCGGCGCCGGTCTCCTCACTGATCGATCAATGCGTGAGTCTGCTCACATGAAGGCCAACGCGTCAGTCCTCGCCGAATTGGAAACGGCCGCGGTGAACTTGATGGACCTGGCGGCGCCGCGCGCCAACGAGATCCTCTGCCGCGTGGCGCCGTCCGACGTCAAGCGCCTGGCGGATCTGGCCTGGACACGGCTCGATTCGGAATTGATCCTCATGCTGGCCGACGATCGCCGCCAGACGGCGGCGCCCGCGTTCGTCGTCCACTATCTCTTTGCGAATCGCCGCACGAACCGGCTGCTGCACGCGTCGACGCGGCTGGACGCCCGCGATCCGCAGCTTCCGTCGCTCGCGCCGTTCTGCTATCCCGCTTCGCGGTTCGAGCGCGAAATGCGAGACCTGTTCGGCATCTCCGTAGCCGGCCATCCGGATCCGCGGCCCCTCGTCAAGCACGGGTTCTGGCCCGCAGGCGTGCACCCGTTGCGGAAGGACGCCGTCGTCGGCGCGTTCAGCGATCAGGGCCAGCCGTTCCCGTTCACCGAAGTGGGCGGCGAGGGCGTGTACGAGATCCCGGTCGGACCCGTCCACGCGGGTGTCATCGAGCCGGGCCACTTCCGCTTCAGCGTGATGGGCGAGACGATCATCGACATGAAGTCGCGTCTGTACTTCACGCACAAAGGTACGGAGAAGCTCTTCGAAGGCCGGGAACCCGCCGGCGGCGTGGAGCTGGCCGAACGCATCTCAGGTGATACCAGCGTGGGGCATGCGCTGGCGTACTGTCAGGCCATCGAGTCGGCGGCAAGGGCCGAAGTCCCGATGCGCGCGCGGCTGGTGCGCGTGATCCTGCTGGAGCTCGAGCGTCTGTACAACCATATCGGAGACTACGGAGCCATCGCGAACGATACTGGTTTCGCCGTGGCGCAGGCGCACTGTCTCCGGATTCGTGAGCGACTGCTGCGCATGAACAAGCGCCTGACCGGATCGAGGCTTCTGCGCGGTGTCGTGTGCCCTGGTGGACTGGCCCTCGATCCGGCGGTCCCGCCGGATCTCGCCGCTGAAGTCGATGCGTGTGTCGCCGACTTCATGGAGATCGTGACCATCTGTACGAACAACACGCTGGTCCAGGATCGCCTCGACGGCACCGGTGTGCTGAGCCACGACCTGGCTCAGGATTACGGCGTGCTCGGGTATATCGGCCGGGCATCCGGCCGTGATCTCGACGCACGCCGTGATCATCCGTTCGCGGAATACGGACAGCTCGAGTTCCGCGTCCCCGTGATGTCTGCCGGCGACGTCAAGGCGCGCGCGGCCATTCGGGTGGAGGAAGTCCGCGAAGCCGCGCACCTGATCCGCCAGGTCACCGGCCGTCTGACGCCGGGCCCGGTCCGGGCTCCGATGAACCCGCCTGCCGCGTTCACGCCGGCGTGGGGACTGGTGGAAGCATGGCGTGGACGGCTCGTCCACTGGGTGATGACGCGCCCGGATGGCCGGTTGCACCGGGTCAAGATCGCCGATCCGTCGTTCTTCAACTGGCCGGCGCTGTCGCGCGCGCTCACCGGCAACATCGTTCCCGACTTCCCGCTCTGCAACAAGTCGTTCAATCAGTCGTACTCGGGCCACGATCTGTGAGGACGATCAGCACAGAGCTCGCGGACCGCGCAGAAACGGGCGCCGCGTGTGACTCTACAGATTCAGCACCTGCTGCGTTGGTTCGCGTTGAACGGATCGCACCGGTCGAACCGTACGGTCGGGCTCGGGCGATCGAGCACCATCACGACGCATGGTCGACTCGGACCGATTTAGCCGCCGCGTCCACGCCTCATCTGTCGCTCCCGCCGGCAGCGCTCTGGCCACCGATCCGCGAACAGGTGATCGTGCGCAGAGCGTGAGGAAAGTACGGTAAATCGTGTGCCATTCCCTCCAACAAGGGACAACCCTCGGCTCAAAATCGGTAAATCATTTTCCTTGTCTTTGACTGTCTTGATCAAATCTGCTTCAACATTCAGCGTGCGCCGGCCGGGCTAGCGCTGGCATTGGTCTAGCACTGCCGCCGGGCGCATGCGAGCCCGAACCATACGCTACGCGTTTGTCGCGTCCTTCATCGCGGCCACAGTCTGTGCTGGCGTGTCTCCCGCGCACGGGGCCGAGAAGCTCTGCGACCCGTCATTCCAGAACTGCCGCGACGGCGCCGGGAACCTGATCGAGCTGATCAAAGCCGAAACGCAGGGTATCGACGTCGCGTTCTGGTTCATGGAAGATTCTCGCTACGCGAGCCAAATCATCAACCGCTGGAAAAATTTCCATGTGCCGGTGCGCCTGATCGTCGATCCGCGCGCGAATGCGACCTATCCGCTCAACAAGGACAACCTCAAGGCGTTTCAGGATGCCGGCATTCCGATGATCAAGAAGAGCGGCGACGGCTACATGCACTGGAAGGCGATGATCTTTAAGGGGCAGAACATTGTGGAATTCGGTTCGGCCAATTTCAGTCCGAACGCCTTCGTGCCCGTTGCGCCGTACACGAACTACGTCTCCGAAACGATCTTCTACAGCGATGATCCCGACGTCGTCCACTCGTTCAAGAAAAAATTCGACCTCCTGTGGACCGACACCAGGCACTACAGCGTGTATGCAAACCTGAGCACAGACCCGAGCGCACGGGTACCATCTCACGACCCCAACTACACCATCCACCCGGACCTCGACTTTCCGCCGGATTCGATCCAGCCGGGTGAGAACTACTCGAAGCGGCTGATTGCGCTGGAGAACGCCGAAACCCAGAAAATCGACGTGCAGATGTACCGGATCACGCAAAAGGACCACAGCGACGCGATGATCGCAGCGCAGAAGCGTGGTGTGCCGATCCGCTACATCGGCGAGACGCGCGAGTACCGCAACCCGGACCGGGTCTGGGTGTCGTGGAACATGGATCGCATGTACGCCGCGGGCATTCCGATGAGAGTTCGCAACGTGGCGGGTGAGTACCACGAAAAGCTGGTCCTCCTGTACGGTCAGGGAATGTCGGTCTTCGGTTCATCGAACTGGACGAGCCCGTCCGCAAACGCACAGCAGGAGCACAATTACTTCACCAGAAAGACCGACATCTTCCAGTGGTTCGAGGCCCAGTTCAACCGGATGTGGAACAACGCGAACCCCGTAAACGCGGTGGAAACGATCCCTTTCACACCGCTTCCGCCCGGCACGCCGTCGTACGTCTCGATTACCGATCACGCCACCGGCGTGCCGACAACCGGCCAGAAGCTGGTGTGGAACGGGGGCCTGTGGGCCCACTACTTTGACCTCTATTTCGGAACCACTCCGCCTACGGCGTCGACGCCGGTGTTCGCCGCGAATCTCGCGCTCCCTCAGGGCCAGTCGCCCGGCCAGAATCAGAGCTTCGTGCTGCCGACGCTGCAGCCCGGGACCACTTACTACTGGAAGATCGTCTCGAAGACCGCCGCATACCCGCGCGCCGGTAGTTCGGTGTCGAAGGCCGGCGGGGTCTGGAGCTTCACGACCGCCGGCAGCTCCGGTGGCGGCGGCCTGCCTGCACCGTGGTCCGACGCCGACATCGGCAATGTCGGCATTCCCGGCAGCGCACAATTTGCGAACGGCACCTTCACGATCAACGCGTCGGGCGCCGACATCTGGGGCGCCGCGGATGCGTTCAATTTCGTCTACCGGCCGTGGTCCGGCGACGGTTCGATCGTCGCCCGTGTCGCAGGCGTGACGAACACCGCTGACTGGGTAAAGGCTGGTGTCATGTTCCGCGCCACGCTGGACGCGGGCTCCGCGCACGCGTTCATGCTGGTGTCGGCAACCAAGGGTGTCTCGTTCCAGCGCCGCCCGACGGCTGGCGGGACCTCTGTAAGCACGACCGTCGCGGGTGTGGCGCCGCCGGAGTGGGTCCGGCTCGTTCGCAGCGGGAACACAGTGACCGCTTCCTATTCCAGCAACGGAACAACGTGGACGCAGGTCGGCAGCGACACCATCAGCATGCCCCAGTCGCTCTTCGTCGGCATGGCGGTGACCAGCCATAACAACGCGACGCTGACCACGGCCACTTTCGACAGCGTCGCCGTTTCGCCAGGCGGCGGTGGAAGCGGCTCCGAATTGCCATCGCCCTGGGTCGAGCAGGACGTCGGCGGTGTCGGCCTGGCCGGCAGCGCGCAGTACGCGAACGGCACATTCACAGTCAGCGCGTCGGGCGCTGATATCTGGGGTTCGGCGGACGCGTTCCACTACGTCTATCAGCCGTGGACCGGCAACGGTTCGATTGTCGCGCGCGTCGGCAGTGTGGTGGACACGGACGACTGGGCGAAGGCGGGAGTCATGTTCCGCGCGACGCTCGATCCCGGTTCCGTTCACGCATTCATGCTCCTCTCCGCCGCCAAGGGCGTGTCGTTCATCAGGCGCACCGCGACCGGCGGCACCTCGGTGAGCACGACCGTCGCCGGGGTAGCCGCGCCGCGATGGGTGCGCCTCAATCGCAGCGGGGACACCTTGACGGCGTCCCACTCGAGCGACGGAACGAACTGGTCGCTCGTCGGCACCGCGACGGTCAGCATGCCGCAGTCGCTTTTCGTCGGCCTCGCCGTGACCAGCCACAACAACACGGTTCGGACGACGGCGACGGTCAATTCGGTCACGGCACAGTGAGTGTGATCAAGGCTTTCGGCTCCGGGTTTTCGGCTCCAGCCGGTTGCTGAAAAACCCGACGCTCAACACAGAACCCGCTGAAACCGCAGAGAATCTTCAGGAAAAAGACTCTGCGATCACTGTGCGTTCTGCCTTTTCGTGCCTGAGCAGCCTGCGCAGGCTTGAGCCTCCTGAGCGGAGTTTCTCAGTCCACGATCAACTTGACAGTCGAGAGGTGAGGGTTGAGACTCTGCAGTCTTAACCCTTCAGCCTTGAGACCTGATCGATGGGAGATCTCGCGTTCGGTATCCGGACCCTTCGGCAGAGTCCCGTCTTCACGCTCGCCGCAGTGCTGACGATCGGACTGGGCGTGGGCGCCAGCACCGCGATCTTCGGCGTCGCTAATGCCGTCCTGCTGCGGCCCCTCCCCTACAAAGACCCTGATCGTCTGGTCGTCGTCTACGCCGATCTGCGCACGCGTGCGAACTACGGCATGCCGTTCTCGAACGAGAATTTCGTCGACATCCGCACCGGGACGACGGGGGTCTTCGACGATCTCGCGGCAGTGGGCACGAACCGGCAGGTCCTACCGAGGGACGACGGGACGCCGGAACAGGTGCGCTACGGGCGCGTGACGACGAACTTCTTCCGCGTTATGGGTGCCCGCTTCGTGCTCGGTCGTGATTTCGAGGATGCAGACGGTCAGCGGCAACCGCCGCAGGCGGCGGGTGCGCCGACCGGAGCGGCCGCGCCGCCCCCGCTGCCGTTGATGGTCGTCCTCGGCTATCACTTCTGGCAGCGGCGCTACGGCGGTGATCAGTCGATTCTCGGGCGCAACCTGGTGGCCGGGGCGCCGCGCGGCCAGATTGTCGTCGGTGTCCTCGCGCCGGGCTTCGAGCTGTTGTTTGCGCCGGGCGACAACATGGAAGCGGTGCCGGACGTCTGGCTGGCCAACCGCCTCACGTATGACAACGCGAATCGAAATACGTATGGACTGCGTCTCGTCGGACGGCTGAGGCCGGGCATCACGTTGTCGCGCGCGCAGGCCGACGTGGAAGCGGCGGCGGATCGGATTCGCAGGGATTTTCCGCTCTACGCGACGTCGGGCTTTTACGCCCGGCTCGAGCCGATGCACAAGGCGCTCGTCACCGAGGTGCAGCCTGCCATCCTGGCGCTGATGGGCGCGGTCCTGTTTCTCCTCCTGATCGCGTGCGCAAATGTGGCGAACCTGCTCCTGGTGCGGGCGTCGTTGCGTGGATCCGAGCTGGCGCTGCGATCGGCGCTTGGCGCCGGTCGATCGCGAATCGTGCGGCAGCTGCTGGCGGAAGCGGTCCTGCTGACCGCGGCCGGAAGCGCCGTCGGCATCGCGCTCGCCTGGGCCGGCATTCACGAGCTGCTGGTCATTGCACCCGCCAATCTGCCGCGTCTCGACTCCATCCGGATCGACCGGTCCGTGCTCGCCTTCGCCACGGCCGTCGGCCTGGGAGCGACGGTGCTGTTCGGGATGGTGCCGGCATGGAGCGCCTTCCAGCTCGATCTCATGACGGTGCTGCGCGGCAGCACTCGCACCGCCGGCGTGCGCGGCGCCGGTTTCCTGCGGAACGGTGTCGTGATCGCGGAAGTGGCGCTGTGCTTCGTCCTGCTCGTCGGATCAGGCCTCATGTTCCGCAGCTTCGTCGAGCTCCAGCGGATCGACCCCGGATTCAACGCCGACAGGCTGCTGACGTTCCAGCTGCTCGGCGGCCGCGGCGGTCCGCCGGCCCAGCGCGCGGCCTACACGCGGGAGATACGCGATCGACTCCAGGCGATATCCGGTGTGGAGAGCGTCACCGCTTCGTTTCCGTTCCCGCTCGCGGGAGACTTCAGCACGATCCGGTGGGGAAAGGAAGAGGCGCTCAGCGACAACACGAAGTACCAGGCGGTTGACTGGCAAGCCGTGCTCCCGGGGTATTTCGAGACCATGCGGACGGCGCTCCGCGAAGGGCGGACGTTCACCGACGCCGATAACGATCCAGGCCGCAGCGTGGTCGTAGTGGACGAGGTCCTCGCGGCAAAGGCGTTCCCGCACGAATCGGCGATCGGCAAACGTATTCTGATCCGCATACGCACGCCGGAACCGGAACGGGTCGAGATCATCGGCGTGGTCGCGCACCAGCGCGTGACGTCGCTCGCCGAACCGGGGCGCGAACAGGTGTATGTCACGAACGCGTTTCTCGGAAACGCGGCACGGAAATGGGCGGTGCGGACGCGCAGCGACCCGGCCGCGTCCGCTGCGGCCGTGCGCACCGAGCTCACCCGTCTCGATCCGCAGCTGCTGGTCACAGACCTCCAGCCGATGAGCGCGCTGGTCTCGCGCGCTCAGGCCGGCACGCGTTTCTCGCTGATCCTGATCGGCGTGTTCGCCGCGATCGCGGCGCTGCTCGTCGGCGTGGGCCTCTATGGCGTCCTGGCGACAGTCGTCCGGCAGCGGACCGCGGAAATCGGCGTTCGCATGGCCCTCGGCGCCGCGCCGTCCGCTATTCTTCGGCTGGTTGTCGGGCACGGTCTCCGGCTGAGTGCCGCCGGCGTGGCCATCGGCCTGGCGGCCGCCGTCGCCGTGACGCGGGTCATGACGGCAATGCTGGTAGGGATTCGAGCAACGGATCCCCTGACGTTTGGATCGATGACCGTCGTCTTCCTCGTGATTGCCGCGATTTCTTCATGGCTGCCCGCCCGGCGCGCCGCGGCGCTCGACCCGACCATGGCGCTGCGGGAATGAACGGCGCTGCAACGTTGCCTGAACTGCCTGAGGTGGAAGCAGTCCGTCGCGCGCTTCAGCCGGTCATGGAAGGCGCGCGGTTCGAGCACGTCGAAGTGCGCCGTCCGGATCTGCGCGTACGATTCCCACGAGAATTCGTCTCCCGTCTGGCCGGTCAGACGGTACACGCGCTGGACCGCCGCGGGAAGTATCTGCTGGCGGAGCTCTCCTCGGGAGACGTCCTGGTCATGCACCTCGGCATGTCCGGATCGTTCCGGGTTGAAATCGATGAAGGCGGTGCGGCGCCAGGGCATGGCCCCCGGGAGCCGAGCCGGCGTGACGTGCACGATCACGTCGTGTTTCGCACGTCGGCCAGGGCGACCATCACATTCAACGACCCTCGTCGCTTCGGCTCGATGATCCTCGTCTCGCGCAGGGATTTCGAGCGCCATCGCACGCTCAGCACCCTTGGGCCGGAACCGCTCGCCCCCGACCTCAACGCGGCCGCCCTGGCGCGCGCGTGCCGCGGAAAGAACACCTCGCTGAAGGCCGCGCTGTCCGACCAGCGGGTCATCGCCGGGCTCGGCAACATTTATGTCTGCGAAGCACTCCATCGCGCCCGGTTGTCGCCGCGACGGCGTGCGGGTTCAATCGCGACCAGGACGGGCGCGCCGCGGGAGGCCGCGCGCCGCTTGACCACGGCGATCAAGAAGGTCATCTACGATGCGATCGCATCCGCGACCGCAGGGCAGCAGGAAGGGGACACAGACGCTTCTGTGAATCGATTCCGTGTCTACGATCGCGAGGGCCGACGCTGCCTCAGAGCCGGGTGTGCTGGAACCATCCGGCGGATTGTCCAGGGCGGCCGGTCGACCTTCTTCTGCCCGGTGTGCCAGCGCTGAGGCCAGCGACAGTTACGGACGCATCGCGGCGGCGATCACGCGGTTGACGTCGCCGCGTTGCTGCGCCGTCTGGATCTCCTCCTCGGAGAGACCGCCGATGCGGCCGACAATGACGATCGCGCTGGCGGCGTGCGCCGGGCTCTTCCAGCGCGCCATCTCGATGAGGGACGGCAGCGCGCGGGTGCGCAGCGCCGACAACAGTGCAGGGTCGCGGCTCGCGGTGAGCTGCTCGAGCGCACCCGCCGACTTGTTCCGATCCGTCCAGACGAGGGAATTGAGCAGGTCGATGAATGGCTGCGGAGGAATGCGGAGGCGTCGCTCGGGCGCGCGCTCGGCAAGCGCCGCGATGATCAGGAGCGCGCGGGTCGCGTTGTTGCGCGTGTTCGCGTCGGGATCGCGCATGGCCGAGACGAGATCCGGCACGATGGCCTTCTTGTCCGCGGCATATCCCAGCACCTGCGCGGCGAGCGCACGGTGCGTCGCCTCCGCAGAGTTCCTGAGGACGTCGCGCAGCAGTTTCCGCTGGCGCGCCGCGTAGACAATGAAGCGTTCCTGGATTGCGTGAACCGCCGGGTCGAACGACAGCGCGTGACCCTGCGAGTGGTCTTCGCCCACGCCGCGCAGCACCGCCGCGGGCAATGCTTCCATGAAATCGGCGCCGGCCTGAACGATATCTGCCGGCAGCCGTGCGGGTCCGATCGGCGGTCGATGGAAGACCAATGCCGGCGCGTCGCTCTCCGCAATGCCTGCAAAGAGAATGGACCGCCCCTCGTGGCAGCAGACGAGATTCAGCCGGGCATCGACGACGCCGGGGATCGCCCTCAGCCGGCGCTCGACGCTGGCAAAGTTTTCCGGCATCGGAGAATCACCCACCGATATCGGCAGGGCGTCGCTCACCTGCTTCACGGTCACAGTGCGCAGGCCGTAGAAGTCGATGATCCCGACCGGCGGCATCTGCACCTCCGCCACAGTCGAGACCGGCACGAACGCCGCTACCAATGAAAGCGTCCGACACAACTTCAATAGCACGAGTCTCCGCAGCGTTCCGTCAGGCTTTTCCCAGCGCTTCGCCCATCGCCCGGACCGCGTCGCCGAGCTGATCATCGCGCATATACGGCGCCGGTCCAAGACGCAGAACGTCGACGCGAAAATCTGTCAGGACCCCGCGGGCGCGGAGCCGCTCGCACAGATCGCCGGCGGCGGGCGTGCGAATCGCGAGAAATCCCGCGCGCCGCTCGCCCGGCATGTCTTCGACGCGGGCCTGTGCAGGATCGATGTCGAGCGCTTCGACCTCGCGCTTCAGCAACCCGACCTGGTGCCGGCTGATCGCACGCAGGCGCGCGGCGGTGAGCCCCTGCGCGGCGTGAAACTCGAAGACCGCCGCCGCGCGGTAGTGCGACGCCGGGTCGTAGGTCGCACCGGCCCAGCGTGCCGCGCCATCGCCGTACACAACACGATCGGCCGCCGGTGTCTGCTCGAGCGCCGCAAATTCGCTGAACCATCCGGTCAGCACTGGACGCAGGCGGCATCGGGGCGGCACACGCAGGAACGCGTTGCCTTCTCCAAGCTGGCAATACTTGTATCCTCCGCCCGTGACGAACGTCTGCTCGAGGCCGAGGGCGCCGAGGTCAAATGGGACGACGTTCAAATGGTGATAGGCATCCACGAGGAACGCGGCGCCGTGCTGCTCGCACGCGCGGGCGATGACGTCGAGGCCGGTCACGATTTCTGCTGTCTCGTACAGCACGGACGAGACGAGGACACAGGCTGTGCGGTCGTCCACCAGGCCGCCGATGCGCTCCGCCAGCGTATCCACGGGACGCGCTGCCACTTTGAGAACGGAGATCCCCGCCTCCGCCAGGCGATCGAGCTGCCGCCGAATAGTGTGAAATTCGGCGTCGGTCGTGATCAGCACCGGCCGCGCGTCGAGCGGGAGCGCCGACAGCAGTCGCGTCACCGCCTCGTGCGTGTTCTGTGCGAGCGCGATCTCGCCGTCGCGATCGCCGAGAAGGCGCCGGAAGCCCGCTTGCACGCATGCCGCCCGTTCCGCCGCGCGGTGCCACTTCAGATCCACGAACTCGGCGGCGTCGAGCCACGCGCGCTGCTGCGCGTCGAACGACACGTCGGGCCAGGCCTGATGGGAATGGCCGGTGAGCAACAGCCGTTCGCTGACGCGGAACCGCGAATAATGCCGCGCCAGATCGTTTGAGGAGATCAGGTCATCGGACACGATTCACCGCCGCGCCGAATCCAGCACGTTGCAGCGTCAGGCCCAGCACGTTACAGCGACAGGTCCCAGCACCTTGCACCGACAGCCTCCCAGCACGTTCCGGCGACAGGCTCCCGGCACGTTGCGGCGACAGGCTCCAGCACGTTACGGCGACAGGCTCCCGGCACGTTCCGGCGACAGGCTCCCAGCACGTTCCGGCGACAGGCTCCCGGCACGTTGCGGCGACAGGCTCCAGCACGTTACGGCGACAGGCTCCCAGCACGTTACAGCGACAGGTCCCAGCACCTTGCACCGACAGCCTCCCAGCACGTTACGGCGACAGGTCCCGTTAGAGCTGGGATCGGATTTCCCAGAGGTCCGGAAAGATCGGCCGCCCGACCGTTTCGCGGAGGTACGCCGCGCCGGATGACCCGCCGGTTCCGCGCCTGCCGCCGATTGTCCGCTCCACCATCTTCACGTGGCGGTAGCGCCATTCCTGGATGCCTTCGTCCAGGTCGACGAGCCGTTCGCACAGCTCGGCGTTCTTCGCATCGCTGCGGTAGAGCGTGACCAGCAGCTGCTGAATCTCCGGCGATGGATCGATCGCGGCAATGACATCGCGAGCCAGGTGGACGTCCGGAATCGGGTAGCCCTCACGCGAGAGGTAGCGCAGGAAGGCGTCCCAGACGGTTGGCTCGCGATACCGTCGTTCGAGGGCGGTCCGCGCCCGCCCGGCCTGTGGAAACCGTTCGACCGCTTCCGCCGATTTCAGGCCGAGCACGAACTCGATCTGCCGGAACTGGTCCGACTGAAAACCGCTGGCGGCGTCCAGACGTTCGCGAAAGCTGAGGAACTCGAGCGGCGTCATCGTCTCGAGAATGTCGAGCTGCGCCACCAGGACCTTCAGGATCGTCAGAATGCGTTTCAAGGTGTGCTGCGCGGGATGTGGCTCGTCCTCTTCCAGCAGTCGCCGGACGCGATCGAGCTCGTGCAGCAGCTCCTTGAACCACAGCTCATAAACCTGGTGAATGACGATGAACAGCATCTCGTCGTGCTCGGGTCCGGCGGATCGCGGCTGCTGCAGCGACAGGAGCTCGTCGATCTTCAGATAGCTGGCATAGGTTTGAACAGGAGATGGTTGATTGCTGATTGTCGAATGCTGATTGCTGGTTTTTGATTCTTGATTTTCCATGCTGATTGTTCATCGTGCCCCTATCACTCCCTCAATTCAATCAGCAATTTGCAATCAACAATCAACAATCAACAATCAACAATCTCACGCCTCACTTGTCTCCCGTGAACTTGAACTCGAAGCGAGGAGTGTACCGCTCGACTGACTTGTACGGGCCCGGCCATGGCAGCGGGTAGCCGAGCATCCAGGCCGCATGGCGCGTCCAGTACGGGTCGAACAGATGGGCGCGGGCGAGCACACAGAGATCGGCACGCCCGGCGGCGATGATCGTGTTCGCGTCCATGTACGAGGAGATATTACCGACGGCCATGGTGCTGATGCCGACCTCGTGGCGGATGCGGTCGGCGAACGGCGTCTGAAAAAGACGCCCGTAGGCGGGTTGCTGGTCCGGCACGGTCTGGCCGGCCGATACGTCGACAATGTCGCAGCCGTGCGCCTTCAGCAGGCGCGCCACTTCGACCGCATCCTCGGGCTGCATCCCTCCGGGCACCCAGTCGACCGCGCTGATCCGTACGCTGATCGGCCTCTCGTCGGGCCACACCTTGCGGCAGGCATCGAACACCTCGAGGGGGAACCGCATCCGGTTTTCGAGCGGCCCACCGTACGCGTCATCGCGAGTGTTGGTGAGCGGCGAGATGAACGCCGCGAGCAGGTATCCGTGCGCCATGTGGATTTCGAGCAGGTCGAAGGACGCCTCGTGCGCGAGGAGCGCCGCGCGCTCGAAGTCGGCCACCACCGCCGTCATATCCGCAGGCGTCATCTCGCGCGGAACACGACTCCGGTCGGGAAAGTACGGAATGGCCGAAGCCGAGACCAGCGGCCAGCCACCCTCGGGCAGCGGCTCGTTATCGCCTTCCCACAGGCGCTGCGTGGCGCCTTTCCGTCCCGCGTGTCCCAGCTGGATGCCGATGGCCGCGTCCGTCTCACGGTGGACGAAGTCGACCACGCGCTTCCAGGCGGCGGCGTGCTCCGGCTTGTACAGGCCCGCGCACCAGGGCGAGATCCGCCCTTCACGCGAGACGTCGGTCATCTCGGCCATCACCAGACCCGCGCCGCCGATCGCGCGGCTGCCGAGATGCACCACGTGCCAGTCGCCGATCGTGCCATCGTCGGCCACGTACTGACACATGGGAGAGACGATGATGCGGTTCGCGAGCACGAGATCCCGCAGGCGGAACCGTGTGAACATCGGCGGCGGAACGATGCGCTCCGGCGTGACCTGATTTGCCAGGCGCGCGAGGGAATGGACGCTCGTGCGCCCGGCAACCTGTCGCTCGGATTCGGCGGCGACCCATTCGTCGACGCGGCCCAGGAACTGCGGGTCGCGCGCGCGCAGGTCCTCGTGAGTGATGCGCAGCGACCGGGTCAGCAGCGAAAACGTGAACTGGATCGGCTCGAGCGACAGGTAGCGCTCGGTGTCCTCGAACCACTGCAGCGAGGCCTGCGCCGCCCGCTGCAGGCTTTCGACCTGCGGCCGCCGGCGTTCCTCGTAACCGCGCAGCGCGGACGCGACGTCGCCGGTCCGGCCGATGCCGGCGGACGAATCGGTCAACACATCGCGCAGCGCGACCGCATCCTCCATGGCCATGCGGGTTCCCGAGCCGACGGAGAAGTGCGCCGTGTGGGCGGCATCGCCGAGGAGAACCACGTGGCCGGCCGACCAGGGCTCGGCCCGAATCGTCGGGAACTGACGCCAGATGCTCCGGTTCGTGATCAGCCGGTGTCCGGCGAGCTCCGCCTCGAAGACGCGTTCGAGGAACGAGGCCGTCTCGTGCTCGGTGGCCGCGTGCATGCCGGCGGCCCTCCAGGTATCCTCCCGACACTCGACGATGAACGTGGAATGGCCGGGTCGGTACTGGTATGCATGCACGCGCCAGAGACCGTGTTCGGTGTTCTTGAAATAGAAGGTGAAGGCGGGAAACGGCCTGGTCGTGCCGAGCCACACGAAGCGGTTGGGACGCAGATCCGTGCTGATCGCGATGCGCTCCCGCAACAGCTGCCGGATCGTGCTGTTGGCGCCATCCGCGGCGACCACGAGATCGGCATCGGCAAAGGAGTCGAGCGTCGCCACTTCGTGCTCGAACAGGACTTCCACGCCGGCCGCACACGCCTGCTGCTGCAGAACACCGAGCAGCGTGTGCCGGCTCATGCCGCTGAATCCGTGTCCCGTGGAGATGATTCGCTCGCCGCGATAGTTCACCTCGATATCGTCCCAGTGCACGAGATGACGGGCGATCTCCCGGTACGCCTCCGAATCCGCCGCGGCGATCCCGGCCATCGTCGCGTCCGAGAACACGACGCCGAACCCGAACGTGTCGTCAGGACGGTTCCGTTCGATGACGCGGATCTCGTGCCGCGGGTCGGCCCTCTTCATGAGGACGGCGAAATACAGACTGCCGGGCCCACCGCCGATGCAGACAATGCGCATCACGGTGTCAGAACGGCCGGCGCCCGCGTCAGGCGATCCATTACCGGAACTTCGGGGATCGCCTGGCCACGAACGCGTCGTAGGCCTCGCGGAAATCGGCGTGGGTCATCAGCGCTGCCTGAATCTGTGCCTCGGCTTCGAGGGCCGCCGCCAGGTCCATGCCGGCTTCACGGTTCAGCGCATCCTTCGTGACCTCGAGCGCGAACGACGGTCCCTGCGCCAGCCGCTCCGCGAACGCTGTCGCGGCGGCGAGCACCTCGTCATCCGCCACCACGCGGTTGTAGAGGCCGATGCGCAGCGCCTCCCCCGCGTCGATGAAATCGCCGGTCATCAGCAACTCCGCCGCGCGCCCGCTGCCGACGATGCGCGGGAGGAGCCAGGCCGCGCCCATGTCGGCGCCGGAGAGGCCGACCTTCGTGAACAGAAACGCAATCCTGGCCGAGGTCGCGGCGATGCGGATGTCGCACGCCGCGGCAATCACGGCGCCGGCCCCGGCGGTCGTGCCGTTCAGGGCGGCCACGACCGGAACGCGGCACTGCCGGATCGCGCGCACCAGATCGCAGGTCGTGCGCGTGAACTGGAGGAGCCCGTGGTAGTCGCGCGAGAGAAGAGGCCCGATGATGTCACGGACGTCGCCGCCGGAACAGAACGCCTTACCGGCGCCCGTGATCACCAGCGCCCGCACTCTGCTGTCGCCGTTCACCCCACCGAACATTTTTCGCAGCTCGTTGTAGGCGCTGAACGTGAGCGCATTCAGCCGATCGGGCCGATTGAGCGTGATGGTCGCGACCCCGGTCGCGGTGTTCGATTCGTAGAGCACGGCCGCGGACGTCACGGCAGGACCGCTGTCGCGTCGATTTCCACCGTCGCGCCTTCGTCGACAAGCGCCGTGACCTGCAGCAGGGCCATCGCCGGATAATGAGACCCGACCGTGCGCTGCCAGATGTTCCGGAGCGCCGCGCGGTTGTCGCGGTACTGCTGCATGCTGGTCACGTACACGGTCATGCGCGCGATGTGTTCGGGGCCGCCGCCCGCGGCGCGGACGACGGCCAGGACGCGCGCGAGCGCCGTCTCGAACTGGCCCGCGAACCCGTCCGTGGCCATGAGGCCCGCGGCATCGGTGGCAGTCTGACCGGCCACGAACAGGAGTCGACCTCCACCTGGAGCCAGTAACCCGTGCGCAAATCCTCGCGGCGTGCCGAGCTCCGGCGGATTGACGAGTTCCAGCCGGGGCCGGGAGGGATGGTCTCTCATGGCAGCATCTCCGGAAAAATCGGTGTAGGGCAGGCCTTCAGGCCTGCGGTGCCGGGCGGACCTGGTCCGCACTACATCACCAGCGTCCCCCTTCACTCCGACCGCGGGCCAGGACCGAGCGCCTCCGTCACCGCTTCATCGAGGATCATCCCGAGCATCGCGATAATTGCCCGGCCCTCCTCCGCCGTCGCCTCAGCCGGAAATCCAAAATACGCCTCCGGACCACCGGCCTCCGTAAACGTCTCATCGCCACGCTGGATTGCCGCGACGAGCGACCGCGGATTCGGCCGAAGCGCCGCCATCAGGTCCGCGTTGACCAGATCGGGACGCTCGGCCAGGACGATCGACCCCTCATAGCGGCCTGCGTGACAAGCGCCGCTGCGGAATTCCGCCGTCAGACGATTGGACCATCGGCGCCGGGTCAGATCCGGGAAGACAAGGATGCCACTCTTGCTCGCAGCCACCTCATCGACCGCCGTGCGCAACGACAGCACGTGCGCCGGATCGTGGTGCGCGTTTGCAACGGCCGTCACCCTGATGCCGTGCACGCGCAGGCTGCGCACGATGCCGGTGACGATCAGCGTCGTGGCCTCGGCCGGCGTATGCAGCGTGCCGGGAAACTCCGAGGCAAAAGGCGCAGGCGAGAGCGCCAGCGTCGGCAACAGCAGCACCTGCAGTCCACGACCGGACAGCCGTTCGGCTCCGGCCCGCGCCATCGCTTCGGCAATCACGATGTCGGTGCCCAGGGGCAGGTGGGGCCCATGCGCTTCGACCGCGCCCGCTGGAAGAATGGCCACCGTCTGCTCAGCGGGCAGATCCCGTACGGCGGGCCACGTCAGGGATGCGAGGGTGTGAACAGGCATGAACAACCTAGACCGGGGGGTCTCGCCCCGCCGGCCCCCCCCAACGCGCAGGCGCGCGCCTAAGCCGTGCTTGCATGGCAACCTGACAGGTTCGTACACATTCAGAAGGTGCAAGCACCGCCAGCGCACTGCCAGGTTCCAATCAATCACCAGATCACCAGATCATCCAATCACCGGATTCACGCATCCGGGAAGCCATGAGCCTAAACTAATCCAGGGCCATCGTGATCCCCTTCAGGCTCAATCTTGCCGTCCACTTCCTCGACGCCCGCATCGCGGAGGGCCACGGCGATCGGCCGGCAATCCGTACGGCCGAGCGCACATACTCATACGCCGACCTCGCGCACCTTTCGGCGCAGTACTCGCACCTGCTGGCGGCCGACGACGTGCGGCCGGAGGAGCGCGTGATCGTGGCACTCCCGGATGGACCCGACTTTGTCGCAGCGTTTTTCGGCATCCTGCGCCGTGGCGCGGTCGTCGTGATGGTGAATCCTGATGCGCCGCCGGACCTGCTGCGATATTTCTTCGAGTACACGCGAGCGGCGGCGGCATTCGTGCCCGGCGATCGCCGCGATCGATTTGCAACCGCCGCTGCGGGGCTGGCGGGTCCGCCGCGCGTGTACGCGACCGGCACCGAGCTGTCGACGCGGCTCGTGGAACAATCGACACCATTCGAGCCGTTCGATTCTCATCGCGACGAACCGGCGATCTGGCTGTTCAGTGGCGGCACGACCGGCCGGCCCAAAGGCGTCGTGCAGACACACCGGTCGTTCGTCAACACGACCGAGCTGTACGGACACGGCATTCTCGGGCTGCGCGCCGGTGATATCACCATCGCGGTGCCGAAACTGTTCTTCGGCTACGCGACGGGATCGAACCTGCTCTTCCCGTTCTCTGCCGGCGCGTCGGCGGTTCTCTTTCCGGAACGCAGCACGCCCGACACCCTGTTCGCCCACATTGCCCGGCATCGACCGACCATTCTCGTCAACGTGCCGACGATGGTCCAGCAGATGGTGGCGCATCCGGCCGCCGCCGCGCAGGATTTTTCGAGCCTGCGGCTCGCGACCTCGGCCGGCGAAGCGCTGCCGGCGGAGCTCCACGAGCGGTGGATGCGGACGTTCGGCGTGGAGTTGCTCGATGGTCTTGGCACCGCCGAGATGTGGCACATCTTCATCTCCAACCGCCCCGGCGACGTGTCTCCCGGCACGCTCGGTCGCGTCGTCCCGGGCTTCGAAGTGAAGCTGTGCGGCGCCGACGAAGGCCAGGTCGCGGACGGCGAGATCGGGATGCTGTGGGTGAAGGGCGAATCGCGGGCGATCGGGTACTGGCGGCAGATGGACGACACGGCCCGAGCGTTCCGCGGCGAGTGGTATATCTCGGGAGACATGCTGCGGCGCAACGCAGACGGGACGTTCACCTATTGCGGCCGATCGGACGACATGCTCAAGGTGGCGGGCAAGTGGCTGTCGCCCGGCGAGCTCGAGAACTCTCTGATGACGCACGCCGCGGTTCGCGAAGTCGCGGTCGTCGGTGCGCGCACCGAGGACGGCCTCGTGAAACCGTGCGCGTACGTCGTCTCCGACTCGCCTTCTGCGGCGCTCGCGTCGGAGCTGCAGGAGCTCGCGAAGTCGAGGCTGGAGCCGTACAAGTATCCGCGCCAGGTCATCTTCGTCGACGCGCTGCCGCGGACGCACCTGGGCAAGGTGGATCGCGCGGCCCTGGCGAGGAGAGCCGCTGATCGGGAAACGTGAAGAGCTCCGACAACGAACGGCTGAACGCAGAGGCCGCCGAACCCGCAGGGCAACGTTCTGCCCTTTCTGCGCGTTCCGCGAGTTCTGCGCTGATCGTTCGTGTGTGACGATCCGTACGACGCGAGATCACCCGGCACACGCCTCGAGCCGCCGCAGCAGCAGCCGCCGCTCGGGTTCGCTGCAGCCGCAGGCGAGCGCCCCCTTGAACGCCGCCGCAGCCTCGCCTTTTCTGCCCACTTCCAGCAGCAGCTGCCCGCGAAGGGCGAGCAGCAGATGATAGTGGCGCAGCTTCGGATCGCGTCCAAGCGGCTCGATGGCCGCCAGCGCCTCCGCTGGACCCCGGACGCGGGCCAGCGCCACCGCGCGATTCAGCGCCACGATCGGCGAGCCGTTGAGCGACAGGAGCTGGTCGTACAAGTCGAGAATCAGCGGCCACTCGACGGAGCGTGAATCGATCGCACGCGCGTGCGTCGCGGCGATCGCCGCCTGCACGTGATATTCCGACACCTCATTTCCGGCAATGGATCGGTCGAAATGGTGAAACCCGATCGCGATCAGGCGCTCGTCCCACCGCCTGCGATCCTGATCGTCCAGCAGCACCAGATCGCCGGCTTCGTCCACGCGCGCGGGCAGCCGTGCCGCCTGGAGGGCCATGAGCGCCACCAGGGCGTGCACCCGGGGCGTCGCGATCGACGCTGACGCGATCAGCCGGCCCAGACGGAGCGCTTCGAGGCAGAGATCCTGTCGGATGAGATCCGCGCCGCCCTGCGCGGTGTATCCCTCGTTGAACATGAAATAGAGAACCTCGAGGACCGAGTCGAGGCGCGGGGCCATCTCGGCGGCGGCCGGCAGGTCGAGCGTCAGCCCCTGGTTGCGAATCTGCCGTTTCGCGCGGACGAGCCGTTGCGCGATGGCCGGTTCATCGGCGAGGAACGCGCGGGCGATTTCGCGGACATTGAAGCCGCCAATCGTCTTCAAGCTGAGCGCCACCCGCGCATCGCGCGACAGCGCCGGATGGCAGCACATGAAAATCATCCGCAGCGCGTCGTCTCGAAGCTGCTCTTCGACGTCCGGCTCGTCCGGCGTAAGAGCAGACCGCGCCAGCTCTGCCACGATCGCTTCCGTCTTGTCGCCGAAGACGCGATCGCGCCGGACTGCATCGATGGCAGCATTGTGCGCGACGCGAAAGAGCCAGCCGGCGGCGTTCTCCGGAACGCCTTGATAGGGCCAGGTCTGCCACGCGCGCAGCATCGCTTCCTGGACGGTCTCCTCGGCGAGCGCCACGTACTCCGGACCGAGGAGCCGCGCCAGGCGGGCCACCATGCGGCCCGCCTGATGCCGGAACAGGTGCTCGAGCAGAACGCCGGTTTCCGCGGCTCTGGTCACGACGCGTACAGTTGTCGGACCTCGATCGTGCCGCCGTATTCGACATGCGGATGATCGAGCGCGCGCGCCACGGCTTCGTCGTAGCTCGATGCCTCGATCAGATAGTAACCGCCGAGAACTTCCTTCGTTTCGCTGTAAGGACCGTCCGTTGTGCGGGCCTTGCCGTTGACCGACCGAATCACCCGGCCGGTATCCTGGCCGAGCCGCTTGCTGTCGACCGTGAACGGTTTCTTCGTCCATGCCATGTATTTCTCGATGGCTTTCTGCATCTCCTCCGGGCTGAGTTTCTGCCAGCCGGACGGATCGTCGTACAGCAGGAGCATGTATTGGGGCATGTGGCTTCTCCTCTCGAATTATGGTCTTTTGCCGGCAGCCGCAACACGCGGCCTCATGTACTCCCAGAGACGAACGAGGACCACGGAAATCGACACTCGGTGAAATTGGTCATGTATCGATGGTTCGCGGCGCGGCCTGAAGGTGGCAGCGACAATCGAGCCGGGCCGAGTGACTTTCACAGAAGGGCCAACATGTTCTTTCGCATGCCAGTTGCTGCACGTCCGCGTCCCCGCATGCGTGCATGCGTACCGGAACAATACGTGCGCGATCGAAATCCTGACACTTCGCGGAGTGCGTGTTGTATCAGCCGCGTAACGACGATCGCCCACTGGCGATCATTCGGACGTTCGGCGCCTGTGAACGATCATTTTTTCTGGGTTGGATCGCCGCTCTCGAGATCTTCATCCGAATCCACGAGACACTCTCAAACTCTCGCTCGCCGCGCGGTATCTATTTTGCTCATCGCGCAATCGACATCGTGTTCCTTGACTTCATGGACCTCTCACGGGCAGACAAAAGTCTGCCCAATCGGATTGCCCCGTAACCCATGGTCAATCAGCTGCCGTTCTGGTCTCACGTTCCATTCGTCCGTCGGATCTTCGAGCGGTATTCGCCGGAGCCCACGCTCAATCTGAAAACGCAGGCGGAGTCCCGCGCGCGCGTCGCGATTGATCGTGAGCAAATCTACACGTATGTGGGGCTCGCGTTTCTCACGATCACGTCAGCGTTGGTGATGAAGGACTTCAGCGCCGTCCTGCTGGAGCGCATCCGCGCATCGCACGCAGCGCCAGTTGTCGAAGGGACGGTATTTCTTCTGGCAGTCGGGTACCTGATTTTCGGCAGCCTCCTCTACCACGTGTGCCGCATCGGTTATCTGAAGAGACTCAAGCATCACAGGCCGACAAGCCGGCCGGACCTCGAAACGATCTACGACGCCGACTCGGTACCTCCATTGGTCGTGCTGGTGCCGTCGTACCGTGAGGAGGAACGCGTTATCCGCCAGACGCTGCTGTCAGCGGCGCTGATGGAGTATCCGGACCGCCGCGTCGTGCTGCTCATCGATGATCCTCCCGACCCGTCCGACCCCGCCGCCGCGGCGGCACTCAGCGCTGCACGGCGTCTGCCGGAACGGATTCAAGCGCTGCTGGAGGAGCAGGAAAGCCGATACGCCGCCGAGCTCGCCGGGTTCGAGCAACGGAAGGGCCGCGGCACTCTGGAGTCCACGACAGAGGCGCGGCACCTCTCGAGACTCTACCGGCACGCGGCGAGGTGGATGCAGGACCTTTCGGCCGGCGTTCGGGTGGGCGATCACACCGACCGGCTGTTCGTCGAGCGAATCCTCCGCGAACCGGCGGCGGCATTCCGCCGGCGTGCCCGGGAAATTGCGGCGCGCGGTCGATTCGCCGATCGGCCGTTGTCGCCAGAAGAGATGCTGCACGAGTACCGTCGACTCGCGTCGCTGTTCCGCGTCCGGCTGACCAGCTTCGAACGCAAGCGCTTCGTCAACCTGTCACACGCGCCGAACAAGGCGATGAACTTGAACAGCTACATCGGCCTGATCGGCAGAACGTTCCGTGAAGTGATCCGGCCTGACGGCGTCCATCTCGAGGAGTGTGATTCATCCTCGGCCGACCTGCTCGTCGAGCGCGCGGATTATGTGATTACCGTCGACGCGGACAGTCTCCTGCTCCACGAGTACGCGTTACGTCTGACCCATGTGATGCAGCAACCGGAAGGGCAGCGGTTTGGCGTCGTCCAGACGCCCTACACGGCCGTCCCGGGAACGCCTGTCAACCTGGAAAGAGCCGCGGGAGCGCAGACCGACATCCAGTGGATCATGGGCCAGGGAATGACGCATTTCGATGCGACATTCTGGATTGGCGCGAGCGCGGTACTGCGATACACCGCGCTCGAAGACATCTGCGAAATCGACTGCGAGCGCGGCCATGCCATCCGCAAGTACGTCAAGGATCGAACGCTCACCGAGGACACCGATTCCACGATCGATCTGGTCGCGGCAGGCTGGCGTCTCTACAACTATCCCGACCGGCTGTCCTATTCCGCAACACCCCCCGACTTCGGCGCACTGGTCATTCAGCGCCGGCGGTGGGCGAATGGCAGCCTGCTCATTCTGCCCAAGCTGTTTCGCTATCTCGTGAGGCACTGCAGAGACATCAGGAAGCTGCCCGAGGCCATCCTGCGGACGCAGTATCTTGCCTCGACAGCGCTTGGATGCCTGGTGGCGGTCGTGCTTTTGCTCCTGTACCACTTCGAAGAGTCACTCCCCAGCCGATGGCTGCCGTGGGCCGCACTGCCGTACTACGTGCTCAACGCCCGTGATCTGGTGCTTTCAGGTTATCGCTGGCGCGACCTTCTTCGCGTGTACGTGCTGACGCTGCTGCTCGTCCCGGTCAATCTGGGAGGCGTCGTCAAGTCGCTGCATCAGTGGTGGACCGGCCGGCTGCCGGTGTTCGGGCGGACTCCAAAGATCACAGGGCGGACGGCCGCACCCGGGCTTTACATCCTGACGAGCCTGGCACTGCCGGTCTGGACGATCGTGGCCACGATCGTGTGGCTGATCGAAGGGCGCCCCGGCCGCAGCCTGTTCTCGTTTGCCACGACGCTGATCTTCCTGTCCGGGCCTGTGTATCTCATTGGCCTGCGCGGCCTTTGCCAAGATCTGGCTGCCAACATCGCAATGCGGACCAGGAAGCGCCGCGCCTCGCACGCTGCAGCCCCGCGTCAGCTGCCGTCGATGACACGCACGCTTGAGGAAGCCTGAGGGCGGCGGCCACTGCTCTCACTCCTGCCACATTTGATGGCCGGCGAGGCGTACGCGTGGCGCGCGGAGCCGGTCGGAAGGTCGAAGCGATGAAGAGATTGCCAGCTGTTGTCTGTTCGTTGATCGCAGGGATTTGCGCCGTTACCGTTGTCGCGTCGCGAGAGCGGACTGCGGTGAAGCCATTCGGTCCGACCAGGATCGCCGTCACCGTGGACGATCTGCCCGCCCACGGCGAGCTCCTGCC
Source organism: Acidobacteriota bacterium (assembly GCA_046726355.1). Classification (GTDB taxonomy): domain Bacteria; phylum Acidobacteriota; class Vicinamibacteria; order Vicinamibacterales; family CAVVIG01; genus QHWF01. Next base: position 40,214 of record JBKPAI010000013.1, on the reverse strand, counting down.
GGGCGTGAGCCGTGCCGATATTGCGCGGGGCGTGCTGCAGGCATTGAAGAACAACGGCGTCCCGCAGGCCTACGCGTTTGCCAACGGGACCGACATCGGCGAGGAGCCCGAACTGATCGAGGTTCCACAGATGTGGCTGAAGGCCGGCTATCCGGTTGGAAACCACACCTACAGCCACAAGAACATCAATGAACTGACCGGCGAAGCCTATATCGCCGACATCAGCCGAATGGACAGCCTGATCCAGACGCTGTCGCCAGTGTCTTCGCTGGTCGAGCGGCGCCGCATCTTCCGCTATCCGTTTCTGGAAGAAGGCGGCACGCTCGAGAAGCGCAATGCCGTCCGGAAGTTCCTCTTCGACAACCAGTACCGGATCGCCCAGGTGACCATCGATTATTACGATTGGGCCTGGAACGATGCGTATACGCGATGCATCGGCGGGCACGACCAGCAGTCGATGGCCTGGCTGAAGCGCCATGTTGCGGAAGAAGCCGACCGGAGTGTGCGTGTTTCAAAGGCGCTCGCCGGCTTGCTCTTCGGGCGGGACATCGCGCATATCCTTCTCCTGCACGTCGGCGCGTTCGATGCAGTGATGCTCGATTCCATCCTGAAAGACTTTCGCGCGAAGGGCGCCACGTTTATCACGCTTGACGAAGCACTCGATGATCCTGTGTATCAGATCGACCCGAAGCTGCAGTACGACGGCGGACGCAGCTTCCTGAACCAGATCATCGAATCGCGCGGCGTCGATACTGGCGATTTATTGAAAGAGTCGCCTTATACCGTTGCACGCCTCGGTGAAGTATGTGCCGAGCGATCCCGGTAGTGTCCGTTTGCGCCGGACTCCTGTCCGGCTTCAACCGGACGACAACGCTCTGAAGGAACACCTGCTGATATTCGCGTTCAAACAGTTGACTTTGACACCTCAAGCTCACCGCTTCACACTCGAGGCGTGTAACGGTGAACTTGAACAATGGTCCATCCGCCCTGCCTGCCCGTGATCATCACGATCGTCACACTGGCAACCGGCAGCGTGGCCGCGCAGGATCGGCCGTCAGGCGCCGGATCCGCTTCGATCACGGTCACTGGCTGTGTTCAGCGCGTCGACGAGTCTGGCACGCTCGGCACGACGCCCGAGCGCACCTCCACGCCAGAACAGGCCGGGGTTCGCGCAACCCTCGGAGAGCCGGGACCGGGCTTTATGCTCACCGACGCGACGCCGCCGCCGCCGGCTGGCAAAGGCGGTACGCGGAGCACGCGGTCGAACACGCCCGTGCGCTACCTGTTGATCGGCCACGAGGCCGAGCTCGAAAAATATCGGGGACAACGCGTTCGCGCGCACGGCACTCTCCCCGCACCCTCGACCAAGCCCGCAGAGAGCGCCCCGGTGGGAACGAGCGGCTCCAGCCAGGTGCAATCGAATACCGTGCCCTTCAAAGTGACGTTTATCGAGCCGGTTGCCCGGGACTGCAAGTAAAAGCGGATTTCTGCGTAGTCGACAGGGATAGCTGCCACGGAGGACGCCGAGCACGCGAAGGTTCAATCCCGCGGGCAAGCAGGATTTTCCCTCCGTGTCCTCCGCGGTGAGATTGCCATTCTTGCTCGACTTCTCGACGGCTCCGACTTCCTGCTCCTGAAAGTCGACCGGAATCGTCAGGTGCGCCACGCCTCGCCGGGTCAGTGCCGCCCGGCATGCCGCGTCCACGAGCGCCTCGACGTGGCCTGCAAGAATGTCCGCCGCAGTTCTCTTTATGACGCTTCGTCCTCAGCTTGTGCTGCCCGCCGGGGACTTCCGATCTGTCAGCCCGGCATCAACGTGACGGGTTGCGCACCGTCAGCTTGTCTTCGACGCGGGCGACGTTATCGACACTGCGGGCGACCTCGATGGCGTGGTCCCGCTGCGTCTGGGTGTCGACCGTTCCTGTGAGTGTGACAACCCGGTCTCGGGTCTCGACGTCGATCTTCAGGTTCTTGAGGGTCGAGTCCGCGACCAGCCGCGACTTGACGTCACCGCTGATGCCCGGGTCGAGCACCACGCGGCCGCCGCTCTCGGGAACTCTTTCGTTGACGCGCCCCGAGGTTGGCGCCGTACCCGCATCTGCGGACGCGACCGTCAGGTGGTCTACGACGTCGGCCACGCCGCTGGTCTTCCGGGCCACGTCGAGCGCCCTCGACTGCTCCCGTGTGGTGTCAACGTGACCACTCAATGTAACGATGTGGTCTTTCGTCTCGACGTTGAGGTTGCGTGCCTTGACGGTGCTATCGGACGCAAGGTTGGCCTTGACGCGCGCGGTCACGCCGGAATCGGTTTGCGAACACGCAATCGAAAGGGAAAGCGCCGCACAGACAGCAGTGGAACAGAATTTCATTGACGACTCCTCCGTGAGGCCTGCTCAACCGCGACCGGCGCTCAGCGGTTGAGCAGGGTCAACCGCGATCGCTGATGCAAAACCCTGGGCCAGACGTCTCTGCACGCGCTTGCCTGGCTGGACCGGTGTCGTTGGCTGCAGGAGATCCGGTCAGCGCAGAGTAGGGCCGGCATTTGCATGGACGGTCACGTCAATTACGCAAGGAGACTTATTGATGACTCCAGCACGCTCATCGCTTCTCGGCGCCGGTATCGGGGTGGCTTCCGGGGTGGCTTCGATGTTTTTCCTGGATCCCGCCCGAGGCGCCCGGCGGCGCAGACTCGTCAAGGACAAGGTGGTCCGGGCCAGCCGCAAAACGGCTGACGTGGCAGAAGCCACGTGGCGCGATGTCGGCAATCGCGTCGGAGGATTACGATCACGCACGCGTGCGCTGTTCAAGAGGGAAGCCGTGGACGATGTGAAGCTCACCGAGCGGATCAGGGCCGCGCTCGGACGGGTTACCGCTCATCAGCGGGCAATCTCGGTCAGTGCTCACAATGGATGCGTCACGCTCAGCGGCGACGCGCTTGCCTCCGAAGTGTCGTCGATTGTCTCGACGGTTGGCCGCGTGCCCGGAGTGTTCGGTGTCGAGACCGATTTGCGGACCCACTTCAGTACCGACCGGATCCCGACGCTGCAAGGCGGCGGTAGACGGCTGGGGCAGTGGAGTTCCCAGCTTCGCTCGTCGTGGTCGCCGACGGCGCTGGTGGCAGCGGGCGCCGCGATCGTGGTCGCCGGCGCCGCGCTGGCGCGCAAGGGGCAGAACTTCGCCACATCGACGCGCGTCGTCGCTGCATGAAGTGTGAGTGTTGAGTCTTGAGTCGTGAGTCTTCGAGTTTGAGTGGGCTTCCTCATCGTTCATCACTCAACACTCGTCACTCGCACCGATCGACCGGCGCGTCAGCGGGCGACGCCCGTCGACTTCATCAGGCTGGGCAGGCACTCTGAATCGAACGTGAGTCGACCGGCCGGTCCGCCCCTCGATCTTCAAGCCCTCATCGGCGCCCGCATCGTTCTGCTCGACGATGAGGCGTGGGGATGGCTGACGGTGTGCGTCAGATGGTCGCCGGTTGTTCGGCCGACGGCAATCAGTCGTCTATGCGCGGCTTCGGAAAAGGCGGGATGGTTGAACCGCGGGGCGTTTCCCTGATCTCCCGCGCGGCCGGCTGGCCGCGCTCCGGTTTCGGTGACGGCGACGGCGTCTTCCTCGTGTCCTCTTCAGTACGGGGGCGCTCCTCGCCGAGTCCTCTGACGTCGGGCGTCGTCCGGCCGAACCGCTTTCGGTAGGCGTCCTCGATTAATTCCGGGACCGGCCGCTTCCACCGTTCCTGACCCGGATTGTCGATCTTCCCGAGGCTGTCGGGATTCATCCCGAGCTCGCGTGCCATCTGCACCTGCGCCTCGGTCAGGTGATGCCGGGCACGCGCCTCGCTCCACGCCTGCAGCTTCTGCTTCGATTTCTTCCCAGCCATGACATCGCCTCTTCGTGGCGGGTGGAGGTTGGCGTCATCTACCCTGTCGCAAGACGAAGACGATGCCAGCATCCCGGGGCGTTGTCAACAGTGTCTGAAAAGACAGCCCTGTGCACGAATGCACAGCGTCCGGGAATGGCCGCGCGGCAACGTGGGAAAGCGCGGGTTCCGCGAAAAAAGGCTCAGCGCGACTCGCGTCCCGTATCCCGCGACACCTCGCGCACCAGCTTGGCCACCTCCCGCGGCCCGCCGGTCCACGAGATATCCGCCTGCGAAATGATGCCCACACACGATTCACGCGCGTCAACCACCGGCACCCTTCTGATCTGGTGTTTCTCCATCGTCGCCACAACGTCGTCGAGCGGCATGTCATCGCGAACTGTGACGACGGGTCCCGACATGCACGTCTCGGCGGTGTACGCCATGGGATTCTTGCCGGCCGCGACGACACGGCAGACGATGTCGCGGTCGGTGACCACGCCGATGATCTGATCGGCGGGATCGACCACCGGGATCTCTCCGCAGTCGTTCTGGGCCATCAATTTGGCGACTTCGTCCAGCGACGTGTTGGGCGTGCAGCATGCCGGGTCTGGCGTCATGACGTCGCGCGCAAGCTTGGACATCGGCTCCTCCTGTTCCTCTGGGTCACGAGCTTCTTTGATTGAACGGCGCGCCGATCCGTTGCCGATCCGCTCTCGACAGCTCCGGTCGAAAACAGTCGGCGTCCGCACGCGAGGCGGTCGCCGGATCTCGAGCTGATGAATGCACCAGGTCTCAGAAGGCGTGCAACCGCGGATCCAGCTTCAGGCGATGAAGAAGAGCTCCAGGGACGCCAGAACAGCTTCCAGCCTGGATGGGCTGTGACGGTCTGATGGTTGCAGGCTGCAGGAGTTTCGGGAGGTAGCATGAGAAACCGAATCTGGTCAGGAAGCTTTGCAGCGATCGTCGGCTTCGCGACAGTAGCAATTTCGGGTCAGACTCCGCCGCAGACAACTCCACAGCCACCGAGTCAGCAGACCCCGGCCACGACGACGAGCTCCGGTAACCGCATCACCGTGACAGGATGCCTCCAGGCTGCGCCTTCGAGCGCACCCGACACGGCCGGAACCGCCGGAACGACAGCAGCCGGAACAACAACACCCGGGACAACGACACCCGGGACGACCGGTACCACCGGTACGGCAGGTACCACGGGCACGGCGGGCGCCTCCGCGACGGCGGGGACAGCGGCCGGTGCGACGGCGACAGCTGGCGCCACCACCGATCAGAAGTTCATTCTGACGAACGCGGTCGCGTCGACCGGCGATACCACGAACCCCCAGACACAGACCTCTTCCCCGGCACCGTCAGCGTCCCCGGCACCTTCAGCATCGACGTACCGGCTGATTGCCAATCCGACGGCGCTGAGCCCGCACGTTGGGAAGAAGGTGGAGCTGACAGGGATGGTCGAGCCGTCGAGCGCGAGCTCGAGCGATCCTTCGTCGACGGCGTCCGCGGCCAACGCGCCTGCCCTTCGCGTCGAGGCAGGGAAGGTGTTGACGGCGCCGTGCTCACAGTAACTGGATGATCTGAGCGAGTCGTGAGTTGTGAGTAGTGAGTGATGAGTCCAGATCTTCGGCGCTCAGGACTCGCAACTCACAACTCAACCTTCAATAAACGCGTCTGCTAACGGCGTGAGATTTTGTACACGGCGCCATTCGACGACAGAGACACCACGAACAAGTTTCCGTCCGGTCCGGTCTGAATGTCCGTGGCGACGCCGAAGCCCGAGCCGAACTGCAGGCTTTCACTCTCCGTGATGTCGAACTTCCGCAGGTTATCGGCGACGCGATCCTCGAGACGTGGATCGTCGACACCGATTTTTCGCCGGTTCCCGGTCAGATTGAACCGGAACAGATAGCCATTCTGAAGGGTCGGCCGCGAAGCGCCGACGAACAGATCGCCTTCGCACTGTGGCCCCGAGCGTGCGTCCGCGGAGGAAGCCGATGGTTACATCCGCCGTAAGCGTCATCGTAAATTGTGACCGGTTCTGATGATGATTGACGAAGCTCCGGCTCAAACCGACCGTGAGAGTGTTCTGTTCGTTAGTCGAAGCCCATCGACCTGGAGGTCATTGATGAAACTGAGGCGATGGACGTGCGCCGGCGGGAGCGATCCGGCCGTTGAGACGCTAGCCGGCCGCGGTAGACGCCACGATCGCGTTTGCCTGGATTGCTCGTCGCAGGTCGCCAGGCTTCAGGGGCTTCGAGATGTAGTCATCCATGCCGGGCGGCCAGGCAACGATCCCGATCGCCCTGCATGGCGTGCGCGGTCATGGCGATGATTCGCGTGCGCGTGCCGGTCGCGCGCTCGCGAGCCTGAATCGCCGCCGTCGCCTCGAATCCGCTCATCTGCGGCCTCTGCACGTCCATCAGGATCGCGTCGAAGCGTTGCTCCACCGCGGCGGCAAACCGCTGCGCGACCGTCGCTGACAAGCGTCACCGAGTGGCCATCGCGTCTCACGAGGCCGCGGCCAGGGCGTGATTCATCGGCGTCGCGGCCAGGTCGATCGACACCGGAGGATTCACGCTCGGGCGAGAGGCACCGAGGCCGAACGACCGGGTCGAGATCGATCTGCCCCGCCTCGATCTTGGAGAAATCCGGATGTCGTTGATGATCGTCAACAGGTTGCAGTGGGGGGACCGCACAGAATGGGTCGGGTGGGTCACGTGGGTCGGGTGGGTCAAGTGGGTCGGGTAGGCGCCCCTACCCGACCTACCCGACCTACCCGACCTACTTGACCTACCCGACCCTTTTAGAACGTCACCTTCACCGACATCTGGAGCTGGCGCGGGTCGCCGACACCCTGGCGGAGAAAGCCGTCGAAGTTGAACAAGGCCGGCGTCGTGAGCGGATTGACGTTGTTCGCGTTGTTGAAGGTGTTGAACATCTCGACGCTCGGGACGATTTCGGATCGCATGCCCACCCGGAACGGCCGCTGCAGCCGCCAGTCGAGCGAGAAGTATTCGTTGTCTTTTCGATCCCAGTTCCGGCCGCGATCGACGCCGTTCAGGACGCGCGGCGACGAGGTGATGGGCTGGGCGGTTCGTCCCTGGACGCGTGCGTTGATCAGGACGCGGTGCGGCAGCTCGGCGTAGGTGAAGAAGTTGACCTTGTGGCGGATGTCGCGATCCGACGGTCCGTAGTCGAGGCTGAGATCGTAGAAGTTGAAGGTGCGATCGGTGAACGGATCGCGCTCGTTCGAGTCATCGTCTTCGTCCTTCGACAGCACGTAGTTTGCTTCCAGCTGATAACCTTGTGAGAATCGCTTCCGCACGCCAAACGTGGCGCCGCGGTAGAGCCCGTGCCCGCGGCTGTTGGTGACGAACACGTCACCGAGCTGCGGCTCGAACGGGTTCGCGCCGGTGTAGCTCGTCGTGTCGCGGGTCGGCGGCTGTGTCGCCGCCGGCGCGCGGCCGTGCACGTTGTAATTGAGGAAGCGCGTGAGGTGCACGCTCTTCGCGGCGATGAAATCCACATACGCCGCCATGCCCGGCGTCAGTTCACGATCGAAGCCGGCGTTGAAGCTGTAGATACGCGGATTGCGGTAGTCGCGGTCGAACACGCGCACTCCGGTAAACAACGGAAAAGTGCCGGGCGGCACCGCCGTCGGCGCGAGCAGGTTGGGCCACACCGGCATGTCCGCGAACGTCGCAAACCCGGTGTTGCGGAAGTCGCTCTTCTGCTGGATCCCGTTCGTCGTGACCGAGCCGACCTGGGTCAACATGTTCTGCCGCGCATAGTAAATCCCGGCGCTGCCGCGGACGACCGATTTGCCGTCGCCCCTGACGTCCCAGGCGAAGCCGCCGCGGGGCTGAAACTGCTTCCACTGGTTCGGCAGCGTGCCGTCGGACGGAAATCCCGGATTGTTCAGGAAGGGAGCGAACGCCGTTGTTTTCGGATCGACCGTCTCGGGCATCACCTGTGCGTCCCAGCGCAGGCCGTAGTCGACGGTCAGACCGCGGCCCACCTGCCACTTGTCCTGAATGAACAACGCGAGTTCCTCGTTCTTGATATCCGAGGCGCCGGCGACATCGCGCGCGATGCCGTCAGGACTGCTGCTCTGCAGGTAAAAGAGGAGCGGGCCGCCCGTCTCCGTTGCGCCGGCGGGACAGCGGGCCGGAGCCGTGACGTAGGTGTCGTTCGAACAGCCGACCGTGTACGGGCCGAACCCTCCCGGCGCCGCCGGCGATGTATACCGCAGGAAGCCGGCGACGCTGTCGAAAATGTAGCGGCCCTCGAAGAAGCCGCGGAAGACCTGGACGTTGCTCGTGTGCAGCCACTCGCCGCCGGTCTTCACCGTGTGGCGGCCGGACACGATCGAGAAGTTGTCCTTCAACTGAAAGCGTTCGACCAGCTCGTCGATGTTCGGCGCGAGAAAGAAGGGATTGCCGAACCGGAACGTTGTCGCAAACCCGACGGCGGTGTCGGCGGGCACCGACGACGTCACGGCGGAGCGCGGACGGTCTTCGCGCGAGTAAGTGAAATGCAGCTCGTTCAGCCGGTTTGCGCTCACCGTCGTGAAGAGGTTGACGTTGAGGACATTGATCTTCGAGGGCCCTTCAACGCCGTTGGCCGAATTTCCGTACGTCGGCACGTCGAACGTCTGGTTCGTGTTCTTCGAGTAGTCGAAGTTGTAGGACGCCGACAGACTGTTGGCGGACGACAGGTTCCAATCGAGCTTCGCCAGCATGGCGTTGTTGTTGATGGTATGGTCGACCGGCTGCCCTTCGTCCTGGCCGCGCTGGGCCTGGAAGAACCCGAGCAGCGCCAGCCGCTGGCAATCGGGGCTCGTGTTGATGAGCGCTTCGTTGGCCGCCAGCGTCGGAGCACCGACCGGGCACGGCGTCCCGATCGCTTCGGACAGGTTGGCGCGCTGCAGCTTGTCGCGAACGCCCTCGAACGCAAGAAAGTAGAACGCCTTGTCCCGGGTCACCGGGCCCCCGATGGTGCCGCCGAACTGCTCGCGATGAAAGTCGGTGAGCGGCTTCCCGTCCGATGTCTTCGCCGTGAGCCCTTCGAAACGCTGGTAATGAAACAGGCTGCCCTTGATCTGGTTTGTCCCCGACTTCGTGATCACGTTGACGACGCCGCCGGCCGTGCGTCCGAATTCGGCGCTGGCGCCGGTGGCAATCACCTGAAACTCCTTGACCGCTTCCAGTGTGATGTCGATGGCGGCGCGCTGGCCGCCGACCTGCTCGCCGAAGAAACCGTTGTTGTAGTCGCCGCCGTCGAGGCTGATGTTGTTGAACACGCCCCGCTGACCGGCAAAACTCATCTCGTCGCCGTCCGGGCCCTGCACCACGCTCGCACCGGGCGTCAGCGTGAGGAGATCCTCGAACTTGCGGCCCAGGATCGGCGTGGTTTCAATCGTCGTCTGGTTCAATGTGCTCGCGTTCGCGGTCCGCGTCGTCTCGACGGCCGGCGTCATCGACGTGACGGTCACCGTCTCGGCGATACCCGACACCTTCATGGCTGCACTGAGACGAACCGCCTCGCCCACGGTGACGAGGACGTTTTCCTGCACCACCGTGGCGAAGCCGCTCAGCTTGAGCGTGACCGTATAGCGGCCGGGCGGCAGCTGCAACACGACAAACCGGCCATCGCGGTCGGTGATCAGCCGCCGCGTCAGGTTGGTCTCGACGTTGCGGACCTCGACGTCGACGCCGGGAAGCACGCCGCCGCTGCTGTCGACGACGATGGCATCGATGACACCGGTCGTAATCTGTGACTGGGCTGCCAGAGAGCCAGCGGTCGTCACCGCGATGATCACCGCGGAGAGCAAGTGGAGCGCGCGCATTCTTTGACCTCCGGTGCGGACGTGCTAACGATTGAAGCCGAGTGCGAAGAGCAACGCGGTGCGCACTTCGGACATCCGGACCGGCGGGAGCATCGCAATCACCGGCCCCAGACGGGCCGCCGGCACCGTCTGCACGTGATCGAGATTGATCGCACAAGGGCGCGCCACACCGTCGGCTTCGGTTAACGTTACTTCAGACGGAATCTCTCGAATCGTCGATGTGACCGGCGCGACCGTCACCTCAGCGAGGAACTCGAGCGCGGATTGACGGGTCAGAATGAGGACGGGTCGTCGCTTGTCCGGCCGGCGGAACCGATACCAGCGGATCTCGCCCCACTGGATCAGTCGGGCCACACCTGCTCCGCCGTCCAGTGATCGAACTCGCCGCGCCGGACCGGCTTGCGGCGATAGCCGTCACGATGCCGCTTTTCGAGCGCCTCGATTCGCGCCCGTTCTATCGCCGCCCGCAGCGCCTGCCGGGTGAACGCCGACCGGGTGAGCCCCAACCGGCGCGCCACGCGATCCACCTGAGTCAGCAGTGCCGGATCGAGCGTCATCTGCACGGTTTTCATGTCGCAGCCTTGATGTGGATATGTATAGCTATTCTAATGTGGATACAGCCGCGCGGGCAACACCACGCCGGGGCCGCGGTGCCGCGACAAAAACTGCAGGGCGCCGAGCGCGAGCGTATCGAGGGGCAGGTATCACCGACTTTCAGCCGGCCGTCCCGCAGGGCATCAGCTATGATCTGCGGGTGGACCATCATCACCACCTTGCCATCCTGGTCGGCGGCGGCCCGGCCCCCGGCATCAACAGCGTGATTGGCGCCGCGACGATTCGCGCCCGTCTGGAAGGGATCGACGTCATCGGCCTGCGCGACGGCTTCGAGTGGATCATGCGCGGCGATGTCGATCACATAACGCCGCTGACCATCGACGCCGTCAGCCGGATTCATTTCCGCGGTGGATCGCACATCGGCATCTCGCGGGCGAATCCGACTACGGAACCGGCCCTTCTCGACAACGCCGTGCTCTCACTGCTGCGGTTGAACGTCTCGCAGCTGATCACGATCGGCGGCGACGACACCGCCTACTCCGCCATGAAGCTCGAACAGCGCGCGGGCGGCCGGATCCGCGTCATCCACGTGCCCAAGACAATCGACAACGATCTCGATCTGCCGCCCTACGTCGATACCTTCGGGTATCAGACCGCACGCCACCATGGCGTCGAGATCATCAAAAACCTGATGGTCGATGCCAAAACCACGTCACGCTGGTATCTGGTGATCGCCATGGGCCGCAAGGCCGGGCACCTGGCGCTCGGGATCGGCAAGGCGGCGGGGGCCACGTTGACGCTGATTTCCGAGGAGTTCCCAAAGCCTATCCGCCTCAAGGCCATCATCGACACGCTGGTGGGCGCGATTATCAAGCGCCTGAGCTACGGCCGGCCCGATGGCGTGGCGGTCATCGCGGAAGGTGTGGTCCTGGACATCGCTGAGGGCGATCTGGCCGGACTCCACGAAGTTGAGCGCGATGCGCACGGGCATCTGCGCATCGCCGAAGTCAATCTCGGCGAGATCCTCAAGACGAAGGTCACCGGCCGGCTCAGGGAATTCGGCATCAAGACGACGATGGCGGCGAAGAACATCGGCTACGAGCTGCGCTGCGCCGATCCGATCCCGTTCGATATGGAGTACACGCGGGACCTCGGCTACTGTGCCGCCAAGTATCTCCTGTCCGGAGGCAACGCCGCGATGATCTCGATGCACGGCGGCCATTTCGTGCCGGTGCCGTTCGCCCAGATGATGGATCCGGAGACCGGCCGGACCCGCGTCCGGCTCGTCGACGTCGCTTCGACGCGTTACGCGATCGCCCGCCGCTACATGATTCGCCTGCGTCGCGACGACTTCGAGGATCCGCACGAGGCCGCCCGGCTCGCCGCCACCGTCCACCGATCGCCGGACGAATTCCGTCGCGAATTCGCGTACCTGATCGACAGCGAGCCACCTCCGCTGGAGATCGATTCGCAGGGGGAACGCGACCGCGTTTAGCGAGAGGCTCTGGGCTCACGGCGTTCGCGGCGGCGGATGCGTTGACTCGGTCGTGACCGTCCTGACCCACCGTTTCGTCATCCGCGTTTTCGCCATGCGTTAAGCACGAATCGCTCTGCTCGTCTCCCTTTTTTCGTTTCTCCGTGTTAAACCGTTCCCTCCGTCCGCTCCGTTACCGCGCATCTCAAGCGTGCAGCACCTCAGCCGTCGCCTGAGGCCGCGCAGGCTCCGGACGATGTTCGGGGACGCGATGCGTGCGCAGACGTGATGCATCCACAAGCATCTCGCCTGCCCAGCGGAATGCGTTGAACCTGGCGACCCCCGAACGCAGCCGGCGCATCCGTTCGGCCTGTTCCTCACGCGGCATCGTCAGCGCCTGCGCGATCGTCCGCGCGGCTGCTTCGATCTCGTAGGGATTCACAATCAACGCATCGGTCAGTTGCGTCGAGGCACCGGTGAACCGGCTGAGCACGAGCACCCCTCGATTGTCGTCCCGCGCCGCGACGAATTCCTTTGCCACCAGGTTCATCCCGTCGTGGAGGCTGCCGACGTAGCACAAGTCGGCGGCACGCATGAATTGGAACACCTCCGCCGGCGCGTGATGCGTTTCACGTACCACAATCGGCCGGTAGCTCTCCGTGCCGAACCGGCGATTGACCCGATCCGCTGTTTCCAGCAGCCGCGATCGAACCTCGCGATACGCGGGCAGACAATTCCTGCTCGGCTCGGCGATCTGCACGAACACAAATCGCTCGCGAAAGTCGGGATGCGACTCGAGCAGTTTCTCGATCGCAAGAAACTTCTCGTTGATCCCCTTCGTGTAGTCCAGCCGATCGATTCCCACTCCTAACCGCATCTGAGGATCCAGTTGCAGGGCCCGGAAAACGAGCTCTCTGCACGATGCGGCGGCAGGCGAACGGCGGACCCATCGGCTCGGCCACTCGATGGAGATCGGGTACGCACGGACCATGGTGTGGCGGCCGGCATGGCTGATGACGTTTCGCGCACGGTCGACGCGCGTCCCAGGCAGCTGCTCGATGGTATCGAGAAAATTCAGGCAGTCGGGAATGGTCTGGAAGCCGATGATGTCGCTGCCGAGCAGGCCCTCCAGCAACGGAGTGCCCCAGGGACATCTGTCGTAATCGATCGGACGCGGCCAGGGAATATGCCAGAACGTCACGATGGTGCTGCGCGAAAGCCGCTGACGAATGAAGCGGGGTGCGAGCGCAAAATGATAGTCCTGCACGAGAATGAGGGGCGACTCGTTCTGCACTTCCTCACACACGGCCTCGGCGAACCGTGCGTTCACCCTTCGGTACATGTCGAAGTCGTTCGATCGGAACACCGGCTGCACGTGCGTGCGATGGCACAGAGGCCACAGTCCTTCGTTCGCAAATCCGTAGTAGTACCCTCGCTCCTCGCGCGCATCGAGCCAGACACGCCGCAGCCGGTACATGGGATCGGCGGCCGGCACGTTCAACCCGTCGCCCTGATCGACGACCTCACGGTCGGCGGATCCCGCGCCGTGTCCTACCCAGACACCGGAACACGCCTGAATCACGGGTTCCAACGCCGTGACAAGCCCGCTGGCCGAACGGCTGAGGACGATGCTTCCATCTGGCGCGCGATCGTGCCTGATGGGCTCGCGATTGGCGAGCACGACGATTGGTCCGTGACTGCCGAGCGCGTCGACGCAGGACCGGACGCGTTGTGCGGTCCAGGCGCCGGCATCCGCTTGATGTCCGACCAGCACCCGTAATCTCCCAATCTTCGTATGCATACAATCCTAGTACACAATGCCGGGCACGGTTCGAGCCATCCGGTGGAGAGGGGGTTTGTTCAGTTTTTTCGGGGGGCCGTCCCAGCGGCCGGGCAAAGAGCTCGACCATCATCGATGTCCAAACACATGCGCTCGTTTGAACGCGGATGTGCTCGCGGGTCCGCCACTCGACTGTTTTTCTGACTCCTGTCTTTACAGGATGTGTCGCCTTGGCGGGACGCGGTAACCTGTAGCATAGGCGTCAGATGGAGTGTCGATGCCGGCACTGTTAAAGCCCTGTTGAGAAGGGATCTTCCGGCGTGCGATGTGCGGGGTATCCGTGATGCGGTTCAGAACATGGCCGGTGGCGGCGCTCGGACTGAGCAGTCTTCTGCTGCTCATCGTCGCGTCCATGCTGGCTTCGTCGCGCAAGGCGCAGGAGATCTACACCCAGCTCGATCAGCTGAATACCCACCACTACAACATGGACGCCAAGTTCCGGCGGCTCCGTTCGGACGTCAACCTTTCCGGCATCTTCGTTCGAGACTATCTGCTCGACGTCGCGCGCGAACGTGCACCTGAATATCGCGACCGTCTGGCGGAGTTCCGGCAGACGACCATGTCCACGGTGGCCGAGCTGCGCGTGCTCGACGAGAGGCACGCCGAACGCATCCGCAAGCTCGAGACGCAGCTCGATGAGTACTGGCAGACGTTCGAGCCGCTATTCGACTGGACGGCGACGGAGAAGATTATTCGCAGCGCCAGCTTCCTGCGGCAGGAGGTCGTGCCCCGCCGCGAGGCGATCCTGGCCATCGCGCAGGAAATCGAGGAACTGAACAACGCCAACCTCAGCACGCAGCGCGCGGAAGTCACCCGGCGGCAGCAGACGTTCCGCCAGGATCTGCACCGGCTGCTCTGGCAGACGGTCCTGCTCGGCGCCGTGGTGGCGTTGCTCGCCGTCATCCGCCTGCGCATGCTCGAGCGGCGATCCGAAGAGCAGCGGGCAATTGCCGAAGAAGCCGAGGGGCTGATGCGGCAGTTGTCGCAGCGGCTGGTCGCCACCCAGGAAGAAGAGCGGAAAAATCTGTCGCGCGAGCTCCACGATCATGTCGCGCAGGTGCTCACCGCCCTGCGTATGGAAATCGGCCGGATCGAGCGCACGCGAACGCCGGGCGAGGCCCGCATCGGCACGGCTGCCGGGGAATGCAAGAAGCTGATCGACGACTTGTTCCATACCGTGCGGGATCTGGCGCTCGGCCTGCGACCCAGCATGCTCGACGATCTCGGCCTGCAGCCGGCGCTCGAGTGGCACGTGCGCGACTTCACCAGCCGGTACGGCGTGAATGTCGAGTTGAACATGCACGGCGACTTCGACGTCCTGCCGGACCGGCATCGGACGTGTGTCTATCGGGCGGTTCAGGAGGCGCTGACCAACTGCGCGCGGCACGCCAGCGCGCACGCGGTGAATGTGCGCGTCACGTGCGACAAGGATCGGCTGGACCTGATCGTGACCGACGACGGCGTCGGCTTCGATCCCCGCCAACGCCGCAACGGCCTCGGTCTGCGCGGCATCGAGGAGCGGGTGAAAGAACTTCACGGCACGCTGACGATCGGCAAGGCGGCGGGCAAAGGGACGAGGCTGGCGATCCGTCTGCCGGTCCCGGCACGCTCGACGGAGGTGCCCCTTGCACGTGCTGCTGGCTGATGACCACAGTATCGTCCGCCGCGGCCTGAGAAGCCTGCTCGAAGAGGGCGGACTCTCGGTGGTCGCTGAAGCGGGCGACGGCCTCGACGCGGTGCGGCTGTGTGAAGAGCACCGGCCCGATCTGCTGATCCTCGACATCGCCATGCCGAAACTGAACGGGATCGAGGTCGCCGCCCGCGCGCAGAAGCTCGATCCGCGTCCCGGCGTGATCATCTTGAGCATGCATGCCGACGAGTCCTACATCATCCGCGCGCTCTCTGCCGGCGCTCGCGCGTATCTGCTGAAAAGCGCGACCGATGAAGATCTCCTTCCCGCCGTGCGTGCGGTCGCGGCGGGAAAGCCGTTTTTCAGTCCGGCCGTCACCGCGGTCCTGGTCGAAGACTACATCCGGCAGCTGCGGACGCGCGGCCTGTCGGACTCCTTCGACTTGCTGACCGACCGCGAGAAGGAGGTGCTTCAGCTGCTGGCGGAAGGCCGCTCCAATAAGGAAGTGGCGACGCAGCTCAATGTGGGGCTCTCGACCGTCGAGACGCATCGCGCGAACCTGATGCAGAAACTCAATCTGCACAACACCGCGGAGATCGTGTTGTACGCAGTCAGGAAGGGAATCATCTGTTAGAAGCCCGTCTGAGTCATGGAAGACGGGCCCCCGACAGGCGCGCGACGCGCGCAATTTCATGTACATTCAGGCTGTTTTCACTGGCGAAGCCCGCCGACGAGGAGCGTGTACGGGTTCGGACACGCTCCTGGCAGAAGCGGCACGCGAGCCCCGCTCGCGTGCCGCCAGAGCGATGACTACCGCGGAGGACGCGGAGGACAGGAGGACAAATCCTGTTGCCGCGTCAGGATTGAACCTCCGCGTCCTTCCGTGGCAGCTCGCCGGCCGCGAGCCGTGCCTTCGCGGCCAGAATGTATACGCCCGCGAAGGACCGGAGCGGGGCAAAAGGGTCCCCGCGAGCGACCCCCGGGCCCCCACGGCGTGGGCTGTGCGCCGTGGGGTGGTGTGGGGCAGAGCCCCACGTGAGCCGACAACACACTCTCAGGCAGCCGATATCCCATGTTCGTCGGCGCGCCGTGCGAGCGCCATGTAGGCGCTCGGAACGGTATGGGTTTTGAGGACGCAGACGAGCAGCTTGTGCGGCGCGTGAAGCGGGTTGCACTCGTGCGGGATCTCGCCGCTGACAATCGCCGAACAGGAAATGTAGCCATGCACCAGCGGTCGCGGCGCCCGGTCCGGCTGGAACCAGTGAACATCCCGGAGGTCGCCCAATCGAACTTCGGCCGTCTTCCAGCCATCCCATTCACGCTGCACTTGAACCAGTATCTCGTCCTCTGTTTGCATCATCCCTTCCGTCCCTTCAGTAGACCTCAGGACTGCCGCGTGCGCTATCCGGTACATGGGGGACCTGCTCGGGACTTGCGGCTGGGATACGGCGCCGGCCAGGCTCCCCGATTGACCGGAGAGCAGTTGCGAATTCTACGTTGTGTGTTTTGGCAGCGTGACGCCTGCGCAGCGACCATGGATGGGATCACCGTCGGCTCACGGCACCGAAGGGGGACGCGGCATGAAGACACGCGATCTGGTCAGGATTGGCATTCCCGCAGGACCATGCGCCGACCAGGCCAAGCAGCTCCTGCAGGGCGCTCATGCGGCAGAGCGCCGCATGCCGGCCGTCGTGGACGATCTCAAGCGCGTCGCCGCGTCACCGGCGGCGTTTCTGAACGACGACATCTATGGCGGCCTCGCCCGGCGGCTCGTCGATCATGCCCAGGCTGCCGGCCGGTTCCGGCCCCGACAAGGCGACGCCCCGTACCAGATCTGGGGAACCGACCTCGAACCGGATGCCGTGCAGCAGTTGAAAAACGCGTGCAAGCTCCCTGTCGCGGTCTCCGGCGCGCTGATGCCCGATGCGCACATCGGTTACGGGCTGCCGATCGGCGGCGTGCTGGCGACGAGCGACGCAGTGATCCCGTACGCGGTTGGCGTGGACATCGCGTGCCGGATGAAGCTGACGGTCCTGGATCTTCCGGTCAACGCGCTGGTGGAGGACCAGGCTCGTCTGACCCGTGCGCTCGAGCGCGAAACGCGTTTCGGGATCGGCGCCACCTTCCGATCGCCGCGCCAGCACGAGGTCATGGACGCCGATTGGAACGTGACGACGGTCACGTCGAAAATGAAAGATCGGGCGTGGTCGCAGCTCGGCACGAGCGGCAGCGGCAACCACTTCGTCGAGTTCGGCCAGCTCACCGTCACCGACGAGCGCGTCGGTCTGCCGCACGGCGGCTACCTGGCGCTCCTGAGTCACTCGGGCAGCCGCGGTACCGGCGCGCAGGTTGCCCAGCATTACAGCCGGCTCGCACGGGACCTCCATCCGGAGTTGCCGCAGGAGCTGTCGCACCTCGCGTGGCTTGACCTCGCCACGCAGGCGGGCGAGGAGTACTGGGCCGCGATGGAGCTCATGGGCCGATATGCGGCCGCGAACCATGCGCTGATTCACGCGCATCTCCGCCGCGCCCTCGGCGTGGAGGCGTTGCTCGATCTCGAGAATCACCACAACTTCGCCTGGCGCGAGCGGCATCGCCTGCCGGACGGCTCTGAAGCGGACGTGATCGTGCACCGCAAGGGCGCGACACCGGCCGGCGCGGGCGTGCTGGGCATCATCCCCGGCTCGATGGGCACGCCCGGCTACATCGTCCGGGGCAAGGGTGTGGCGTCGTCGCTGAATTCGGCTGCGCACGGCGCCGGACGCCGAATGAGCCGGACGAAAGCGAAGGAGACGTTCACCTGGGACGCCGCGCGCCGGTTTCTACGCGAGCAGGGCGTGACGCTGTTGTCGGCGGGGCTCGACGAAGTCCCGATGGCGTACAAAGACATCGACGACGTAATGGCGGCCCAGCATGACCTGGTCGAGCCGTTGGCCCGCTTCGACCCCCGGCTGGTAAAGATGGCGCCGGGTGGAGAGCCGGCGGAAGATTGAGCGCCGCGTCCAAACGGTGAGGCGGCGCTTGCGCGCGCCGCTCCGGCGGGCTCCCCCGCACGGCAGCCGCGCGTCGCACCCGGCTCGGATGCGTGTTGCGCACGCCTGCACATGTTCCGAGCGTGCCGGGAACAGACGAGCTGACCTTCGGGCCGAGACCTGTTAGAATTCTTCACACTCCAGTACCGAGAAGCACGTAGACAGGGCTGAGGGCGGCGCGCCCTCAGCGTGATGGCATGGCCGCCTGTTGATCTCACAGGTGTGCCGCAGGAGGTGTGCATGAACGCAGCTGACAAGACTCATCGTCGCGGGTTCCTGGGCCGGCTGTTCGGTGCCGCGGCGGCGGCGAGTCTGCCGATTGGTGCGGCGTCCGCATCGGCCTTCCAGGAGTCCGGGGCTGATGACTGGATCAAGGAAGTGAAGGGGACCCACCGGGCGCTGTTCGACTTTCCGCAGCACAAGAACGGTTTCCCGCTTCTGCACATCCTGAATTACCTGAACACCTACACGGCCGCCTACAAGACCACGCCCGGACAGGTCGGAGCGGTCGGCACATTCTACGGAATCGGCAGCCAGGCAAGCATTCCGCTGGCGTTCAACGACGCGACCTGGGCGAAGTACGGCCTCGGTGAATATATGGCGCTCAAGGACGCCTCCGGGAAGCCCTACACCCGGAATGTGTTCTACCGGCCGACGAAAGACGACCTTCACCTGTTGATGCAGGCGATTCAGACGCCGACGATTCCGGCGTTCGCCGAGGCGATGCCGGCGCTCGGTATTGAAAACCTGCAGAAGATGGGGACCACGTTTCTGTTGTGTGCCAACGCGCTCGACGGTTGGTGCCTCGAGCTCGCGGTGCGGGGCAAAGGCGAGGCAGCGGAGATCGGAAAGCATCTGCGGGCCAACCTGCTGCCCGGCGTCGCGATCGTGCCGGCCATGGTGATCGCGATCGAAAAGGCGCAGGCCGCCGGCATTACCTACAATCGGCAGTGAGTCTTCAGCCGCGCGGGTAGAAACGAACCGTCGAACGAAGAGGCCGCAAAGAGAACGGCATCCCCTTTGCGGCCCTCGCGCTTGCCGAGCCGTCGCTCACTTGAATCGCCGTCGAGCGAAGGTTGGGCTTTGCGTTCCAGTGCGTTCCAACGCGGTCCTGAGGTCGATCCTACTTGCGCGTTTCCTGGGCACGCGCCCCGCGGAGGATGCCTTCGACCGCGTGGTTCCCCTCGTGACAGGCGTACTCGTAAATGCGGTACGTCGGATCGCGGCGCAGCGGGATCGAGACGGTCCACGGCCGCGTGAATGTCTTCGCGTCGTCAATCGTCGCTTCGTACTCGATGGTGTTCGCGTCGATCCGCGTGAAGCGCTCGACGACGTGCAGCGATTCGGTCTGCGGAATACCCTTGATGCGTCCTGCGGCTGCCTGCGTCGCGATCCACCCCTTGCTGTTGTAGTTCGTCGTGTCGACGACGAGCGTCTTCCCCTCCCAGCGGCCGCGCGAGTCGCCGTTCCACAGCCGCACGTGCGGGGGCAGGTGTGGACGGCCGTCAACCGGGATGATCCGCGCTTCGTGAATCATCTCGTAGAGAATGACCACGTGGCCGGGAGTCTGGATGATCTGGTATGCGTTGTTGTACCCGGCCGGAAACATTCCGCCCGGCACGCCGCGCGTGATGCAGCGGTCCCACACGCTCAGCAGCTCGTACGAATCACTTTCGTGCACGCTGGCTTCCTTCCTGGCGGCTTCCACCTCGGGACGGAGCGGCACACGGCCATCAGCCGGATCGATGACGAGGGACGTGCGCCTGGTGCCAACAACGCGCTCGCCGGAATCGAACCAGAACTGGTTGTAGCTGCCGACATCGCCGGGACGCGGCGCCGGGTCTTCCACGCGGCGGCTCGCCGCCTGGCGCTCGAGCGCTGCCGCTTCCGCTTCGGTCAGAAATGCCTTGTCGCCGAGGCTCGCTGGCCGTTCGAACGGCGTGATCGTGGCGTTCGTCCAGACACCCTGCAGGTCCGGTTGACCGTCCGTCGTCCGGGGCCCAATCCAGGCCTTGCCTGCGCCGCTGGATTGCGCGCCGGCATTGACGGCCGCGAGAGCGATGACACCCGCGATGGCGAGTCCGATGCGACTGCGCATTGGTGTCCTCCTCGAGAGACAGAGATGCTGCGCAGCTCAATTTTTCACGCCTGACGCTGACCGAGGCAATAGCAGAGACCGTCCGGTGCCACGACAAAGAAGACACGGTAGGACACCTCGCCGTGCTTGTCCACCCGGAAACCGGGATCATTCTTGTTCAGCCCGTTCGCCTTCAGTTCGGCGAAGGCGGCTTCCACGTCGTCGACTTCGAAAAAGCACCCTTCCTGAGAGGGGTCGCCGCCGTTCTCGGCCAGACCGATGCGAATATCATCGCGGCCGAGAACAACGGCTTTGTGGGGTGCAGATTTCCGCTCCAGGAGCCGGAAACCCATGATCCGTTCGTAGAACGGTGCGGCTTGATCGACAT
This sequence comes from Acidobacteriota bacterium, assembly GCA_046726355.1. Lineage (GTDB taxonomy): Bacteria > Acidobacteriota > Vicinamibacteria > Vicinamibacterales > CAVVIG01 > QHWF01. Next base: position 19,499 of record JBKPAI010000013.1, on the reverse strand, counting down.
TTCCGACCGGAAGCGTCATCGCGTCCTGCGCATACGGGACGGCCCGTTTGTAAACTGCGCGCATCTGCCCGCCTCCATCGTGATACTACCGCTATTCGGAGCCGCCGCTCGGCCGTTCCGAGCGCCCGGCCGACATGTTCTTCGGCCGCCTTCTCAGCGTCGAATGAACCGACTTGGATGAGGCCTGCGGGCCAATGGCGCGTTAAAGAGGCCGAAATGGACGATCGATCCTTATAGAAAAATAAGGGCGCAGAACCGTTCAGCTCGGTAAGATCCCCATGATGATGCATCCATGAACCTGTTCATGATTCCGCGGCTGGCGTTGAAGGCGCTCTCGCAGAACAAGCTCCGCTCCGGGCTGACGATGCTCGGGATCATCATCGGTGTCGGAGCGGTCATCTGCGTGGTCGCAATCGGCGAAGGCGCCGAGGCGAGCGTCGAGCGCGCCATCACGAACATCGGCGCGAACATGATCTGGGTCGAGGCGGGCGGCGTGAAACGGAACGGCATCCGGACCGGTTCGTTCGGGACAAAGACGCTGACGCTTGCCGATTACGAGGCCGTCAAGGAACACATCAGCCTGGTGACGAACGTGACGCCGCAGGCGGACACGCACGTACAGGTCGTGTACGGGAATCAGAACTGGGGCACCGCCGTACGGGGAGTCGGTCCCGAATACCTGGCGCTGAAAGGCTGGAACGTGGTCCGCGGCGGCATGTACACCGACATCGACGTGCAGCGGGCGGCCAACGTCTGCGTGCTCGGGCAGACGATCGTGAACCAGCTGTTCCCGTCGCAGGATCCGGTCGGCGAAACGATCCGTGTCAAGGATCAGCCGTGTCTGGTGGTGGGCGTCCTCGAGGTCAAAGGTCAGTCCGCAACCGGTCAGGATCAGGACGACCAGTTCCTCATGCCGTACACCACGGTCATGAAGAAACTCCAGGGCAAGACCTGGCTCGACGACATTCTCATGTCAGGAACGTCGGCGGCAGTCGTGGGTCAGGCCGAGAGTGAGATCACCGCGCTTCTCCGCGAACGCCATCATCTCAGGCCGGGCGCCGAGAACGATTTCAATCTGCGCCACCCGACCGAGATCGCTGAGGCGGTCAAGCAATCGACGCAGACGATGGAAGCGCTCCTGGCGGCGATCGCTTCGGTCTCGCTGCTGGTCGGTGGCATCGGTATCATGAACATCATGCTGGTATCGGTGACCGAGCGCACGCGGGAAATCGGTCTGCGACAGGCGGTCGGCGCGCGTGGACGCGATGTCCTCCGGCAATTTCTCGTCGAGGCGGTGATCCTCAGTCTGATCGGAGGAGCCATCGGGATCGGGCTCGGAATGGTTGGCGCCCGCACCATCGCCAACTCGTTTCAATGGCCCACCCGCGTCTCGCCGAGTGCCATCGCCGTCGCGTTCGGGTGCTCCGCCGCCATCGGCGTGTTCTTCGGCTACTACCCTGCACGTCAGGCCGCCCGGCTCGACCCGATTGAGGCGCTCCGGTTCGAGTGAGCGCATTCGCCCCGTTATGCGGCTCGAAACAAGAATGACGACAGTCCTCCGTCTGCTGCCGGCTGCCCTGCTCGGTGCGCTCACGATCCAGTCATCGTCGGCGCAGGAGCCGCTGATGCTGATCGGCACAATCGACCTCCCCGGCGTCGAGGGACGAATCGATCATCTGGCCTTCGATGCCGCTGCACAACGCCTGTTTGTCGCCGCCCTCGGGCACAACAGCGTCGAGGTGCTCGACATCAAGGCCGGCCGTCATCTCCGGACGCTGCCCGGCTTTCAAGAGCCACAAGGGATTGCCGTTCTGGCCGACGCCAGGCTGGTCGCCATTGCCAGCGGACATGGAGAAGGCGTGCAGCTGCTGAACGCCGACGACTTCCGGCCGCGGCAGAACGTTCGACTCGGCGAGGATTCGGATAACGTTCGGTACGACGCCTCCGCCCGACGCGTCTATGTCGGGTTCGGAAGCGGCGCGCTCGCCGCTATCAATCCGGGCGACGGCGCCGTGCTGGGAGAGGCGAAGCTTGGGGGCCATCCCGAATCGTTTCAGCTGGAAAAGTCGGGCTCACGCATCTTCGTCAATGTTCCGACGGCCGGCCGGATCGCGGTCGTCGACCGAGCCGCAATGAACGTGGCGGCGACCTGGCCGGTGACCGGCGCCCGGTCGAATTTTCCAATGGCGCTCGACGAGGCCAATCACCGGATATTCATCGGCTGCCGGCGGCCGGCCAAGGTGCTGGTGTACGACACCGGCACCGGGAAAGAAGTGGGCGCGTTCGACATCGTCGGCGACACCGACGATCTGTTCTACGACGCCGAGCGTGCCCGCTTGTACGTCAGCGGCGGCGAGGGGTACATCGACGTGTTGCAGACGCGGGGCGCGAACCAGTTCGCCCGGATCGCCCGTGTCGCGACCGCCGCAGGAGCGCGCACGTCACTTTTCGTCGCCGAGCTGCACCGGCTCTTTCTCGCTGTGCCGCATCGCGGCAGTCAGAAGGCGGAAATCAGGGTGTACGAGGCGCAGTAGGACCAACCGGAGGACACAGAGAAAACGGTATCACACAGAGAACGGAGCAATGGAGACGAACAGAGAAGTTGGTGAAGTTGTGAGTGGTGAGTCGTGAGTGATGATCGTGCGGCACCGATGAAACTCGGACACTCACGACTCAAAACTCACGACTCGGGACTGACTTTGTCTTCTCCGTTTCGTCTCCGTTTCTCTGCGGCTCTGCGTTAATACCGTTGCCTCCGTCTGCTCCGTTATCGGTTTAACCCGTCGCTGTGCCGAAAGCCCAAAGCCGCGAGCCCAGGGCCTGCACGCCTTCAGAAGACGAGTCTCCCTCCCAGCTGAATCTGCCGCATGTTCGGGTAGCTGGTGTTGGTGGCGCTGATCCGGCCGAAGGTCTCCGAACCGAACACCGCGTTCGGGCTGCCGTAGTTCACGTTGTTGAATGCGTTGAAAATCTCCGCGCGGATCTGGAACCGCACCGTTCCTCCGACTGGGATGTTCTTCACCAGGGAAAGGTCGGTGATAGTTGCCTTCGGCCCTCGTAAGAGGTTGCGCGGCACGTTGCCGAACGTGTACTGCGCGGGCAACCCAAACGCGGACGCATCGAAGCAGTTGATCAGATCGCGGCTCGTGGGACTCTGCTGGCAGTTGAGCTCAGGCGCGGGGCCGATGAGGTCCGGACGCTGGAGACCGGCAATGCCGATATTCGCGCGGTCGGGCCCGATCGTCACGTTGACCGGCGTTCCGCTCTGAATCGTCGTCACCCCGCCGACCTGCCATCCGGCCACGGCGTATTTCAAGATCGGCTGTGAGGAATCCTTCAAGAACGGCAGGTCGTAGAGATAGCTCGCGACGAAGCGGTGCGGGATGTCCCAGTTGGCAGGCGCATAATCGGCCCAGATGTCGTAGTTGTTCATCGTCTGACCGCCGCCGTTGGAGTGCGTGGCCATGTCCCGGGTCCGCGACCACGTGTAATGCGCGTCGGCCTGCAGACCGTTGCTCATGCGGCGCCGGATGATGACGCTCACCGCGTCGTAGTCGGCGATCAGATCGTTCTGAATGATACGGCGCGAGCGGAAGCGCGGGCTCGGCCGCCGCGAGTCCACCGTGCCCGGCCCCGGCTCCGGCGTGTTGTTGAAGAAGCTTCGATCGAGGTTGCTCGTGTTCGACCCGACGTACTGAACGTCGAGCGCCGTCGTCGGCCACAGCTCCCGCTGCAGGTCGAAGCTCCACTGGTTCTTGTGCGCGTTCGGCAGGTGTCGCGTCGGCGAGATCATGTCCGGTGGCCCGCCAGGGCCCGCCACACCGAAGGGACGTTCGAACGACAGCGTCGGATTCCCAGGCGCCGACGTGAACGTCGACACCGCGGCGAGGGGCGGGTTGTTCGTGAGGAACGTGAACGAGTTCATCTGGTTCGGGTTGTAGTAGATGCCGAACCCCGCCCGCAGGACTGTCTTCTGGTTGAGCCGATACGTGGCACCCAGACGCGGGGCGATGTCCTTGTAGTTGGGGTCGTGGAACTTGAATCCCTTCGCTGGAAAACTGGTCGGGATGATCGTCTCCTCGTCTTCGGCCAGCATCGACGCGAACCCGGCGTAGGTCTGCACCGGGGTGTTCAATTCGTAGCGCAGGCCCAGGTTCAGCGTCAGCTTGGTCGAGGCCTGCCATACGTCGTTGACGAAGAAGCCATTGCGCCAACCGCCCACGTGGCCCTGGAGCTGGTCGGTCGGGACGATCACCGTCCGCGGCAGTCCCAGCATGAAGTCGGCCACCGAGTAGCCGGTCATGTCGCCGGTGAAATCGAAGCGGCCGCGCGGGTCGTTCGCGGCGCGGCGGCCGGTCGCCAGCCGACGCAGGTCGAACCCGAATCGGACGTTGTGGGATCCGCGGTTGTAGGCCGTCACGTTCGAAAGCTGAAACGTGGTGTCGAACTGATACCAGTTCGTGCCGCCGCCCCCGAGTCCGGCGAAGCCGCCGCTGATGTTGATGCTGGGAATGCCGGGATTGTTGTATCGGACATCACCATCGAACCCGGGAATCCCGAGGTCCGCACCGGCCGTCGTCGAGCCGTTCACCGCGAACGGATTCAACGTGTCGAAATCGACACGGTGATAGCCAATCCGGAAATCGTTGAGGAGCGCCGGCGTCAGCGTGTGGGTGTACGACACCACGGTGTTCTTGTTGACGCGGGGTTGCGTAATCGTCTGCGTCGGCAGCACGGTGCTCAACGGACTGGCATTGGCGTAGACGCTGTCGTGCCAGTTGTAGCGGACCGACAGACGCACCTTGTTGCCGATGTTCTGGTCGCCCCGCGCGATGACCTGATCGACGTTTTCCGTGCTCGGGATGGGAACCTGCAGGTTGCCGGCGATTGCCGGCCGGTTCGGCATCGGATAGAAGTCCAGCAGCCTGTTTGCCGTCGGCGACAGCTGCGCGGCCGGGATGATGTTTCCCGGGTAGGGCTGGCCCGTGAACGGATTGCGGATCGTACCGCTGATTTCTGAAAAGTTCCCCTGCCGCATCAACGACGTGGGGACCGTCGCGATCGGACTGAAGAGCGTATTCGCGCGCACGCCTTCGTACGCGGCCATGAAGAACGTCCGGCTGTGGCCGTCATACACCTTCGGCAGCATCACCGGCCCGTCCGTCTGCAGGCCGAACTGATTGCGCCGCCGCGGATTCTTCGGATTGCTGCGGTTCTCGAAATATCCGCGCTCGTCGAGGGCGTCGTCCTGGAAGAACTCGAAGATCGATCCGTGCGGCGTATTGGTGCCGCTCTTCGTCACCACGTTGATGTGGACGCCGAGATACGATCCGTACTCGGCCGACGTGCTGCCGGTCTGAACCTGGATCTCCTCGACCGCGTCTGCGATCGGCCGCATGCTCGTCGCCGCAAGCAGGTTGGCGGACGAATTGATGCCGTCGAGCGACAGGCTGTTCTGGATTTCACGCTGGCCCGCACCTCTGAAGCTCAAGCCGATGTCGCCGCTCACGCCGCCGAGCACACCCGGCGTCGTGCTCGCCAGGTTCCACACGTTGCGTCCGCTCACAGGCAAATCAACGACCGCCCGCTCGCCGATCGTTTCGGAGATTTTGCTGCTGTCAGTATCGAGAAGAGGCGCCGACGCCCGGACATTGACCGATTCCGACAGATCGCCCGGCTGCAGCACGGCATTCGTGCGCACCACCTGATTGCCGGCCAGGTCGACTCCCACGGCCGTGAACGGCCGGAATCCAGGAACGCTCACCCTGATTTCGTACTTGCCGGTGCGGACGAACTGGATGTTGTAGTACCCTTCGGCGTTCGTGGTCGCCTCATAGGTGTCGCCCGTCCCCATGTTGACGGCGACAACCTGCGCACCGGGCACGACGAGGCCCTGGCTGTCGGTGACCGTGCCGACCAGCGCCGTCTGCGACGCAAGCTGCGCCGACACATTGATGGCAAGTGGCAGGGTGAAGACCAGGACCAGCGATATTCGACACATCATCATCGTGTTGCCCCCGTGCGAATATAGCTGATTCGCCAAGGTTCCAGCCGATGGACGCCGACCAATTAAGAGCCCTGCAGGCCCCCTTGAAACAGACTTACCGCGAGCGTCCGGACGCGGCGCTCATCACGCTCCGCGCCCATGGCCGGCTGAGCGATCACGTCACCTGCAAAGTCGAGACGGGCCGGGCCATTGTCGAGGCCGGGCTGCACCCGGCCACCGGCGGTACGGGTGCGTTTGCGTGCTCGGGCGATATGCTGCTTGAAGCTCTCGTCGCGTGCGCCGGCGTGACGCTCTCAGCGGTGGCAACGGCGCTCGGCATCCAGCTGCGTGATGCAGCGCTGCACGCCGAGGGCGACCTGGATTTCAAGGGCACGCTCGGCGTCTCGAAAGACGTGCCGGTCGGCTTTCAACGCATTCGCCTGCATATCGAGCTCGACACCGACGCAAGCCAGGAGGATCAGGCTCGTTTGCTCTCGCTGACCGAACGGTATTGTGTGGTGTACCAGACGTTGCGTCAGGCACCCCAGATCACGGTCTCCCACGCACCGAGAAGTTGAATCTCCTGGACCGCCGGGAGTCAGGAATGCTCTCCTGCGTCCTCTGGGCGTACTTCGCCGCCGGTCTGACCGGAGCGATGACGCTCATGGTCTGGTACTGGCCGGGGAGTTTCTTCGACAGCACGACCTCGAGCGTCTGGCTGGCGCTCGCCTGGGATTTCGCGCACGGCGAGTTCTACCGCCCGGTTATCGATGCCGCCGGATACGGCGGCACACGATACATGCCGCTGCTGTTCGTCGTGTACGGCGGTCTGCTCCGGGCCGGCGCCGATCCCATTCTCGCCGGTATCGCGCTGATGCAATTGAGCGTGATCGCGCTCTCCGTCGTGCTGTGCCGCGTCCTGCGGGTGATCGGCCTTCCGCTGGCCTGTGCGGTGCCGCTCGCCGGCTCGGTGTTCTGTACGGCGACGTTTCAGTCCTACTGCACCGACATCAGACCTGATTATCTGGCAGCGTCAGCGTCAGTGGGAGCGCTCGGACTCGCACTCGCGTACAACCGCGAGCTGCGCCCTGGTTCCCTGGCAGGCGCCGGCGCGGCATGCGCGGCCGCAGGGTTGACGAAGGCGACTTCCTGTCTGCTGTTTGCGCCAATCGCCGCCTGGCTGTTCCTCGCCGGCCGACGACGGGCGGCGCTGGTGTTCACCGCAGGCGTGGTCGCGGCGCTTACCGCCGCCTTCACCCTCGTGAACATCGCCTCCGCCGGTCACTTCCTGGAGAATCTCCGCGCGACCGCGACGGCCGGCATGACCGCCGATGACATCCGTTCAGCAGGCAGCGGGCTCATCGTGAGGCTCGTGGCGGATCCGTTCGTCCTGGCACCTGCACTCCTCGGCGTCGTCGGCTGCGTTCGGACCGGAAGCCGCCTGCGCTCGCTGCCGCACGTGTACTTTGCCGCGATATTCGGAGTGACGCTCGCGATCTTCGCATCGCCCGGCACCGTCTCGAACCACCTGGTCGACGTGCACGCCGCGGCGGTCCTGCTGGTCGGCGCCAGCCTCGCCGAAGGCGTTCTCCCGATGCGGCTGGTCGTGCCGACCTACGCGCTGCTGTTAGCGATGGCAATCGTGCTCGTCGTTCCGGTGCCGGGAGTGCCCTCGGTGCACCGGACGCTGGCGCGGCAAGGTATCAGCGGCGGCCGCCCTCGCTCGGCGATCGCCGGCATCCACCGGCAGTTCCTGCAGGGGCGTGTCCGTTACCTCTCGGCCGACCCGATTGTGCCGTTGCTGAACGACGAACGCCCGCTGCTCCTCGATCCCTTCGCCGCCGACGTGTTCCTGCGGAGCGGCCATCCGGCGGGAGCCGACCTGCGGGCGCGGGTCTCGAGACAGGAATTCGACGTGGTGATCGTTCGCGACGACCGCCGGTCTGCAGGCGACTCGGAAGGCGATTCCGACTTTACCCCGGGCTCACAGAGCCCGCGGCATTTCCTCAGTGGCCGTCATCCAGAATTGATGCGCGTGCTGCTGGCATCGTACGAGATTCGGGCGGCTCGAAGACCGTTCCTGGTTCTTCGTCCGCGCTGAGCGTGACAGCGCCGCCTGCGAGGGAGCGGCCCGCCTTCGCGCCGGACTCGCTACGGCGCGTCCGCCGTAGCTTTAGCGGAGGCGGAAGCGGGGCGGAGGGGCCCCGCGAGCGACCCGGGGCCCCTACGGCGCGGACTGTGCGCCGTGGGGTGGTGTGAGCCGGGGTGTGGGGCGGAGCCCCACGTGAGGTGACCAGCTCAGAGCCGCTGGTCCGGTCCCGGCATCCGCACGGCGGGCCGGTCCTTTCCCGCTAACCACAGACTAACCACAAAGAGCCGTCAATGGTGGCAGTGGCGGCTTGCCATGAAACGCGCGATAGGCGATCTTCGCGCCCGCCGGATCGCCGATGCTTTCGCCGAGCACAACCCCATCGGCGCGGATCTCTTTGCTGCTAGCGTTCCACAAACCGCTTCAACCGGCTGAGTGTGTCGTCCCACTGCGCCGAGATCGTCTGCAGGTGCCGGCGGGCCTCGGCGAGACGCTTTTGTTCGAGCTCCCAGACGCTCTCGCGCCCGTGCTGCGTGCTGCGCACGAGACCGGCGTGCTGCATGACCCGCAGATGCTTGGTGATCGCCTGCCGGGTGATCCCGAAGCCGGCGGTCAGCCGGGTAATCGACATCGGCCCGTCGCGGCACAGGCGCGAGACCAGGCGCAGCCGGGTCTCGTCGCCCAGCGCCGCAAAGATCGGGGCCGATCCTTTCAACTCCGCGTCTGCTCTCGAGCTACGCGCCATGAGCAAGATGCTTCTCGATCAACCTCATGACCATGGTCCAGCCCTGCTCGTTCGCCGTGAAGGCTTTCGCGCGGCGTGCCAGCGGGATCTGATCGAAGCCCGACTCGGTGACGGTCAGCTTGGTCCCGTTGGCGACTTCCTCGAGCGCGAACACGATGAGGGTCGTCGGCTCGGACGAGTAGTCGACATCGCGCTCGACGGCAAAGGGATGCCACCGGAACGCGAAGATCCGCTCGGGCTCGATCCGTTCGATCGTGATCTCGAATCGCAGGCCGGCATACTCCTGCTGAGCCCTGGCGACGTCGGCATCGACCGTGGTCGGGACGATGATGCCCCGCTGCAGCGCGCCCGGCTTGAACGGGCCCTCGAACTTCACCCCGAACCACTTGCCGAACTCCTCGGAATCGGTGAGCGCCCGCCACACCCGCGCGCGAGGCGCCCGCAGCAGTACCTGTTTCTCGATCCGATCCGTAATCGCTGTGGTCATATGCAACCTCTCGGTTGCTAATGTTACAACACGGCGAAGGGTTATGCAACCATATGGTTGCTGATGTGCTTGTCGGTGCGTTGCCGATCGATTCATAAGGAGCTCTGGTGCGCCGTCCCGGCCAGGTCGCACCGCAGACAGCGGGAACCCAATCCCCGGGGTTCCCTATCCTCTGCGGTGGGATAGTCGTCAGGGCAGTCGGTTCTGCAGGCCTGGCGCTCCCGACACGGGACCAAAATAGGCCATCAGCCGTCCGGCGGTGATCGCGCCGGCCCAGAGCACGATCGAGGTCATGGCGAGCATCCGGGTGACGCCGCCGGGCGGCGTGCGGTCGATGCCCGGATCGCGGAACACGCGGCGGCGCACCAGCGCCATGTTGATCAGCGCCAGCGCGATGAACGCCATCTTGATGTAGAAGACCCGATTGGTCAGCTTGGTCGTCGCGTCGGCGATGAGCAGCGCTGTCCCCGACAGCGTGTTGATCCAGAACGCCAGCCACATGATCCGGTAGAACCTCTCGAACGGCGCCAGCGGCAGCTTCCGGGCGCAGCCGAGGATCCGCAGATCGATCGCGACGTTGAGTCCCACCAGGAAGCCAAGGCCGACCGTGTGCATGAACAGAATGGTCGGGTACGCCCACAACGAGCTCGACTCGCGCACCCACGTGCCGAACGCGCTGTTTTCGAGGGACGCGAGCAACGCCATCATGGGGCGTTGAGACTCGGGATGTACTGCAGGTGACACCCGGTGCACGCCTGATAGATGTGCGTGCCGGCGTCGAACATGGCCTGCGTGTTCCTGGCTTCGGCCGCCCTCGCCGCTTCGAGCGCGGCGTCCTTCATGGCCCGGGTGCGCATCGGCCAGCCGACCTGGTCCTTCGCGCGCCCGTCCAGCAGCAGCAGGTTTGCCGTCTCGGCGAGCATCAGCGCGTTGGCCTGCAGCCGCTTCCAGTCGTCCTCGGTCTTCGGACCCCCGACCTGCACGCCGTTCTCCCAGACTGCCGCGTCGAACACGGCGTCGGCCACGGGCTCGACGGTCGTTTCCATGATCTGCTCGATTGTCGCGATCGGCTCGAGCGCCGGTCCGCGCGAGCACGCGCCGGCCGCGACCAGAACGCCGGACACCAGCAGGCGCCGGCGGTGGAACGCCGCGCGTGTCATCCCCGTTGCTCCTCGGTCGCCGGCAGCGCGATGCGGAACGCGCTGCCGCCGCCTGGCGCCGGCTCGAGGCTCAGACGGCCGCCGGAGACTTCGACGGCCCACTTCGCAATCGCCAGCCCGAGGCCGCTGCCGCCGCCGTCGCCGTCGAACACGGATCGCTGACCGCGATCGAAGCGACCGAAGATCCGCGTGGCCGCTTCGGGCGCGACCCCCGGACCGCTGTCGATGACTTCGACCGCCGGACCGCCGGCGTCGGCGATCCGGACGCGGATGCATCCGCCGGGCGGCGTGTACTTGATCGCGTTATCCACGAGATTGATCAACGCCTGCCGCAGCACGATCCGATCGCCGGCGCCGCGGCTCGTGCCGCGACACTCGACGATCAGCGACTGGCGTTTTTCCTCCGCGAGAACGCCCAGGTGCGACACGACTTCGTCGGCGAGCGCTTTCAGATCGACGACCTCGACGGTCGATTTCATGAGGCCGGCTTCGGCCCGGGAAAGCGTCAGCAGCCGATCGACGAGAAACGTGAGCCGATCGACCTCCTCGAGCATGCTGCCAATCGTCGCCCGGTACGACGGCTCGTCGCGCCGCTCCCGCAGGGCGACTTCGCCGACGCTGCGCATCGCCGTCAGCGGCGTGCGCAGCTCGTGCGACACGTCCGCCGTGAATCGCCGCATCTGTTCGAACGACGACTGCAGCCGTCCGAGCATTTCGTTGATGACGCACGCGAGGCGTCCGAGCTCGTCCTGCGGATTCCCAATCGGCAGCCGCTCGCTCAAGCGATCGGCGGTGATCGAGTGGGCGCGCTCGGCAATCTGATCAACCGGCCGCAGCGCGCGCCGCGCGAGAGAATACCCGCCCACACCAGCCGCGGCCACGGCCAGCGGCAGGCTCAGGAGCAGCGTGAGAATCAGGTCGCGTATGGTCCGCCGCATCCCGGCTTCGGATCGCGCCACCTGCAGGATGACGGGACGCCCGGCAATCCGCGAACGCCCGCTCAGGACGCGGAACGGCACGGTTCGCGTGCGGACGCGGGCGATCTGATTGTCGGCGCGGGCGGCCAGCGTGGCGCTGTCCGGAATCGGCTGACGCTCCGCCGCCGCGGTGCGGTACAGCAGCCCGACGTCCGCGCTCCACACCTGCAGCCACGGACTCTCTTCGTCGTCACCGGTCGCCCCTTCGAACCAGGAAAGCGTGCCGTCCGCTCTCTGCTCTGCCATCTCGGCGGCCCAGCGGAAGTCTCCGCGCAGGCGGTTGTCGAGCGAATGCGACGCGCCGGCATTGACGAACCACAGGAGGCAGCCGGCATAGATCGCCAGCACGACGACCATGGCGCCGACGTACCAGATGGTCAGCCGCAGGCGCACGCTCGCGCGGGTCACGGTTCGTCCTCGCGCAGCACGAACCCGACGCCGCGGACGGTGTGAATGAGCTTCACGGGATGATCGAGATCGATCTTACGGCGCAGCCGCGCAATGTGGACATCAATCACGTTGTCGAGCGGCAGCGAACGCGACGCCTCCTTCCAGACGTCGCGGGCGATCGACTCGCGCGACACGACCTGGCGTTCGTGGGCGAGCAGATATTGCAGCAGATCGAACTCGCGGGCGGTCAGCTCGATCGGACGGCCCGCGCGCGTCACCACGCGGCTCACGCGATCGAGTTCCAGATCTCCGGCGGTCAGGTGCAGCGCGTCGTCGGTGCGTCCGCGGCGCAGCAGCGCGCGGATGCGCGCGAGCAGTTCGGCGAACGCAAACGGCTTCACCAGATAATCGTCCGCGCCGCTGTCGAGACCCCGCACGCGGTCATCAAGCGTGTCGCGGGCGGTCAGCACCAGGATGGGCGTCTTCACCCCGTGCGCGCGGAGCGTCGTCAGGATGGTCAACCCGTCACGGCCGGGCAGCATCACGTCGAGCAGGATCGCGTCAAACGATTCGGTCGTCGCGCGAAAGAACGCGCCTTCGCCGGTCTGCTCCAGGGTGACGTCGTACCCCTCGGTCTCGAGCCCCTGGCGCAGCGCCTCCGCAACTTTTTGCTCATCCTCGACCACCAGCAGTCTCATCACTACACGTGGGGCTCCGCCCCACACCCCGGCTCGGTCGCTCGCGGGGACCCCTTTGCCCCGCTCCGCTCCCTCGCGGGCGCGCTGCGCGCGCCTACCCGGGGCTCCGCCCCACACCCCGGCTCGGTCGCTCGCGGGGACCCCTTTGCCCCGCTCCGCTCCCTCGCGGGCGCGCTGCGCGCGCCCAAGCCGTGCTTGCACGGCAAAACTTGACATGTTTGTACACACTCAAGCCACACAAGCACGGCTAGCGGGCGAGATCGTATCCGAGTCGGCGGACGTCGGTACCTGAAGACATTCTGAATCCGGCGTCAGAACGGAGGCGCGCGCCGGCGCGGGGCTCGCGGGATCCCCCGCCCTTCGACAGGCTCAGGATCCCGAGCGAAGTCGAGGGACGCGAGCGACGGCGGTGGGAATCCGGCGGGGCGAAGCCCCCAGACGGCTGGCGCGCGTCAGCGCGCCCGCCGGAGCGGGACGCGAATGCGCTGCGCCGGGTGATTGCGCGGCCAACCGAATCGTCAGCGCGCCGGTGACGGCCGCGAAGAGCGTCAGCCGGCCGAGAGGCCTATCTCCGTTCGATGATCCGGCGCGAGCTATACTGACCGCTTCGCGGCCGGTCACCACAGCGAACGGCGAACTGACACACCAGAAACGAGACGACGCGGCGGCATGAACACCACGGCGTTCCACACGAAACGCGAGGCGTCGCCGGAGCTGAAGGCGCTGTACGAGCGGCTTGGCGCGAAGAACACGGCGCCGCTCTGGGAGGTGCTCGGCGAGATCGTGACGCCGCAGCCACGAGCGCGCTCGGTCCCGGCGATGTGGCGGTACGACGAGATGCGCGCGCTGCTGATGGAGGCCGGAGCGCTGATCTCGGCGCGGGACGCCGAGCGGCGCGTCCTCGTGCTCGAGAACCCGGCCCTGCGCGGCGCATCGCAGATCACGCCAACGCTGTATGCCGGCGTCCAGCTTGTGCTGCCCGGTGAAACCGCCCCCACCCACCGTCACTCTGCGTCGGCGCTGCGGTTCGTCCTCGAAAGCGGCGAGGGCGCGTACACCGCCGTGGAGGGCGAGCGGGCGGCGATGCACGCCGGCGATTTCGTTCTGACGCCGTCGTGGACGTATCACGACCACGGAAATCCGAGCGACGTGCCCGCGATCTGGCTCGACGGCCTCGACATCCCGATGGTCAATATCTTCTGTGCGAGCTTCGCCGAGCATCATCCCGACGACGTGCAGGCCGTGACGCGGCCTGAAGGGGACGCGCTGTCCCGGTATGGCGCGGCGCTGATGCCCGTCGACTTCACGCCCGGACGCCGTTCGCCGATGTTGTCTTATCCCTACGCGCGCTGCCGCGAGACGCTCGACCGGCTGCAGCGGAACGGCCCGCTCCATCCGGTGCACGGCGTCAAGATGCAGTACGTCAACCCGGCGACCGGCGGCTACCCGATGCCGACGATTGCGGCGTTCCTGCAGCTGCTGCCGAAGGGGTTCGAATCCACACCGTACCGATCGACGGATGCCTCGGTTTTCTGTGCCGCCGAGGGACATGGCACGAGCCGCGTCGGCGATCAGAGCTTTGCGTGGCAGCCGCACGACATCTTCGTCGCGCCGTCGTGGACTCCAGTCGTGCACGCGGCGCACGACGAAGCCGTCCTCTTCAGTTTCTCGGATCGACCGGCGCAGAAAGCCCTCGGATTGTGGCGCGAGCAGGAAGGACACTGACATGACGGTACAGGCTTCGGCGCGAACGCGACCGTTCACGGGCGCGGAGTACCTCGAGAGCCTGCGCGACGGGCGTGAAATCTGGATTTACGGCGAGCGGGTCAAAGACGTGACGACGCATCCGGCGTTTCGCAACACCGCGCGCATGATCGCGCGCTTGTACGATGCGCTCCACGACCCCGTGCGCCGGCCGACGCTCACGACGCCGACCGATACCGGCAGCGGCGGCTATACGCATCGGTTCTTCCAGGGATCGCATGACGCCGCGGACCTCGTCGCCGCGCGCGATGCGATCGCGGAATGGGCGCGGATCTCGTACGGCTGGATCGGGCGCAGTCCCGATTACAAGGCCGCCTTCATGGCGACGCTCGGCGCCAACTCGGGTTTCTACGAGCCGTACGAGGGGAACGCGAAACGGTGGTACGCGCAGGTGCAGGAACAGGTCGCATTCGTCAACCATGCGATCGTCAATCCGCCCGTCGATCGCGACCGTCCGCTCGACGAGGTGAAGGACGTGTACATGCACGTCGAGGAGGAAACCGATGCCGGCCTCGTGGTCAGCGGCGCCAAGGTCGTCGCCACGACCTCGAGCCTGACGCACCTGAACTTCATCGCCAACAACGGCGCGCTGCCGATCAGGACGAGACCGTTTGCGTTCGTCTGTATCGTGCCCACCGGCGCACCGGGCGTGAAGTTGTTCTGCCGTCCGTCATACGAGATGACCGCCGCGGTCATGGGCACACCGTTCGACTACCCGCTCTCGAGCCGGATGGACGAGAACGACTCCATCCTCGTCTTCGACAAGGTGATGGTGCCGTGGGAGAACGTGTTCGCCTACGGCGATCTCGACAAGGTGAACAACTTCTTCCCGCGTTCAGGATTCCTGCCGCGCTTCATGTTTCAGGGTTGCACACGGCTGGCCGTCAAGATGGACTTCCTGGCCGGGCTGTTGCTGAAGGCAGTGGACGCCACCGGGGCGAAGGAGTTCCGCGGCGTTCAGGCGCAGGTCGGCGAGGTGCTGGCGTGGCGCAATCTGTTCTGGGCGCTGACCGATGCCATGGCGCGCAACCCGACTCCGTGGACTCCCGGCTACGTGCTGCCGAACATCGACGCCGGCCTCGCCTACCGCGTCATGTCGAGCATGGCCTATCCAAAAATCAAGGAGATCTTCGAGAATACGCTTGCGAGCGCGCTCATTTATCTGCCCTCGAGCGCACTCGACTTCAAGGTGCCGGCCCTGCAGCCGTACCTCGAGCAGTTCGTGCGCGGGTCCGGCGGCTACTCGGCCGAGCAGCGGGTGAAACTGTTCAAGCTGCTCTGGGACGCGATCGGCACCGAATTCGGCGGGCGCCACGAGCTGTACGAACGCAACTATTTCGGCAACCACGAAAGCATCCGGTTCGAGACGCTGATGGTCGCGGATCTGACCGGCGCCACTGCCCGATATAAGGGGTTCGCCGAAGCGTGCATGGTCGAATACGATCTGAACGGATGGACCGTGCCGGATCTGATCAATCCGACCGACGTGAGCGTCATCCTGAAGAAGGCGGTCGAGCAGCGCGGCGCGTGATCTCCTGCAGTGCGGACCTTTAGGTCCGCAGACGGCAGGCCCGAAAGCCGGCACTACAGCAAACGCCCGGCGCCAGTGTTCAACGCGCCTCGCAGCGCGTGGGTCTCCAGCCTTTGTTGTCGCGCTGTTTCTTGAACTGCACGCTGCGCACGTACGGCTGCGCGAGATATTTCGGATCTTCGAGGATATTCGTGACCACCAGGTAATCCACGCCTTCATCGGTCAGCGTCGTCCAGTACTCGGTCAGCACGGCGCCCTCGCTGTAAGGTACGCCGTTTCTGCGGAAGTATCCCGGTTTGAGGCGGGTCGTCACCGTCTTGAGCGATCCGTGGACCGGCCTGGCGGTCAGCGGCCGGCCGCGCCGGCCGGCCGGCGGGCCGTCGTTCTCCCACTGCGCAACAGAATAGCCCTGCCACGACAGAGGCTCGTCCGCCGGCGGCGCCGCGGCGAAATGCAGCACGCGGGTCTGCGTCCCCGCGTCCGCTTCGACGACGAGCGTCTGGTCGTCCCGCCACAGGATGTGCAGCCGACCCGGTAGATGCATGAGTCCACCGGCGCCGTACGCCCGGCATTGTTCACCGGCGGCTTCATCTTTGGCCGGGTCCCAATCGTTGGCGGCGCGGCGCCCTTCGCCATTGACCGGCAGGTACAGCACGTCGCCTTTGGGCGGCGTCACCATGCGCCAGCGCCAGTCGTCGGTGACGAGGGATACCCAATAGCCGGTGAGATCGATCGGCGCCGCCGCGCGCGGTGTCGCCGGCGGCTCCGGGGCCGCGCCGCGGCCGCGCTGCGCGTGCACAACCGAAAAGACAGAAAGGACACCAAGGATACAAAGGACACAAAGGACCCGAAGGACCCAAAGGACCGGCCGTACACGCCGTACGAATGCCGCCTGTGTGTTGTCCGTTGTGGTGCCCGCCGTTCGTTTCATCCCTGACTCTTCTTCTTGGTCGCGGCGGCCGCGGCGGGTTTTGCCGCCGCCTTCGGCTGCAGCGTCCGGTAGACCACTTCAACGAACCTGTCGGTCGACCAGAAGCTGCTGTCCACGCCCCACCGCGGATCGTAGTCGGCCGTGATCTTGGCCGCCTTCACCTGCTCCAGCGTCCTGCCCTCCTTGATCAGCGCCTGGGCGCGGTCGCGGATGATCGTGAGCATGTCACGGTAGTACGCGAGGTCGGCGCCGTCGCTGAGCCGGCCGTGGCCTGGCACGATCATCGTGCCCCCCTCCATGCGGAACTCGGGGATGACGATATCGAGCATGCGGTTGCAACCCGCGATGATCCCGTTGATCGTGCCGCCGTGGTCGACATCGATGAAGGGATACGTCGTCATCTGGAAGATGTCCCCGCTCGCAAGGACGTCCGATCCGCGGAAGTACACGATCACATCGCCGTCGGTGTGCGCGGTTGGCACGTGCACGATCTGGATCGCATCGCCGTTGAAGAAGTGGCTCAGCTTCATCGACTCCTGGTGGAACGTGTCGGTCGGCCACGCTCCCTCCGGTGTCGGCGCCTGCGATCCGGCCGGGGCGCTCATGTGGTTCAGCGTGTTCTCGTAGGCGAGAATGGCCGCGCCCTGGCCGGCGTCCGCGATGTCCCCGGCGACGTTGCCGCCGGTAAAGGTGCGGCCCGCCTTTGCCAGCCTCTCGTTTCCGCCGGTGTGATCGGGATGGAAATGCGTGTTGACGATGTAGCGGATCGGCTTCGCGGGCTTCACCGGATTCAACGAATTCTGGAGTGTCCCGCGCGTTTCCGCGCCCCAGCGCAGGTCGGGCGGCGGTTCCTTCAACTGCACCTGGCGCTCCAGCTGCCGCAGCGCGTCGAGCACCTTTTCGCTCATGGGCGCGACGCCGGCGTCGACCAGGAAGACGCCGTCTCGGCCGACTGAGGCAGCGATGTTACCGCCCGCGCCTGCAATCATGTAGACGTTGCCGTGCACCGGCACGATGTCCA
The DNA here is from genome assembly GCA_046726355.1 of Acidobacteriota bacterium. Lineage (GTDB taxonomy): Bacteria > Acidobacteriota > Vicinamibacteria > Vicinamibacterales > CAVVIG01 > QHWF01. The sequence continues at coordinate 1,720 of JBKPAI010000013.1, read as the reverse complement.
GCTCCGGGCCGGGCGGCGGCGGCCGCTGTGCATGTCCGTGCGGCGCGAGGAACGCCGCTGCCAGACTGAGCGACGCGAACAAGACTTTTTTCATGGTCGCGCTACTTCCTCGCGCGGCCCGCTCTGATCTTGTCCTGGATTTCTGGATACATGGTCTCGGCGCCCGACGTGATGACGTCCCACGGGATGTTGTACCGGTTCGCGAAGTCCTTGACGTCCTCGTAGTACTGCCTCGTCCCCGGCAGGTTGTGCGGGACGACGCCGCGCGGACGATCCACTTCTTCGACGACGTTGCAGGGATATGGCGGTATGTTCTGATGCGCGTCGATCTGGTATTCGGTGCTGCGGATCAGCGGCTCGGTCAGGTAGACCGGGTCGTATTCGACCAGGACGTAGGTCAGATAGTTGCCGCGGCGGATCAGGAACTGGTTCACCGTGATCCGATCGCTGTGGAAGACACCGTCACGCTTCAGGTACTCCTCCTTCACGTGCGTGGTGTGGATCTTCAGCATGTCACCGATCCACTCGCCGGTGGAGAAGCCGCCCCACGTGTGCGCGGCGTTTTCCGAAGGATGCGGCCGCCCGTCCATGTAGACGGCCTTGTCAATCGATCGCAGCCATTCCATGTGCCACGCCGTCACCTGGCGCGACACCGGATCGACTTCCTTCGAGATCCGCAGCTGAGAGGGGCCGCGCGAGATGTACGAGACCGCATGGGGACGGCACTGCCACTCCGGCAGCGTCTGGATGGAGGCGACCCATGCCGTCGCGCGGAGCCGCGCCGCATCGTTCATCGGTATGCCAACCCAGTCGCCGAGCTCGGTATTGCCGGTGTTGTCCTCCTCGCGGACCGGCGTCCACTCGCCGGAGAGGTCGATGCCTCGCGCCGCCGTGCTGACCTCTTCTTCCTGCGCGCGGCCGCTTCCGCTGCCGGTGTACAGGAAGGTCAGCGCCAGCAGTCCCGCCGCCATGAGGACGCGGGCAAGGCCGGGGCCTGTCATCGCTCGCTGGTACGGCGGGCGGCTTGCATGGCCGCGATCGCGAGCCGCTCGTCGCGATACGGATCGTTTATCGCACGGCACTCGTTGTTGAAGATCATGGTGGCGCGCTTCTCGGCCGTGAACGGCTCCCACGTCGGCAGCAGCTTGTTATTTGGATTACCGGTGCGCGCGAACGACACCCAGGCCGTGCTCATTTTATCCGCGAGCGCGTGGCGCTCGGGACCGTCGCCGACCACGCTGCGGCTGATATCGACATTCTCGAAGACGAAGGGAATGTCCATGCAGTGCATCGCGCGCAGGCGGCCGCCGCTCACCGGCGAGTACCACTGGAACCGGTACAGGTACACTGGCGCCTTGCCGAGCGCCGCCTTCCGCTCCGCTTCGAGATCGGTGCCGCTCCTGAACGGCGACGCATCGGTCTCGATGATCAGCGCGAGGTCCAGATTGCCCGCCTTCGGACGCCCTTTTCTGTAGATCGCGATCGTCTTGTCCGCCTGCGCGTCGTCGGTTCCGAGCGCGCGCTTGATGCGCTCCCTGAGTGCCGCATCGTCGGCCGGAACGGTATAGTCCGTATTGACGTTCCACGTGACTTCCGTCTCGGTCGATCCGATGAGCAGGGGAACGGTCTCCGACAGTGTCGATGCCGTCGGATCGAAAACATTGTGCGGAAGCGAGCGGCCATCGACGACCGGCGCGGCGCTGAAACCGCCGCCAAATCC
>JBKPAI010000012.1:0-59254 GCA_046726355.1 Acidobacteriota bacterium | reverse complement strand
CCTGAATCGCCGCTCGTCCCCAATGGTATTTCTCGTCAATCGGCCCGACGAACAACGTCCAACCGTATTGCAGGTTGGCGATCATCACCATGCAGATGATGCCGAAAACCAGTTGTCCCCAGCGTGTGGCGACAGACACGCTGGAATGAGTCATCGTGAGGCTTCCTGTCTGCATATTTGACCGCCGAGAGCTTAACCCACCACGCCTTCAGGCGGTAGCGCGTCCTCCGCATCCTCTGTGGTAATCCAAGCCAACCAGCCGTGCTGGTCCGCTCCGCCTCAGAGCCGGCAGCACCTTTCAAGTGGACATCACCATGGAGATCGGCGCCGTTGCCGAGACGGTCACCGTTGCCGGTGACACGCCGATGCTCGAAGTCTCGAAACCCAGCAACGTGCTGACCATCGATGCCGAGTTTCAGAAACAGGCGCCGGTGGTGGAAGGCAGGTTCTGGAGCGACTTTCTGATGCTGACGCCGGGAGTGATTTCCCGGCCGCACAACGACGCCAGCGGACGGCAGAACTATTTCGGCAACGCGGTCGAGCACCGCGACGCCGTCACGCTGATGGAGGGCCTGTACGCGGGCAACTACAACGACTTCAACATCAACCGCACTGGCCTGAGCTCCGAGGCCATTCAGGATACGGAGGTCAAGACCGGCGGCGTGGATGCGGCGTCGCCGATGGGCTACGGGCTCGTGATCAACATGATCAGCAAGAGCGGCGGCAACCAGTTCCACGGGACAGGCGTCATCGCGGATCAACCGTTCGCGTGGAATGCCAACAACATCGACTCGGGAACGGCGGCGACACGCCAGGTGCACCAGGACGACCTGTCAGTCGGCGGGCCGATCAGAAAAGACAACACGTGGTTCTTCGGCGCCCTGCGCTACACGAACAACAAGAGCGGCACCGGCCGCACGCCGGAGCAGCTCGCCTACCACCAGGCGTTCTTCCCCGACCGGCCGCTGGAAAACAACACCATCACCGGGTATCAACCGTGGGTGAAGGTCACGACCAAGCTCAGGCCCGCGCATGATCTGTCGGTCATTTATCAGGCTGATCGCCTGCTGCTGAACGTCGTCGGCGCAGAGGATTACGAACAGGTTGAAGTCCTGTCGACCGGCGGACCGATGTACGGCGGCAAGCTGACGTCGGTCTGGGGGCAACACCTCACGACGACCTTCCACGCCAGCTTCAACACGAAGGGCGGCAACAATCTCGATAGCGACGCCTTCGACAAGCAGGGCCCGCTCAAGGAAATCCATCGGGAAGCCTTCGTCAACCAGGGCACCCTTCAGGGATCGGGGCTGCTGCTGCGGGGCGGACAGTGGTCGTCGACGCGTGCAATGCGTGTTTCGACCTCGATACCTCCTCCATCACCATGCTCCGCGGCGATCTCACCTACTACAAGGAAGGCGGCGGCGGTTCGCATCAGATCCAGACCGGCTTCCTGGCAATGCCGCGCAGCATCTACGACAAGAACGTCCGCTACCTGAATGACGGCTTCATTCTCGAAGAGCAGCGCATGGCCGACCCCGCGAATGCGGCAGCCGGGGTCGTGCCCTTCCACCGCCAGTACGTCATCGGCGACCTCGACCTCGATCAGTCGAACGGCCGCGACAAGGACATCGGTTTCTATGCCAGTGGCAGCATCTGGAGGGCACCTGGAACCCGACCGATCCAGCGAGATTCATCCAGCCGGACGCCTTCCCCAACAACAAGAACATCTGGCGCACCGACGGTGTGGTGGATCAGAACAGCCTCGCGACGGGCAATTCCCTGGTCAACAACCCGATGTGGAACCCGTACTCCGTCCGGATGGCCGGCACCTGGCAGGCTCCCTGGAACATCGTCACGTCGGGCAGCTATACCATCGTCGCGGGAAACTGGACGGGGCCTGTCATCGATCAACTCCCCGCCAACAGCCCCTTGATCGCCCCGTTCGGACCGGCGACGGTCGTCTCGTCGACAGGCGTCCGGCAATCGAACCCGCTCGCGACGCGCATCCGGTTCTTTTATCCGACCCGCAGCGAGGGCCAGCCGCGCGCCCCCGACGTCCACATCGTCGGCCTCAAGGTCGGCAGGCGGGTGGGGATCGGCGGCAGCCGGAACGTGGAGGTCGCCGGCGAAGTGTTCAACCTGCTCAACGCGGGACACTACACCGAATTCAGCCGGCAGGGAGCGAACCGGCGGTACAATCCGCAGACCTTCGCGACGTTCACCAATCCGCAGACACCGCGCGCGGCGACGCTGCAAGTCACCGTGCGATTCTGATACGAAAGGACACAAAGGAGACGTCGGACACAAAGGAAAAGACGCTAAGGAGAAGGAGATGAGCAAACGGATCATCGGAGTCGCGGTGGTCGCCCTCCTGCCCGTGCTGGCCGTCGCGCGGCTGCGGAGTCAGGCGCGGCCGGCCGCGGACCCGCGGGCAGACGATGCCCAGAACGTACGGCTCGTCGGCTACAACGACCTGCAGGGACGGGAGGCGCTGGTCGTTACGACCAAGTCGGATCCCGCGAACGGAAGCTGGGTCTACGTCGGTCACCATGAAAGCTACTGGGACGAGAAGCCGAAGCTGAATCCGCTCACGAAAAAAATGGAATGGAACGGCACGTCCATCCTCGACATTGCGGATCCATCGAACCCCAAGCTCGTGTGGCACATCCCGAACGACGCGAACCGGAACTCGCGCGGCGTCTCGGTCGTGTATGACTACAAGTTCGACTCGTCTGGACACGACTACCTGATTCGCAACTCCGAAGCGCTCACGGAAGGGGAGACCGGCTCCGATTTGAAGTTCCAGATTTTCGATATCACGTCGAGAACCAACGACCCGTCGAAGATCTCACTGGTTGCAGAAATCACCGGGACGCCGCCCGATTCGTGCGGCCCGGGCTGCGGCGGCAAGTTCATCCGGCGGGCGCACAAGGGCTGGTGGTCGCAGGAAACCGGCTATTTCTATTCGGCCGCGGGCGAACCGGGATTCCAGCAGGTGATTATCCAGATCTTCGATGTGAAGAATCCGAAGGCGCCGAAGTTCGTCGGCCGCGCCTGGATCCCGGGCCAGAAGAATGGAGAGCCGGGCTTCGAAGGACAGTACGCGCACCACCCCGTCGTCGATGAACAGAACAAGCGGCTCTATGTCGGCTATCGCAACGCGGGCCAGGCGGCGGCGTTCGACATCGCCAACCCGGCCCAGCCCAAACTGATCTGGGAAATCGACATGAACCCGCCGCATCGAGGTCCGCACACCGTCTCGCCCATCGTCTACAACGAGGTGCCGAACTTCGGCAAGGCTGCGCTTCCCCGCACCTACGCCTTCATCGTGGATGAAGCGGGGGGCGCCGCGGACATGGCGCCGTGCCCTGGCGGCGTGCGGTCAGGATCGTACATGCTCGATATCACGACCGAAACAAAACCGTTCCCCGTATCGGTGTGGCAGGTGCCGGTCGGGAATTTCTGCACGAAAGGTGGACGGTTTGGACCGCACCAGTCGGCTGAAACGATGAACGGCACGATCAACCGGTTCGAGGACAAGATTGCCTGGCTCGCGTATTTCAACGCCGGCATCCGCGTGGTCGATCTTTCCAATCCGTATGCGTTGAAAGAGCTCGGCTACTACATTCCAAAGACGAACAAGAACTCACACCCGATCGTCAAGAATCAGCCGACGGTCATCCAGATCAACGACGTCGACATCGATCACCGCGGTCTGGTGTACGCATCCGATCGCGTGGGGACGGGCTTGTTCGTGCTCGAATATACCGGCAGGAAACCGGGAAGAACGTCGGATTGAACAGGAATTTCAGACGTTCAACGCAGAACCCGCGGAGCACGCAGAACAGCAGGCACCAGTGCTTTCTGCGAGTTCGCGAGCTTCGCGTTGATCGTTGGGATCGGCGGAAACCACGAAGAATGAACCACAAAGAGCACTAAGAACACGAAGAAGACAAAGCGTATTCTTTGTGGCCTTTGTGGCCTTTGTGGCCTTTGTGGCCTTTGTGGTTTTTGACATTCGGTGGAATCATCGCCCCGGATCAAGGTCCCGCATGATCACGTGAAGCACCTGTCTCGCAACCCGGGCATCGCGTTCCGATACGCTGGCGCATGGCTCGGCGTCCGGACGATCTCGGTACCGCCGCGCGACCGCCGGCAGTCTCGAACAGCCGCCTCGAATCAGTCCTGCCTGCTCCGCTTCCGCGATCCGCCGCTCGAACGACCAGTCGGCGATGTTCCCAGTACCCGGGCGTCCACTCGCGAAATATTCGAGCGCGTCGGTCACGATCGCTTCGAGGATCCCGCAGGCAGTGATCAACGCGAGGTGAAACGAACCCTTCTCGACGGAGACTCCGCTCTCGCGATAGGCCTGCTCAAGTACCGGCCGCAGCGCCTCGTTGTGAACGAAATCGAAGCGTCGCGCCGGCGCGGACTCTGCCGGCGGCGTGCTGTCCATTGCGGCGAGAGAAGCACTGGCCTGCATCAGGACGTCCATGATCCGCTGGACGATGTCGGCTGTGTCTGCTTCGACGACGACGCCGTCGGAACTGGAGGGGACAAGGAACGCACGGCTGTAGGCGCGGGCGAGCCAGTGTGCCTTGCTGCCGCCTGACAGCTCGCGAATCGCGGCGGCACAGTCCTGCTGCCAGCGCCGCACAGCGGCAGCGAGGGTTGCCGGGCGTGGGGCGGCTGGCTCGGCCGTTGCTGCAAGGCCGGCAGACAGCTCGCGGCCCCGCCGGAGCAGACGGCCGATCAGATTGAGGGACGCGTCGCGCTGCGCGCGAAGGCTTTGGTCGATCATGGCCGCTTGCGTACCCGGCCGGCCGGCACGAGCGGCCCGCCGGCCTGTTGCAGCAGCTCGGCGATCTGATCGATGTGCGTGTGCATCGCCCGCGCGGCGGCATCGGGATCGCGCCGGCGCAGCGCGGCGACGACGGCCTCGTGCCCCTGGATCGATCGTTCCGGCCGCCCCTTCTGTTTCAGCGTGAGCGCGCGCGACTCGACCAGCAGGTTGTTGAGCGTTTCCATGATCCGCATCACCGCGCGATTGCGGGTCGCTCGCGCGACCACGGCATGGAACGCCGTGTCTTCGACGATCGCCGAGCGGCCCGATTTCAGCTTGCGCCGCTGGGTGTCGACGATGCGCTGGAGATCGGCGAGATCATCGTCGGTGACCCGCAGAGCGGCGGCGCGCGCGACCGCCGGCTCGAACATCCGCCGCACATCCAGCAGCTCGTCTCGCAGATCGTGCCGGTAGGTCAGCACCGACGCGAGCGGCGCGACCAGCTTGTTCACGTCCAGCTCGCGCGGGAACGTGCCCTGCCCGTGCCGCGTTTCGAGCAGCCCGATCGTCTCGAGCATGCGCAGCGCGTCGCGAATCGACCCGCGGCTCACGCCGAAGCGTTCGGCCAGCAGGCGCTCGCCCGGCAGCGGCTGCCGGTCGGGAAAGGTGCCGTCGAGGATCAGTACGCGAATGCGATCGGCGATTTCCTCCGCCAGCCGCGTCTTCCGGATCGGTTCGAGCAGGGCGGCGCGGGCGCTGCCGCGGCGCGCCCGGGGCGCACGCGCCTTGACAGGCTCCACGACGGGTGTCAGACTTTTGCCAACTGGTCCGACCACTGGGCCAGTCTAGCACGGCGGCCCGGCGCAAGAAGAAAAGAAGAAAGAAGAAAAACGAGGAGCCCGGCAGCATCGTGGGTCACACCGCAGTGGGGGACGAGGCGAAACAATTCGTGATCTGCGGATCGCCGCGCGCCGTGTCCCGCGCCATCGAGCAGTACGCCCAGGCACAGGGGCACGTCAGCGCGATCGCCGTGCCCTGGGAGAGCAGCACCACCACCGTCAGCATGTCGGTCACCTCGGTGAAGGCCGACGGCTGGGCGATCGAGCACACCAATCTCGGGACGATTCTGCTGACCGATCTCGGCAACGGCACCACCGCCGTCGCCGTCACCGCTCACGTGCCGGATCACCCGGAGGGCGACCGCCTGTCGGGGCTGTTCGCCCGCTTCGCCGACCAGCTGCAGCGTCACTTCGAGACCCGATCATGACGGAGCCCGCCGCCTCGCCGGTCACGACCATCACGCTACGGGTGGCGGAGGCGCGCGTCGAGGACATCGGCCACGCGATTGCGCGGTTGTCCGAAGCCGACCTGCGGCGCATCCACGCCGGGCCGGGGAACATCCTTCGGATCACGGGGCGGACCGTTGCGGTCGCCCGGGCCGAAGCGACAGAAACCAGGGCCGACGGGGTGATTCAGATCGACGGCACGCTGCGCAGCAACTGCGGCGCCGGCCTCCAGGAACCGGTGTCGGTGGCTGCCATCGCAGCGTCGGACGCGGTGGCCGTGCGGCTCTCGCCCATGTGGGACGGAGCCGCGCCGGCCATCATTGCGCCGGACCGGATGCTCGACGATCTCATCGGCGTGCCGGTCGTGGCCGGCGCTGCAGTCCGGGTGCCGACGTTCGCGAAGGCAGTGAACTTTCAGGTCGTCCGCACGATACCGACCGGTCCGGTGATCATCGGTGCCCGCACCGACATTCGCGTCGTCGAAGGCGAGCCCACCGCCGCCCGCGCGCCGGCGGTCTCGTACGAGGACATCGGCGGGCTGGAGCGCGAGGTCGCGCGCGTGCGCGAGATCGTCGAACTGCCGTTGAAGCACCCGCGGGCCTTCGAACGGCTCGGGATCCTCGCGCCGAAGGGCGTGCTGTTGTACGGACCGCCCGGTACCGGCAAGACGCTGCTCGCGCGGGCCGTCGCGGCGGAAAGCCGCGTGCATTTCATTCATCTCAACGGCCCCGAGATCATGCGGAAGTTCTACGGCGAGAGCGAGGCCAGGCTCCGCGAAGTCTTCGAGGAGGCTGCCCGGCATGCGCCCTCGATCCTGTTCATCGACGAAATCGATGCCGTCGCGCCGAAGCGCACCGACGTCGCCGGCGAGGTGGAAAAGCGCGTGGTCGCGCAGCTTCTGAGCCTGATGGACGGGTTCGTGTCGCGCGGTCAGGTCATCGTCATCGGCGCCACCAACATCCCCGAGGTGCTCGACCCGGCTCTGCGGCGCCCGGGCCGGTTCGATCGCGAAATCGACATCGGCGTGCCGAATACCCAGGCCCGGCTGCAGATCCTCCGCATCCACACGCGGGCGATGCCGCTTGCCGCTGACGTCGACCTGGCGGCCGTTGCCGAACATTCGCACGGCTTTGTCGGCGCGGACCTGGAGGCCCTGTGCCAGGAAGTCGGCCTGATCGCGCTGCGGCGGTTTCTGTCCGGCCCGGCGGCGGAGGTCAGCGGCGAGCCCGACGACCTGTCGGCGCTGCAGGTGGCGCAGGCAGACTTCCTCGCGGGGCTGCAGGAAGTCGAGCCGAGCGCGACCCGTGAGCTCTTGATCGAGAAGACGGCGGAGACGTTTGCCTCAATCGGCGGGCTCGCCGACGTGAAACGCATGCTCGATGCGGTGATCGAGCACTCGCACGTCCACGATGCCATCTACGAACGCGCCGGGTTGACGCCGCCCCGGGGCCTGCTGCTGGTCGGACCCTCGGGAACGGGCAAGACCGCGATCGCGCGCGCGCTGTCCGGCGAGAAGCAGCTGCCGCTCATCGCCGTCGACGGCCCGCAGTTGTATTCGAGATGGCTGGGCGAATCCGAGAAAGCGCTGCGCGAGGTGTTCAAAAAGGCGCGGCGCACAGCGCCCTGTCTGCTGTTCTTCGACACCGTCGATGCGATCGCGCCGAGAACCGCCGGCGATCAGTCCGGGACCGACGTGCACCAGCGCATGCTCAGTCAGCTGCTTCGGGAAATCGACAATTTACGCGACGTCAAAGGGGTGATCCTGCTGGCGGCCACCAATCGCCCGGAGCGCGTGGACCCGGCGCTCTTGCGCAGTGGCCGGTTCGACTATATCGTTCGCTTTGCCGAACCGGGCACCGCGGACCGCGCGGCGATCTTCCGCCTGTGCTGCCGGCAGGTGCCGCTCGCTCCGGACGTCGACATCGACGGCCTTGCCGCGCGCACGGAAGGGTTCACCGGCGCCGACATCGAGAGCGCGTGCAAGAAGGCCACGCTGCTGGCCATCTCAGAATTCCAGGCGAAGGGCGGGCCGTTTATGGTCGATCGGAGCCACTTCGCGGCCGTGTTCGACCTCTCACAGGCGGGGGCGGCCTTCCAGAGTCCCCCAAGCAGCCTTGGTAGTTTCCGTCTTCAGGCGGATCCGTCCGGTTGAAGCCGGACACCACCGAGGTGTGAAACGGAACGAGTCAAGAGGACTGAATCATGGCATATACGGAGCTCACGGTCTGGACGCGCGGGATCATCATGGACAAGGAGGGCCGCGACATCGTCAACGCGGTCGCGGCGTCGGCGCGGATCGAAGGCCGATTCGCACAGGCGATGGAGAACTACGTCGACAACCCGGATCGCACCAACGCGCCCACGCGCAAATACTGCCGCGTCAGCGACCACGAGATTGAAAACGCCCTCACCTACGAGAACGAGCAGCCGAACATCGTCGTCCTCGTGGAACAGACGATGGTCAAGGGCTGGGATTACATGAGGGGCATGCCGGCGGGCGGGACGCTGATCATCAACTCGCACTACAGCCCGGAATACATGATCCGGTTCGTGCCCGGCCCCGAGCGCCTCGCGCAGCTGGTGTGCGTCGACGCGGCAAAGCTGGCCGACCACAAGTGGCTCTATTACCGGCTCGGTGAGCTGGGCCTCGATCGGCTGTCGACCGAGGGAGCAGCCGAGCGGAGCAAAGCCATCGCCCCGGACATTGCCGCACCGCTGATCGCGGCCGTGGTCAAGTCGACAGGAATCGTGAAGTTGGAAACGATCGAGCCGATGATTGCGAACCAGGGGGCGTTCCGGGCCGCGCTGGATGAATTGCACATTTTGCCGTTGAACCCGGTGGCGGCATAGGAACCACAAAGACCTCGAAGGAACCACAAAGACCACGAAGACCACAAAGAAGAGATGGGAAACTACAAAGATTACGCGCACGACACACTTGCCAAGAATCTTCTTTGTGACCTTTGTGCTCTTTGTGGTTCCCTTGATGCTCTTTGTGGTTGGTTTCAACCGTCCATTGTGAGTTGAAGGGAAATCGATGTCCACCAAAGGTACCCACATCCCCGACTGGCTTCAGGTTCCGTTCGCCGGCATTACCCCCGCGCCGTCACAAAAGGGCCAGGATCTGTTCCCGACCGGCAACTGGCGGGCGATCCGGCCCGTGTATCGCGACAAGATGCCGCCGTGCAACAACGCCTGCGGCACCAACGAGAAGATTCAGGGCTACCTCGATCTGGTGAAGCGCGGCAAATACCTGGACGCGTACGCGCTCATCAAGGAAGACATGCCGTTCCCGTCGGTGACGGGCCGGGTCTGTTATCACCCATGCGAGCAGGCCTGCAACCGCGGACAGTACGACGAAGCGATCTCGATTCGCGCCGTCGAGCGGTTTCTCGGCGACCTGGGCCAGGCGTTGCCGCGCGACGTCGTGAAGGCCGGAGCGCCGAACGGCAAGAAGGTGGCGGTCGTCGGATCGGGACCGGCGGGACACAGCGCCGCGTATCAGCTCGCGCGCCTCGGATACGCGGTCACGATGCTCGAGAAGTCGCCCAGGGCCGGCGGGCTCAATCGCGGCGGCATTCCGGATTGGGTTCTGCCGCAGCACGTGCTCGATCGCGAGATCGAGCGGCTCGTCGAGCTCGGCATCACCATCAAGACCAGCACCGAGGTCGGCAAGGACGTCACGTGGGAGGATCTGAAGCAGAACTACGACGCCTGCGTGCTTGCCGTCGGTCTCACCGAACCAAACACGGTCCGGGCCGACGGTGAAGACAAGGACGGCGTGATCTACGGGCTGCCGTTCCTCCGCGACATCGGCATGGGCACCTCGAAGGTCAAGCTCGGGCCGCGCGTGGCAGTGATTGGCGGCGGCAATACCGCCATCGACTGCGCGCGTGAAGCGCTCCGCCAGGGCGCCGAAGAAGTGACGATGATTACCGTGGAGGCCGGCACCGCCGATATGCCGTGCGTGCCCGAAGATCTGCACGACATGATCGAGGAAGGCGTCGAGTTGATGCACGGCGTCGCCATGACAGCGGTGCTGGGCAACGGCAGGGTCGAAGCGCTGCAGCTGCACCCGGCGCGGTTCACCGGCGCGATCAACGCATCGCCCATCGCCGTCGACCGGGAGACGGCAGCGAAGCGGTTCGCCGTCGACAACGTGATTATCGCCGTCGGGCAGCATGCGTCGCTGAACTGGCTGCCGGAGGAGTTCAAGAACGAGCGAGGAACAATCAAGATCGACCGGTTCGGCCGTCTGGGCACGACGATGTTCTTCGCCGCCGGCGACGTGGTGCAGCTCGGGTCGGGTCAGCCGCTGATGGTCGTCAATGCCGTCGGCGACGGCAAGCGCGTCGCGTTCCATCTGGACAAGGTGCTCCGCGGCGAGCCGCTGCAGGAGCGAACGGTGCCGGTCGACGTCATCACCGATCTGAACCGGATGAACATGACGTACTTCCCGCACTTCGCGCGCGTGAAGCAGGACATGCTGGCGCCGTCAAGTCGACGGCGCACCCAGGACGAGGTCATTCAGGCCTACAGCGAAGAGCAGGCGATCGAAGAAGCGAACCGGTGCTTCAGCTGCGGAACGTGTAACGCGTGCGACAACTGTTATCTGGTGTGTCCGGAGCCGTGTATCATCCGCTTCGACCGCTCGAACGGCTTGTACAAGATCCTGGTCGACTATTGCAAAGGGTGCCGCGTGTGTATCGAGGAATGTCCGACCGGCTGTCTCGAAGGCGTGCCGGAGCTCGATTTCGACACCGGAGTCATCCGGATGGATACGGCATTTGCCATTACACCGGGACTGCACGGCCGTCAGGCGGAGGAGTTGCGGAAGCTGCCGGAGCAGCCGCCGAAGGATATCGAAAACTGGCGCTGACCAAATTTGCCGCTTGAGAATGGAATCGGCAGGCCGGCCAGAGGGTGAAGTACAAGAGAAGCAGAATTCTAAGTTCACAAGACCCGAATCGGGGAGCCATGCCATGGCGACTGTAGTTGAAAAGAAAAAGAAGACGGTCCGGATCAACGGCTGCGTGGCGTCGGCCCAGGCGGCGAAATACGCGGACGTCGATGTGATCACTGCGTACCCGATCCGCCCCTACACCGCGACGATGATGGCGCTGGCGCAGATGGTGGCGAACGGCGAACTCGACGCCGAGTACATTGTGGCGGACAGCGAGCACTCGCAGCTGAGCATCGCGCATGGCGCCTCCTCGAGCGGCGCACGCGTGTTCACCGGCAGCTCGGGGGTCGGCGTCCAGTTCGCCTACGAGCTGTACTCCCCCATCTCCGGCAGCCGCATGCCGGTGCAGATGATGATCGCCGACCGCACGCTCGACCCGCCGGGTGATTTCGGATCCGAACATACCGACGCGCTGTCCACGCGCGACATGGGCTGGCTGATGGGATGGTCGTGCGACGCGCAGGAAGCGTTCGACAACCATCTGATGGCCTATCGCATCGGTGAGGACCCGCGCGTGCTCCTCCCCCAGATGGTCTGTCAGGACGGGTTCTTCGTCTCCCACATCACGACCGATTGCGAGTTGCCCGACCCGGGGCAGGTCAAGGAGTTCCTGCCGCCGTACAAGCATCCGTACCCGCTCGACCCGCGGCATCCGGTCTCGCACGGGCCGCAGATCATGCCCGAGCAAGGGCCGCCGCTGCAGTTGGAGCGGGCGCGCGCGATGGAGGGCGCGGTGCCGGTCATCGAGGACGTGCACGACCAGTTCGCGCGAATCTTCGGCCGCCGCTACGATCCGTGGGTCGAGGAGTTCATGACCGACGGCGCAGACGTCGTCTTCTTCATGCAGGGCGGCCACGCCGTGACCGCGCGCCATGCGATCCGCCACATGCGGGCGCGCGGCGCCAACGTCGGTCTGGTACGCCTGCGGACGATCCGGCCTTATCCGACCGACCGCGTCATGGAATCGCTCAGCAAGTTCAAGGTCGTCGGCGTCATCGAAACCAACATGGGCCTGGGCAGCGTCAGCAGCGGCGGCTCGCTCTATGCCGAGGCGTGCGCCGCGTTGTACGAAAGCCCCGTCCGCCCGATCGTCATCTCGTTCATGGCCGGTATGGGCGGCGAGGCCATCGTGCTCAAAGAGTTCTACTGGATGACAGGCAAGATGCTCGACGCGCAGAAACGCGGAAAGGCCGAGAAGCGGACCCACTGGGTCGGGTTCGAAGAGTAAGATCTGATGGCAGCCCTGAAGGGCTGCGCTACGGAAACAGCTGTAGCGCAGGCCTTCAGGCCTGCTGTGGAGGAACGATGCCCGCGATTGAAGTCGAACGACAGATGCTGCCGATGCTCGGGAGCGCGAATCAGGGCGCACGGTTCTACAACCCCGATCTGCCGCAGACCGAGCCGTTCGTGCCGGGCCACCGGACGTGCGCCGGCTGCGGTCCGTCGATTCAGTACCGGATGACGAGCAAGGCCGCCGGGGACAACACCATTCTGGTGGGACCGACCGGCTGCATGTACGTCGCCAACAGCTCGTATCTCTGCACCCCGTACAACGTGCCCTGGGCGCATACGCAGATCGGGAGCGCCGGCAGCTTCACCGCGGGCGTGGCGGCCGCGTACGAAGCGATGATTCGGAAAGGAAAGTGGAAGGGCCCCTTTCCGAACATCATCTGCGAAGCCGGCGACGGCAGCGCCTCGGACATCGGGCTCGGGTCGATCTCGGGCGCGCTGTATCGCAACCACGATTGCCTGATCATCTGCTACGACAACGAACAGTACGCGAACACCGGGATTCAGGCTTCGTCGCGCACGCCGTACGGCGGCATGACCACGTTCTCGCCCCCTGGCCCGATGGTGCCGGAGGGGAAGACGCTGTTCCCGAAGGATCTGGCGCGGATGATGGCGGCCGGCCATCCGCATTGTTACGTGGCGACCGCGAGCGTCGGCTACCCAATCGACTTGATGAACAAGGTTCGCAAGGGGCTGAACCACAAAGGCGCCGCCTTCCTGATGGTGTACACGCCCTGCCAGAAGGGGTTTGTGTACGAAACGCCGCGCTCGATCGATCTCGGCCGGCTCGTCGTCGAATGCGGCCTCTATCCGATCTGGGAGTGGAACCCTGAGGCGCGCGAGTACGACTACAGTTTCCGGCCCCAGAGCATGCGCCCGGTTTCCGAGTATCTGAAGCTGCAGGGGCGGTTCGGTCATCTCCATGCCGAGCACGTGGCGACGTTGCAGCGGTTCGCGAACGAACAGTGGCGCATGATGAGCGTCGAGCTGCCGCAGGCGCTGCTGCAGGCCGCCGACCCGAAGGCGGTCGCGGACATGGCATCGGCGGAAGCGGCCGCGGCGGTCGCCCACACGGTATAACGCAATGGCCGAGAGCTACATCGTCAACGAAGGCAAGAAACGAGGCGCCACGCGGGACGTGCGGGTGGAAGCGGCGCACGATCGCTACTATACGGTGACGCGCGTGCACGCGGGCGACGCCATCCTGAACGACAACTGGCATACCAACGAGGTGTTCTCCCACACGAAGGCCAACTTCGAGGGGTACACGTTCGCGATGCGCACGCTGGAGGCATGGGGCGCGACGATCGAGAACGATACGCGTGCCTATTACACCGCCGGCGGCCGGGTCTGGGTACTGGACCTCGAGCCCTCGGCAGGGAAGAAGAAACGGATCGCGACGACCCAGGAGGGGCGGCGCGCGAACCGCCGTTAGCGCGCGAAGCGCGCCTGCCGGAGCCGGGCTTGCGGGCCCCCGCGAGCGACGGCGTGGGGCGTCCGGCGGGGCGAAGCCCCCCGGTCGAGTTGGAAACGAACGTGTCCCGATCCCGCATCCTGCTCGTCGACGACACGCCGGAGATCGCCGAACTGCTCACGTTTGCGCTGCGCGAACGCGGCTTCGATGTCGTCTCGAGCGGCTACGATACGAGCATCAACGAGCTGATCGCCGAGCATCGCGCCGACGCGCTGGTGATCGACTGCTCGGTGTTCGAGATGAGCGAGTCGCTGTTCGATACCGTGCGCGCGGCCGGCGGTCCTGCGCTGCCTGTCGTCATCATCAGCGACACCCCCGAAAAAGCCGACGCGCGCCTCCGCGCACGCGAGGCCGAGCGGGTCCTGTTGATCCCGAAGCCGTTCACCGGATCGCAGGTGGCCCGCGCGCTCAGCGAGCTCATTGAAGAACGTTCGCATGACCCGTAGGAACGCGTCGCGAAGATGATACCCTTCGCGAGCGAGGATCTCAGGCTGCCTGGGAACGCAAGGGCGGTGAAGGCCGCAGAGGAATAGTGGTTTGTCGTTGCGCCCTTCCGCCTTCGCCGTTCGTTTCGGCTCGCACTGACCGAAGCATGGGCGATATGACATCCTGGTCCATGGACGACTGGCGTTACCTTCAACGCGAGATCATCACCGATCCGAAAGGACGCAAATGGTCGGTCGGGTTGATGGATGTGCTCGGTCAGGACGGCGATCCTGAGATGCCGGGCGACCTCCTCCAGATGCAGTACGCGTCAGGCCGGTATTTCACACTGATCTACTCGGGGACAGGCGCGCTGCAGTGCGAGCAGGGCTACACGTCGCTGCCGGAAGCCAGAGTCGCCTTCGACGGATTGGTGGCCGCGGTCGCCGATGGCCGCCTGGATCCGGGGCAGCCGGTGTTCAGAGAGAACCTGGATGACTTAGGATGACCAGGTTCATTGCGGATCGCGGATGCCGGATTGACCGCTGATTCAGCGTCACAACCATGCGTTCACGAGCGACGCGCCTCTTGCTGGGTGCCGCGGCCCTGATGGCGATTGCGGCCGCAACCTTCTTCGTCGTTCGCTCCGAAACACAGATTTCGGCTCTTGCGGCCTCGGCGCGCGAGTTCGATATCGCGGCACGCGCAGCGGCGGACCGGCTGGCGGACCTGCGTGCGGCTCAACGGGCCTATGTCGCGGCCGGGCAGGGCCCCGAGTTCTGGATGCGAAACGTCTCGGAAACAACTGCGCGGCTCAAACAGACCCTCCTCTCTTTACGACAGTCTGCCCGGACCGCGCGCGGACGTCAGTCCCTGATGGAAGCCGAAGCCACCGTCGCCGAGTTCGAAACGAGCGACAAACGCACGCGCGAATACCTGGCGGCCGGCGACCATCTCATGGCGGCCGACGTCATCTTCAGCGAAGGCGGCGCTGTCGCGGCCACGGCGGCAGGGCAGGTCGAGACCGCTCGAGTGGCGGAACGCGAGGGACTTATCTCGGACGAAGGAGCGCTTCGGAAGCAGGAGGCCGCAGCGCTGGCGGCGCTGGGGACCGTCATGTGTGTAATCGTACTGTTGTTGGTACCGCGCGCAGGTTCGCCGCGGGCCGACGTCAGCCATCCTGAAAGCGAACACCACGCGCAGGGGACGCAATCAGCACCGGCTCGGAATGAGCCGTTAATGGCCGCTCGACCGGCACGTGCAGCCTCCATGCTCCAGGCAACCGCGGATTTGTGCACCGAATTCGGACGCGTCCGGGATGTCGACGATCTGAAGCGAATGCTCGGTCGAACGGCGGAGATCATGGAAGCGAGAGGCCTCGCGGTCTGGCTCGGCAACACGACTGGCGCCGACCTGCAGCCGGTCTTCACGCAGGGATACAGCACCCACATCGTCGCGCAGTTACCGTCTGTCCCGAGATCCGCCGAGAATGCCGTGGCGAGAGCGTACCGCACCGGCGTGCAGCAGATCGTACGATCCGGCCCGGGGCGGACGAACAGCGCAATTGTCGCGCCCATCCTGACGGCGGACGGGTGTATCGGCGCGTTATCGGCGGAAATCGAGCCCGGCACCGAAGGGTCGGAAGCCGCCCGGACGCTCACCACCATCATTGCGGCTCATCTCGCCGGCGTCCTGGCCGGCACCAGCGGGGCCGCGACATCCTCGGAACGTGCGCCGGCACGGGGGTGACGGGATCAGGCTTCAGTCGGAGTTCGCTCGCAGCTCCAGCCGGACCCGCTCGGACTCCGGTCGGAGTTCGGTCGGAGCTCGATCGGGCGTCGGGTCGCATCTAGACCGGCCGTCCGCGAGGCAGCCGCCGCGGCGCTTCGACTGTCGCCTTGACTGTCGTCTCCTTCTTGTCGCGCACGATCCCGATCGTCACTTCGTCGCCATTCGACGAATCGCGCAGCGCGCGCAGCAGGTCCTGCCGCGACCTGACCGCATCGCCGTTGATCGACGTGATCACGTCGCCGGCCTTCAACCCTGCACGCTCAGCCGACGATCCGTCTGCCACCGACGTGACCAGCAGGCCATGCCTGGCGCCAAAGTAGTCGGCCAGCTGGTTCGTCAGCTCTTGCACCGAGACGCCCAGGCGGCGGCCCGACACGCCCGGCACGTCGAAATCGAAGTTGAAGTCGAAGGGCGGCAGCCGATCGCCCAGCCGGCCGAGATCGCCGAAATCGCCGTGTATTGTCATGTCGGCCATTCGGTCGCTGTCGGGCACGACCTCGACGTCGGTCCGGCGACCGTCGCGAATGACGGTCGCCTTCACAGCGCGGCCGGCAGGGGTTTCCTGGACGATCCTCGCGAACTGCCGCGCGCTGCGGACCCGTTCGCCGTCGAACTCGACGACGATGTCGCCGCGCCTGAGCCCGGCTTTTTCGGCTGGTGATCCGGATCGTACCTCGTCGATCACCACGCCTTCGCGGTGCTCCCCTCCGGTCTCGGCCGGCTGGACGTCGCGGACTGAGACCCCTATCGCTGCACCTCGGCCCGCCAGAATCGTGATCTCGTGTGCGCGGCGCTCCGGCCGCTCGCTTGATTGTCCGGAGCTGGACGCCGCGGCCGCCATGGCACCGACACCTGCCAGCGCGATCCAAAATGCAAGAATCTTCAGCAATTTCATCGGTCATGCCCCCTGAACACCGAGTGAGACGAGAGGCGCTCGCGAAAAGTTGGCTCCGGCTGGGAGCCCGTGCGAGCCATAGTGGACGGGCTCCTGGTAGGCGCGCTGCGCGCGCAATTTTCTTAGAATTCAGGCCATGTTTTGGCCGGCCTAGCCGGCCTACTCGGAGCGTGTTCCACGTTGCACAGACACGCTCCTGGCGGTCTCCGCTCCAAAAACAGGTCAGGCCGGCGTCCGAATCGCAGGACGCCCGACCTCATCTTCGCGCTTTTCCGGCCAATTTCCGCCGATTTTCGCAGGCACGCGGTTTGATGGTGACTCGAGTGGGCCGCGTCGAGTCAACGGGATACGTAACTTCAGGCAGGCGCTGGCATCGCCGTATTCCGTGCTCGTTCACGATTCGGCGCGGCTCAACGGATTTCAACGAATTCCCGGGGACGGACCCATGAAAACGACCTTGTCACGCTTGCTCACGATTGCGGCGCTTGCCGTCATCGTCCAGGGATGCGCGCTCTCGCTGCGCAGCCCCGATATCGCCGATCTTCAACGTCATCCCGGGCGCTACACCGACCGCACGGTCAGTGTCAGTGGCGTCGTGACCAGCTCGTGGGGCGTGCCGCTTGTTCCGTTCCGGTTCTACAAGGTCGACGATGGGACGGGCCAGGTGACCGTGCTGTCGCAGAGCACGCGAATGCCGGCCACGGGCGAGCGTGTTCGTGTGAAGGGCAAGGTCCAGGACGTCGCTGTGCTGGGAGGCCGCGCCGTCGGCCTGCACATCCGTGAGGATTCGTTGCACGTGAAACGGTAGCGGCGGCGGCGCCGTAAGGCAACGCCGATCAACGCAGAACTCGCGGACCTCGCAGAGTTGTTCCTGCGGGTTCGGCGCTTTCTGCGTTGAATGTCGTACGGTCGGTTCAGGAGCCGTGAACCCACCGCGTGTGGCCTGTATCGGTTGAACGAGTAGTGGATTCCGGAGCGCGGCGCCCGGATGGCAAGGCGCGACGACCGAGAATACCGGGAGTATTTGAGGGAGGCGCAACGCAGCCAGCCGGGATGCCCCGCCCGGAGGCCACTACGTGATCAACCGATACGGCCACTAGCCCGTGATCTTCAGCGCCACGGCGGTCATGTCGTCGTTAGGCGCCGCGTCACCGCGGAACGCGCGAACCGCCTCGAAGATCGTGTCGACGACGTCGTGAGGCTGGCGGTCGGCGGTCGCCGCCACGATGTCGAGGAGGCGTTCAGCGCCGAACTCCCGTCCGAGCGCGTCGTTCGCCTCGAATACTCCATCCGTACAAAACACGAAAGCGTCGCCGGGAGACAGGTCGAAGGAGATCTCGTCGTACGTCGTTCCGGCGAACGATCCGAGAGGCACGCCAGGGAGCGTGATCTGGCTCACCCGGCCAGCCGTATAGCGCACCGGGTACGGCAAGCCGGAATTGGCTATGGTGACTCGCCGGTGCTTCAGATCGAACAGCGCGTAGCACAGGGTGCAGTAATACTCTTCGAGCTGCCGCTCGTGAAGAATCGTGTTCGTCGACGCCAGCACGCCGGCAGGCCTGAACCGGTCGGGCGCGTACCGCCGGCGGAACGTGCGGGAGCGGACGAGCTCGCCGGCGAACGCGCTGTACAGCGCCGCGGGAACGCCTTTGCCCGACACGTCGCCGACCGCAATCACCAGGCTGTGCGGGTCGGGCGCGAGAAAATCGTACAGGTCGCCTCCGAGCTCGCGCGCCGGCGCAAACCGGGCCGCCACCGCGACCTGCTTCATGCGCTTGGGCAGCCCGGTCGGGAGCAGCGCCGCCTGCACGCGCTGCGCGAACCTGATCTCGTTTTCGAGACGCTCCTCGTTGGCGCGAATGGTCTCGTACAGGCGTGCGTTTTCGATCGCCACGGCCGCCTGGCTGCCGAGCAGCGTCAGCATTTCCACGTGCCGCTTGGTGAACGCGTCGAGCTCCGGGCTTTCGAGGTCGAACACGCCGATACAGCGGTCCTTGATCATCAGCGGAATCACCAGCTCCGAGCGGGCGTCCTCGACGACTTTGATGTAGCGGGAGTCGTTCGACACGTCGGGCACCAGCACTGCCTCGCCGTGCAGGGCCGCATACCCGACGAGGCCGTGACCAAGCTTCACGCGGGGCACTGAAATCTTGTCGCCGTAGCGGACGGCGACCTTCATCTCCAGCTCTTTCGTCTCGTCGTTGACCAGCAGGATGCCGAAGGTGCGGTAATCGATCACCCGGCGGGCCAGATTGGCGATCCGCGTCAGCAGCTCGTCCAGATTGAGAATGGCGGCGAATTCGCGCGCGATCTCGGCGAGCGTCTCGAGCGTGCTCGTGTACTCGCGCTCGCGCTCGAACAGCCGCGCGTTCTCGATGGCCACGGCCACGTGCGCACCGAACTGCCGCAGCATCGTCTCGTCGGCCTCGCTGAACTGACCCGGCGTGCTGCTGAGCAGATTGAGCGCGCCGATCACGCGGCCTTTGCGCCGCAGCGGGACGACGAGCTCGGCCTTCGAGCCCGGGACTGCATCGACATATCGCGAATCGGTCAAGACGTCATTGACGAGGATTGGCTGGCCGGCCGCGACCGCGGCACCGACCAGTCCCTGCCCGACCTTGAGGTGCAGCGTGCGCGCCACGTCATCCGAATAGCCGACCGAGTACGCGATCGAGAGCTCGTTCTTCTTCTCGTCGAGCAGATAGACGGCGAACGCGTGAAAATCGGTCAGGCGCGCGATGAGCTGAGGGATCTTCTGGAGCAGTTCATCCAGGTCGAGTACCGACGCAATCTCGCGCCCCAGCGCGAAGAGCGTCGCAAGTTGATCGGTGGAGGTCGCGGTCGAGGACATCGCGCAGGTCTACTATATAATTTCCAGCGGCCCCGGGTTTCCTGCATGGACCTCAGACTTCCGCTCGACTACGCGGCGATCGAACGGATCCTCCCGCATCGCTACCCGTTCCTCCTCGTCGATCGCATCACGGAGCTCGAAGTCGACAAGCGGATCGTCGGGATCAAGAACGTGTCGCTCAACGAGCGCTACCTGTCGCACACGACGAACGGTTCGCCCGTGCTGCCGCCCACGATCCTCACCGAGGCGATCGCGCAGGTGGGGGCGATCATGATCCTGGCGAAGCCAGAGAACCGGCAGCGGCTCCCGTATTTCATGGGGATCGAGCGCGTTCGCTACCGCCGCCCGGTCAGGCCGGGAGATGTCGTCGTCATCGAGGTCGACGTGGTCCGGCTCCGCAGTCGGATGGGGCGCCTGAAAGGCGTGGCGCGCGTCGACGGCGTGTCGGTCATCGACGGCACGATGACGTTCGCGCTGGGCCCGCCGCAGGCCGACGCGGCGGCGGACGCGTGATTCCGAAAGACGAAGCGGAGGGTACGGAGGGAACGGAGACGGAGGGTACGGAGGAACGGAATAACACAGAGAAGCGGAGGAACGGAGACGAAACGGAGAAGACGCGAGTCATGAGTTGTGAGTCTTGAGTTATGAGTTTCAGACCTGCGGCGCTCAAAACTCACCACTGAGAACTCAAACTTCACGAAACACGAATCGCTCTGCTCGTCTCCGTTTCTCCGTTTCTCTCTGTTATACCGTGTGCTCCGTCTGCTGTTACCGTTTGTTCGCTCCGTCGCCTCTACTGTTTCCTTCGTCTCCTTTCCTTATTCGTTGCCTCTGTCTCCTCCGTTTCCTACTGAAATGGCCGCCGGTGCCGGATCACCAGCAGCACGGTTCCGATTTTCACCGCTCGAGACGCCCACGCGGCCCGGTCCGACCCTCGCCGGTAGTATCGATAGCCGTCCAAGACGGCGGGCGCCAGGACCAGCGCACCGATGGCGCGCTCGTCGACGCCGGCGGAGGCCGCCATGCCCCGCGTGTCGCGCTCCGGCGGGCCCGCCCTGGCGAACGCCACGATTGCGTAGCCGACCGAATTCAGCACATTGAACGCGAGCACCCCCTTGGACAGCCACGCGTGCTCGTCACGAAGGAACGGCCTTCCGGTGAGTATCCATTCGCTCGTCGCTTCCTGCACCCAGAACCCGGCGGATGAGACCGTCAGCTCGCGGCGCGGCGTCAGGTCGCTGCGATGCGTGATCGCAAAAAACGGAAACGGACCGAGGTGGACTCCCGTCACTCGCGGTTGAGCGTCGAACAGCAGATCGAAGAGCAGGTGCCCGCCCTCGTGCATGCCGAGCCCCAGCATGCCGCCGGCTAAGAACTCCACGGCATCCAACGCATCATTGGTGGGCGGAACAGCTGAGGTCTGGCCGGCTGCTGACGTGGGCGTCAGCAGGCCGAGCGTCACGGCCCCCACCACGACGCAAGCGCATCGGCATATGGCGGCATTCAAGTTGCAGATTTCCCGTGCAGGATGGGAGGGCCGCATGCTCGAGACTATTGCGATCATTTTGATCGTGTTGTGGCTTCTGGGAATGGTGAGCGGCTACACGCTGGGTAATTTCATTTACGTGCTGCTCGTGATCGCCATCGTCCTGTTCCTGGTGCGATTGGTCAGCGGGCGCCGCGTCGTTTGACGATCGTCTGAAGCACGTCATCTGCATCGGATCGCGGCCTGGGGGGACGGACTTCCGCGCCTGATTCGCGGAAAGCCGCCCCCTTTTCCTGTTACTTGGGCCGCTCCCTTGCCAGCATGCTGTCCGCGGCTCGGGTCTTGAGACGGCCGTATCGACGGCTGTCGCACCAGTTCCGTGGAACTTCTTTTCTGACGTTTTCCCTCACGAGGGCGATCCCGGCGAGCACGAACGCCGCAGCGATTCCCAGTCGCGCGTTGAAGGCTTCCTTCAGAACCAGCGTGCCCAGCGCAACAGCAATCATCGGATTGATGTACGCGTACAGCGATACGAACGCGATCGGCAGATGTTTGAGGGCGTACGCGTAGGCGGTAAATCCACCGATGGCACCGAACAGGATCAAGTACACGAGCGCCGATGCGGTTTTCACGTTGAACGTCAGCCAGCCGATTTCACCCCGTGCGGCGCCGAGAAGGAAAAGAAAGAGCCCCCCGAACAGCATCTCGAAGGCGGCGGTCACCAGCACGCTCTCGTCCCGCGCGGCCGTGTGACCGCGGCGCCGCGAGAACGTCGAGCCGACGGCCCAGCCGAAGCAGGCGAGCTGCGCGGCGATGACGCCGCCGAGAAACGCGCGGCCCCCCTCGCCCACATGGATCTCCGGCCAGACGAGCAGCACGATCCCGCAGAACCCGATGATCAGCCCGGCGGCGCGGCGGGCGGAGATCGGCTCGCCGTGCGCGGTCATGGCATCGATGCCGACCATCCAGAACGGTGACATCGCGACGAGAACCGCCGTCAGTCCGCTCGGAACCGTCTGCTCCGCCCAGACCACGCCGCCGTTCCCGAAACCCAGGAGCAGAGTACCCAGGACGACCAGCGGAGGCAGCGATCGGAGCAGCGGCATCCGTTCGCCGCGGAGCTTCAACGCAACAATGAGGAGAACTCCGGCGGCGACGAACCGGATGCCACCCATGAGCAGCGGAGGGATCGTCTCGAGCGCGATTCGAATCGCCAGATACGTCGTGCCCCAGACGAGACACACGAAGATCCACGCCAGAACGGCCCGTTTTTGCAATCCGCTATGCTACCGCATCGCGGTACAATAGAGGTTCTCATGGGACGCAAATCATCCGCCAAAGCACAGGCGCGAACGCCGGGCGGCGCACCGCCGCCGGAGCGTTCCCGATCATTCTCACCGCTTGTCATCCTTGCCCTGGTCGCGGCGGCCGTCGCGGTGGGCGGCTTCATCTACGCACGCACCGGCAGGAACGACGACGCGGCCGCACCGAAGGCGCAGACGGCGCCGACTCCGGCGCCCGTTGCGGAAGTCCCGGAGATCGCGCGCAGGCCGCATCCGCAGAAAGCGCTGCCGCCGTTGCCCGTCCAGGCGTACGCGCCGCCGCGCCCGCCCGACGTCGTCCGCGCGGCGTACGTGTTCGCTGCCGAACATCCTGAAGTCCTGAGCTACGTGCCGTGTTTCTGCGGCTGCGAGCGCGGCGGCCATCGCGGCAATGAAGACTGTTTCGTATCGGCCCGGGACGCGAACGGCGACGTCACCGACTGGGAACCGCACGGTCTCGATTGCACGGTGTGCATCGACGTGGCGACCGAAGCCCGCCAGATGTTCACGTCGGGCGCAAGCGTCCGCGACATCCGGGGAGCGATCGAGAAAAAGTGGGCCGGGTTCCACGGCGGCCATACGCCCACGCCGCAGCCAGAGAGCAGATAGAGATTGTTGATTGTTGATTGTTGATTGTTGATTGTTGATTTGAATCAGCAATCAGCAATCAGCAATCAACAATCAGCAATCAGCAATCAGCAATCTCAATCAGGCCACTGGTGGACACACGGGCCGCCGCGTTCGCCCGGCTGTTCGAAGCCGTTCATGAAGGCGTGTATATCGGCACGATCGACTCGGACGCCACGTCGACGATTGCCGCGAACCCTCATCTCAAGCTGATCTTCGGCTACGCCGGCGAATCTTCCGAGCGTGACGTCCGCCCCTTCGATCGCGAGCACTTCGTCGATCCGCAGGCGCGCGCTGCGCTGGTCGAGCGTCTTGCGGCCGATGGCGGTGTCGACGGCTACCTGCTGCGGCTCCGCAAGGCCGACGGGAACCCGATCTGGGTCGAGGTGACGGCGCACGCCGAGCCAGCAGATGCGCACGGTGCGATCCGCGTCGAAGCGTTGATCCGCGACGTCAGCGAGCGCAAACGGCTGGACGATGAAGCCCGGGATCTGTATCACCAACTTCTGCAGGCGGAGAAGATGGCGGCGCTCGGTCAGACGATTTCCGGCGTCGCCCACGAGCTCAATAATCCGCTCGCCACAATCCTGAACTGGGCGGAACGGCTTTCTCAGCGCGCACCCCACGACGAACCGATGCGGCGCGGCCTGGAGACGATCCTCTCGGAATCGGAGCGCGCCGCGCGGATCGTGCGGAACCTGCTCACCTTTGCCCGCAAGCGCCAGACCACGCGGGCGATGGTTGATTTGAATCAGGTCATCCGCGAGACGCTCGCGCTGCGCGCGTACGAGCAGCGCGTGAACAATATCGCCGTCATCGAAGCGCTCGCCGCGGGACTGCCGCAGGTGTTCGCCGACGGCCATCAAATCCAGCAGGTGCTGCTGAACCTCGTGATCAATGCCGAGCAGGCGATGCTGGCCGCCCATGGCCGGGGCACGCTGGTCGTCCGCACCTGGCATGACGCGGCGGAAGAATCGATCATCCTCGAGATCAACGATGACGGGCCGGGGATTCCCGAGGAGCTGCAGCCCAAGATCTTCGACCCCTTCTTCACGACCAAGGAGGTCGGGAAAGGAACGGGGCTGGGCCTGACGGTGGCGTACGCGATCGTGCAGGAGCATGGCGGCCGCATCCGTCTCGAGTCGCGGCCGAATCGCGGCGCGTCCTTTTATGTCGTGCTTCCAGTCAGCGGCGCACGTGCCGCTGCCTCGTCGACCACGCGGGTCCGGCTCGAGCCGAAGGTGGAAACTGCGGCCGGCGGGGCCGTCCTGGTGGTCGAGGACGAGACTGCGCTGGCGACCGCGGTTATCGATGCTCTGCGCGATGGTGGTTACACCGTCGACTACGCGCCGGACGGCGAGCAGGCGCTGCTCAAGGTCAGCGGACAGACATTCGATGCGGTGGTCTGCGACTTGAAGATGCCGCGTCTGGACGGAAAGGCGTTCTATCGCGCGCTTGCTGCCGCAAAACCCGGGCTCGCCAGGCGCATCGTCTTCGTCACGGGGGACGTGGCCGGCACCGATGCGGAGGAATTCCTGGAAGAGAGCGGGTGCCGATGGCTCTCGAAGCCGTTCCGGCTGGCCGATCTGCTGCGGACGGTGAAAGAGACGCTGGCTTGAAGCTCTCAGAACCGCGAAGGCTGCGATGGACAGACGTCTTTCGTTGACCACCTCGGCCGTGCCCGTCAGCTGGAATTCACGCTCGAGCCCCGCGTCCGTGGTATCTTGAATGATTGGATCTTGCCCCGTGCTGTGCCGCCTCCGGCGTAACGAGCCATTCCTGACTCGCTCCTCCTGACGTTCAGCCAAGCTACGAGACGATATCCACTCGACGTCTATTCCGGATGGTCCGGAGCGTCGCATTGCGATAGAGGAGTCAGTTCATGAGTCGGAAGTTGTATGTCGGAAATCTCCCCTACGAGACGGGGGAAGCAGAGCTCCAGGAGTTATTCGGGCGTGCCGGAACCATCGAAACGGTCAAAGTGATGCGGGACATGGCCACCGGGAGGGCACGTGGGTTCGCGTTCGTGGAGATGAGTACCGAGGAGGAGGCCCAAGCGGCCATCACAGAGTTGAATAACTATCAGCTCGGTGGTCGCGGCCTCACCGTCAACGAAGCGCGTCCGAAGCCGGCCCACGCTGGCGGGTACGCCGACGCCGGACGTCGTCGCAGATCCGAGCCGCGCTGGTAGTCTGTCGAAAAGGTCGAGGGCGGGGCCGATGCCCCGGCCCTCGACATTCGATGTTCGAGACACGCAAGCACTCAGCCCGGCCTGTGAAGAGCGCGGCGCTCATTGAGCCGGCACACGCAGCTCGGGCATGGGCCGCCCGATGAACAGGCGGCGGCAGGCCTTGCCAATCCAGTGAGCGCGCCGTGCGGAGCGCGCGACGCGTGCGCTATCGGTCGCAAGCCCCGTGTTGGCATACATCTGGCGATACAGCTTCGAGATCAGCACGAACGCGATGCGGCCACGAGCCGATTTCACGACGCGTGACCGCTTCCACACGGCCGGCCAGCTGTAGAAACGGTCCCACGCCGCCTGCGTCCCCACCCGAATCTCCTCGAGCGACATGGTTGGATGTTGCACATACAGCTTGGGCCGACGTGCCGACGGAATCAGCCAATGCTGCGTGATCGGCACGCCGTCGATGGGGTCGGCCCGCAGGCCCTCGTTCGCGGCCCATTTCTCGAAATCGAGCGTGCCCGGAAACGGCTTGAGCGGCACGAACTGCGCAAACGCCAATTCCGCCTGCTCGGCGAGCGCTACCGTCGCCGCGAAGGTGGCGGGGCGATCGCTCGGCAGTCCGAAGATGAATGAGCCGAGCACGTGCACGCCGTGGCGGCGAAACGCGCGCAGACGAGCGACCAGTTCGTCGCCGGCCAGGTTGAATCCTTTGAAGACGTCTTTCAGCCCTTCCTTCGTGACCGCCTCGACGCCGACCAGGACGCCGCGGATACGTGCATGTCGCATGGCGTCGAGGAACAGGGGATCTTCGGCCGCCTCCATCGTGATCTGCGTGTAGAAGACCATGTCGCCTGGAAGCCGCGCGAGCTGCGCCATCAGCGCGAAACGTTCGTCACGGAGCGCCTGCAGCTCGTGCAGTCGCGAATGATCCGCGCGACGCCGGGCCTGAGCCAAATCGCCGAGCGTCACGGGATAAAAATTGTCGTCGGCGAGGAGGATGAACCGGAACCCGAGCCGGCGCAGCTCGACGATCTCGCTGATGACGCGGTCGACGGTGCCTTGACGCGGTTCCTGACCGTCGGTTCGCCACACCGAGCAGAAGGAACAGTGTTTCGGGCAGCCGCGCACGGTCTGGACCGACGCCCACATGTACCGGTCCGCCGGCAGCAGGTCCCATCGCGCGGACACGAACCGATCGCCCGGCACGCGGCCGCCTTCGTAGACGCGCAGCGGGCGACCGGCGCAGCAATCTCTGACGACCGCCGGCCAGATCGCCTCGCCGTCGCCTCGGACGACCGCGTGGGCGGCGCCGTACTGGTGCGGTTCGTCCGGGAAGAGCGTCGCGTGGATTCCGCCAAAGACGACCCACGCCCCGAGCTCATGCACTTTCCGCCCGAGTTCATATCCGCGCCGGGCGTTGGCGGTGTGGATGCCGATGCCGACGACATCGCCCGGCGCGATCGTCGAGCAATCGATCGGATCCAGCGTCTCGTCGACCAGACAGGGATCACCCCATTCGGTTCCGGTCGCCGCGGCCAGCACGTACAGCCACCGCGGCGCGATGACTGCCACGCCGAAGGACACATCACTCGGATTGATCAGATGTACTCGCGTGCCCATCCACACCTCGACGAAATCCGCCGGTCGCGGTGCAGGCGCTTCCGGCGCCTGAACCGCCTCCGCCCTGTGAAACTCGTATGGGCCGCGACTGAACCGGCGATGTCGCTCCTCGTGAAGCCCACCGACGCGTTGACCTTGAGCCCATCCTTGTACTCGATGAACCACAGTCTGCGAAGCTTAATCATGAAAAAGGTCACACGCGAACGGGTCGCGCCAATCATATCCGCCGGTGCTTCTCTGAAAAACGTGCAATACGGGACAGATTCAGCACGCCCTGTTTTCACCCGACTCTGCCGCTGCGCGCCGCGCTGCCATCGGTAGGCCGACCCAGGATGCGACGAAAAGAGGTATAGTCAAGGTCTGCTCCACGTGTGAGCCTGCCGACGTGCATCCAGCGCCGACCGGCCTCCGGGCAGGCGCTCGCACCTCATCAGCTCTCGGGTCTGCCAGAGCGCGTTGGCGATCACATGGATTTCAAGGGAATTCGTCATGACCATGAACGGTACGATCAAACGCCTCGTCGGTGACAAAGGGTTTGGCTTCATTTTGGCCAGCGACGGGAACGAGTACTTCTTCCACAACTCCGCGTGCAGTGAAACTCGTTTCGACGACCTTCGTGAAGGACAGGCCGTCACCTTCGAGCGAGGACAAGGACCGAAAGGCCCTCGAGGCGAGAACGTCAGGGTCGCCTAGGTGGACGCTGGCAGCCCTGGAAGTTCCGGCGTCGTGACATCACTGTACGCGACGCTGCAACGATACGCCGGATGGTTGGACCGGGAGCGCCCGTCGGCAATGGTTCGGGCGGACGTCCAGGCATTGGGTGTCGCCATCGAGACGCGCGCTGATCCCGCGCCGCTGTTGCAGTCGCTCGAATCGAGCATCGCGCGGTTGCCCAGCGGGGAACTCCGAAAGATGCTGAGGGTTGCCGCGAGTCGGATACGCCGCGCGCTTGCGGAGCCGGAATAAACCGACTGAGTCGAGAAGCTCGCCCAAGCGGAGGCCTCCGAGTGCGATCGGGATCGCCACTCAGGAGAAGCTGGAGGCCGGGGCGCAGGCGCGCACTGCGGGCCAGGGTGTGGGGGATGGGGGAGCCCCACATCAGGAGAATCAGTCAATCGCGGTGTGGGGACACTGACGAAGAGTGGCTATGCTCTCTCGACGTGTCGGACGCCACCATCACGTTTTGGATCTCTGACCCTGGGTCTCAAGATCCTGCCTTCCTGTTCGTCGCCTCGGATTTGGTAGAGGAATCCCGCACCATCGCGGTGACGGATGCCGGTGCGCGCCGCTGTCTCCGCGCGGCTCGCGTTGGCGCAGGCGTATCCGACGACGCAAGGGTTACCAGTTTGGAAACGAATGTGTGCAGCCCATGCGCGTCGAATGTGATGCGTGTGTGATACTCGTCCACGCTCGTGACGGTTCCGTCTCCGTACTGGACGTGCGCGATCCGGTCTCCTGCCACATACGGGTGCATACTTGTCTCCTCAGAACACGCTTTCCGGTGCGGCCACGACGGCCGCGTTGCAGAACGGGAGGGCTTTGATGAGAGATGCCCCGGACGCGGGGCCGAAGACTCAGGAAAGCAGTCGGGTAAGAATACCCTCTAATGGGCCGAAACACAACGCGCGGCGGTGATCCGTTGCGCCCGGTGCGAGAACGCACTCACGAGCTGTATTGCGACTGAGCGGACCACCGGTTGTGGTCTGCGGGCTTCGTGGTCAGACGTGCGGGCGCTCCGCTCGAACTGCACATCTCCGACGGACCAACGGCCGACGTCGTGCACCGATTGAACGCCGGAGCCCCGAGCCGAAAGCCCGGAGCCCGGAGCCCGGCTACCGCGACGCGGCGACTGCCGGCCGCGTTCGAACGATCTTCAACGTCTGCCGCGCTGCCGTCGCCTTCGCTGCAGCAGCGCGCTTCTTGGCCGGCTTGTACGCCAGCACGACCGCCGGCGGCGTAGTCTTCCCCACAGCCTCAGTATTGGGCGCCGACTGCGCCACAGCCGGCGTGGCGGCTGCGACGGGCTTCCTGGCGGTGAAGGCGAGCAGGTGCCGGCGCAATTCGGCCACCTTCTGCGGATTCATCTCGCCCATGGCGTCCTTGAGCCGGCGGATGGCGCGGGCGTGCAGCTGCGAGACGCGGGACTCGTTGACGCCGATTTCCGCGCCAATCTGCTTCATCGTGACTTCGCCGTAGTAGTACAGGCCGATGACTTTCCGCTCGCGACAGGGCAGCGACTGAATCGCCGCACGAACATGATCGCGCATTTCCGCCTTTTCGTAGGCGGCGTCCGGTGCGTCGGGCTCCGACGGCACGAGGGCCGCAGGCAGCGAGCTCTCGTCCATGTGCTCGCCGCTCGCGAGCGGCGATGTCGATTCGATGGTGTTGATGCGCACGATGGTCCGGCTCAGACGCTTTTCGTCCGAGCCGACGCGCGCCGCGAGATCGGCCAGCGAGGGCTCGTGACCGAGCTCGCGCCGCAGTTCCTCGCGCGCGGCATCCAGCTCACGACGCTGCCGGCGCACGCCCCGCGGCCAGGCATCGCGGCGCAGCGCGTCGATCATCGCGCCGCGCACGCGGCGCTCGGCGAACGTCTCGAATTTGATTCCGCGGTCCTCGTCGAAGCGATGCGCGGCGTCGATCAGCCCCAGGACCCCGTCCTGCACGAGATCACCGATGTCAATGGAATTCGGCATCGAAGCAGCCATCCGGCGCGCGAGCGCTTCCACGAACGGAAGCCCGGCGACGATACGGCGGTTCTGACTGGCGGCAACGGGTTCAACGCGCATCATGTCTCCTTGGAAGCGACGGGGATTTTGACCGTCCGCGTGTTGCAGACGACTGCGCGATATCGCAACGGCAGTACCAACCCGAGCCGGTCTTGCCTGGAGGATCGGCACCGCGGGCGCGGTACCACTGCAACTTGCTGATAACCGAGGAGTTCTGGGGCCAGTTCGGTTCAGAACGGCGCGCCGGGCAAGTGCGCAGAACCGTAAAAATCGTCAAGCGCTTGACGATTCGGGCCGGTCGCGCGCCAAAGATTTGACTGTCGGATTACGATTCCGGCCGCGAGTCGGAGAGCTCGGCAGGCAGTGCCGCGATGCGGCGGATCTCCTTCGCCGTCGCCATGGCCTCGAGCGTACTCGAGACGACTTGCGCGGCTCGCGCACGGTGCATAGCGTCGGGCGCCTTCGCCTCGAGCAGCTCAGCATGGGCGAGAATGATGCCGAGCTGATTGTTGAGGCGATGGAAGAGGAGACGCAATTCGGGAGATTCGTCCATTGGTCTCCTCGCCAGAAGCTCCTCGACGCTGACCGGCTGGTGCATCAGGCCTAGTTCCGTCCTTCGGTCCAGCCCGCCGCCGCCGGCTGCTGCACCGCCGGGCGATTGGCGTTGTTGTGCGGATCGCGCCAGAGGGTGTCGACGAAGATTCTCACCGAACCGCCCGCCGTCCGGACATATTCAATTTTGCCGCTGGAGAGCCAGTTGTAAATCGTCCGACGGCTGACTCCGACGAGCTCACAAGCTTTCATGATCGAAATGGTTTTACGTTCCACAGGGTCGTGCCTCCGCACTTACCTATCGGTGCGTCCACGACTCAGGTTTAGGGGAGAGGCACACGAAGGATGGCTCTGTCAAATTTTGGCGTACTTCGACGAGGATTGTCAGCCCTGCGGTCGCCGTAGCACAGCGCTTCGTCCTGCGAGATCGCGCCACTCGCAGGCTCAGCGAGAGCTCGCCCGACGACCGGTCGATCGAATTGTGTCAACATATTGGCGCACCGTAAATGCCTGAGTCATCGAAACATGTGCTCCTCGTCGAAGACGAGGCGCCGCTCCGCCAGGCGGTCGCCGAGCAGCTCCTGGATCGCGGGTACCAGGTCGAGCAGGCCGATTCGGGTGAAGTGGCGGTCGCCCGGCTGGCGGAGTTCGCCTTTGACATCATCATTACGGATCTGCGCCTGCCCGGCCTGGATGGATCCACGGTGCTCGAAACGGCGGTCAAGCGCTACCCCGACATCATCGCCATCGTGGTCACGGGCTTTGGAACGGTCAAAGACGCCGTCGAAGCCATCAAGCGCGGCGCGTGGGATTTCGTCAACAAGCCGTTTCAAATCGACGAACTGCTGCACGTGCTGGAGGCGGCGCTCGAGCAGCGCCGCCTCCGGCTGGAGAACGCCTATCTACGCGAGCAGCTGGAACAGCGCTACAGCTTCGCCGGTATTATCGGCAAGAGCCCGGCCATGGCGAAGTTGTTTCAGCTGCTCGAAACGGTGGCGGCGACCAGCAGCACCATCCTGATCACCGGCGAAACCGGCACCGGCAAGGAAGTCGTCGCCCGCGCGATTCATCACGGCAGCCCGCGCCGCAACAACCGGTTCGTGGCGTTGAACTGCAGCGCCATCCCCGAGACGCTGCTCGAAGCCGAGCTCTTCGGTCACGTCCGCGGGGCGTTCACCGGCGCCGTCGGCTCGCGAGCCGGGCGTGTCGAGCAGGCGCACAAGGGCACGCTGTTCCTCGACGAAGTCGGCACCATGAGCATAACGCTGCAGGCGAAGCTGCTCCGCGTCCTGCAGGAACGGGAATTCGAACGGATTGGCGATACGCACACGGTGAAAGTCGACGTGCGCGTGATCGCCGCCACCAACAGCGACCTCAGACGCATGGTCGCTGACGGACAGTTCCGTGAAGATCTGTTCTATCGGCTGAATGTCATTCCGGTCCACCTGCCGGCGCTTCGCGACCGGAAAGAAGATATCCCGCTGCTGGTGCAGTACTTTCTCGACAAAATCGCGGCCGATCAGGCGGTCAGAGAGGGGCGGAGCCCCGTCGATCGAGCCGCCCCGGCCGTGACGGTCTCGCAGGAGGCCATGCGCCGGCTGATGGCCTATCAATGGCCCGGCAACGTGCGGCAGCTGGAAAACGCCGTCGAGCGCGCGATGGCGTTCAGCGCCGGACGGCCGCAGCTCGACGTTGACGACCTGCCGGCGGAGATCCAGCACGCCCAGGAGGCGGCGCTGCCGACGCCCGTGACCTTGCCGGAGGAAGGCATCGACCTCGACGCGTTCATTGCCGACGTGGAGCGTGAGCTGATCCAGCGGTCGCTCGAGCGTACCGGCGGCAACAAGGGCCAGGCCGCGCGCCTCCTGAACATGAAACGGACGACGCTGGTGGAGAAGCTGAAGCGGTTGGAGAAGGTTTCATCCCGATGACCTCAACATCGTGATGCTCCTTTGTGTTCCCAGGCGAGTCGACGATCGAAACGGCCTGATTGCCAGCAGTTATGCCGCCACGATTTGCGTATTGGACGATCCTGATTGACGGGAAACCGACGGCATTCCGTGCGCGGGATCAGCAGGAGCTCCTGCCCACGTTTCACCAGCTGAAACGCACGAACCAGGACGTGGTGTTTCGCTGGTTCGCGCGAGGGCGTGTGTGGGAGTCGCCGCAGCAGGAACGCGACGCACGGCGGCAGCGAAAAGCGCCGGCCGGGGCCCAGCGGGGACGCGACTGGCGCCCCGGCGGTCAGCATAAGGATCCGCGCGCCCGGTTCGCCCAGAAGCCCCGCGGGCGGCCACGCGACCGCGATCGGCCCGGAAGCCCGACGCGACCGGACGTGAAACGGCCCGCAGGCCCGCCTCGCCGCAAATTCCGAAAACGCCGGCCTGAGGATAAAGATAAGGAGTAGGGCAGACTCCAGACTGCTACTCCCTAATCACAGGATGCTGAAAACGTACGAAAACGCAGAACTCGCAGAGACCGCAGAGTATCTTTCCCAAGAATTCTCTGCGATCTCAGCGGGTTCTGCGTTGACTGTTGGGTTTTTCAGCAACCCGAATTCTACCGCCGCGCCCCGGCGGGCTCCTTCAGGCCAAGCAGCCGCATCACGCGATCCATCACTCCCGGCTGGTCGCGCGGCGGAATGTCGATCTGTTCGAGCACGTCCAGGCATTCAGCGACGGTGCTGACGACGGCGATCCCCAGGCGCTTGACATTCCCCGGCAGATACTTCGCGTCGTCCCGCCACACGAGGACGGCGCGCGCTTTGGAGTCGACAACCACGTCGAGGCAGTTTTCGGGACGATCGTCGATGACGACGTCAAGGCCGAGAGCGGCGGCAATGCGGCCGCGCGATCCCTGGACGACGTAAACACTCGGCAGCGGGAATCCGTTGGCTACCAGCCAGCGCTGACTCTGGAGCTGGCAGGTCGAGCCGGCGCTCCTGGGCCGCTTGGTCACGAAGATGATTTCCCAGCGGCGCTCCTCTGCAAGGCGGGCGAGGCGTTTGATGGTCCCGGCCTCGATTTCCTTCAGCGTTTCCCAGAAGTTTTCAATCGATTCCACGTGCTTCCAGAGCCGGTGCTGCTGCTTCGAGGTCAGGTTCACCTTCAACAGCAGCGGCTCGGGCTCGGCCGCCGGCTCCGCGCTGCTCTGCGCTGGACCCTGCGGCGCCTGCGACGAACCGCCTGCTGCGGCGGCGCCGGCGGGGACGGGCGGCGTATCGTGGACGGCGAACGCGCCGAATAAGTGTTCGGCCTGGCGAACCAATTCCGCATCCATGTCGGCGAGAACCCCGTCGAGATCGAAGGCGATGCGAAGAGGCATCTTCTACATTCTAAGTTCTGAGTTTTGAGTCCCCGAGTTTTGAGTTCTGAGTTCCGCGAGCCTGGGAAAAAATCGATCATTCGGCGGGTCAGCAACCACAAAGGTCACAAGGACACGGAGAAAACTCGAATTTTTCCTTTGTGGCCTTGGTGTCCTTTGTGTCCTTCGTGTTAATTGAGGCCTCGAATGGGCAATTTTCACAAGCTCTGCGTTTTGAGCTCTGAGGACGGTGCGCTCCAGGAAACGGCGCGCAGATCCGTGCAGCCGTAGAGGAAGAACTTTTGAATGTGCTCGCGGAGCCGTTCGAGCGACTCCGCGCTGTTGATCGCCGTGCGCAGATGTCCACCGTGCTCGAGCCCCTTCGTGTACCACGAACCCAGCGCCCTCAGTTTATTGATGATCCATCGATCGTGGCCGCCGCCGTCGGCCCGCTGAACGCCGGCGGGGGCATGGCGGAAGCCTTCCGGTTCCCGTACGCGCTCGTGCCGGAGCAACTCGATGTACTCGAGAAGAAACCGGCCGCGGTCCTCGAGCGAGACTTCGCGCGGCGTTGCGCCGGCAGACAACGCGGCGGCCTGGGCGAGGATCCATGGGTTCCTCAGTACACCCCGGCCCACAAGTACCCCTTCGACGCCGGACGATAGTCTTGCGATCACGTGATCCGGCTCGATGCAGTCGCCGCTGCCGAACACTGGAATGGCGAGATCGTCGGCGACGCGGGCGACGAGATCCCAATCGGCCTGGCCACTGTAGCTCTGCGCCGCAGTCCTGCCATGGATCGTCACCGCCGCCGCGCCGGCATCCTCGAGCCGCCTGGCGAGGAGCGGTGCGTTGCGCTCGCTGTCGTTCCAACCGGCCCGCATCTTGACGGTGACCGGGATCTTGACCGCCTTTGCCATCGCGCCGACGACCGTTGCGGCATGCTCCGGCTCGCGCATCAGGCTGCATCCGGCATTGTGCTTCGCGATCTTGGGAACCGGGCAGCCCATGTTCACGTCGACGATATCGGCACCCAACTCCTCGACAATCTGCGCCGCCGCGGCCATTTTCTCCGGATCGCCGCCGAAGATCTGGATCGAGATCGGCCGTTCCTCCTCCGT
Source organism: Acidobacteriota bacterium (assembly GCA_046726355.1). Classification (GTDB taxonomy): domain Bacteria; phylum Acidobacteriota; class Vicinamibacteria; order Vicinamibacterales; family CAVVIG01; genus QHWF01. The sequence continues at coordinate 24,553 of JBKPAI010000012.1, read as the reverse complement.
GTACTCGGCATATTCGAGCGTGCGGTCGATCCCGCGCACGAGCCCCTCGGCGCTGACCATCTCGGTCACGACCAGACCGCAGCCGCCATGCCGCTTCACCAGGCGGCGGAATGCCGTATCGGTCATGCCCGCCATCGGCGCGACGGCAAAGGGCGTTGGCAGTTCGACGTGGCCTATGCGCATAATGACGGATGCGTCGTGCGTTCCTCTGGATCCCGCCGCTCGTCTACATGACGGCAATCTTCACGCTGTCGGCACAGCCCGACCCGCTGCCGGCCGTCACTCACCTGGTCTGGGACAAGGCGCTGCACGTCCTCGAATATACGGTCCTCAGCCTGCTCCTGTGTCGAGCGTTGCACGGCGAGGGCCTGGCGGTGCTCCGCGCAGCGCTTCTCGCGTTAGTGCTGACGAGCGCCTACGGCGCCACCGACGAAACGCACCAGCTGTTCGTCCCGTACCGCCAGGCCGGCGCCGACGACTGGATCGCCGACACGATCGGGGGCGCCGCCGGCGCCGTGCTGTTCAATACGGCTTTACGTCGGCAGCGTCCACTTCGACGCTCACCGCCTGGCCGATCAGATCAACGGACAGCACCAGCCGCGCATGCTGCGCGTCCTTCCGCATCAGCCGACCGATGACCCCCCGCAGCGGGCCGTGGACGACTTCCACCATCATGCCTTCGCGGATCATCGGGCACGGATCGTACTGCAGCTCGCTGCCGACCAGCACCCGGATGCTCTCGAGCTCGAACTCCGGAATCGGCGCCGGCTTCCCCTCGAACGACACGATGTTGACGACGCCGGTGCACTTCAGGATCGGCAGAATGTCAATCGGATTGAACCGCGCGAAGCAGTAGCCGGGGAACAGCGGCCAGTCGATCTTCTTCTTGCGGTCCTTCCAGCGGCTCCATTTGGTGATGGTCGGCAGGAACGCCTCGAAGCGCTTCTGTTCGAGCTGCTCGCGAACGACCTGCTCGTGGCGAGAGCGGACCCAGATCGCGAACCATTGCTGGTCGGCCGTCGATCCTCCCCCCATCACAGATTCGGGGCCGACGGCGCCGCCTGCTGCTTCAGTCCTTCCTCGAAGGCCCGCTGAACATCACGGTTTTTCCACTCGATGATGGCCTGGCCGCGCAGCTTTTCGAGGTACTTCACGAACTCCCCCTTGCGCTTGTCCGTGAACACCCGATCACCGATCTGTTCGCGGGCCTGCTCGAACGGCATGACCTCCAGCGGCGTCGTGCTCTCGAGCTTCAGGATCTGGAACCCGCGCGGAGTGCGGATGCTTTCCGTAACCGCCCCCGGCTTCAGCCCCTCGATCATTTTCCGGAGATCCGGCGACAGGTCGTTCACGCTGATGGGGCCGATGAGGCCGGCATTCGCCTTGGACGGAGCGTCCGATTCCTCGGCGGCGACTTTCTCGAACGGGTCGCCGCCCGTGGTCACGCGAACGCGCAGGCGCTCGGCTTTCTCTCGTGCCGCCTCTTCGGCGGCGACGTTCACGCCTCGCGGATCGGCCGGCACCGCGACGGAGATTTCGCGAAGCGTGACGGTGGGCTGGGTGGTGAATTCGTTCCGGTGCGAGTCGTAGTACGCGCGCGCTTCGTCCTCAGTGACGCCAATCTTGCCGAACACCTCGTTCTGCTGCACGCGCTGGACGATCATCGATTTCTCCAGGTTGCGCCGCAGATCGTCCATCGTCATGTTCTCGGCCTTGAGGGCGGTCTGGAACTGCTCCTCGTTCTCGATCTTGTTTTCCTTCTTGATGTTCTCGACCACCGTCTTGAACTGTTCGTCGCTCAGCCTGTAGCCGAGCTCCCTGCCGCGCTGCACGATGAGCATCTCGTCGACGGCATCCACCATGATTTGCGGGGTGATTTCGTCCAGAGCCTTGCGCAGCTGCGCGTCGTTGGGGTCGTTTTTGAGGTCGAACTGCTGGCCCTTCTGGCGGAGCGCGGCCACCTGCCGCTGCTCCAGATCGGTCTTCGTGAAGATCTCGCCGTTTACTTTGACGAGGACCTGCTCGATGACTTCGGCGCTGGCGGTCACACCGAAGAGAAACCCGACGAACAATGCTGACCTGAGCTGTTTCACCATAAATATCGATACGCCTGGATTTTAGCGCCGATCGAGAAGATCGCTCAACAATCCGCCGACCCGCTCGAAGACCCCGCCGCGGGCGCGGGGATCCTCCTGCGCGGGCCGCAGGATCTCCTGCTTGGAAAAGCCCGGCGTCACTTCCCCCGTCCGGGCACGAGCCGTCCACCAGCTGGGGCGGAGGTCGGAACGTGTCGCAGGGCCGCTGGTCCGCCGCGTCTTCGCGTCACCTTCACGAGGCCGGGGCGTTCCGCGGTCGTGCGGGTCATCGAGGTTCAACTTCAGACCCGCAGGCGGGACGAGTGTGAGATCGGAACGCTGCCGCACCAGGTTCACGAGCTGCACCGGATCGACCTTCGCCTGGGGTCTGAATTTTAAGACGACGGTGCGCGCCTCCCGGTCGATGGTGTCGATGCCGAGGCGATCCGCCATGATCCGGATACGGCCGTAGTCGGCGAGGTTCAGCACCGAGACCGGCAGCGGCCCATAGCGGTCGGTGGCTTCCTCGAGCACACGGTCGATCTCCTCGTCGTGCCGCGAGGCGGCGACTCTGCGATACAGCATCAGCCGTTGATTCATATCTGGGACGTAGGCGGCGTCGATGCGGAGGTCGACACGGAGGTTCACCGTCGCACGCAGGTCGTCTTCCAGCTCCTCGCCCTGGAGCTCACGCACGGTCTGCTCGAGGAGCTTCATGTACATCTCGAAACCGAGGGCTTCGATGTGGCCGCTCTGCTCGCCGCCCAGCAGGTTCCCCGCGCCGCGGATTTCGAGATCGAGCGCCGCCACCCGGAAGCCGCTGCCCAGATCGCTGAACTCCTTGATCGCGGCCAGCCGCTTCTTGGCGATTGGGGAGAGATTGTCATCGGGCGGAATCAGCAGGTAGGCGTAGGCAAGGCGGTCGGAGCGGCCGACCCGGCCGCGGAGCTGGTACAGCTGTGACAGCCCGTAACGGTCGGCGCGATTGATGATGATGGTGTTCGCATTGGCGATATCCAGCCCGTTCTCGACGATGGTCGTGGCGAGGAGCACATCGTACTTGCGCCCGACGAAGTCGAGCATCGCGCGCTCCAGCATCTCCTCGTCCATCTGGCCGTGGCCGACGACCACGCGGGCTTCGGGCACCAGACGCTGAACGAGATCGCCGATGGCAAAGATCGACTCGACGCGATTGTGGACGAAGTACACCTGACCGCCCCGCGCCAGCTCGTTGCGGATGGCCCGGCCGATCACCTGCTGATCGAATTTCACCACGTTGGTCTGAATGGAGAGGCGGTCCTTGGGCGGCGTCTCGATGATCGACATGTCGCGGATGCCGACCAGCGACATGTTCAGCGTTCGCGGAATCGGCGTCGCGCTCATGGTGAGCACGTCGACCTTCTTCTTCAGCTGCTTGATCTTCTCCTTGTGGGTCACGCCGAATCGCTGTTCTTCGTCGACCACCAGCAGGCCGAGATCTCTGAACTGCACGTCCTTCGACAACAGGCGGTGGGTGCCGACGATGATGTCGACCTTGCCGGCGGCGAGGTCGGCGAGCGACTCCTTCTGCTCGGCCTTGGAACGGAACCGGCTCACCATGTCGATGCGGACGGGAAACCCGGCGAAGCGCTCCTTCAGCGTCTTTTCGTGCTGAAATGCCAGCACCGTGGTCGGCGCGAGAAACGCGATCTGTTTGCCGTCCATGACCGCCTTGAAGGCGGCGCGCATCGCCACCTCGGTCTTGCCGTAGCCGACATCGCCGCAGAGCAGCCGGTCCATCGGCGTCGGGGCCTCCATGTCGCGCTTGATGTCGGCGATCGCGGTCTTCTGATCCGGCGTCAGCTCGTACTCGAACGCGTCCTCGAATTCCTGCTGCCAGTGCGAATCCGGGCTGAAGGTATGGCCTGGAACCGCCTTGCGGGCGGCGTACAGCTTCAGCAGTTCCTCGGCCATGTCTCGCATGGCCTTCTTGACTTTTGTCTTCGCCCGCTCCCACGACGTGCCGCCGAGACGATCGATGGGCGGGCGCGTCGCCCCGGTGTACTTCTGGACGAGATCGAGCCGCTCGACCGGCACGAACAGCTTGTCGTCCCCCGCGTATCGGAGCTCGAGGAACTCCTGCACGTTGTCGGCGACGCCGATCTGCTTCAAGCCGACGAACACACCGATTCCGTGATCCACGTGCACGACGAGGTCACCGACCTTCAGGTCGCGCAGATCGGAAAGGAACGCCTTCGTGGCCGACCGCCGCCGCTCGGGGCCGCGGCGTTCCTCCTCGAACACGTCGCTCTCGGCGTAGAGCTGCACGCCCGCGTCGGGCAACCGGAACCCGCGCGACAAGCCGCCCACCGCGACCAGCACGGCCGCGTAGCGCGCGTCCTCCGCGCGTTCGACGGGAACGGCGAACACGTCGTACTCTTTCAGCAGCTCGATCGTCCGTTCGGCCCGCCCCGGCGTCGCGGCAACGAACAACGTCGTCTCGCCGGCATCGCGCAGGCGTCTGATCTCGGCCACCCAGTCGCCGACCCGCCCCCGCATCTCGACGGCCGGCTGGCAGCGGATGTTGTGCGCGGGCAGCGCGTCGAGCGCCGGCATGGCATTCGTTGGCGGGGATTCCGTGTTGGCTGCCGGCGACTCCGGAGCCGGCGCGTCGTTGTCGAGGCCCAGGTGCGCGAGGTGGGTGGCCTGCGACAGGCGGTTGCCGATGAATCCCCAGTCGGCGAACAAGTCCGCCGGAGCCGGCGCGTCGATCCGCGGCCGGCTCCGATCCGCTGCGCGCCGGCGCGCCTTCAGCTCAGCGCGCTCCACCAGCATGTCCGCTTCATCGTCGGCGCCGAGCGCGTCCCACTCCTCTGCCGTCACCACGCCGTCGGACTCGGCGTCCGCCGCAGCGCCGGTCACGTGCTCGTAGCTGCGCGCAACCTGTTCCAGCAGCTTGAGCGCCCGCGACTCGACTTCGTCCTGCTCCGATACGATGAGGCGGCTCGATCTCGCCCGGGCGAGGTAGTCGAACAGCGTCGCACGCCGGTCGTCGTTGAGGACATCGCGCAGCGGCACGATTGCGATCTGATCGACGGCGGCAATCGATCGCTGGGTCGACGGATCGTAGGTGCGGAGCGACTCGATGGTGTCGCCGATGAACTCGAGGCGGACCGGCTGGCTCTCGCCGGCGGGAAAGATGTCGACGATCCCGCCCCGGAGGGCGAATTCCCCATGCTGGTCCGCCGGGTCTTCACGCGTGAAGCCGGCATCGACGAGCAGTTCCGCCAGATCGGCCGGCGCGATGTCCTGCCCCGGCTTCAGCTCGAGCGCCGCCGCCGCCAGCCGCTCGGGCGCCGTCACGCGCGGGAGCAGCGCTGCCGCTGACGCGATGACGACGCGCGCCGTCCGGTGCGCGAGCGCGTGCAGCGCGCGGGCCCGCGCCGAGGTGACGCCGACGTGCGGCGCCAGGCCACGGTACGGATCCACTTCGTGCGAGGGAAACGGCAGCACCGTCCGCTGCGCGTCAGCAGCGGAAAAGCCCTCAAGGGCGGCGAGGAAAAAGGACACGTCAGCGACCGCCTGCTCGAGATCGCCATCCGCAGGCAGCACGTAGAGCACCGCTTCGCGCGGACGCGCCTGCGCCGCCGCCGCCACGTACAACGCCTTGGCCGACGCCGTCAGCCCTGAGACGATGCGAGCGGGGATGTCCATGCCGCTGCGGGCGACCGCCGTTTTCAACAGCGCGCGCAGGTTGAGCGAGGTGGCGGTGGACATAGCTCTACCGCGGAGACCGCGGAGGAACAATTCCGGGGGGTGTTCCGCCAAACGCCCGCCCCAGACGCGTGTGGTCAGACACGATCCTCACAACTTCCTGATTTTCTGAATGATGGCGCTGGTCGAGCGGCCGGGCTCGAGCGGGACGCGCACCACGCGGCCGCCGCGTTCTTCAATGATATCGCGGCCGACGATCGCGCCTTCCGCCCAGTCCGCGCCTTTGACCAGCACGTCCGGCTGGAGCGCCTTGATGAGATCGTACGGCGTCTCCTCGTCGAACACGACCACCGCGTCGACCGGCGTCAATGCTTCGAGAATTTCCGTACGTTCCTGCTGGGGCGTGATCGGCCGGCCGTGGCCTTTGTTGACGCGGACCGATCGATCAGAGTTCAGACCGACGACCAGGACATCGCCGAGGGAGCGCGCGTGCTGCAGATAGCGGACATGGCCGGCATGCAGCAGATCGAAGACGCCGTTGGTGAAGACGATCCGATAACCCGCGGCACGTGAACGGTCGACGAGAGCGATCGCCTGGTCGAGGGTCATGTTCTGATCATCCCCGACCTGGCCCCAACGCGTTTCGATCCACCCTCGTGCAGGCCTTCAAGCCTGCGTTGCCAGGCGGACCTAAAGGTCCGCATTACATCAGAAGCGATTAGATGAAACGGTCACCTGTCCGGTCCCCCTGGCTTTTTTGCCCAGGGATTCCTGCCAGTTTCCTTGATGTACCGTTCGCGACCGACGTTGTCGAGAAACGGCAACGCGGCCTCGGCAACCTCGTCGGCCCGCTCGCGCGGCACCACCACCACGCCGTCGCCGTCCGCCACGACGACGTCGCCGGGCCGAACCAGCACGCCACCGATGGTCACCGGTCGGTTCACCGATTCGAGCTCGTTCCGGCCCGGCCGGATGCCGCGCGCCAGCCGCCGGAAGTAGGTCGGGACCTTGTGATGGATGATCTCGTCGGTGTCGCCGAGGCCCCCGCTCGTAATCAGCCCGACCATGCCACGCTTCCGCCACTCGAGAATATTGCTCGACCCGATGCTTCGCGACTCGCCGTCGTCCATCGCGTCGATGACCAGAATCGACCCTGGAGCCAGGACGTCCATGAACGCCTCCGAGGTCAGGGTGCGATACCAGCGGCCGATCGTCTGATTGTCCATCTTCGGCTCGCGCTTGTTGGTCGGCATGTAGCGGGCGGTGACGGCGATGCCGGCAACGCGATGCGAGAAATTCTCGGTATCCTTCCACAGCGCGTGGATCTCCGGATCGACCAGACCGATGTTCTGCAGTCCGACGACGTCCATGCCGTCGGAGATGTCGGCGACCCGAAGGTATTTGTACTCGCCGAGAATGCGCTGGTTGTCCTCCGGCGAATACTCCTTGTAGGGCATGAACAGCCGCACCTTGTCAGGGATGGTCTTCTCCGCTGCCTGCTGGCCTGCGGCACGCCCGGCAGCCGCCGCGTGCACGACGAGCACCGCCGTCGACGAGAGCAGAAGGGCTTTACTTCGCATGTTCATGAGCGTTGCCTCCGGACGGAATTACCACGGGGGACGCGGAGGACGCGGAGGTTCAATCCTGAACGCAATGGAATTTGTCCTCCTGTCCTCCGTATGCTCCGATCCTCCGCGGTGAAACTATCACCGTCACCAGATCAGTTTCGCCGCAAGCTGGCCGACGCGGCCGGGAGCGGCGCCGGTGATGCGGCCGAACGTCGCTGAAGACAGCGTCGTGTTCGGGTTGTTGAAGTTCACCTGATTGAACGCATTGAAGAACTCTCCGCGCAGCTGCACGCGCAGGCCGGTGCCCAGATTGACGTGGCGAACCACGGCGAGGTCTGCGTTGGCGTCGCCAGGCCCGTAGATGAGCCCCCGGCGGGCGTTCCCATAGAGGCCCCGGGGGACGTTGTTCAACGGGACGAACGCCGCCGTGTTGAAGTACGCCGCGATCAGGTCGGCCGTACTGACGTGATCCCTGCTGACATCGGCGGCCGTGGCGCCAGGAACGAGGAGCGCGTATTGCCCGTTGGGCTGCAGAATCCCGTTCTGGGCGACATCGGTGCCCATCGTAAACACCAGCGGGCTTCCCGACTGCAGGCGGTGGAATCCGGTGAACGTCCACCCGTTCAGCAACGCCGCGGCAACCGGATGTGCGAAGGCGTGCTGCGGACTCCACACCCATGACGCCGCGACGACGTGGCGGCGATCGAGGAGGGATGGCCCCCAGAGCGAGTCGAGGTCGAATGGATTGGGGATGCTGCTGATCAACCCGGTCGTATTCTCCGGTTGATTCGTCAGGTTCTTCGACAGCGCGTATGAGCCGGAAAACGACAGGCCTCGCGCCATGCGCCGCTCTACTCTCAGCTGCATGCTGTGATATGCGCTTCGAAAAAAGTTGCCAAGCACGCGCGACTGGGCGCTGATGATGCCGGGGCTGAACGGAACTCGCTGCTCGACGTTCTGGAGCGAGGGCGGTTGGCCGGTGATCGGTGAGTTGATATAGGGCGCCGCGTTGAAATAGTTGTGACCCACCAGCTTGCTGCCGATCTTTCCGACGTACGCGGCTTCGACCGCGAGGTCGGCGGAGAGTTGCCGCTGTGCGGACGCGCTGAAGTGTTGCGTATACGACGTCCTCAGGTTGGTATCGGTGTAGACGATTCGAATCGGCAACGGATACTGGGTGCACCGGAGGCCGGGAAATTCCGCGATGCCAGTGCAGCCGAAGCGGCCCGGCGACTGCTGCGGCGGCTCCACCTGGCCCAGAGAACCGAACGGGTCCTCGATGCGTCCCTGCCGAAGCTGTGTGGTCCCGCGCCAGGGCGCCTCGGCTGCGTGGGTCGTCTCACCGTTGACCTGCTGATAGAAGATCCCGTAACCTCCGCGTACGACGGTCCTGGCGTCGCCGGCCACGTCCCACGCGGCACCCAGGCGCGGCGCAAAGTTGTTCAGGTCGCTGTGGGTGAGCCTCGACGGCAGGCCGCCGTCCCCGGGGAACAGAAGGCCTGTTGGCGCATCGGGCACGACCGTCGACTGAACACCTGGCGACCAGCTGGTATGACGGCCTCCTTTCTGATCGAACGGAATGAACGGTTCGTAGCGCAACCCGTAGTCCAGGGTCAATCGGGGATGGACTTTGTAGGAGTCTTCGACGAAGAACTGATGTTTTACTGTGGACGGACTGTGGTCGGCTATGCCGAATTCGATTGTCGCATTGTCGAACGCTCCGATCATGAAGTCCGCGAGCGGATCGCCGGTGCGAGTGCCGGCAAAGCTCGCCGAGCGCGTCAACGCGAGATTAAACTCGAACAGGGGCCTGATGAATTCGTAGCCAGCCTTCACCGTGTGATTTCCGGCGGTTAACGTCGTCGTGTCCTTCGCCTGCCAACTGACGTAGTCCTGAGCGTTCACGCCGGGATAACTCAGGTTGATGCCTCCTGAAACCGAATAGCTCATGCCACGTCCGTCGGGTCCGATGTTGATATTCACGCCCTGCTCGCGCGGCGTGATCTGTGTGAGCGCACCGCCGCCGGACCGCGACGTCAGATACGAAACCGTCACTTCGTTGACCAGCCTGGGAGTGAAGATGTGGGTATCGCTCACGCCCACCTGATTCACATCGCTGAAGATGGCCTGTTGGACATAGTTCACATTCACCGGCCAGCTGGAACTGTCGCTTCGATCGGCGAAGAAATGCCCGCTGAGTTGATTCCGGTCTGAGACGTGATGGTCTGCGCGCGCCAGGTATACGGCGTTGTCCCGCGGCGCCGGCGAGAGCGTGACGACGATACCGCTCGCGGATGACGGGACATGTCGATCGAGCAGGCCCCGGGCCACAGGGCTGATACACGTCGGGCTGATGACGTTGGCCGTGATACAGGAGGCGCCGGTGGCGTCGGTGAATGGAGCCCCGGTAATCGGATTGACCGGATTCCTCAGTTGAGTAGCGAGCGCGCTGAAATTCCCGAGCCGCTGCGCGTCGGTCGGCACGAGTGTCTGACTCGAACCCGCCTCGCTCCGATCCCATAGCCGCTGATAGGCGCCGAACCAGAACAGTCTGTGGCGAATGACGGGACCGCCGGCGCTGGCGCCGGTCTGATTCTGACGCTGGTCGGGCTTCCGCGTCTGGAAGAAGCTGCGGGCGTTCAGCGCGGAGTTTCGGTGGAATTCCCATACTGTTCCGTGGAAGTCATTCGTTCCGGCTTTCGACACGATGCTGACCTGACTCCCCGCGGTGTGGCCGTACTCCGCCGAGAAGTTATGGGTCTGGATCCGAATCTCCTGCACGGCATCAGGCGGCGGCGGATTGAACCCTGTCGTCTGGTTGAAATGCGTGAAGACAGAGCCGTTCAGGGTAAACAGATTGTGGTTCTGGTTTCCCCCGTTCACGGACATGATGGGGCCCTGACGACCGTCCGACGTGTCCTGGTTTGCCCGGATGGCGGTGACGCCGGCGTACGTTCCAGCCAGCGCGACGACATTGCGGCCGTTCATCGGCAGGTCCTGCACGCGCTGGTCGTCGATCAAGTTCGACTGCGTCGCATTTCGCGTCTCCACCATCGTCGCCCGTCCTGAGACGGTAACGTCCTCGGTGAGACCGCCGACGCGGAGTGAAAAATCCAGGCGCACGTTGGCGCCGGCCGTGACCTCGACGTCCTTGCGCACCTGGCTCTCGAAGCCCGCGATCGCGACCTTGACGCTGTAGATGCCCCGGGGCAACGCCTGAAGATCGAAGAAGCCGGTCGAATTCGTCTGAGCCGAGCGGACAAGCTGCCGCCCGGCTGATTCGGCCGTAACCGTCGCGCCCGGCAGTACGCCGCCGGCCTGGTCCTGCACATAACCGCTGATGGTGCCGCCTACCTGGGCGTGCGCCGGGGCCGGGCATGTGAGGAGCATCAGCGCCCACACCAGAAGAAGCGAATCCCAACCACCTGCCGCCGGACGGAGGCTGCCATGTTTGCGCATCAGTCCACCTCGTTATCTCGGCTCGTGGGTGACAAAATACACCTGAATGGACCGCTTCACGAGCCCGCGACACCGGTGTACGATGCGTTTCCGCGCATGACAGACGAACCGCCGGTGCATACCGGACGCCATTTCCTCCAGATTCCCGGACCCACCAACGTACCGGATCGGGTCCTGCGGGCCATGTCGCGACCGGTCGTCGATCACCGCGGTCCCGAGCTCGCCCGGCTGACGCTCGAAGTCCTGGAACAGATCCGTGAAGTGTTTCGGACCTCCGGCCCCGTGGTGATCTACCCGTCCTCGGGAACCGGAGGATGCGAAGCTGCGCTCGTGAACACGCTCTCGCCGGGCGATCACGTCCTCATCTGCGAAACGGGGTGGTTCTCCCATATCGCCTGGCGCCGCGTTGCCGAGCGGCTCGGCCTCATCGTCGACTACCTGCCGGGGTCCTGGCGGACTGGTGCGCCGCCCGACGCCGTCCAGGCGCGGCTCGAGGCGGATACGGCGCGATCCATCAAAGCGGTCGTTGTCGTGCACAACGAGACGTCGACAGGCGCGACGAGCCGCATCGGAGACATTCGGGCCGCGATCACCCGGGCGCGGCACCCGGCGCTTCTCATCGTCGACGCCATCTCGTCGCTCGGGTCGATCGAATATCGCCACGACGAGTGGCAGGTCGACGTCACTGTCAGCTGTTCGCAGAAAGGGCTGATGCTGCCGCCGGGCCTCGGGTTGACGGCGGTGTCCGAGAAAGCGCTCGCCGCGAACAGGACCGCGAAGCTGCCGCGCTCCTATTTCGAATGGTCCGACATGCTCGCCGCCAATGCGAACGGCTATTTCCCGTACACGCCGGCCACGAGTCTGCTGGTCGGCCTGCGCGAGGCGCTCCGGATGCTGCAGGAGGAAGGTCTGCCGAACGTCTATCGCCGCCACCTGCGCCACGCGGCAGCGGCACGCGCGGCCGTCCGCGCCTGGGGCCTGGAGACCGTCTGCACGGAACCGGCCGAGTATTCGCCGGTCCTGACCGGCGTCCTCATGCCTGACGGCCACGACGCCGATCGGCTGCGGCAGATCATTCTCGAGACGTTCGACATGTCGCTGGGCGCAGGATTGGGCCGGCTCGCCGGCAAGGCGTTTCGCATCGGACATCTGGGGCATTTCAACGATCTGATGCTGGCCGGGACACTGAGCGGGATTGAGATGGGTCTTCGACTGGCCGGCGTCCCTCACCGCGCAGGGGGCGTCTCCGCTGCGCTCGACCGACTGGTGCCCGCGACGTGTCCCTCCCTCTGAGCTCGCACGGCAAACCGGTCGATTCCTTCGAGCGTGCGCAGGACCTGGACCGAGCGCTCAGGAGGACGGTTCGAGGCGAGGTCCGCTTCGATCGAGGCAGTCGCGCGCTGTACGCGACCGATGGATCGAATTACCGTCAGATTCCGATCGGGTTGGTCATCCCGCTGGATGCGGCCGATGTCGCCGCCGCCGCCGCCGCGTGCCGGGCCTTCGATGCGCCGCTGCTGCCGCGCGGTGCGGGGACGAGCCTCGCGGGTCAGAGCTGCAATGTCGCCGTGGTACTGGACTTCACGAAGTATATGAACCGGATCCTGGAATTGGACGCGGGCGGACGATTCGCGCGCGTTCAACCGGGACTGGTGCTCGACACGCTGCGCGATCGCGCCGAAGCACACCAGTTGACGTTCGGCCCCGACCCTTCCACGCACAGCCGGTGCACGCTGGGCGGCATGATTGGCAACAACTCGTGCGGCACCCACTCGCTGCTCGCAGGCAAGACCGTTGACAACGTGGAATGGCTGCGCATTCTGCTGTATGACGGGACGGAAATGCAGGTGGGCGCCACGCCGGACAGCGAGCTCGACGCAATCATCCGCCAAGGGGGCCGCCGCGGACAGATCTACGGCGGGCTGCGCGAGATCCGGGACCGATACGCGCAGCTGATTCGCGGGCGGTTTCCCGACATCCCGCGGCGCGTCTCCGGATACAACCTCGATCAACTGCTGCCCGAAAACGGATTCAACGTCGCGCGCGCGCTGGTCGGAACCGAAGGCACCTGCGTGACGGTGCTGGAAGCGGGCGTCAGGCTCATCCCCAGCCCGCAGCACCGCTCGCTCGTCGGCCTCGGCTACGCCGATGCCTTTGCCGCGGCCGATCACGTCCCTGAAATCCTGGCGTTCGATCCGATCGGGCTGGAGGGTTTCGAAGGCGCGATCATCGACGGGCTGCAGCGGAAAGGTGCCGCCAATCTGGATTTGATGCCGCCGGGGCGCGGCTTCCTGCTCGTGGAGCTTGGCGGAGACGAGCCCGAGACCGTGGATCGGCGCGCCCGCCAGTTGATTGATCACCTGAAGCGCGGGCCCAATCCGCCGCAGATGCGGCTCTACACAAAGCACGAGGCGCGTGCGGTGTGGAAAATCCGCGAGGCAGGACCGCGCGCGGCCGGCGCCGGCCCCGGCCTGCCGCCGCGATGGGAGGGATGGGACGATGCGTCCGTTGCCCCGGAGAAACTGGGGGCCTATCTCCGCGATCTGCGGCGTCTGCTGGACGAGTTCGGCTATCAGGCAGCGTACTACGGTCATTTCGGGCACGGCTGCATTCACATGCAGGTCACCTTCGACCTGCAGAGCGAACGAGGGATTCAGCAGTACGCGGCGTTCATCGATCGCGCCGCCGATCTCGTCGTCGGCTACGGTGGCTCCCTGTCCGGCGAGCATGGCGACGGCCAGTCGCGCGGCGCGCTGCTGCCGAAGATGTTCGGACCGGAACTGATGACCGCGTTCAGGGAGTTCAAGGCGCTGTGGGATCCCGGCAACCGGATGAACCCGCACAAGGTCGTCGACGCCTACCTGCCCGCCGAGAACCTGCGCCTGGGCGCCGACTATCGGCCGCTGCCGGTCACGACGCATTTCAGATTTCCCGATGACGGCGGATCGTTCGCGAAGGCGTCGTTGCGATGTATCGGCGTCGGCGAGTGCCGCAAGCACGGCTACGGCACGATGTGTCCGAGCTACATGGCCACGCTCGAGGAACAGCACAGCACGCGCGGGCGCGCGCATCTGCTCTTCGAGATGCTGCAAGGCGAGGCCATTCGCGACGGGTGGAAGAGCGACCACGTCAAGGCCGGCCTGGAGTTGTGCCTGTCGTGCAAGGCGTGCAAGTCAGAGTGTCCGACCAATGTCGATATCGCGACCTACCGCGCGGAGTTCTTGTCGCATTACTACGAGGGTACGCGGCGGCCGCTTCACGCATATGCGTTCGGCATGATCGATCGATGGGCGCGGCTGGCGTCCGTTGCGCCGGGCGTGGTCAACACGCTCAACGGCGCGCCGGGAATCCGCGCGCTGGTGAGAAGAGCGCTGCGCCTGGCGCCCGAGCGCGAGCTGCCCCGCTTCGCCCGCACGACCTTCCGCGAGCAGGCACGGCGCCGGCGTATCCCGGACGCGGGCACACTGGGCAGCGAACCGTCGGCTGTGCTCTGGATCGACACGTTCAATAACTACTTTCACCCGGAAACGAGCCTGGCGGCGCTCGACCTCCTGACCGCGACTGGGGTTCGCGTTGCGGTCCCCCGCCAGCACCTGTGCTGCGGCCGGCCGCTGTACGACTTCGGCCTGCTCGATCAGGCGAAACGGTATCTCCGGAACACCCTGAACGCCCTCGGCCCGGCAATCGACAGTGGCCATCCGGTGGTGGTGCTGGAGCCAAGCTGCGCGTCGGTCTTCCGCGACGAGCTGCGCGGCCTGTTTCCTGACGACCCCCGCGCCGACCGCCTCCGCCGGCAGACGGTTCTGCTCAGCGAATTCCTCGAGCGGCACGCACCCGGCTACGTTCCGCCGCGTCTCTCCGGCAGGATTCTGCTTCACGGCCATTGTCACCACAAGGCGCTGATGAAGATGACCGACGAAGAGGCGCTGCTCCGCAAAACGGGAGCGGAACTGGACTCGATCGACGCCGGCTGCTGCGGGATGGCGGGTGCGTTCGGGTTCGCCAGGGAGACATACGCGATCTCCCAGGCGATCGGGGAGCGCGTCCTTCTGCCCGCGGTCCGGCGTGCGGCACCGGACACGCTCATCGTCGCGGACGGGTTCAGTTGCCGGGAGCAGATCCGGCAGGCGACCGGGAGGCGGGCGCTGCACCTTGCCGAGGCGATTCAAGCCGCACGGCCCGGGTCTTTCTAACGTGGGGCTCTGCCCCACACTCCGGCTCGGTCGCTCGCGGGGACCCCTCCACCCCGCTCCGCTCCGTCCCGCCCCTGATCAAGCAGTGTTGAGAACCTTGTGAATGGCGATGATCAGCCGGTCGAATTCGCGGCGTTCAACCGCGAGCTGCTTCCGGCCCGATGCGGTCAGCGTGTAGTAACGGGCGCGCCGATTGTTCTCGGACGCACCCCACTTAGCCTTGGCCCAGCCTCTCAGGAGCAGCCGCTGCAGAGCCGGATACAGCGAGCTCTCCCCGACCTGCAGCACATCTTCGGAGACTTCCTTCAAGTGCTGCGCGATGCCGTACCCGTGCATCGCTCCGCGAACGAGCGTTTTGAGGATGAGCAGATCCAGCGTGCCGGGCAGCAGCTCGGGGGATTCTCGGCTTCCCATCGTAATTCGATGGGAGAATGGCGCAAACCCACGCGCGTGTCAAGCGGCGTCGCCGGAGGATGAAACGGAGGCGCGGAGAGAACGGTATCAAACCGAGCAACGGGGACGAACGGAGCAATCCGTGTGGGCGACGTTTTGAGTTGTGAGGTTTGAGTGATGATCGCGTGCGGGTCGCATGACGGCGCTTACGAAGCGCCGGTACGACCTCCCGGCGCGCCGCAAGTCTAAAGCTCATCACTCAAGACTCACAACTCATGTCCGACACGCAGGCAGAGGCCGCAAAGGAGACGAATGTTTCTTCGTGCCTCTCGCGGCCTTCGCGGCCTTTGCGTTCCAGGATCTTGTTCTTCTCTGCGGGTTCCGCGAGCTCTGCGTTGATCGTCTGTGTCAACGCTGATCTCCCTTCCAGCTCCGTTCCTCCGTTTCTCTGTGTTTTACCGTTTCCTCCGTGCCGTCCTCGATATTCACTCACGGCAGCCGGCCGTACTTCTTCATCACGGCGAGCATCCGATCGACCGGCAGCGCGTAGATCCGCAAGTCATTGGCGCCGGTGGTGGTCTCGGCGGCGAGCAGCGCGTTTGTAATCGCCGCCTCGGTCGCCTGCGCCGTGGCCTGGAAGAGCGGCGTGATCCGATCGTTCGGCAGCATCTTCACGTCGGTCACCGGATGATCGTTGAACCATGCCCGGGTGTTGGCCGTTGAAAAGGCGATGAAAACATCACCCGAGCTGTTACCGCCGAATCCGCCCTGCCGTCCGATCCCCAACGACACGCGCGTGGCGATGCGCTTCAGTTGATGCGGCAGCAGCGGTGCGTCCGTCGCCACCACGACGATGATGGAACCCTGTTCCGGCGCCTCGTCGACCGCGGCGCCGCCGGACTCCTCGCACCGCCGGCGCGGCGAATTCGGCGGCAGCGGATCGTTGTTGGCGATGCACCCGGCCAGATCCTGGATTTCCTCGCCGACCGGCACGCCGGCGATGCGGAGATCCCGGCGCAGGCCGTAGTTGCACTGCACCAGCACGCCCACCGTGTACCCGCCCTGCTCGTCGGCGAGCTTCCGCGACGCGGTGCCGATACCTCCCTTGAAGCCGTGGCACACCATCCCGGTGCCGCCCCCGACTGCGCCTTCCCTCGGCAGGCCGCCCGACGCGCCATCGAGTGCGGCGAGCACGTGCGGCGGCTTCACGTGAAAGCCGTTGATATCGTTCAGCCCTCCGTCGTACGTCTCCGCGACGACCGGCAGCCACCACGGCTGCAATGCGTGTTGCCTCGAGATCTCCCATTGAATGATGGCGTCGCGGACGACGCCGACGCTGTGAGTGTTGGTGATGGCAACCGGCCCCTCCAGGAATCCGCTTTCCTGAACCCACGTCGTCCCCGTCATCTCTCCGTTGCCGTTCAGCGTGAACCATGCCGCGAATACGGGATCGAGGTTGGCCTTCCCGCGCGGATGCACGACGGTGACGCCGGTGCGCACGGGGCCCGTTCCGACAATGAGTTTGCCGGCGCCGGCGACGAGTGTGGTGTGGCCCACCTCGACGCCGGCTACGTCGGTGATGGCGTCGAGCGGCCCGGGCGTGCCGCCGATCGGCAGCTTCAAGTCGCGCTCGCGCGGTTTCTGGGCCTCCAAGCCAGCGGAACAAGCCATGAGCGCCACTGACAGAAGAAGGGATGAACGCATACGGCGATCTCTTTCAGTCAGGGGTTGTGAGTTCTGAGTCACGAGTCGAGTCTCGGTCGAGCTTGCCGGCTCATACGCACAACTCATACCTGATAACTCATCACTGATCGCTCTCAATGCTGAGGCGTCGGCCGGGTGGGCGCCGCGGTACCTTTTGCCAGCGCGGCCGCCACGAACTGCGCGATGTCCTGTTTGGCCTTTGCCAGATCGGCCTTGCGCACGTACATCATGTGGCCGCTTTCGTAGAACGCGAACGTGAAGCGGTCCTTGAGTCCTCCGCTCGGATCGATGTGCGACATCGTGTATTCGGCGGAGAAGTAGTCGGTGCCGCCGTCGTAATAGGACGCGAGTACCAGCACGCGCAGGAACGGGTTCTCGGCCATCGCCGAGCGCAGCATCTCGGCGACGTTCGTCCGCTGATCACGGCGCCACGGCTGGACGTCGCCCCAGATGTTGTATTTCTGATCGGTTTCCCATTTCAGCTCGTCGCGGAAGTACTTGTTCACCACTGCCGCGAACGGGCCGTTCCAGGACTCGAGCGCCGGGTCGTACTCGTTGGTCGCTCCGGCCGCGTCCCGATCGTGTCCAAGGTAGCGGCTGTCCAGCCGGCCCACCGTGACGCCGCGCGAGCGGAGCAGCTCCTTGCGGAAACGGGCAGCGTCGATGCGAAGGTTGCTGTTCACGACGTAGGCCGGCGAGAGCCCGGCCAGGCGCGCGACCTGCGTGGCGACACGCTCGCGTTCGGTTGTCGCCAATCGATCGCCCTTGACCAGCGCATCCAGGTACGCCCCGAGCGCGAACTGCTCGGACTCCTCAAGCACCGCCCGCAGCGGCCTCGACTGCAGCTCCGGCGCGAGCGCCTTGTGATACCACGCGGTGGCGGTGTAGTGCGGCAGCAGCAGGGCGAACTTCAAGTCGCTGCCCGGCTCGACATCGAGCCCGGTCGACGAGACCAGAATGACGCCGTTGAGATACATCTGATGCTGATCCTGCAGGTAACCGGCGATGCCGGCGGCGCGCGTCGTACCGTAACTCTCGCCGATGACGAACTTCGGTGAGTCCCACCGGTTAGTGCGCGTGGTCCAGAGCCGGATGAATTCGGCCACCGATTTGATGTCGTCGAGCGTGCCGTGGAACTTGTGCGGATCCTCGCCGGCTGCCATCCGGCTGTATCCCGTGGCCACCGGATCGATATAGACAATGTCGGCGATGTCGAGAATCGTGTGCTCGTTGTCCGCCAGTCGAAACGGCGGCGACAGCATCATCCCTTCATCGTCGTAGACGACGCGGCGCGGTCCGGTGAAGCCCATGTGCATCCAGACCGACGCCGTTCCCGGGCCGCCATTGAACGAATAGAAGATCGGCCGCCGCGCCCGATCGGTGACATCGTCGCGCGTGTAGGCGACGTAGAACATGCTCGCCTGAGGTTTGTCTTTTTCGTCTTTCAAGACGATGGTACCCGCCGTTGCGGTATACCGCAGCGGCTGCCGGCCGACGTCGATCGTGTGCTTCGTGACGGAGACGGTTTCCTTCAGCTCCTCTTTCGGCGGGTCGGGTTTCTGCTGGGCGGCCGCGCCCGAAGCAGTGACGAGGCACAGGGTCAACAACACGGGACGACTGACGTTCATGACGCCTCCTGAGTAACTTAGATCCGGGGGGACTTCGCCCCCGCGGCCCCCCACGCCTCCGCTCGCGTGGACCGCGTTGCCCCGCTTCCGCCTCCGCTAACGCTACGGCGGACGCGCCGTAGCGCCTCCGGCGCGAAGGCGGGCCGCTTCCGGCGGGCCGCGCCCGTGGCGCGCCTACCCCGTTCTTGCGGCTCGTTGGGGAAGCGAATGCAGAGTTCGCGTTTCGAGCCGCACAACGGGCTAGAGGAATAATAATGCTTCGGAATTCTTCGCGGCATGCCTCGCGGCATGATACCGGTCGTGAAACAATGCGCAGGGTCTCGCGCAAGGATGGTGGCGGAGATGCGCAAGAATTCGAATGAACACAACGACGCAACCGCATACAGGCCCGCGAGCGGAGCCCTTACCCGCGGAGGCTGTTTGCCGCTCGACCGGCGTGGGTTTCTCCAGGCTGCGGCGGCAGGCGCCGCGTCCATCGTGTTGCCGGAATCGCGGCGGCCCGCCCGCGCCAACGCGATGCCGCACGGTGGGTCATCGGCCGCGCAAGATGACCTTGCCGCCGTGCGCCCCGAAATCGCCAGGCGCCACGACGAAGCCGTCCGCCGCCTGCAAACGTGGATTCGGCAGCCCAGCATCGCCGCAGAGAACCGCGGGATGGACGAAGGCTGTCAATTGATGATGCAGATGCTGCGCGAAGCGGGTTTCGACGCCGTCAAGCGCATGCCCACCGCCGGCCATCCTGGCGTGTTCGCCCTGCTCGACGCCGGCGCGCCGCGCACGCTCGGCATCTACTTCATGTACGACGTCAAGCAGGCTGACCCGGCGGAATGGTCCTCCCCTCCGTTCGACGCCGCGCTCGTGCAGAAACCCGGCCTCGGCACGGTGCTGATGGGGCGCGGCGCGACCAACCAGAAAGGACCGGAGGCCACCTTCCTCGCGGCTCTGCACGCTTTGCGCGGCGCGGGGCTGAAACTGCCGGTCAACCTGGTGTTCGTGGCGGAAGGCGAGGAGGAAATCGGCTCACCGCATTTCAACGACGTGATCCGCCAGCCGGAGGTGGCGGCCGCGCTCAAGAAGTGCACGGGCGTCTTCATGCCCTTCCCGTCGCAGGATCTCGACGGGCAGGTCACCGTCTATCTTGGCGCCAAGGGCGTCGTCGAATGCGAGCTTGTCTCCAGCGGCCGTCGGTGGGGTCGCGGCCCTCGAGACGATATCCACTCGAGCTACAAAGCCATCGTCGACAGCCCCGCCTGGCACCTGGTGCAGGCGCTGGCGACGCTGGTCACGCCCGACGGCAACGATCCGGCCATCGAAGGCTTTGCTGCAAAGGCGCGCCCGCTGTCGCCCGAGGAACGCCAGATGATTGCCAACGTGGCCAATCGTCTCAACGAGGAGACCACGAAGAAGGCGCTCGGCGTGAACCGCTGGGTGCGCGATGGCGGCTGGGTCGAATCGCTCGAGCGCTTGACGTCGCGCCCGACCGTCAACATCGAAGGACTGGTCGGCGGCTACACCGGCCCCGGCGGCAAGACTATTCTTCCCGGGAAGGCGGTGGCGAAGCTCGATATGCGGCTGGTGCCCGACATGACTGCGGCCGACGCGGTCGCGGCGCTCAAGGCGCACCTTGCCAGAAAAGGCTTCGGCGACATCGAGGTGAACATGAGCGGCGGCTACGACCCGACAAGTACGCCGGCCAATTCGGCCATCATCCGTGCCGAAACCGCCGTTTATCGCAAGCACGGAATCGACCCGGTGATGCTCCCGCGGCTGGCCGGCTCGTGGCCCGGCTATCTGTTCACCGGCGATCCGTTGCGCCTGCCCGCGGGCCACTTCGGGCTCGGCCACGGCAGCGGCGCGCATGCGCCGGACGAGTACTACGTCATCGAATCGTCGAACCCGAAGATCGAGGGCATGGACGGCGCGGCTTTCTCCCACATCGAGCTGCTGTTCGAATTCGCGCGCACGGTTTAGCCCGTTATGACGAAGGGCCACCAGCGGATCGACGCCGGCTGCGGGGCGGGCGGGAACATAACAGCGGTCGCAATCATTTGAGGAACCCACCCCCGCGCAACCAGTTCGCCAGCAGCCGTGGCCATTCCGACAGCGCCGGATCACCGAGACCGAGTCCGGTTCCGTGACGGCCATCCTTGAACACGTGCAGCTCGGCGGGCACGCCGGCCCGGCGGAGCGCCAGAAAATACGCCACCGCGTTTTCGGCGGGAACGGTCGTGTCGGCGTTGGTCTGGTAAATGAACGTCGGCGGCGTCGAGGAAATGACCTGTGTTTCGGTGGACAGGCTGCGCGCGAGCGACGGATCAGCATTTTCGCCGAGCAGGCTGGTCTTCGATCCCTGGTGCGTCCACGGTTCGACGAACGAGATCACCGGATAGCCGAGTACGGCGAAGTCCGGGCGGCTGCTGACACGATCGATTGGATCGGTGGCGTCGGGATTGCCCTTGTCGAACCGGGTCGAAACGGTCGACGCGAGATGGCCGCCGGCCGAGAAGCCCATGATGCCGATGCGATCGCGGGCCAGGTGCCATTCGTCAGCTCGCGCGCGCACGGTGCGAATCGCGCGCTGCGCGTCGCCGAGCTCGATTGGATGGCGATAACGAGGCCCGAGTCGATAGCGCAGCACGAACGCGGCCATTCCCATCGCGTTGAAATAATTCGCCGGCGCGCGCCCTTCCAGGTTCATCGACAGACGCTGATAACCGCCGCCCGGTGCGATGACGACCGCCGTCAGCGGCCCGGTCGTATTCGGCGGCATATAGATCGTGAGCGCGGGCTTGTCGGCGTCGTCCTGTCCGAGGGCGCCGGGCGCGCCGGCGGGCCACAAAAGAATCGTTTGCGGCTCCTGCAGGATTGGCGCGGCAGGCGCGGCGGGCTGGGCCGACGCGGCCGGACTGACCATCAACAGCGACGACACGACGACAGCCCGAATCAGGGCGGACATGCGCTCACGCTCCTGCAGCACGCGTGTGGAAATTGAACGCAGAGGCCGCAAAGGCTGCAAAGGAAAACCCGATATTGCTTAGCGGCCTCGCGACCGTTGCGTCTTCGTCGTCATTCACCTCAGAGATCGGCCAGCGCGGCGCGCAAACCTCGACGGCGCGGCTATTATTACCGGCGCGATGCGCGCGAGCAACGTTGACTCGCGCGTATCAGGAACGAGATCCGGGGCAATGCCGTGCCCGTTGTTGTCACACGGCGCGGGGCCGCACACGCCTGTCCCTCCTATATGTCTGTCCTCTGAGTCCTAGCGGGCGAATGCCACTAAGTGGCAAAAATGGGACTATCTTTCGGATTCGCGGCTTCCCAACCTCGACAACCCGGCGCAAGTCAAGCTGTCGAATCTCCGCACGCGCGCTCCTTCCAGTGCTGACGTCTGATGTTCACGTCGTTACCGCAGAGTTGCCCGCAAATTGCCGGCCCAATTGATCTTCACTGGACCCGCGTCGCACTGAGCCTGCGATACGTCGTGTGACCGAGGCCGGATCACGACAGCGGCCCTTCATTGGGTCTTCGGTCTCGCGCAGGTGAGGGTACTCAACTTGCCTCGTCGTCGCGCGCATTCGCGTTCAGGCGCGCACGGACAGCGCGAAACTCCGCGACACTGGAGGCTCAATGAACTTTCGAACGTCATCAGCGCGGCGACAGTTGCATTTACCAATGCGTCTGTTACTCATCCTGTTATTTGCAGCCACTGAGGCCTTGGGCGCCGAAGATACGAAGATCGACCGCTCACTCATGGCCCGTCTCACCGCCGAGGCGGATGCGGTCGCGCCGTTCTTCGTGGTGTTCGCCGATCGACCCGACCTCAAGTCGGCATATCGCATTGGCGACCGCGCGGCGCGCGCAAGATTCGTCGCCGAAGCGCTGCAAGGCGTGGCCGGGCGGAGCCAGGCCGGGGTGCGCGGCTACCTGCGCGGCCGGCGCGTTGAGTTCACACCGTTCTGGATCGAGAACAAGATCTATGTGCCGAAGGGAACGCTCGATCTGGCGCGGGCCCTCGCGCTGAGACCCGAGGTTGCGGCCATACTGCCCGAGGTGATCTACACGCTGCCGCCTGCCGAGCCCGCCGCGGCCGCCGGCGTCCAGGCCATCGAGTGGAACATCTCGAAGATCAACGCCGACCAGGTCTGGCCCATCACGGAGGGCGCCGGACGCGTCGTCGCCAACATCGACACCGGCGTTCAATACACGCATCCGGCGTTGAACGCGCAATATCGTGGCAACGTAGGAGGCGGCAACTACACCCACACCGGCAACTGGAACGATCCGACCGGACTCTGCGGCGCGACGCCGTGTGACAACAACGGGCACGGCACGCACACGATGGGCACGATGGTCGGCGACGATGGCGGAACGAACCAGATCGGTGTGGCGCCGGGCGCGAAATGGATCGCGTGCAAGGGATGCGCGACGAGCTCCTGCGCCAGCTCGCATCTCATTGCCTGCGCGCAGTGGGTCGTTGCCCCGGGCGGCGGGCAGGGGCCGCCGGATGTGGTGAACAATTCCTGGGGCGGCGGCGGCGGCGACAGCTGGTATCAAACCTACGTGCAGAACTGGAGGGCGGCGGGCATCTTTCCGGCATTCTCGAACGGCAACAGCGGCCCGAACTGCAGTACATCGGGCTCCCCTGGTGATTATCCGGCGTCGTATTCCAGCGGCGCGACCGATATCAACGACACGATCGCGAGCTTCTCCTCGCGCGGACCGTCGGCGTTCTCCAACACACTCAAGCCGAACGTGAGCGCCCCCGGCGTCAGCGTCAGATCCAGCGTTCCGACGAACAGCTATGCGAGCTTCAGCGGCACCTCAATGGCGAGCCCGCATACGGCGGCGACCGTGGCTCTCGTCTGGGCGGCGGCGCCGGCCTACGAAGGCAACATCGCAGGCACCGAACAAATCCTCAACGACAGTGCGTCCGCGCGGTTCAGCACGCAGACCTGCGGCGGCGTGTCCGGGGGCGTCAGCCCGAACAACACGTTCGGCCACGGCCTTCTGGACGCCCTGGCCGCCGTTCACCTCGCTCAGGGGCCGGGCAACCAGTCGCCCGCGGCGACCATCACGAGCCCTGGTAACGGCGCCCAGATCAATTGCGACACGGCTGTGAGCTTCACGGGAGCCGCGACCGATCCTGAGGATGGCAACATCTCGGCGAATCTCGCGTGGACCGACAACGGAGGCCCACTCGGCGCGGGCGGCTCGTTCTCGCGGACCTACGCGTGCAGCGAGGCCGGGAACCACACGATTGTCGCCAGCGTTACGGACAGCGGCGGCGCGAGCGACAGCGACACCATCACGATCAATATCATCAATCCAAGCATTCCGGCCGCGCCTAGCGGCCTGACCGCGTCGGTCAGCGGGACTACAGTGGCGCTCACCTGGCAGGACAACTCGAGCAACGAAGGCGGATTTACGGTGGAGCGGAAGCAGAAGGGTAATAGTGACTGGGGCGTCGCAACGACGGTCCTGGCGAATGTGAAGTCGGTCACGGACTCGCCGGGCAAAGGCAATTGGGACTATCGCGTCCGCGCCACTGCCTCGGGAGGGTTCATGTCTGATCCGTCGAACGTGGGGACCGCACACGTGCGCTAACCGGCCGCTCCTCGAGCGTGAAACGGATCGGATCGTTCCGCGTGCAGGCCTTCAGGGCCTGTGAAAAATCGCTGCGGATGTGGTGCGGACCCGAAGGTTCCAATTTGTCAACGGAGGAACCATTCCTGCCGGTCTGCTCTCGAACGGCCAGCTGGTGACGTATCGATTCCTCAAGACCGGACGCTATCTCGTGATTTGCATGAATCGGACGCACTTTCTGAACGACTGGATGTTCG